>NZ_CP186480.1:1854375-2472500 GCF_049354825.1 Parablastomonas sp. CN1-191 | reverse complement strand
CTCACGCTTGAGAATCCACACCATCAACGTCAGGCCTGCATAGAGCCTGCGTTGTCCTAGGTGCGGACGATTAATCTCAGCCAGATTGTGCAATGCGCGCACTACGACCCCTTGAGGAGATCGCAGCCGCTTGCGTTGCGGCATCGATTAAAAAACCCATTCACAATGTCAAAGATGCGGGCAGATCCCGCGTACCGCCGGTTGGCCAAAGCCAGGCCGGCGGAAGTTCGTGTCTTCATCTCTGGAGTAGACCACCCGCGAAGGGTGGTGGAGCCTATCGGGATCGAACCGATGACCTCAAGCTTGCAAAGCTAGCGCTCTCCCAACTGAGCTAAGGCCCCTCGCCGCCGGCCGAAGCCAGGTCGTTGCGAGAGTGGTGGGCTTAGGTGGACTCGAACCACCGGCCTCACCCTTATCAGGGGTGTGCTCTAACCAACTGAGCTACAAGCCCACTCTCACGCCGGACGGGCCAAATGACCGCAGGCGGCAGTTAGCCAGCTCAGGCTAGCAACACGAGCGAAAGCCCGTGTTGATCTCCAGGATGAAGGGACATGAGGACGACGGCATGTTCTTTGGAACGGACGAAGCACTTCCGAGGGCTAGCCCCGGCGCTTTCGGCCAAATCCTTAGAAAGGAGGTGATCCAGCCGCAGGTTCCCCTACGGCTACCTTGTTACGACTTCACCCCAGTCGCTAAGCCCACCGTGGTCGCCTGCCTCTCTTGCGAGTTAGCGCAACGCCTTCGGGTGAACCCAACTCCCATGGTGTGACGGGCGGTGTGTACAAGGCCTGGGAACGTATTCACCGCGGCATGCTGATCCGCGATTACTAGCGATTCCGCCTTCATGCTCTCGAGTTGCAGAGAACAATCCGAACTGAGACGGCTTTTGGAGATTAGCTCACTCTCGCGAGTTTGCTGCCCACTGTCACCGCCATTGTAGCACGTGTGTAGCCCAGCGTGTAAGGGCCATGAGGACTTGACGTCATCCCCACCTTCCTCCGGCTTATCACCGGCGGTTTCCTTAGAGTGCCCAACTGAATGATGGCAACTAAGGACGAGGGTTGCGCTCGTTGCGGGACTTAACCCAACATCTCACGACACGAGCTGACGACAGCCATGCAGCACCTGTGTGTTAGCCAGCCGAACTGAAGAAATCCATCTCTGGAAATCAAACTAACCATGTCAAACGCTGGTAAGGTTCTGCGCGTTGCTTCGAATTAAACCACATGCTCCACCGCTTGTGCAGGCCCCCGTCAATTCCTTTGAGTTTTAATCTTGCGACCGTACTCCCCAGGCGGATAACTTAATGCGTTAGCTGCGCCACCCAAGCACCAAGTGCCCGGACAGCTAGTTATCATCGTTTACGGCGTGGACTACCAGGGTATCTAATCCTGTTTGCTCCCCACGCTTTCGCACCTCAGCGTCAATACTTGTCCAGTCAGTCGCCTTCGCCACTGGTGTTCTTCCGAATATCTACGAATTTCACCTCTACACTCGGAATTCCACTGACCTCTCCAAGATTCTAGCTACCTAGTTTCAAAGGCAGTTCCGGGGTTGAGCCCCGGGCTTTCACCTCTGACTTGAGTAGCCGCCTACGTGCGCTTTACGCCCAGTAATTCCGAACAACGCTAGCTCCCTCCGTATTACCGCGGCTGCTGGCACGGAGTTAGCCGGAGCTTATTCTCCAGGTACTGTCATTATCATCCCTGGTAAAAGAGCTTTACAACCCTAAGGCCTTCATCACTCACGCGGCATTGCTGGATCAGGCTTTCGCCCATTGTCCAATATTCCCCACTGCTGCCTCCCGTAGGAGTCTGGGCCGTGTCTCAGTCCCAGTGTGGCTGATCATCCTCTCAGACCAGCTAAGGATCGTCGCCTTGGTAGGCCATTACCCCACCAACTAGCTAATCCTACGCGGGCTCATCCTTTGCCGATAAATCTTTGGTCCGAAGACATCATCCGGTATTAGCAGTCATTTCTAACTGTTATTCCGAAGCAAAGGGCAGATTCCCACGCGTTACGCACCCGTGCGCCACTAGACCCGAAGGTCTCGTTCGACTTGCATGTGTTAGGCATGCCGCCAGCGTTCGTTCTGAGCCAGGATCAAACTCTCAAGTTTGTGTCACGACACACACGGCACGGAAGCGAACTTCCGCCAACCGCATGCACCGAACTTCAGGAGCCGATACCTGCACTTGTCAAACGTAATGGATACGAAGGACATATGTGGCATCGACTTGGTTACCGGTATCCGGGGCCTGAAGCTCACCGGAACCGGGCGCCGTCGCCCACATGTCCCTTCATCTAAAACCGACAATGTCAAAGAGCCACTCAACGCAAGAGGCGGACAACTAACGTTCCCCGATTAGATACCGGGGGACTGCTGTCCGTTTGTGTTGGCGACCGATGGGTGGAAGCTGCTTTCCAGCGGCTGCTCCCCTTCGGTGAAGCGGCATATATGGGGGGGTCTTGAGTCGGTCAACGCCCTTTTTGCAATTTTATTTCAAAGGCCGTCAAGGCTCTGAAAAGACGAGGTTTTTTCTCTGGAACCAAGTTTTGGTTGGTGAATTGCCCTCGCGCTCCACGATCCTGAAACGGCTGAAAACCGCCGTTTTTCAGCCACTTTGCGTGATTCTCTCGCCGTGCGTCGATCGATCGCGGCGGCGCGTTCATCGATTCTCCTGAACGTTCCGCCGCGCGCGTGGTAAAACGCGTGCAGAGGAGGCATCATGCCCGCACACGTCCTTTACGCCGCGTTGCTCATGGGCGCCGGCGCCGTGCCCGTCGTCGCCGCGCAAAGCGGCGGACAGGCCGCCAGCGAGGTCGACGTGATCGCCGCACGGACCGAGGCCGGCCAGCGCATGACCGTTCCCGTCCGCCTGTCCGAACACGGCCCGTACCGGTTCCTGATCGATACCGGCTCGATGACGACGGTGCTCAGCCGCACGGTCGCCGCCAACCTGGCGATCGCGACCGATCCCAAGAAGGCGTTGCTGGTCGGCGTCGCCGGTTCGCAGATGGTCGACACCGTCCGCATCAACCAGCTCGATCTCGGCCGGCGCAGCTTCTACAATTTGCTCGCCCCGCTGCTCGAGCCCGAGCACATCGGCGCCGACGGTATCCTCGGGCTCGACAGCCTGCAGGGCCAGCGCGTGCTGCTCGACTTCAAGCGCAAGCTGATCGCGGTGGACGATGCCAAGGCGCTGGGCGGCAACGCCGGGTTCGAGATCGTGGTTGTGGCGCGGCGGCGCAGCGGCCAGCTCATCATGACTCACGCCCGGCTCGACGGGATCGATGTGGACGTGGTGATCGACACTGGTGCCGACACCAGCATCGGCAACATGGCGCTGGCCCGCACGCTGGCGCGCAAGCGCGACGTTGCGACCACGCTGACGAGCGTCACCGGCCAGACGGTCGACGCCCGGATCGGTTATGCGCGCGAGCTGGCGATCGACAAGATCAAGTTCCAGAACGTGGCCATTGCTTATGCCGAATCGCCGGCCTTCGCCGCTCTAAAGCTCGACAAGAAGCCGGCGCTGCTGCTGGGCATCCGCGACCTGCGCGCGCTCAACCGGGTGGCGATCGATTTTTCCAGCCGGCGAATCCTGTTCGACGTGCCTTTCGAGATGTAGTCGGACTTCCTAGATAGGGGCGGATGAGCCCGCCCCCCTCCCCGACCCCGGCAGCGCGCCACGATGGCTGGGGCACGCTGCGGCGCTTCCTGCCTTACTTGTGGCCGGACAACGATCCGGGCCTGCGCGCCCGCGTGGTCGGGGCGATGGTCTTCGTGCTGCTGGCCAAGGCGACCACGCTGGCGCTGCCGTTTTTCTACAAGCGCGCGATCGATGCGATGGGCGGCGCGGTCACGCCCACCGCCTTCACCGTTGCGGCGGCGTTCGTGCTGGCGTACGCGCTCGGACGCTTTGCCGGCATCGCCTTCGACAACACCCGCAACATCGTGTTCGAACGCGTGGGCCAGGATGCGACCCGGCGCCTGGCCGAGGACGTCTTCGCGCGCCTGCACCGGCTGAGCCTGCGCTTCCACCTGTCGCGCCGCACCGGCGAGGTTACCAAGGTGATCGAGCGCGGCACCAAGAGCATCGACACGATGCTCTATTTCCTGCTGTTCAACATCGCCCCGACCGCGATCGAACTGACGGCCGTGGCAGTGATCTTCTACTTTCGCTTCGGCTGGGGACTGGTAGCGGCGACGGCGGCGGCGGTCGTTGCCTATATCCTGGTCACCCGCTGGATCACCGAATGGCGCACGCACCTGCGCGAAACGATGAACCGGCTCGACGGGCAGGCGTTGTCGCGCGCGGTCGATTCGCTGCTCAATTACGAGACGGTGAAGTATTTCGGCGCCGAACCGCGCGAGCAGGCGCGCTACGCCGCCGCCACCGGCGCCTATGCCAAGGCCGCGATCAAGAGCGAGAACAGCCTGGGGCTGCTCAACATGGCGCAGGCGCTGATCGTCAACCTGCTGATGGCGGGCGCGATGGCCTATACCGTCTACGGCTGGTCGAAGGGCCGGCTGACCGTGGGCGACGTGGTTTTCGTCAACACGTACCTGACGCAGCTGTTTCGCCCGCTCGACATGCTGGGCATGGTCTACCGCACCATCCGCCAGGGGCTGATCGACATGGCGGCGATGTTCAGCCTTATCGATACCGACATCGAGGTGAAGGACGCGCCCGGCGCGCCGGCGCTGGTGATCAGGCAGCCCACGCTGGTCTTCGACGACGTGGTGTTCGGTTACGAGCCGGAGCGCACGATCCTGCACGGCCTGTCGTTCGAGGTGCCTGCCGGCAGCCAGGTCGCGGTGGTGGGCCCGTCGGGCGCGGGCAAGAGCACGATCGCGCGGCTGGTGTTCCGGTTCTACGATCCCTGGTCGGGCCGGATCCTGATCGACGGGCAGGACATCCGCGAGGTAACCCAAGCGTCGTTGCGCGCCGCGATCGGCATCGTCCCGCAGGACAGCGTGCTGTTCAACGACACGATCGGCTACAATATCGCCTACGGCCGCGACGGCGCCGATGAGGAAACGGTGGCCCGCGCGGTGCGCGGCGCGGCGCTGGCCGATCTGGTCGCGCGGCTGCCCGACGGGTTGGAGACCGAAGTGGGCGAGCGCGGGCTCAAGCTGTCGGGCGGCGAGAAACAGCGCGTGGCGATCGCGCGGACGCTGGTGAAGGACCCGCCGATCCTCCTCCTCGACGAGGCGACCAGCGCGCTCGACACCCGGACCGAGCAGGACATCCTCGCCACGCTGCACCGGGTCAGCACCGGGCGCACCAGCCTGTCGATCGCGCACCGCCTGTCGACCGTCGCCGATGCCGACCGCATCTTCGTTCTGGCCGAAGGGCGCCTGGCCGAGTCCGGAACCCACGCCGACCTGCTGCGCGCCGACGGGCTCTATGCCGACATGTGGGCCCGCCAGGCCAACGAGATCGAGGACCTGAGCGAAGCGGCAGAGTAACCGCTTCGCTGCCGCGGGCGCGATAAGGCCTTGCCGCGGCGAACTTTTCGTGCAGCTTCGCGCAATTCTTCGCGCAAAGGCAGTGTTCATGGCGACAACGGCACCTTCGATCGCACCCGGCGGCGACGTCTTCGGCCAACCCAGGGGTTTATGGGTGCTGGCGGGGACCGAGCTGTGGGACCGCATCTCGTTCCACGGCATGCAGGCGATGCTGGTGCTCTACATGACCGGGGACCTGCTGGTTCACCCCGAGCGGGTGCGCACGATCCTGGGCTTCGGCGCCTATCGCCACGCGGTCGAGGCGATGACCGGTCCGCTGACCGACGTGGCGCTGGCGACACAGACGTTCGGCTTCTACCTCGCCTTCGTCACCGGGCTGCCGCTGCTGGGCGGCTGGGTCGGCGACAAGTTCACCGGGCGCAAGCTGGCCGTGGGCCTTGGCGCGGCGATGATGACCGCGGGGCACTTCTTCCTCGCCTTCGACCCCACGTTCCTGGTCGCGCTGGTATTGCTGATGTTCGGCGCCGGGTTCCTGCGCGGCAACCTGTCGGCGCAGATCAAATCGCTTTATGCCGATGGCGACCCGCGCGAGAGCAACGCGTTCCAGTACTACTACTTCGCGGTCAATTTCGGCGCCTTCATCGCCCCGATCGTGACCACGACGGTCGCGGTGGTGATGGGCTACGGCTGGCATGCCGGCTTCGCGGTGGCGGGCTTCGGGATGCTGATCGGGCTGCTGGTCTATGTCCTGGGCGCTCGCTTCCTGCCCGCCGACGCCGGCGTGCGGCTGGGCCGGGATGCTGCCGCGGCGCCGCGCCAGCCGCTGACCGCGGGGGAAAAGCGCCGCATCTGGGGCCTGTTCGCGATCTGGCCGATCAGCGTGGCGTTCTGGACCGCGCAGTCCCAGATCTGGAACGTCTACAACGTCTGGGTGCAGGATCACATCGACATGCACGTCGGCAGCTTCCAGATGCCGGTGCCGTGGCTGCAATCGCTCGACGGCCTAGCGCCGGCGGTGTTCACCCCGATCACGCTGTGGATCTGGGCGCGCATGGCGCTGAAGGGCCGGGAACCGGACGAATTCGTCAAGCTGTCGTTCGGGGTCACCCTGTTCGGCGTGGCAGTAGCGATGCTGGCGACCGAACCGCTGCTGGCAGGCAGCGGCAAGGGGCCGGTACTGCTGCCGGTGATGTTCCACGTCGTCTCGAACTTCGCCGCGGTGTGGTTCGCGCCGGTCATGCTGGCACTGTTCGCCACGCGCGCGCCGGGTGCCTGGCGCGGCACGCTGATCGGCATCAATTCGCTGGCGGTGTCGGCCGCCAGCCTCATCAGCGGCCGGATGGGCAGCCTCTACGAAAGGGTCAGCCCGAGCGAATTCTGGCTGATCAACGCCGCGGTCTGCTTTGCCGCCGGCGCGCTCGTGCTGGTCGCGCGCGGGTTCTACAAGCGGATGCTGGCGCGCGAGAATGCCGAGGACATCGGCCCGCTGCCGCCCAAGGAAGAGATCGCCACCGATCCCGAGGGCGCGGCGCCCTAGAGGATATACTTCGACAGGTCGGAATCGCCCGCCAGGCTGGCCAGCCGATCGCGCACGTAGGCGGCGTCGATCGTGACGGTCTCGCCCTGGCGGTCCTCGGCCTCGAAACTCAGTTCCTCGAGCAGCTTTTCCATCACCGTCTGCAAGCGCCGGGCGCCGATGTTCTCGACGCTTTCGTTCACTTGCGCGGCGATGGACGCTATTTCGGTCACCGCGTCGTCGGTGACGACCAGGGTCACATTCTCGGTGCCAAGCAAGGCTCGGTACTGTTCGAGCAGGTTGGCGCGCGTGGCCGACAGGATGCGGACGAAGTCCTCTTCGCTCAGGGCCGACAGCTCGACGCGGATCGGCAAGCGGCCCTGTAGCTCGGGCAGCATGTCGCTCGGCTTGGCGACGTGGAAGGCGCCGCTGGCGATGAACAATACGTGGTCGGTCTTCATCGGCCCGTACTTGGTGGCCACCGTCGTCCCCTCGATCAGCGGCAGGAGGTCGCGCTGGACGCCTTCGCGGCTGACCGAGCCGCCGCGCACGTCCGAAACGGCGATCTTGTCGATCTCGTCGAGGAAGACGATGCCATTGGTCTCGGCGTTATGAAGTGCGACGCGGGCCACGTCGTCCTGGTCCATGCGCTTTTCGGCTTCCTCGTCGACCAGCTTGTCCCAGGCTTCCGGCACCTTGAGCTTGCGCCGCTTAAGCGGTGCGCGGCCCATCGCCTTCGACATCATGTCGCTGAGGTTGATCATGCCCACGTTGGCGCCCATCCCGGGCAGCTCGAACGGCATGCTCGGCGCGTCCTCGACCTCGATCTCGACCTCGGTGTCGTTCATCGCGTTCTGGACGATGCGCTCGCGGAACGATTCGCGCGTCGCTTCGCTGGCATTGTCGCCGACCAGCGCCTTGAGCAGCCGGTCCATCGCCGCCTTGCTGGCGGCTTCGCGCACCGCCTCGCGGCGGCGGTCCTTTTCCAGCCGGATCGCTTCCTCGGCCAGGTCGCGGGCGATCTGCTCGACGTCGCGGCCGACATAGCCGACCTCGGTGAACTTGGTCGCCTCGACCTTGACGAACGGCGCCTCGGCCAGCTTCGCCAGGCGGCGGCTGATCTCGGTCTTGCCGCAGCCGGTCGGCCCGATCATCAGGATGTTCTTGGGCGTCACCTCGTCGCGCAGCTCGGGGCTGAGCTTCTGGCGGCGCCAGCGGTTGCGCAGCGCCACTGCGACGGCTTTCTTGGCGTCGGTCTGGCCAACGATATGTTCATCCAGCGCGGCGACGATGGCCTTGGGGGTCAGGTTGTCTTTCATGGGATCTTTCAGACCGTCTCGACCGTCACGCGGTCGTTGGTGAACACGCAGACGCGCGCGGCGACAGCCATCGCCTTGCGGGCGATGACTTCGGCGTCGTCCTCGTAATCGACAAGCGCGAGCGCCGCGGAAAGCGCGTAATTGCCCCCCGATCCGATCGCCGCGACCTCGCCCTCGGGCTCGAGCACGTCGCCGTTGCCGGTCAGCACCAGCAGCGTGTCGGCATCGGCCACGATCATCAGCGCCTCGAGGTTGCGCAAGTACTTGTCGGTGCGCCAGTCCTTGGCCAGTTCGACCGCGGCGCGCAGCAATTGGCCGCCCCCCTTGGCCGATCGGTACGCCTCGAGCTTCTTCTCGAGCCGTTCGAACAGCGTGAAGGCATCGGCGGTGGCGCCGGCAAAGCCGGCCACGACCTTGCCGCCTTCACCCAGGCGCCGCACCTTGCGCGCGTTGGGCTTCATCACCGTGTTGCCCATCGATACCTGGCCATCGCCGGCGATGACGGTCTTGCCGCCCTTGCGCACGCCGATGATCGTCGTCCCGTGCCACTGGACCAGGCCGTGGCTGTTATCCCGCTCGTTCATGAAGCGGGATATGGGAGGGCGGTTTCGCTATTTCCAGATCACTTCCCGATCAGGTGCATGACCAGCGGCGCGGCGGCCAGGCTGGGCGATCCTTCCAGCAGGCGCATAGCCTCGGCGACGCAGCGCTCGGGCCCCTCGTGCGTGACCATGGCGACCAGCACGGCGCCCTCGTCCTCGCTGCGGCCCTTCTGGATCAGGCTTTCGATGGAGACACCGGCATCGCGCATCGCGGCGGTAATCTCGGCCAGCACGCCAGGCCGGTCGGCAACGATGAAACGGATGTAGCTGCGCGACCGGCGGTGCCCGCTGTCGGCCGGGGCCAGCAGCTCCAGCTCCGCCACCGGGACCGAGAACGGCGCCCCCACCTCGCCCCCCGTGCCGCCCTGCCGGGCAATATCGATAAGGTCGGCCACCACCGCGCTGGCGGTCGGCCCGTCGCCGGCGCCGGCGCCCTGGAACAGCAAGCGGCCGGAAAAGTCGCCCTCGGCCACGACCGCGTTGGTCGCCCCGTCGACATGGGCGAGCGGGTGGTCGAGCGGGACGAGGTGCGGCTGGACCCGCTGGAACAGACGGCCGGCTTTCGAACCGCCATCCACCTCGGCGATCCCGATCAGGCGGATGACGTGGCCCAGCGCCCCGGCCTGCGCGATGTCGGCGGCCAGGATGCGGGCAATCCCGGTGGTTTCGACCGCACCGAAATCGATGGCGGTGCCGAACGCGATCGCCGCCAGGATCGCCAGCTTGTGTGCAGCGTCGGTCCCCTCGATGTCGAACGCGGGGTCGGCCTCGGCATAGCCGCGCGCCTGCGCCTCGGCCAGGACGTCGGCGAAATCGCGGCCGCTGTCCTCCATCGCCGAGAGGATGAAATTGCACGTGCCGTTGAGGATGCCGTAAACGCGCTCGACCCGGTTGGCGGCGGCGCCTTCGCGCAGTCCCTTGATGACCGGGATGCCGCCGGCGACCGCGGCCTCGAACGCCAGCGGGACGCGCGCGGCTTCGGCCAGCGCGGCCAGCTCCATGCCGTGATGCGCGATCATCGCCTTGTTGGCGGTGACCACCGCCTTGCCCGCCGCGATCGCCCCGCGCGCCAGCGCCAGCGCCGGGCCATCGGCGCCGCCGACCAGCTCGACCACGACGTCGACGTCGCTGCGCGCGGCCAGCGCCGCCATGTCATCTTCCCAGGCATAGCGCGCCAGGTCCACGCCGCGGTCCTTGCCGCGATCGCGCGCGGTAACCGCGGTAATGACGATAGGGCGGCCGGCGCGGCGCGCGATCAGCGCGGCGTTGGTTTCGACCAGCCGGATCACCCCGGCCCCGACGGTGCCCAGTCCGGCAAGCGCGATCCTCAGCGGCTGAGCCATGGAAACCCCCTGTTTTTGCGCCCGCGCCCCTAGGCCAGTTACGCGGCCATTGCCAGCCGCCGCCCGCAATTAGCCGCGCGTGCGCGTGCAGGGCCCAAGCTGGCCCAGGACGAAGCGGTAATCGGCATCGGCGGCAGCGCGGTCGGCCGCCTCGGGCGACACGTGCGCGCGCGGCGGCAGCGCGGCCGGCAGGCTGCAGGCGAGCCGGTACCACGCCAGCGTATCGTGCGCGGGCGCGCCGGACGCGCCGACCAGTTCGGAGAACGAGGCGGTCCAGGCCGGCTCCGCGCCCGGCTCGCGCGTGACGGTTATCGCCGCCGGCTCGCCCGCGGCGGTGGAGAGAAACAGCTGCGTCTCGCCCTGCCCGGCCAGCGCGCCGCTAACGTGGATCGCCTCTCGCACCCCGCTGATCGCGCCGGGGGCGCCGGCCCTGGCCAGTTCGCCCAGGATCGCGACCACCCGCGGCTCAAGCTCGGGCGTCCACGCCAGCTGCGCGTCGGGGGCGACCAGTTGCAGCTCGCCCGGGCGGCCGGGTACCGGCCTGGCAAACAGCACGACGACCTGCTTCTTCAGCTTGGGCGCCTTGCCTCTGGCGTCCAGCGGCACGTCGACCAGGTATTTCAGGCTTTCGCCCACCGCCGCCGTCCCGAACAGCAGCGCCTGGGTCCGCGCCTCGACATAAAGACGCTGATGCCCTGGCCGCAGACCCGGGGCCCGCGCGGCTTCGACCGGGACGGTGCTGCGGACCTCGGCCCGGATCACCAGCGGCGTGCCATCGGCCAGCTGGGCAATGTCGGCATAGGTGGGGGCCGGCGGCGAAGTGCCGCGCGAATCGGCGCCCTGGGCCGCACCGGCGGCAACAAGCAGGACGGCGGCGATAAGCGGGCGAACGAACATGGGAAAAAAGCCTGTCTGGCGATTGAGCAAGGGTGAGCGGCCGCGTTAGGATATTTCGCGAAATCGGGTCGCACACAATGCTGTGCGCCACTGAATCGCTGGTTAACCGATAAAGCGTTGCGCGGCCAGTTTTTGGCCGCTAATGCTCCCGGAAAAGCAGGCCCGACTATGGATCGGGCTGTCTGGCGGGATTGCGGCGCGGCTTGCCGCTTGCCTTGCCAGGAACTTCCGGCAGGGTGGAAGATTGGGAAGTTTCTTGCGTTCGTTCCGGGGCAGTCCGGGCGAGCGGTCACTCCGGGCTGTTGCCCGGCGCATGAATTAGGAGTGATGCGTCTGAATGGCTTACGCTGACCGACAACAAAGTGGCAGTCGCACGACGGCCCTGATCATCGTTGCCCTGTTACATATCGCGCTCGGTTACGCGCTCGTCACCGGTCTTGCCTATGAAGGGGCTGCGGCCGTGGTCAAGAAACTGACCACCGTCGACATCAAGGAAGAGGTCAAGAAGGACGAGCCGCCGCCGCCGCCGCCCAAGAAGGCGGTTGAGCCGCCGCCGATCGTGGCGCCGCCGCCGCCGATCAACGTGGCCGTTGCCGCTCCGCCGATCCAGACCGTCGCCAGCGCGCCGCCGCCGCCGCCGGTCCCGGTTCAGATCGCCGTCGCTCCGCCGGCCCCGGTTGCCGCTCCGCCGGCCCCGAAGTTCGCCCCGAAGCCGGCAACGCCGAAGGGCAACCCGGCATCGTGGGCCAGCACCGACGATTACCCGACCAACGCCCTGCGGCGTGAGGTCGAGGGGGTCGTCCGGTTCCGCGTCAGCGTCGGCCCCGACGGCCGCGTCACCGGCTGCGAAGTGACCAGCTCCAGCGGCTCCAGCGATCTCGATTCGGCGACTTGCTCGCTCGTCTCGCGTCGCGGCCGCTTCACGCCGGCCACCGACAGCACCGGTGCCGCCGTGGCGGGCAGCTGGCCCAGCCAGGTGCGCTGGCAGATTCCGAAGGACTGAGTTTCGGCTACCCGGTCCCGCCCGCGGGACCGGGCAGTCACCCGTTTCACTTACTTTTGACCCTTACTGCTTGAGAGGACTACCCGCATGTTTATCGTTGATCTCATGGCGGCGACCGCGAACGCTGCACCGCAGAACAAGTTCGGTTTCGCAGAAGCGCTTCAGCAGGGCGGTTTCATCGCCTATGCCACCGTCACCATCCTGGGCATCATGTCCTTCGGCTCGTTCTTCATCCTGTTCACCAAGTGGTTCGAACAGGCCAAGATCCTGCGCCAGTACAACAGCCTGCGCGGTAACTTCTGGCGCGCCAATTCGCTTCGCGAAGGTTCGACCAAGCTCGAGAAGAACAGCGCCTGGCGCCAGGTCGTCGACGACGGCCTGACTGCCGAGGAGCAGCACAGCAAGATGGTCGACAGCATGGAAGCGCACGACTGGCTGCACGGTTCGCTGGCCCGTTCGGAAGCGACCATCAACGCCCGTCTGGCCTCGGGCCTGCCGTTCCTCGCCACCGTCGGTGCGACCGCGCCGTTCATCGGCCTGTTCGGTACCGTCGTCGGCATCTACCGCGCGCTGATCAACATCGGCATCGCCGGTTCGGCCTCGATCGACAAGGTCGCCGGCCCGGTCGGTGAAGCGCTGATCATGACCGCGCTCGGCCTGCTCGTCGCGGTTCCGGCCGTGCTCGCCTACAACTACCTGCAGAGCCGCAACAAGCGCATCGCCGAGCACCTGTCGGGCTTCTCGACCGACGTTCTGGCGAACATCAATTCGCGCGGTGTCGTGAAGCCGGCGGCGATCGCTCCGGCCTCGTCGAAGGCGGCCGCTGCGGCGACCACCAAGCCGGTGACGACGACCCCGACCAACACCACGGTCAAGCAGTAAGCCTAACGGACCTGGCGGGGCCACGGCCCCGCCCGATCCGCCCGGGGCGGCCGGACCTGCCCGTTGCAGGCAAGGCCGCCCCAGTCAGGCTCACAAGAGCCGGGCTCTCAGGAATAGGATAACGAAATGGCAATGTCGGTAGGCGGAAGCGGCGCCGCGGAAAAGCCGATGTCGGACATCAACACGACGCCCCTCGTGGACGTCATGCTGGTGCTCCTCATCATCTTCCTCATCGCGGTTCCCGTCGCGATCCAGACGATCGAAAAGCTCAAGCTGCCCATCTTCGCTTCAGTGGAATCGAAGGACAAGGTCGAGAACCTGCTGCTCACGGTCAGCACGTCCGACGACAATGGCCGCAGTGCGGGTGACCCCGGCTTCCAGGGCGCAAGCCGCAATGGCGAGTGCCGGATCTATTTCAACAACACCACCGCGGTGAACTCGGTCGAACTGCGCGATCTCGCGTTCAAGCGGCTGGATTCGATCGTCAAGCGCGAGGGCGGGCCCGAAGCGCTGAAGGCGAACCCGGAGAAGGTGCCGCAGGTCCACATCCGCGGCGACGTTAACGCCCCGTGGCGCTGCATCGCCGGTGCGATCTACAACGTGCAGGTCTCCGGCTACCCGACCGTCGGCTTCATCTCGAACCCGGTCGATCCGAACGGCTGAGCCTGACAGGCTTGCAGCCACGGACCGGCACGACGCGAATTCAGGAGTAACACACTATGGCAATGTCAGGCGGCAAGGACGATGGCGAGCCGATGATGGAAATGAACACGACGCCGCTTATCGACGTCATGCTCGTGCTCCTCATCATGTTCATCATCACCATCCCGGTGGCGACTCACGCGGTCGACATCGATCTGCCGGCGCCCACTCCGCCGACCACGGTCATTCCGCCCAAGACGGACAAGAACAAGGTCGTCATCGATCCGCAGGGCACGATCCTGTGGAACGGCCAGGCGCTGAAGGACCAGAACGAACTCGTCTACTATCTGCAGCAGACGCTGCGTTACCCGGTCGAGCCGGAGCTGCAGTTCCAGCCTGACGCGCAGGCGCCCTACGATACCACGGCCAAGGTGCTGCAGGTCATCAAGGCGTCGGGCGTGACCAAGTTCGGCTTCGTCGGGAACGAGGCGTACTCGGAATTCAACCGGGCCGCGAACTCGCAGAAGCCGACCTCGTAAAGAGGCGGCCTCAGCCGCGAAAAGACGAAGAAGGGGCGGAGCGATCCGCCCCTTTTTTTGTGTCCTCAATCGGGCTCGGCGGGGTCTTCCGGCTCGACGCGCATCGCCGCCCCGGCCAGCGTTTCCGCTTCCAGCAGCAACTCGTCGTCGGCCTGGCCCTGGGGCATCGTCTCGCGCCCGATCATCACCATCACCGGCACCGCCATCGGGCTGACCCGGTCAAGGTGGACGTGCACCAGCTGCGCCGCGGCGCGGTCCAGCAGGTCGGCCAGGCGGCCCACGTCGGTCATGCGCGTGCGGGCGTCGGCCCAAGCTGCCTCGATCAGGACGTGGTCGGGCTCGTACTTGCGCAGCACGTCGTAAATCAGGTCGGTCGAGAAGGTGACCTGCTTGCCGGTCTTCTTCTTGCCGGGATGCTGCCGTTCGACCAGGCCGCCGATCACCGCCACTTCGCGGAAGGCGCGGCGCAAGAGGTGCGAATTCTGCACCCAGTCGACGAATTCGTGGGCCAGGATATCGGGTGACAGCATCGCCGCCGGATCGTCCACCGCCTTCAATCCCCACACCGCCAGGCTGTAGTCGTTGGCGACGAAGCCCAGCGGCCCCAGCCCGCGTTCCTCCATGCGGCGCGTGATCAGCATCCCCAGGCTCTGGTTCGCGTTCCAGCCCTCGAAGGTGTAGTAGACGGTGTATTCGCGCTTGCCGTAGGGAAAGCTTTCCACCAGCAGCTCGCCCGGCCCGGGCAGGCGGCTGCGCCAGGCCTGCACTTCCAGCCATTCACGCACGTCGTCGGGAAAGCGGCCCCAGCTGGCCCGGTCGACCATCATCGCGCGTACCCGGTCCGCCAGGTGCGTGGTCAGCGGCAGGCGCTGGCCGCCGTAGCTGGGGATCATCGCCGCCGACTTGGCCGCGCGGACGATCACCTCGGTCTCGCGCAGCATCTCCACTTCCAGGCTGGTGCCGGCGAACCAGAAGGTGTCGCCGACCGTCAGCGAGGCGCCGAAACGCTCCTCGACCTTGCCCAGCGAGCGGCCGTTGCGAAAGCGCACCTCCAGCATTTCGGAATCGACGATGATCCCGGCGTTCAGCCGGTGCCGCGCGGCTTGCTCGGGATGGCCCAGCCGCCACAGCCCGTCGCGCCCCTTCACGATGCGGCGGAACCGGTCGTAGGCTTTCAACGCGTAGCCGCCGGTGGCGACGAAGTTCAGCACGCGGTCCCAGACGCGCTCGTCCAGCCAGGCGTAAGCGAGGCACGAACGCGCCTCGCGCAGCAAGGCGTCGCCGTCGAACGGGCCGGCGCAGGCGCGGCCCATCACGTGCTGGGCCAGCACGTCGAGCGCGCCGGGGCGAAAATCCTCGCCGTCGCGCTGGCCCTGGTCGACCGCGTCCTTGGCCGCCGTAGCCTCGAGGAACTCGAACCGGTTGCCCGGCACCAGCAGCGCGCGGCTGGCCTGGTCGAGGCGGTGATTGGCGCGGCCGATACGCTGCAGCAGCCGGCTCGAACCCTTGGGCGCACCCATCTGCACCACCAGGTCGATATCCCCCCAGTCGACCCCCAGGTCGAGGCTGGCGGTGGCCACCAAAGCCCGCAGTTCGCCGCGCGCCATCGCGCCTTCCACCTTGCGGCGCGCTTCCTTGCTGAGCGAGCCGTGGTGAATGCCGATCGGCAGCGTGTCGTCGTTGATGTCCCACAGCAGCTGGAAGATATATTCGGCCAGGAAGCGCGTGTTGGTGAAGATCAGCGTGGTCTTGTTGCGGCGAATCTCCTCGTAGAGCTGCGGCACGGCCCAGGCCGCGGCGTGGCCGCCCCACGGGACCCGCGCATCTTCGGGCAAGAGGATCTCCACATCGGCCGGGGCGCCCGCCTCGCCCTCAACCAGCGCCACGCTGTCGATATCGCCATCGGGGGCGAGCCATTCGCGGAACGCCTCGGGCGCGGCCACCGTGGCCGACAGCGCCGCCCGCCGCAGCCCCGGCGCGATCGCCTGCAGCCGGGTCAGCGCCAGCGCCAGCAAGTCGCCGCGCTTGCCGGTGGCAAAGGCGTGGACCTCGTCGATCACCACCCGTTGCAGCGTCGCGAACAGCGCCTCGCTCTCGGGATAGCTGAGCAGCAGCGACAGCGATTCGGGCGTCGTCATCAGCACGTGCGGCGGGCGGGCGCGCTGGCGGGCCTTGCGGTCCGAAGGCGTATCGCCGCTGCGCGTCTCGACCCGGATGGGCAGGCCCATCGCCTCGATCGGGGTCAGCAGGTTGCGCTGGACGTCGTGCGCCAGTGCCTTGAGCGGCGAGACGTAGAGCGTGTGCAACCCTTCGCCGGGCACCGCCCCGCGCGACGGGCAGAACGCCGCCAGCGTCGGCAGGAACCCCGCCAGCGTCTTGCCCGCGCCGGTATCGGCCACCAGCATGGCATGCAGCCCGGCATCGTCGGCCGCCAGCATCTCCGCCTGGTGGCTGCGCACGCGCCAGCCGCGCCCGGCGAACCAGTCGGTCAGTTCGGGCGGCACGGTGCTGGCAGCGGTCATCGGCGCCTTATGGCAGCTTTGCCCGGCGGCGGAAATTGCCGCGCTGCGCCAACAGCTTGGCGCCGCGGCCCGGTGCGGGGCGAAGCGTGGCGGGGGCGCGACCGGCGCTGCAACCCGCAGCCCGTGGGCGCGGTTGACCCAATGCCACCCCGGGCCCCCCGCACCGGCCCGCCAGACGCGAGAGGAACGATCCCATGACCGAACGTTATCGCCGCGACGATTATCGCCGCGACCGGCTGCCCCAGCCGCAGAACTATCCCGACATGCCCCGCCAGCCCGAACAGTTCGCCGATTACGGCGGCCAGCAGGGCGAATGGCACGGCAACGGTGACGACAGCCGCACGCGCTGGCGCGATTCGGGCCAATCGTTCCGCGACGATTTCGATGACGATCACGGCGACAGCCGCCAGCCGGGCCGCAGCGACGCCAGCCGCGCGCAGGGCTGGAACCAGGGCGCCGCATACGGCCAGCGCAGCGGCCAGTACCGCGCCGCCGGTTACGGTGACAGCATGCCCCGCAGCGCCGATCGGTCCAGTCGGGGCCAGGACGATTATCGCCGCGGAGCCGGCAATTACCGCGACCATCGCGGCTTCCTCGACCGCGCCGGCGACGAGATCGCCAGCTGGTTCGGCGACGACGACGCCCAGCGCCGGCGCGAGCAGGACCACCGCGGCCGCGGGCCGAGCAACTATACCCGCTCCGACGACCGCATTCGCGAAGACGTCAACGATCGCCTGACCGACGATCGCCATGTGGACGCCAGCAAGATCACGGTCGCGGTCGACCAGGGCGAGGTCACGCTTGACGGTACCGTGTCCGATCGCGCCGCCAAGCGCCGCGCCGAGGACTGCGTCGATTGCATCAGCGGCGTGAAGCACGTGCAGAACAACCTGCGCGTTGACGACAGCGCCGCCAATACCGCCACGCAGACGACCAGCTCATGGAGCGGAACGACCGGCTGAACCCGGTCGTGAGGGGATAATTTCGTCCCGTCGTCCGCGAAGGCCCGGCAGGTTCGCCTGCCGGGCCTTTTCGCGTCCTAGAGGCGGGGAACGATGAAGCGTTCGAGCCCGTCCGCCACCCCGTCCGCTTCGTTGGCGGCGGCGACGTGGTCGGCCTCGGCGGCGACATCGGGCGTGGCCTGGCCCATCGCCACCGACAGGCCGGCCCGGCGGAACATCGCGATGTCGTTGGCCTGGTCGCCCAGGACGGCAACCGCGCCCGGCGCGACGCCGTAGAGCGCGGCCAGCGCGGCCAGGCCGTCGCCCTTGTTGGCGGCGGGGGCGGTGACGTCGAGGTAGTAGGCCTGCGACCGGATGACCGTCGCACGCGGCCCGGCGAGCGCGCGCAGGTCCTGCTCCATCGCCGACAGCCGCGCCGCGTCGTCGCAAACTGCGACGAGCTTGTCGCGCGGCCCCGCGGGCGTCCCACTGTCGGGTTCCAGCCCGGCCGACAGCCGTTCGCGGTCGGTGTGCGGGTTGGCGACATCGCTGGCGAACCACTTGCCCGCGGCAAAGGTCCACAGCGTCATCCCCGCTGCCAGGATGCGGCGGGCGGCCTCCACGGCCAGGTCATCGTCCAGCCGGTGCGCTTCGCGGATCGTGCCGTCGTCATCGAACAGCGTGCCGCCGTTGAAGGCGGCGAACGGGCCCGGCAGGCCCAGCGCCCGCGCAATCGGCAGGATGCCGCTGGGCGGCCGGGCCGAGATCAGCGACACTGGCACGCCGCGCGCCGTCACCGCCTTGACCGCCGCCACGTTGGCATCGGGCAGCGACTTGTCGCGCCGCACCAGCGTGCCGTCGATGTCCGAGACGACGAGGCCGATCGGCCCCGCCCGCTCGCCTTGCTCCAGGCTCAATGCCCGGCCTGCGGTCCGCGCGTCAGCCCGGAGGCGGCAAGCTGGTCGTCGATCTGGCCGAGCAGCCGGTCGAGCCCGGCCTGGTCGTTCGATTCGGCGCGCGCCACCAGCACGTCCTGGGTGTTGGACGCCCGCAGCAGCCACCAGCCATCGTTTGTCGAAACGCGCACGCCGTCGGTCGAATCGACGTCGGCGCCAGACTGCTTGAGCCGGGCGGCGACTTCGTCGACGACCGCGAACTTGCGGCTCTCGTCGACCTGGAAGCGCATCTCGGGCGTGTTCACCAGCGCGGGCATCTCGCCGCGCAGCTCGGTCACCGACTTGCCCAGCCGCGCGCTTGCCGCGATCAGGCGGACCGCGGCGTAAAGCGCATCGTCGAAGCCGTAGTAATCGTGCGCGAAGAACACGTGCCCGCTCATCTCGCCGGCCAGCGGCGCGTGAGTTTCCTTCATTTTGGATTTGATAAGGCTGTGTCCGGTTTTCCACATAACCGGCTTGCCACCCAGCCTTGAGACTTTCTCGAACAAGGCACGCGAGGCCTTAACATCCGCGATGATCGTGGATCCGGGCTCCATCCGCAGGAGGTCCTCGGCGTAGATCATGAGCAGCTGGTCGCCCCAGATCACCCGGCCCTGGCCGTCGATCGAGCCGATGCGGTCGCCGTCGCCGTCGAAAGCGATACCGAAATCGAGGTTCTTCTCCGCGACGAGCGCCTTCAGGTCGGCGAGGTTCTTTTCCTCGGTGGGATCCGGATGGTGGTTCGGGAACGTGCCGTCGACATCGGTGAAGAGGGTATGATGTTCACCAGGAAGCTTTTTCACAAGCAGCTCGAGCGCGGGGCCCGCCGCGCCGTTGCCCGCGTCCCAGCCGATCCGAAGTCGGGACAGTTTATCGCGGTCGATCCCCTTCAGGGCCTCGACCATCCGGTCGATATAGGCGCCGAGGATCTCGCGATCCTCGCTGCCGCCCTGGCCGTTCACCCAGTCGCCGGCGGCAGCCAGCCGGCCCACTTCCTGGATGTCCTCGCCGAAGAACGGCCGGCCCCGAAATACCATCTTGAAGCCATTGTAATTGGCGGGATTGTGGCTGCCTGTTATCTGAATGCCGCCATCCACGTCTTCCATTGAGGCTTCGGCGTAATACAGCATCGGCGTGGGGCCCATGCCCACGTTCACCACGTCCAGCCCGCAGGCGTTGAGCCCTTCGACCAGCGCGTGCGCCAGCATCGGCGAGCTGGTGCGCCCGTCGTAGCCGACCACCACCTTCTTGCCGCCGTCACGCGCCAGCATCGTGCCGAAGCCGCGGCCAATCGCGCGCGCGTCCTCGGCGCCAAGCGTTTCGCCGATGATGCCGCGAATGTCGTATTCGCGCAGGACGGTGCGGTCGAAAGTATGAGTCATGGTGTCTCCGTAATCCGGCGGTCGAGCCGCGCGAGCAGGATGTCGCGCGCCTTGTCGGCCTGGTGGACCTGCTCCGCGCTGCCGCCCCGATCGGGGTGAACGCGGATCAGCAACTGGCGATGCGCGGCGAGGACCTGCTCTCTGCTGGCGGAACGATCCACCCCGAGCAGCGCGCGGGCCTGCGCCTCGCCTTGCGAACGTTCGCTATCGCGCCACAGTTCCCACGGCCAGCGGCCGGTCGCAAACTTGCACAGCGCCGCCGCGATCAGCGCATAGACCAGCAGCTTTCCCATCAGCCGTTCGCGGCCAGCGCCAGCTGCGGGGCGCGCTTGGCCGGCATCGGCAGGTTGAGCGCCATCAGCATCGCGCGCAGTTCCTGCCGTGCCACCAGATGGCTGGTGCCAAGCTCGCCCAGGTGGCCCTTGTCGAGCAGGGTCAGCCCGCTGGGGAACAGCTCGCGGTAGATCACGCGCTCGGACAGGCCCGAGGCGATCCGAAAGCCGACGCGCTTCGCCATCTCGGTCAGCGCCTGGTCGAGCCGGCGCATGTTGCGCGCCTCGACGTGGCCGCCGCGGTTGCGCACCACCACCCAGTCCATTTCTCGCCGTGCCTCGTTCAGCGTCGCCAGCGCGCGCTTCTTGCGCGCCTCCCAGATCAGTTCGGCATAGAACGACAGCTTGCGGACCTTGAAGGTCTCCGGATCGACCTGGCCGATCAGGTCGAAGTCGACGAAACTGTCGTTGAGCGGCGTCACCAGCGTGTCGGCCCGGGTGGCGGCGTGGCGGGCATAGGGATCGTCGCGGCCGGGGGTGTCGAAGATCAGGAAATCGGCGTCCTTGCCGACCTCGGCCGCCATCGCCTCCAGCGCCTCGACACCGTCACCCTCGCACGCGGCGCCGTCGAACACCGCGAAGCTGGCGTCGGGCAGTTCGATGCCGCGGCGCTTCTGGGTTTCGGCACGGTTTTCCAGGTAGCGGTGCAGCGTGCGCTGGCGCGGATCGAGGTCGATCGCGGCGACCCGGGCGCCCTGGTAGGCCAGCCCGATTGCGACGTGGACCGCGGTGGTCGACTTGCCGGTGCCGCCCTTTTCATTGGCGAAGACGATGCGGTGCGGGCCGGACGGGGTGGACACGGGCGAAACGGGCCTTCCTGGTTGCGCGGGCGCGCCATCCGCGCCTAACCGGGCGGGACTTTAAAGCAAGGGGAACACGGCGTGCAAACGATCACCGCTCTCGATCCACTGCGCCGTGCCGTCGCCGCCTTGCGCGCCGATGGCCCGCTGGCGCTGGTGCCGACGATGGGGGCGCTGCACCAAGGCCACCTGGCCCTGGTGCGCGCCGGCAAGGCCCGCGCCGCGCACGTGGCGGTATCGATTTTCGTCAACCCGCGCCAGTTCGGCGCGGGCGAGGACCTGGACGCCTATCCGCGCCAGCTTGCCCGCGACAGCGAACTGCTGGCGGCCGAGGGGGTTAGCCTGCTGTGGGCGCCCGACGCAGCGACGATGTATCCGGCCGGCTATGCCACCAACGTCTCCGTCGCGGGCGTCAGCGAACCGCTCGACGGGGCGGCCCGGCCGGGCCATTTCGACGGCGTCGCCACCGTGGTCGCCAAGCTGTTCCAGCAGGTCCGGCCCGACATCGCGCTGTTCGGTGAAAAGGACTGGCAGCAGCTGGCGGTGATCCGCCGGATGGCGCGCGACCTCGACTTCACCCGCCCGCAGGTGGACGCCATCGTCGGCGTGCCGACCGTGCGCGAGGCCGACGGCCTGGCGATGAGCAGCCGCAATGCCTACCTGACGCCTGACGAGCGCGTTCGCGCCGCCGCCCTGCCTCGCGCGCTCGGCGCGGCGGCCGAGGCGATCCGCGCCGGCGCGCCGGTCGCGCCCGCCCTCGCCGCCGCGCGCGCCGCGCTGGCCGAAGCCGGCTTCGCAGCCCCCGACTACCTGGACTTGCGCGACGGCGAGAGCCTGGCGCCGCTTGTCCGCGCCGCCGCCGGCGCGCGCCTGTTCGTCGCCGCGCGCCTCGGCAAGGCGCGCCTGATCGACAATATCGCGGTATAAGGGCGGCGCGGGTCCTGGCGCGAAAGCTGGAGCGGGTAAGGGGAATCGAACCCCTCTAGCTAGCTTGGAAGGCTAGTGCATTACCACTATGCTATACCCGCGCTGGCGCCGCCTATGCCCGAGCCGGGCGGCGCGATCAATTCCCTGTTGGCCACGGCGGATACGAAAACGCCCCGGGGCCGTGTGGCCGCCGGGGCGTTTCGCGTTTTCGTGCCGGTGCCGCCCTCAGTGCGCGAGGTCGCCCCAGACCTGGCGCTTGGCCATGTAGGCCAGGATCGTCGCGAACAGCAGGAAGCCGAGCACGGCGAGGCCGGTCTGGTGACGCTTGTCGAGCTTGGGCTCGGCGGTCCAGACCAGGAACGCGGCGACGTCCTTGGCCATCTGGTCGATCGTCGCCGGGGTGCCGTCCGAATAGGTCACCTGCCCGTCGCTGGTCAGCGGCGGCGGCATCGCGATGTTGAGGTTGGCGAAGTAGGGATTGTAATACAGCCCTTCGCCGGTCTTCGCCTCGGGGTGCTTGGCCAGCATCGCCGGGGTCTGCGCGGCATAGCCGGTCAGCAGCGAATAGACGTAGGCCGGCCCGTCGTGGCGCGCCTTGGTGATCAGCGACAGGTCCGGCGGGTGGCCGGTGCCGGCGTAGACGACCGGCGGGAACTTGTCCGACGGGGTGCCCGGGCGGTCCTTGGCTTCGCCGGTCAGCGGATCGACCGCGTTGACGGTGGCCTTGGCGGCGATCGCCTTGACCTCGTCCTGGTCGTAACCCAGCGCGGCCAGGTCGCGGTACGAGACGTAGCCGAGCGAATGGCAGTTCGAGCAGACCTGCTCGTACACCGCGAAGCCGCGCTGCAGCTGCTGGCGGTCGAAGTGGCCGAGCGGGCCGTTGCTGGCCAGCTCAAGTTCCTTGGGGTGCTTGTGGAGCGCCTTTTCGGCGCTCTGCGGCACGGGCTCGGTCGCGGCGCTGTAGGCGCCCTTGCCGAACGACCACAGCAGCGCGAGCGCGAAGAACAGGCCGCCGAAAATGGAGAGGATGCGGATCATGTCGGTTCTCTCGTCCTCAATCAGGCCGCTGGAGCCGCCGGAGCGGGAGTGGGCGAAACGGGCATGTCCCCGTCACCCAGCACCGATGCCGTGATCGAGGTCGGCAGCGGAAGCGGCCGCTCGATCGACGAGACGATCGGGACGATGACGAAGAAGTGCAGGAAGTAGTACAGCGCGGCCAGCTGGCTGATCATCACGTAGGGCTCTTCCGCCGGCGAACCGCCGCAGTAGCCCAGGATCACCGCGTCGACGACCAGCGCCCAGAAGAACTTCTTGTAGAGCGGCCGGTAATGGCCGGAGCGGACCGGGCTGCGATCGAGCCAAGGCATCAGGAACCACACCAGGATCGCGCTGAACATGGCGATGACGCCCATCAGCTTGGCCGGGACGAACAGGAAGTCCTGCGTGAAGGCGCGCAGGATCGCGTAGAACGGCCAGAAATACCATTCCGGAACGATGTGCGCGGGCGTCTGCAGCGGGTTGGCCGGAATGTAGTTGTCCGGGTGGCCCAGCGAGTTCGGCATGAAGAACAGGAACGCGCAGTAGATCAGCAGGAAGACGCCAAGCCCGAAGCCGTCCTTGGCCGTGTAGTACGGGTGGAACGGGATCGTGTCGCTTTCGGTCTTCACTTCCACGCCGGTCGGGTTGTTCGAACCGGGGATGTGCAGCGCCCAGATGTGCAGGATGATGACGCCCGCGATCACGAACGGCAGCAGGAAGTGCAGCGAGAAGAAGCGGTTGAGCGCCGAATTGCCCGGCGCGAAGCCGCCCAGCAGCCAGGTGTGAATCGGGTCGCCGACCAGCGGGATCGCCGAGAACAGCCCGGTGATGACCTGCGCGCCCCAGTAGGACATCTGGCCCCACGGCAGCACGTAACCCATGAACGCGGTGGCCATCATCAGCAGGAAGATGACCACGCCCAGCAGCCACACCATCTCGCGCGGGGCCTTGTAGGACCCGTAATAGAAACCGCGGAAGATGTGGCAGTAGACCACGACGAAGAACGCGCTGGCGCCGTTGGCGTGCGCATAGCGCAGCATCCAGCCCCAGTTGACGTCGCGCATGATGTGCTCGACCGAGCCGAACGCGACCTGGGTATTGGCGGCATAATGCATCGCCAGCACGACGCCGGTAACGATCTGCAGCAGCAGGCAGAACCCGGCAAGGACGCCGAAATTCCACGCGTAGTTGAGGTTGCGCGGCACCGGATAGCCGCCGCCCAGCGAGTTGAAGACGAGGCGCGGCAAGGGCAGCTTCTCGTCCATCCACTGCATGAACGGATGGCTAGGGGTGTACTGTTTGGCCCAGTGAAAGCTCATCGCGGAGAAACCTCAGCCTACCTTGACGACGGTGTCGGACGAAAATTCGTAAGGCGGCACTTCCAGGTTCTTGGGTGCCGGGCCTTTGCGGATGCGGGCGGCCGTATCGTACTGCGACCCATGGCAGGGGCAGAAATAGCCGCCGAATTCGCCGCGGTTCTGGTCGACCGTGATGCCCTGCGGCACGCAGCCGAGGTGGGTGCAGACGCCCATCGTGATCAGCCACTCGGTCTTGCCGGGCTTGGTCCGCTCCGCCAGCGTCTGCGGATCGCGCAGCGACGAGGTCGGCACGGCATTGGCCGCGGCGATTTCCTTGGCGGTCAGCTTGCGCACGAACAGCGGCTGCGAACGGAAGATCGCGACGATCCCCTGGCCTTCCTGGATCGCCGACGTATCAACCTCGGTCGAGCTTTCGGCCAGCACGTCGGCCGACGGCGCCATCTGGCTGATCAGCGGATAGAGCACCGCCGCACCGCCGACGCCGGCAGCGCTGACCGCGGCGATGTTGATGAAATCGCGCCGCCGCACGCCGTCCGTATGGACCGGTTCGGCGGCGGTGGTGACTGCGTCGTCTGCCATGCTTCGCTCTTGTCCCGTTTCGAAACCCGGCGCTGTGAAAGTGCCGATATACCCCGTTTCCGGCCCTGCGCGGCAGGCGCCCTGCGCCCCCCGAAAGCCGGTTTGGCGCGCTGATAGACGCGAAGCGGCGCGCTGCCAACCGCCATTTTGCGCCCTGCCGCGCGGCGCGCCGAGGCGCCGGGCTCAGCCCAATCCGATCAGCGAGAACTGCCGCCCGTAAGTCGGCTCGCCCCGGTGCGTGGCGCGGCGATAGGAATAGAACGCGTCCGCGTCCGCATAAGTATCGAGGCCGAGCGATTCGGCCGTGCCGCAGCCCTCGGCGTGCAGGCGGCGGACCAGGTAGCCGGGCAGGTCGAACTGGAAATGCCCGTCGCGCCCGCCCGAAAAGTGCCGCGAACTGGCTGGATCCGCGGCCGCGAAGCGATCGCGGAAGGCAGCGTCGACCTCGTAGCTGGCCTGCGCGATCGTCGGCCCGATGACCGCGGCGATGTCCGCCCGGCGTGCGCCCAGCGCTTCCATCGCATCGAGCGTCGCCGCGGTTACGCCGCCCAATGCGCCCTTCCAGCCGGCATGCGCGGCGCCGATCACGCCGCGCGACCGGTCGCGGAACAGGATCGGCGCGCAATCGGCGGTGACGATGCCCAGGACCAGGCCAGGCCGGTCGGTAACCAGCGCGTCGGCTTCGGGCCGGGCGCTTTCGTCCCAGGGGTCCGCCACGGTCACGCAGCGGGCCGAGTGGACCTGGTAGACGCTCACCAGCCGCCCGCCGGGCAGGACTGCCGCGGCCGCGCGGCGGCGGTTTTCCGCGACCGCGCCGGCATCGTCGCCCGCGCCCAGCCCGACGTTGAGTCCGGCCGCAACTCCGGCCGAAACCCCGCCGCGGCGGCCGAAGAAACCGTGCGGTCCGTCCAGCAGCGGCGAGCGGGCGAAAGCGGGCGCGTCAGTCGCTGCCAAGGCTCTTGGTCACCTGTTCGTACGTGTCGCGCGACAGGCCGGGCGCCGCCGCGATGCGTTCCAGCGCCGCGCGCATCATCGCCGCGCGGCCCGGCTCGATCCGCCGCCAGCGGCCCAGCGGGGCGACGAAGCGCGCCGCGGTCTGCGGGTTGATCGGGTCGAGCGCCAGGATCAGGTCGGCAATCATCGCATAGCCGCGCCCCGAGGCATCGTGGAACGCGCCGGGGTTGACCGCCATCGCCATGTAGAGCGCGCGCACGCGGTTGGGGTTGCTCATCGTGAAGTCGGGGTGGCGGGCCAGCGCCTCGACGTGGCTGAGCACGTCGGGGTGAAGCGAGCCGGCCTGGAGCGAGAACCACTTGTCGATCACCAGCGCGTTGCCGGCGAAGCGGGCGTGGAAATCCTCCAGCGCGGCCTCCCGTTCCGGGCCGCCCAGCCCGGCCAGCGTCATCAGCGCGCCCTGGCGGTCGGTCATGTTGTCGGCGGCGTCGTACTGCGCCTTGGCCAGCTTCGCGGCGACCGCGGGCCGCCCGGCGGCGAGGTAGACGAGGGCCTGGGTCTTGACCTTCCGAGCCCCCCTGGCCGCCGCTTCGAGACTGTAGGGCACCGCGCTGGCGCGCGCGTGCAGCGCCTCGAACGCGTCGGACAGCGCCGCGCCGAGATCGGCCTTCAGCGCCTCGCGCGCGGTACGGATCGCGCCCGGGTCGGCGACCATCAGCTGTTCCGCCAGGTAGGCTTCGCCCGGCAGGATCAGAAGTTCGCCGCGCATCAGGTCGTCGAGCGTCTCGTCGGCCAGGATCGCGGCAAAAGCCGCGCGGATTGCCGCTCCCTCGGCAGCATCGGCGCTGCCGTTCTCCACCGCGGCGACGAGGTGGCGCACCACCAGCATCTGCAAGGCTTCGTAGCGCGCGAAGGGATCGTCGTCGCTGGCGGCCAGGAACACCAGGTCGTCGACGCTCTGTTCGGCCTCGATCGCGACCGGGGCGGAAAAGCCGCGGTTGATCGACAGCACCGGGCGGGTCGCGAACCCGTCGAAGGCAAAGCGGCCCTCGGCGCCGTCCAGCACGACCAGTTCCTCGCCCGGGTGCGCCTTGGTGGCGCGGTCGAACAGGGCGACGCGCAGCGGGATCGGCATCGGCGCCTTGTCGGGCTGGCCCGGGGTCGGCGGCACGGTCTGGGTCAGCACCAGCGTGGCGGTGGTCCCGTCATGCTCGAGCCGGGCGGTGACGCGCGGGGTCCCGGCCTGTTCGTACCACTTGCGGAAGTGGGCAAGGTCGAGCCCGGTGCCGTCCTCGATCGCCTTGACGAAATCCTCGCAGGTCGCGGCCTCGCCGTCGTGGCGGTCGAAGTAGAGATCGGTGCCTTTGCGGAACGCCGCCTCGCCCGCCATCGTGCGCATCATGCGGATCACCTCGGCGCCCTTGTTGTAGACGGTGGAGGTGTAGAAGTTGCTGATTTCCTGGTACGAATCGGGCCGGATCGGGTGTGCCAGCGGGCCCGAATCCTCGGGGAACTGGGCGCTGCGCAGGATCCGCACGTCCTCGATCCGCTTGACCGCCGGGCTGCCCATATCCTGGCTGAACAGCTGGTCGCGCAGCACGGTGAAGCCTTCCTTCAGGCTCAGCTGGAACCAGTCGCGGCAGGTGATGCGGTTGCCCGACCAGTTGTGGAAGTATTCGTGCGCGACCACGCCCTCGATCCCGTCGTAATCCATGTCGGTGGCGGTTTCGGGGTCGGCCAGGATGTAGCGGGTGTTGAAGACGTTGAGCCCCTTGTTCTCCATCGCCCCCATGTTGAAATCGCTGACCGCGACGATGTTGAACAGGTCGAGGTCGTATTCGCGCCCGAACGTCTCCTCGTCCCACTTCATGCTGGCCTTGAGTGCATCCATCGCGTGGCTGGTGCGCGCCTGGTCACCGTCGCGCACCCAGATGTTGAGCGCGACTTCGCGCCCGCTCATCGTGGTGAAGGTCGAGGAATTGGCCACCAGGTCGCCCGCTACCAGCGCGAACAGGTAGCTCGGCTTGGGCCAGGGATCGTGCCACTCGGCCCAGTGGGAGCCGTCCTCGCCCTCGCCGCTGGCGGTATTGTTGCCATTGCTGAGCAGGATCGGGAACTGCGCCTTGGGCCCGCTCATCCGCACGGTATAGACCGACAGCACGTCGGGCCGGTCGGGGAAGAAGGCGATGCGGCGAAAGCCCTCGGCCTCGCACTGGGTGCACAGCATCCCGTTCGAGGCGTAGAGCCCCATCAGCTTGGTGTTGGCGGCGGGGTTGAGCGCGGTTTCGACCGTCACCTCGTGCGCGTCGCCGGGCAGGTCGATGACAAGGTCGTCACCGTCCATGTGCCAGGCATTGGCGGCCACGCCGTCCACCGCCACGCGCCGCGCGGCCAGGCCATCGCCGTTGAGGCGCAGCGGTTCGTCCCCGGCACGCTCGACCTTCAGCGTCGTCACCACGGTGGTGGCATCGAGGCCGAGCGCGAAATCGAGATGCGTTTCCGGCACGCGCCAGGCCGGCGGGCGGTAATCGGCGCGGCGGACCGTCGCGGGCGCCTGGGGCGGCACGGCGGCATCGGCGGTTTCGGGATTGGCGATGGGCTCTGACGGCCGGGAGGCGATATCCATGCGCCCAATCTAGGTCGTGCGCCCTCGAATGCCAGCGGTTAGAGTGCGGACCATGAAGCGGATCGTCGTGTTCGGACTGGGTTACAGCGCAAAGCGCATTGCCGCGGGGCTGGCTGCGGATGGCTGGGAGGTGATCTCGACCGGGCGCGACGGCACGCTGGGCTTCGGCGATTCGGCGCAAGTGCGCGTGGCGCTGGCCGACGCGGAGGCCGTGCTGTCCAGCGTTCCGCCCGATGGCACCGGCACCGACCCGGTGCTGGATGCCTACGGCGATGCGCTGGGCGCAAAAACGCTGGTCTACTTGTCCTCCACCGGGGTCTACGGCGACGCGGGCGGGGCGTGGGTGGACGAAAGCGCGCCGATCGCCGGGCGCCGCGGCGGGCGGAACGATGCCGACGCCTCCTGGCTGGCGCGCGGCGCGCGGGTGCTGCGCCTGCCCGGCATCTACGGCCCGGGGCGATCGATGCTGGAGCGCGTGCGCGAAGGCCGGGCCCACCGCATCGACCTGCCCGGACACGTCTTCAGCCGCATCCATGTCGGCGACCTGGCCGATGGCGCGGTGCGGGCGCTGGCGGCGCCGCCGGGCGCCTACAACCTTGCCGATGACGCGCCCGCATCGCAGAACGCCGTGGTCGAGGAAGCCTGCCGCCTGCTGGGCCTGCCGCTGCCGCCGCTGCAGGCGCTGGCGGAGGCCGCGCTCAGCCCGGCGGCGCTGGCCTTTTACGCCGAGAACCGCCGCATCGCCAACGGCAAGGCGCGCCGCGTGCTAGGCTGGTCGCCGCGCTACCCGTCGTTTCGCGAAGGACTGGCGGCGCTGCTTGCGGGCGAACGGGCGGGCGACAGCGCCAGCGCCAGCCCCGCGATCGCCACCACCGCGCCGGAGCCCGCCAGCAGCGACCAGCGGTAACCCTCGAACAGCGTCGACAGCGCCATCGCCACCACCGGCACGGCCACCCCGTTGTAGGCGGCGCGGCCCGGCCCCCAGCTGCGGATAAGGCTGAAATAGAGCGGGAAGGCCAGCACCGATCCGACCAGCGCCAGGTAAGCGACCCCGCCCCAGTAAGCCGGACGCGGGTCCAGCACTGGCGGCCCGTCCACGCACCAGGCGAAGGCGGCGTCGGCCAGCGCGCCGGCCAGCATCGCCCAGGCGATCACCGGGACCACCGGCTGCGCCCTGGCCAGCGGCGTTGCCTGCAGGATGTTGGCCACCGATGCCGACAGGATGCCGCACACGGTCAGCCCGACCCCCAGCGCGATGTCGGCGCCGGCCGGCGCCATGCGGAACTCGCGCAGCAGCAGCAGCGCGATGCCCACAAGCGCGATCCCCGTTCCGGCCAGGAACCGCCCGCCGATGGCATTGCCCAGCACCAGCCGTCCCAGCAGCGCGTTGGGCACGATCAGCAGCGCGAACAGCACCGCCACGATGCCCGAGGTGACGTGGCTTTCGGCGCGGTAGACGAACTGGAAATTGGACGCGAACTGGAACAGCCCGATGATCGCCGCCAGCGCGGTCACCCGCCCCGGCAGGCGCAGGCTTTCGCCCCGCACCAGCGCCAGCGTGCACATCCCCGCCGCCGCCAGCGTAAAGCGCCAGGTGACAGTCCACGATGGCGGCACTTCGCTGATCTGGTCCTTGATCACCAGCCAGGTCGAACCCCAGATCAGCGTGATCAGGACAAAGGACACCGCGGCCTTCCAGCCGCCGGGAAGCCGGCTCATCGCGGCGGCGCTGCGGGCGTCACAGCGCCGCCAGCGCGCGCGCCAGCGCGGCGACGTCGGCCTCGCGCGCGTTCCACGCGGTGACGAAGCGCGCCGCATCCTCGCCCCAGTCGTAAAAGCCGAAGCCCTGGCCGCGCAGCGCCGCGCGTTCGGCCGCGGACAGCGCCACGAACACCTCGTTGGCCTCGACCGGATGCAGCAGGCGTTCGGCAACCCCGCCGGCCAGTTCGCGCGCGGCGGCATTGGCGTGGCGGGCGTTGGCCAGCCACACGTCGCCGTCCAGCATGGCGTGGATCTGCGCGGCCAGGAACCGCCCCTTCGATTGCAGGTGGCCGGCGCGCTTGCGGCGATAGCGGGCCAGCCGGGCCGCGCCCTCGTCGAAGAACACGATCGCCTCGGCCCCCATGCCGCCGTTCTTGATGAACCCGAAGCTCAGCGCCGCGACCCCGTGCGTCAGCGCGCCCGGCGTCGCGCCCTGGAACGCCACCGCGTTGGCGAAGCGGGCACCGTCCATGTGCAGCGGCAGGCCGCGCGCGGCCGCGAAGGCGGCGATCGCGGCGACGTCGGCGGGCCCATAGGTGCGCCCGTACTCGGTCGCCTGCGTGATCGAGACCGCGTGCGGCTGGACCTGGTGAACGTCGTCGCGAACGGGATCGATCACTGCGGCGATGGCCGCCGGGGTCAGCATCGCGCCGTCGCCCTCCGCCAGCATCAGCTTGGCGCCGTGCAGGTAGAAGCCGGGCGCTCCGCCCTCGTCCATCTCGATATGCGCCTCGCGGTGGCAGACGACGCCGCCGTGCGGCTGCACCATCGTCGCCAGCGCCAGGCAATTGGCGGCGGTCCCGCTCGCCACCCACAAGCCCCACGCGGGCCGTCCGAACAGGTCGCTGAAACGTTCGTCCAGCGCCTGCGACAAGGCGTCGTTGTCATAGGGCGCCTGCGCGGCGTCGGCAGCCTGCATCGCCGCCCAGACGGCGGGGTGGACGGCGGCGGCGTTGTCGGAGAGGAACTGCATCGGCACCTGCTTTCGGCGGAACGCCTATGGGCGCGCCGCGTTAGCCGTCAAGCACACTGGAGGGGAATTGCCATGTCCGATGCCGCCGAGGTCACCATCACCCGCCACGATCGGGGCAGCGCCGGCGAATATCACGCCGAAGTCGCCGGCAGCAGCGCGATCGGCCGGCTTACCTGGGTCAAGCGCGGCGATGACCGCGTGGCCGAACACACGCTGGTCCCGCCCGAGATCGGCGGCCGCGGCGTGGCCGCCCGGCTGGTCGAAGCGATGGTCGCCGACGCAAGGACCGAGGGCTTCCGCATCGTCCCGGCCTGCAGCTATGTCGAGGCCGCGTTCCGCCGCCATCCCGAGTGGGCCGATCTGCGCGGCTGATGCCGGCAACCCGGCGTTAACCATCCGCGGGCAGCCGCGATTAACCGCATCGCGGCTATGAAGGCCCGGCAAGCGCGGGCCATGGGCGGCCCCGTTGAGGGCCAGGACGATGAAATACGTCGGTTATGCGTTCTTCGGCGTGCTGATGGTGGCGCTGTGGCTGAACCTTACCCCCAGCGGCAAGACCGCCAAGCGCCACTACATGGCGCAAGGGCACGACTACTACGCCAACTGAGCTGAGCCGCGCTCAACCCACCGGGCGCGGCACCATCGGCACGCCCGGCGCGCATTCCAGCGCCGCGCGGTCCCAGGCCGCCAGGTCCGCCGCCGCATCGTAAGTCGCCTGCAGGAACCGCAGCAGCTCGCCCGCCGGGTCGGCCGCGGTGCGGACCGCCTCGTACGGCAGCAGGAATTCGCCCAGCCCCGAATCGAAGCGGGCCGCGGCAACGCCGCCCGGCCGCTGGGCAAAGCCCGGCGGGGCGGGATAGGCGTAGGAATAGAACATCGCCTCGCCCACCGACGCGTCGCCGGGCCAGAACCCGGCCGAGGACACCTCGTGGCTATAGGCCTCGCGGGTGACGGTGTCGGGCAGGCCGGGCACGCCGCCGGGATGAACCGGCGCGCGGCGCCCGGAAAACCGCGTCACCGCCAGGTCGAACGAACCCCAGAACAGGTGGACGGGCGAAACCTTGCCGATGAAGCCGGTGCGAAACGCCTGGAACACGCCGGACACCGACTGCAGCGCGCGGTGATAGCGGCTTACGGCCGCAGGGTCGTACGGGCGGAGCGCCGCGTCGTCGGCGAAGCGGACCGGGTTTGGCACTTCGCTGGGGAAGGCGCCGATCGCCATGCGCCCGCCCAGTCCTTCGACCAGCGCTGTCGTCCGGGCGAGGAAATCGCGCACGCTCATCGGCTCCAGCGCGAAGCTGTCGCGCCGCTCGGCGGTCTCGGCTTCCAGCACGTGGTCCCTGAAATCGAACGTCAGCGTCACCGTCCGCTCGCCGTCCGGCACCGGCCCGGTGGTGAGGCCGCGCGGCGTCACGTAAAGCGTCGCGTGCCAGGAATGGTTGAGCCAGGGGGTATGCGACAGCCGGTACTTTCCGGCGATCTGCACCCACAAGTGCAGCGCGGCGCAGGTATCGGACCATGCGCCATAGGGCAGCTCCGGCCATGCCGCCGCCCTCACCGCCGATTCGTCCATGAGGTGTCCTTCGCCTTGCCGCTGCTGCGCCCGCGAAATCCTGCGCTTCGCGGCGATTGCTGGCAAGATGGGCGGGCAGGCCGGGCGAGCCCGCCCCCTTTGCGGGGGGCGGGCTCAAGCCGTTGTGGCGGGGGAAATGGTGCTGCTGGGGAGGATTGAACTCCCGACCTCAGCCTTACCAAGGATGCGCTCTACCACTGAGCTACAGCAGCGGACCATTTCGGCCGCGACCGGGCGGGGCGATACGGCCCGGCCCGATGGCAGGCGCGCGCTTTGGCGGCGCCCCCCGGCTTTGTCAACCGCGCTGGACGGTGGCGGGGCTTGAGCGCGCGGGCCGGCGGTGGCATCGGCATTGCGATGGCCGACAAGCAAGCCCCGACGCGCGAGGAACGCCTGGCCGCCCGCCTGCGCGAGAACCTGCACCGCCGCAAGGCGCAAGGCCGCGCGCTGGCGCAGGAGACGCCGCCCGCCGCGCCCGGCGCCGCGCCGCCCGCGCCCCTTTCCAAAGACCGGCCGGACAGCTAGGGCCCGGCCCATTCCGCCGCATCACAGGGGAGCGATTGCGTGCCGCGCCTGATTCTCGTCCGTCATGGCCAAAGCCAGTGGAACCTTGAAAACCGCTTCACCGGCTGGTGGGACGTCAACCTTACCGCCAGGGGCGAGGACGAGGCCCGCGCCGCCGGCGCGCTGCTGCTGGACAAGGGGATGCTCCCCGACGCGGCCTTCACCTCGCTCCAGACCCGCGCCATCCGCACGCTGCATATCGCGCTGGAAGGCTGCGACCGCCTGTGGATCCCCGAGACCAAGGACTGGCGCCTGAACGAGCGGCACTACGGCGGCCTCACCGGGCTGGACAAGGCGGAAACCGCCGCCCGCCACGGCGACGAGCAGGTCAAGGTCTGGCGCCGCAGCTTCGACATTCCGCCCCCGCCGCTGGCGCCGGGCGGCGAATTCGACCTTGCTTCGGACCCGCGCTACGCCGGGATCGCGGTGCCCGATACCGAAAGCCTGAAGGACACCATCGCCCGCGTCCTGCCCTATTACGACAGCGCGATCGCGCCGGTGCTGCGGAGCGGCCGCACGGTGATCATCTCCGCCCACGGCAATTCGCTGCGCGCGCTGGTCAAGCACTTGTCGGGCATTTCCGATGCCGAGATCACCGGGCTGGAAATCCCGACCGGCCAGCCGATCGTCTACGAGCTGGACGACCGACTGGGCGCGCGCGAACGCTATTACCTGTCGGAGCGCTGAGATGAGCGCCGCCCCGCAGGTCGCGATCGTCATGGGCAGCCAGAGCGACTGGGCGACGATGCGCCGCGCTGCCGAGGCGCTCGACGCGCTGGGCGTCGCTTACGAAGCGCGGATCGTCTCGGCCCACCGCACCCCGCAGCGGCTGGTCGAATTCGCGCAAGGCGCCGAGGGCGAGGGGTTCAGGGTCATCATCGCCGGGGCGGGCGGCGCCGCGCACCTGCCCGGCATGATTGCCAGCATGACGCCCCTGCCGGTGCTGGGCGTGCCGGTCCAGTCCAAGGCGCTGTCGGGCCAGGATTCACTGCTGTCGATAGTGCAGATGCCCGCGGGCATACCCGTCGGCACGCTCGCCATCGGCGAGGCCGGGGCAACCAACGCCGGGCTGCTGGCCGCCGCGATCCTGGCGCTGAGCGACGCGCCGCTGGCCGACCGGCTCAAGGCCTGGCGCGCGGCGCAAAGTGCCGGCGTCGCCCACCGGCCCGAGTAAGGCGCGGTGCGCTGCGCACAGGCGCGCTCAGGCGCGGCGCAGTTCCAGCGTCCGGCTTGCCATTTCGCGCCACAGGTTGGTGGTATCGCCGTTGAAGGCCGCCGCCTGCGCGGTGAAATCGGCGTTGAGCCGGTCTTCGAGGTCCAGCCACATCGCGGCGAAATCGGCACGGCGATCGGCCGGGATGGTCTTGGCCAGCGCCTTCATGCTTTCCAGGTTCTCGTAACGGTCGCCCTCGGCAACCAGCCCGGCGGCCGCGATCATGCGGTCAGCATCGGGCTTCCTGACGGTGGCCTGGAACTGGCCGGTCAGGCCGACCCGCGGCAGCACCGGGGCAACCGCGTTGCGCGCCGCGGCCAGCAGGCTGCCGGGCTCGCGGAAATGACCGTCGTCGTAATTGAGGAAAAAGCGCCCCTCCGGCTTCAGCAGCCGCGCGGCGTGGGCCAGGTAGCTCTTGCGGTCCCAGACATGCTCGAACACCGAGAAGCTGACGATCACGTCGACCGGCTGGGTGATCGCGGAAGGATCACCGTCATGGATGGTCGCCGCCGGCACCGCCTGGCGCAGCGCCGCCACGCTGGGGCCGTGCGGTTCGTAGCAGACCAGCGTGATGTTCGGGCACAGCTTCAGCGTCTCGGCCCAGCCGGCGCCGCGCCCGGCGCCGAAGTCGAACACCGTCAGCGGCCCATCGGTAGCGGCCAGGCGTTCGACGATGCGCATCTTGGCGGCGTTGCCGTACCATGCCATCGCCGCGGCGGACGGGTGCTGCAGCGGCGGGCGAATCGCGTCGGCGACGGTGTGCTTGGTATCGTCCATGGCCGGCGTGCTAGTGATTCCAACGTGGCGGGACAATGACTTGGCTATGATTAACCCCGGCGGCACAATCGGCATCCTGGGCGGCGGCCAGCTCGGCCGGATGCTGGCGATGGCGGCGGCGCGGCTCGGCTACCGCTGCCACGTCTACGCGCCCGAAGCCGATTCGGTCGCGGCCGAGGTCAGCGCCGCCTTTACCTGCGCCGCGTGGGACGATGCCGCCGCGCTGGCCGCCTTCGCCGCGGCCTGCGACGTGGTGACCTACGAGTTCGAGAACGTGCCGGTCGCCCCGCTGGCGGCGCTGGCGGGCACGGCCCTGCACCCGCACCCGCGCGCGCTGGAAACCGCGCAGGACCGGCTGGCCGAAAAGACCTTCGCGCGCGCCCACGGCGGCACCCCGGCGCCGTTCATGGCGGTGGACACGGCGGCGGACCTGGCCCGCGCGGTGGCAAAGATCGGCGCGCCCGGCATCCTCAAGACCCGGCGCGACGGATATGACGGCAAGGGCCAGTGGCGCATCGCCGCGCACGAGCCCCTGCCCGACCTGCCCGCCGGCACCCCGCTGATCTACGAAGGCTTCGTCACCTTCGAAGCGGAATTCTCCGTCATCCTGTGCCGCGCCGCCGATGGCCGGACGGTGTTCTGGGACAGTGCCGAGAACACCCATGTCGGCGGCATCCTGTCCGCCTCCACCCTGCCCGCCTCGCCCGCCGTGGCCGCGCAGGTGCCGGCGGCGCGCGCGCTGGCCGGGCGGCTGGCCGATGCGCTGGGCTATGTCGGGGTGATGACGGCGGAATTCTTCGCCACCGCGCAAGGGCCCGTCTTCAACGAGATGGCCCCCCGGGTGCACAATTCGGGCCACTGGAGCATCGAGGGCGCGGTCACCAGCCAGTTCGAGAACCACGTCCGCGCGATCCTGGGTCTGCCGCTGGGCGATACCGCGCTGGCAGGACGCGCGGTGCGCATGGACAACCTGGTGGGCGAGCAGGCGAACGACTGGGCCGCGACCCTGGCCGATCCGGCCGCGCACCTGCACCTTTACGGCAAGGGCGAACCCCGCCCGGGGCGCAAGATGGGCCACGTCACCCGGGTCACCCGGTGATGGGGCGCGATGTCGTGGCGATCCTGGCCCGCGCCGCCAACGGGACCATCGGCGCAGACGGCACGCTGCCCTGGCGCCTGCCCGCGGACCTCAAGCGCTTCAAGGCCCTGACGCTTGGAAAAGACGGTGGCGGAACGGCGATGATCATGGGGCGCAAGACCTTCGACAGCTTGCCCGCGCCGCTGCCCGGCCGCCGCCATATCGTGCTGACCCGCGACAGGGCGTGGCAGGCCGATGGCGCGGAACCGGCCCATTCGGCGCAGGCCGCGCTGGCGCTGGCGGGCGCAGGCCCGGTCAGCGTGATCGGCGGCGCGGAGATCTACCGCCTGATGCTGCCGCACCTGACCCGCATCGAGCTGACCGAAGTCCACGCCGATGTCCCCGGCGATACGGTGGTCCCGCCGTTCGGGCCCGAGTGGCGCGAGACCGCGCGCGAGGAACACCCGGCCGAGGGGCGCCGCCCGGCCTATGCCTTCGTCACGCTGGCACGGACGGACGCGGCGGCGTGACCATCCCCGTCCTCGATCACCGCGACACGGTGCCAGCCGCCTTGCGCGGCGCGGTCTATGCGCTGGGCAATTTCGACGGTTTCCACCTGGGCCACCAGGCCGTGGTCGGTGCCGCGGTGCAGGCGGCCCGCGCCGCCGGGCGCCCCGCCATCGTCGCCACCTTCGATCCGCATCCGATGCGGCTGTTCCGCCCCGATGCGCCGCCGTTCCGCCTGACCACGCTGGCGCAGCGGGCCGAGCTGTTCGCAGCTGCCGGCGCCGCCGCGATGCTGGTGTTCCATTTCGACGCCGCGCTGGCAGCGCTGAGCGCGGGCGAATTCGCCGCGCTGCTGGCCGGGCCGCTGGCCGCCAGCGGGGTGGTGACGGGAGAGGATTTCACGTTCGGCAAGGGCCGCAGCGGCGATACCGCCGCGCTGGCCGCGCTGGGCGCGCAGGCCGGGTTCTTCGCCCGCACGGTCGGCCCGGTCAGCGATGCGGGCGGGCCGATATCGTCAAGCCGGATCCGCGCCGCGCTCCAGGCCGGCGATTGCGAGACCGCCACCCGCCTGATGACGCGCCCGTTCACGATTCGCGGGCCCGTGGTGCACGGCGCGAAGCTGGGCCGCAGCATCGGCTATCCCACCGCCAACCTGGACATGGGCAATTACCTGCGCCCGGCTTACGGCATCTACGCGGTCACCGCGCGGCTGCCCGGCGGCAGCGTGGTGCCCGGCGCCGCCAACCTGGGCATCCGGCCCACGTTCGAACCGCCGGTTGAACTGCTCGAAACCTTCCTGTTCGACTGGTCGGGCGACCTTTACGGGCAGGAGATCGCGATCGCGCTGCACCGCTACCTGCGCCCCGAGGCGAAGTTCGACAGCCTTGAAGCGCTGACCGCGCAGATGGACGCCGACTGCGCGCGGGCGCGGGCGCTGCTGGCGGACGCGTAACGGGGTCTTTGCGCGGACGCGGCAATCCTCTAACGCGCCGCGCTATGAGCGACCTTCCCGACTACAAAGACACCGTCTTCCTGCCGAAGACCGACTTTCCGATGAAAGCCGGCCTGCCGCAGAAGGAGCCGGGCATCCTGGCAAAGTGGGAAGCAGAAGGGCTCTATGCCAAGCTGCGCGAAGCGCGCGCCGGGCGCGAAAAGTTCATCTTCCACGATGGCCCGCCTTACGCCAACGGCGCGATCCACATCGGCCACGCGCTGAACCACACGATCAAGGACATGGTCTGCCGCACCCAGACGATGCTGGGCAAGGACGCGCCCTACGTTCCCGGCTGGGATTGCCACGGCCTGCCGATCGAATGGAAGGTCGAGGAACAGTACCGCAAGGCCAGGAAGAGCAAGGACGACGTCCCGCTGCTCGAATTCCGCGCCGAATGCCGCGCTTATGCCCAGCACTGGGTCGACGTGCAGCGCGAACAATTGAAGCGCCTTGGCGTGCTGGCGGACTGGGACAATCCCTACCTGACGATGCAGCCGGAGAGCGAGGCGACCATCGTCGCGGAACTGCTCAAGTTCGCGGAAAGCGGCCAGCTTTACCGCGGCGCCAAGCCGGTGATGTGGAGCCCGGTCGAAAAGACCGCGCTGGCCGAGGCCGAGGTCGAGTACGAGGAGATCACGTCAACCCAGATCGACGTGGCGTTCGAGATTGTGGAGAGCCCGATTGCCGAGCTGGTCGGCGCCCATGCGGTGATCTGGACGACCACGCCGTGGACGATCCCGGTCAACCAGGCTTTGGCTTATGGGCCGGAGATTGAATATGTCCTCCTTTCGGTCACAGCCGACACACCCGGAACTGGTGGAAAAGGCGACAAGCGGGTCAACGAAGTGCTGGCAGCAGCAGGACTCCCGTTCCACACCAATCGCATTTCCAAGTTTCTTGTCGCGAAGGAATTGGCAACTTCCTTCGCTGATCGCCTTAACAAGGTAGCTAAGGCGCTCGACTACGGTGATGCCAGCGCGCCCTCACTCCAAGAGTACATCGATCCATACTCAGATAGGGATGCGTCGATCTCAGGCTCCGATCTCGCCGGTACCGTCGCTCGCCACCCGATGCACCACCTCGGCGGGTTCTTCGCCGCGCCGCGGCCGTTCCTTCCGGGCGAATTCGTCACCACCGACAGCGGCACCGGGCTGGTCCACATGGCGCCCGATCACGGCGAGGACGACTTCGACCTCTGCAAGGCGCACGGGCTGAACCCCAAGTTCGCGGTCGAGGCCGACGGCAAGTACCGCGAGGACTGGCCTTGGCTCGGCGGGCAAGGCAGCGTCATCAATCCCAAGTTCAACGCCCCCGACGGGCCGATCTGCGCCGACTTGCGCGAAAGCGGCGGTCTCTTGGCGGCCAGTGCCGATTACAAGCATTCCTACCCGCACTCGTGGCGCTCGAAGGCCAAGGTCATCTACCGCTGCACCCCGCAGTGGTTCGTCCCGATGGACAAGATCATCGACCGGACCGTGCCGCGCTGCGCCGACGAGGCCGCGATCCGCGCCGCGCAGGGTGACGGCGAGACGCTGCGCGAGGTCGCCATGCGCGAGATCGAGCGGGTCAGGTTCACCCCCGAAAAAGGCCGCAACCGCATCGGCTCGATGGTGTCGGGCCGGCCCGACTGGGTGCTGAGCCGCCAGCGCGCCTGGGGCGTGCCGATCACCCTGTTCGTGGGTCGCAAGAGCGGCGAATACCTGGTCGATGCCGAGGTCAACGCCGCCATCGTCGCCGCCGTGCGCGAACAGGGGATCGACGCCTGGACGCCCGAAACCGCGCACCGCTTTTTGACGGACCGGTACGATCCCGCCGAGTGGGAAGCCGTGCCCGACATCCTCGACGTCTGGTTCGATAGCGGCACCAGCCACGCGTACGTGCTCGATTCGGGGCGCTGGCCGGAACTGAGCTGGCCGGCCGACATCTATGTCGAAGGCAGCGACCAGCATCGCGGCTGGTTCCAGTCCAGCCTGCTGGAAAGTTGCGCCACCCGCGGCCGCGCGCCTTACGATGCGATCCTCACCCACGGCTTCACGATGGACGCCAAGGGCCTGAAGATGTCCAAGTCGCTCGGCAACACGGTCGATCCCAACACGGTCATGGAAACCTACGGCGCCGACATCATCCGGCTGTGGGCGCTGTCGGTCGACTTCACCGAGGACCACCGCATCGGCGACGAGATCCTGAAAGGGGTCGCCGACCAGTACCGCAAGCTGCGCAACACCTTCCGCTACCTGCTCGGCGCGCTCGACGGGTTCGATTACGATACGGAAAGCGTCGGCTTCGAAGCGATGCCAGAACTTGAACGCTACGTACTGGCCAGGTTGAACCTCTTGTACGCCGAGATCACGCGCGCGATCGAGACGTACGATTTCAACGAGTATGTCCGCGCGCTGGTCGATTTCTGCAACGAGGACCTCAGCGCCTTCTACTTCGATATCCGCAAGGATCGGCTCTATTGCGACGATCCGGCGGGCACCGAACGCCGCGCCACCCGCACCGTGATGGACATCCTGTTCCAGGCGCTGGTCCGTTTCGCCGCGCCGGTGCTGGTGTTCACCGCCGAGGAAGTCTGGACCACCCGCTTTCCGGATCGCGGATCGATCCACTTGCAGGAATTCCACCCCCTGCCCGCCGAATGGAGCGATCCCGCGCTGGTCGAACGCTTTGCGCAACTGCGGACCTTGCGCACCGCAGTGACCGAAGCGATCGAACCGCTGCGGCGGGAAAAAGCAGTCCGTTCCGGGCTTGAGGCGCAAGTCGTCGTGCCCGCCGAAGCGGTGCCCGAAGGCTTTTCCGACGCCGCCCTGGCCGAGCTGTTCATCACCGCGTCAGTCACCCGCGCGCAGGGCGCGGACGTGACCGTGACCCGCACCGAAGACGCCAAGTGCGGCCGCTGCTGGCGGCTCCTGCCCGACGTGCCGGAAGATGGCGCGCTGTGCGGCCGCTGCGCGGAGGTGGTGGCATGAGCACGGTCAAGAGCCGCCGCACCGCCGGCCTGTTCCTCGCCGCGGCGATCTTTGCGGTCGACCAGCTGGTCAAGTGGACGGTCGCCCACCCGCTGATGCTGCGCGAGCGCGGCACGATAGAGATCGTCCCGTTCTTCCGCCTGGCCTGGACAGAGAACAACGGCATCTCGCTGGGGTTGCTGTCGGCCGAGACCGAGACCGGGCGCTGGCTGCTGGTGGCGATGACGGGACTGGTCGCGGCGGTGGTGCTGGTCTGGCTGCTCAAAGAGCGCCTGATGCCCGAAATCGCCGCACTGGGCGCGGTGCTGGGCGGGGCGCTTGGCAACATCGTCGACCGCATCCAGCACGGCTACGTGGTCGATTACGCCGATCTCCATTTCGGCGAATTTCGCCCCTTCATGGTCTTCAACCTTGCCGACGCGGCGATCAGCCTGGGGGTGGTCTTTATCCTTGCCCGCTCGCTGCTTTCGCGCGACAAGCCCGCCAAACCCGACACCCCCGTTACGGAAAATGGCGCCGCGGCGCCGTCCCCGGAGAGCCAATGATGCGTTCCAAACCTGCCCTGATCGCCGCCGCCGCCGCCGGCTCCATGCTGCTGTCCGGCTGCGGTGCCGGCAGCCTGTTCAACCGCAATCGCCCGGACGAGTTCGCGGTCCAGCGCCAGGCCCCGCTGGTGGTCCCGCCCGATTTCGCGCTCAGCCCGCCGCAGCCCGGCGCCCCGCGCCCGACCGATCAGTCGAGCCAGCAGCAGGCCCTCGAAGCGCTGTTCGGCCCGCCCGCCCCGCGCAGCCAAGTGGAAACATCGGCGCTGATGAAGGCCGGCACCGCCGCCCCCGCGATCCGCTCTACCGTGGGCGATCCGGGCACCTTCACCGTCGCCAAGGGCGCCGTGACGCGCGACATCGTCGCCGCCCCGCAGGGTGACCAGTCGGCCGCGCAGACCAACATTCCCACCGCCTGATCGGCGACCGGGGCAGGGCGGCGCTCCGTCCCGGAGACTTTCTGAGCGTTATTCCGCCTCGACCTTGCGGCGCGGGCGCTCGCATGTGGCCAGCAGCTTGTCGATCTTGCGGCCGTCCATGTCGACGACCTCGAACCGCCAGTCCTGTTCGGTGAAGTGTTCGCCTTCGGCCGGCAGCCGTTTGAGCACGCTCAGCACATAGCCGGCGGCGGTCGCGTAATCGCGGTCGTCGGGAAGGTCGAGGCCGAGCCGGTCCGCCAGTGCGTCGGCCGGCAGGGCGCCCGCAATCAGCAGCGAACCATCGTCACGTTCGACGATCATCGGGCCGTCGCCGGCGTCGGCATGGCTGGCGAAGCTGCCGACGATCGCCGACAGCAGGTCGGCCGGGGTGACGACGCCTTCGAGATGGCCGTATTCGTCGTGGACCAGCGCCATCCCCACCCCCGATTGCTGGAGCAGGCGCAGCGCGTCCATCGCGTCGAGCTGGTCGGGCACGATCTCGGCCTTCCGGATCATCCGCCCGATCTGCAGCCGCCGCCCCGCCAGCAGCGCGGCCTGGACGTCCTTGACCTTGATCACGCCGACGATGTTGTCGGGGCTGCCGTCGGCGACCGGCAGCAGCGAGTGCGGCGTCGCCTTGAGCGCGGCGCGAATCTCGTCCTCCTTGGCCTTGCGATCGATCGTGTCGAGCTCGGTGCGCGGGGTCATCAACTCGCGCACCGGGCGGTCGGCCAGGCGCATGATGCCGGTCATGATGACGCGCTCGTCCTCCTCGATCGCGCCGGACCGGGTCGCCTCTGCCATGATGACTTGCAGCTCCTCGGCCGTCACCGCGTGATCGCCGGAATGGCTGGCGCCGAGCAGGCGCAGGATCAGCTGCGAGGAGCGGTCGAGCAGCCACACGAACGGCGCGGTGACGCGCGCCAGCATCGCCATCGGCGGCGCCGCCAGCTTGGCGATCGGTTCGGCCGCGCGCAGCGCCAGCTGCTTTGGCACCAACTCGCCGATGACGAGGCTGAGATACGTGGTGACGACGATGGCAACTGCGAAGCCGGCCTCCGGGGCGTACTTTGCAGGCACGCCCAGCGCCGCCAGCCTTTCACCGATCGGGCCCCCAAGGCTCGATCCCGAATAGGCACCGGCGATGATGCCGACCAGCGTGATGCCGGTCTGCGCGGTGGAAAGGAACTTGCCCGGGTTGCCGGCCAGCGTCAGCGCCACGCGGGCACCGCGGCTGCCGCGTTCCGCAGCGACCTTGAGCCGCGCCGGGCGCGACGAGACGATCGCCAGTTCGGACATGGCGAAAACGCCGTTGAGCAGGATCAGGCCGATGATGACGAGGACATCGGTCCAGGGAAAAGGTGCCACGCCGGTCCGCTAGCAGATGTGCGGGGCCGCGCGAAGCCCCGGGTCGGTGCGCGGCAAGGGAACAACCCGGCAGGCGACACGTTCCCCGGTGGTTCCGCGCTCGTGCCACGGCATGGGCCGGCCATGCCCCATGGGAAAAAGGATTTCGCCTCATGTTCAAGTCACGCATCCTGCTTTCGAGCGTCGCCGCCTTTTCGCTGGTCTCGGTCTCGGCCTGCGTCACCGACCCCAACACCGGTGAAAAGAAGATTTCCCGTACCGCTGTCGGCGGCCTTGGCGGCGTGCTGGCCGGCGGCCTGCTGGGCGGCCTGATCGGCGGCAAGACCGGCCGTATCGTCGGCGCTGTCGCGGGCGGCGCGGTCGGCGGCTACGTCGGCTACAAGATGGACCAGCAGATCAAGGAACTGAAGGAATCGACCGCCGGTTCGGGCGTCGACGTGACCTCGACCGACAACGGCAGCGCGATCCTGGTCAACCTGCCCGATGGCGTGACCTTCGCCACCGGAAGCTATTCGATCAACCCGGCGTTCCAGGCCACGCTCAACAACGTGGCCGACAGCCTGGTCAAGTATCCGAACAGCCTGATCGACGTCTACGGTTACACCGACACCGTCGGCTCGGCTTCGACCAACCAGCGCCTGTCGGAGCAGCGCGCGCAGGCGGTCGCCAATTACCTGACCAGCCGCGGCGTGCCCACCAGCCGCATCCGCTGGCAGGGCTTCGGCGAGACCGGCCTGGCCGTCCAGACCGGCGACAACGTCAACGAGCCGCGCAACCGCCGCGTCGACATCAAGATCGTCCCGCTCACGCAGGCCGAGATCGACGCTGCCAAGAACCAGTAAGCGCACAGTCCCCGGACACGAGGAAGCCGGCCCCGCAAAGGGCCGGCTTCTTTTTTGCGTGCGGCGAAAGCGTCAGTCGGTCTCGAAGGACAGCAGGTCACCGGGCTGACATTCGAGCGCCGCGCAGATCGCCTCAAGGGTGGAGAAGCGGACCGCGCGCGCCTTGCCGGTCTTGAGGATCGACAAGTTGGCGAGCGTGATGTCGACCTTTTCCGCCAGTTCGGTCAGCGTCATGCGGCGGGCGTGGAGAAGGTCGTCGAGCTGGACGGTGATCGGCATCAGATCGTCCCCTCCAGTTCGTCGCGCATCAGCGCGCCCTGGCGGAACACCCGCGCGAGGATGAACAACACCAGCACCAGCACGACCCCGCCCAGAGAGAACCCGAAATCGTCGTCCAGGCGCGCATGGCCGCTTTGCTCGATCAGCCCGGACAGCCACACCAGGACCAGCCCCAGCGGGATCGACAGGACTTGCCCGGCCAGCGCCATCCAGCCCATGCGCGACAGCCGATCGGCGTTTTCGACGATGAAGGGATCGCCTGCCGCCACGGTGGCGACGATGCGGCGCAGCACGACCAGAAACCAGATCGCCAGCGCCAGCAGCACCGCAACGACGGAGATCAGCGCACAGACGCTTAGGAAGAAGTCCGGCGCGACGATCCTGGTGCCGTTGCGCGCCAGCTCGGCGGCGATGCGGGTCTGGTTGAAGATCATGGCCGGCAGCGCGATGGCGAGTGCGCCGATGCCTACGCCCAGCGCCCCTATGCACACGGTTATGAGAACGCGGGCGCCTGCCAGCAGCGGGTCTTTTATCGTGAACGGCATCTCGGCTCTCCCTGTCGGTGGCGTGCTCAGACGAGCACGGGTGCGGCGATGGCGTCAGGCGCCGCGGCAGCCGGAACGGCGACGGTGGGGAGCCACAGCGCCGCCAGCATGATGGCGGCGAAGACGGTGGCGGCGGAACGGGAGGTAGCGGTCATGTCATTGTTCTCCGATATGGTCGATATCGATATTCAATAATAGCGATTCGCCATATCGTCAATCGATAATATCGAAAAACGATAATGGGGTCATGCTGGCTTGCAGGTGCTGCACGACGGGGCGCCGCGACCGTCTGCTCGGCCGGCGGGTTTGACTTGGCGGGGGGCACTCCCTATATGCGGCCCTCGCTCGGTCGCTTCGAGCAAGACCGGCCCATGCGCGGGGGCCGATCCGGGAAGGAAGCGGATCCGGGTTTGCCAACCGATGCAAAAGGCTGCGGGCCGCCCCCGAAAGGGGTGCTTTTGCCCTGCGGCCTTTTCGCGTCTTTCGGCATGATCGCCCGCGCTACAGACCAGTTTTCCGCCGGTTTCCCGGCCCGATGAAAGAGGCAAGACCCCTCATGGCGAGCAAGGCCCTCACTCCTGCCAGCACCTATCGCGGCGGCGCCAAGACGCGCATTCGCAAGATCTTCGGCGACATCCACGAAGTGGTGAAGATGCCGAACCTGATCGAGGTGCAGCGCGAATCGTACGAGCAGTTCCTGCGCTCCGATCCGGCCACCGGCTACGTCTCGGGCCTGGAAAAGACGCTGCGCTCGGTGTTCCCGATCCGCGACTTCGCCGGCACCAGCGAACTGGACTTCGTTCATTACGAGCTGGAAGACCCCAAGTACGACACCACCGAGTGCCGCCAGCGCGGGATCACTTACGCCGCGCCGATGAAGGTCACGCTGCGCCTGATCGTGTTCGAGGTCGACGCCGAGACGGAAACCCGTTCGGTCCTCGATATCAAGGAACAGGACGTCTACATGGGCGACATGCCGCTGATGACGGACAACGGCACCTTCATCATCAACGGCACCGAGCGCGTCATCGTTTCGCAGATGCACCGTTCGCCGGGCGTCCTGTTCGACCATGACCGCGGCAAGACGCACTCGAGCGGCAAGTACCTGTTCGCCGCGCGCGTCATTCCGTATCGCGGCTCGTGGCTGGACTTCGAATTCGACGCCAAGGACATCGTCAACGTCCGCATCGACCGCAAGCGCAAGCTGCCGGTCACCGCGCTGCTGCACGCGCTGGGCCTGGCGGACGAGGACATCCTCAACCACTTCTACCAGACCATCACCTGGGTGCGCGGTGCCAGCGGCTCCGGCGACGGCTGGCGCGTTCCCTTCGCGGCCGAGCAATGGCGCGGTTCCAAGCCGACCTTCGACATCGTCGACGCCAAGTCAGGCGAGGTCGTGTTCGCCGCCGGCCAGAAGATCAGCCCCCGCGCTGCCACCAAGGCGGCCAAGGACGGCCTGGCCGAGCTGCTGATCCCGACCGAGGAAGTGTTCGGCCGCTATGCCGCGCACGACCTTATCGACGAGAGCACCGGCCGCATCTGGATCGAGGCCGGCGATGAAGTCAGCCCCGACAACCTGGCCGCGCTCGACGCCGCCGGGGTCGATCGGCTCGAACTGCTCGACATCGACCACATCTCGACCGGTCCGTGGATCCGCAACACCCTGAAGGCCGACAAGGCCCCCGACCGCGACCACGCGCTGGCCGACATCTACCGCGTCATGCGCCCGGGCGAGCCGCCGACGCGCGAGACCGCCGAGGCGCTGTTCGAAGGCCTGTTCTTTGACGGCGACCGCTATGACCTGTCGGCCGTCGGCCGCGTCAAGCTGAACATGCGCCTTGGCCTGGATGCCGAGGACACCGTCACCACGCTGCGCACCGAAGACATCCTCGCGGTGGTCAAGGAGCTGGTCGACCTGAAGGACGGCAAGGGCGAGGTCGACGATATCGACAACCTCGGCAATCGCCGCGTCCGCTCGGTCGGCGAGCTGCTCGAGAACCAGTACCGCGTCGGCCTGCTGCGCATGGAGCGCGCGGTGAAGGAGCGCATGAGCTCGGTCGACGTCAGCACCGTGATGCCGAACGACCTCATCAACGCGAAGCCTGCCGTGGCCGCGGTGCGCGAGTTCTTCGGATCGTCGCAGCTGTCGCAGTTCATGGACCAGACCAACCCGCTGTCGGAAGTGACCCACAAGCGCCGCGTCTCGGCGCTCGGGCCGGGCGGCCTGACCCGTGAGCGCGCCGGCTTCGAAGTCCGCGACGTTCACCCGACCCACTACGGCCGCATCTGCCCGATCGAGACGCCCGAAGGGCCGAACATCGGCCTGATCAACTCGCTGAGCACGTTCGCCCGCGTCAACAAGTACGGCTTTATCGAGACGCCGTACCGCAAGGTCATCGACGGCAAGGTCACCGGCGAGGTGGTCTATCTTTCCGCCATGGAAGAGCAGAAGCACGTCGTCGCCCAGGCCTCGGCCGAGCTCAACAAGGACGGTTCGTTCGTCGAGGAGCTGGTCTCGGCCCGCGACAGCGGCGAATTCGTGATGAGCCCGCGCGACCTGGTTACCCTGATGGACGTTTCGCCCAAGCAGCTGGTCTCGGTCGCCGCGTCGCTGATCCCGTTCCTGGAAAACGATGACGCCAACCGCGCGCTGATGGGATCGAACATGCAGCGCCAGGCGGTGCCGCTGGTTCGCGCCGAGGCGCCGTTCGTCGGCACCGGCATGGAAGGCACCGTGGCGCGCGATTCGGGCGCCGCGATCTCGGCCCTGCGGGGCGGCGTGGTCGACCAGGTCGACGCCACCCGCATCGTCATCCGCGCGAGTGGCGACATCGAGGCCGGCAAGTCCGGCGTCGACATCTATCGCCTGCAGAAGTTCGAGCGTTCGAACCAGTCGACCTGCATCAACCAGCGTCCGCTGGTGAAGGTGGGCGACGTGGTCGACACCGGCGACATCCTGGCCGACGGTCCCTCGACCGAGTTCGGCGAGCTGGCGCTGGGCCGCAACAGTCTCGTCGCGTTCATGCCGTGGAACGGCTACAACTACGAGGACTCGATCCTGATCTCCGAGCGGATCGTCAAGGACGACGTCTTCACGTCGATCCACATCGACGAGTTCGAAGTCATGGCCCGCGACACCAAGCTGGGGCCGGAAGACATCACCCGCGACATCCCCAACGTCGGCGAGGAAGCGCTGCGCAACCTCGACGAGGCGGGCATCGTCTACATCGGCGCCGAAGTGCACCCGGGCGATATCCTGGTGGGCAAGATCACGCCCAAGGGCGAAAGCCCGATGACGCCTGAGGAAAAGCTCCTGCGCGCCATCTTCGGCGAAAAGGCCAGCGACGTGCGCGACACCTCGCTGCGCCTGCCGCCGGGCGTGTCGGGCACGATCGTGGACGTGCGCGTCTTCAACCGCCACGGCATCGAGGTCGACGACCGTACCCGTGAAATCCAGGCCAAGGAAACCGAACGCCTGGCCAAGGACCGCGAGGACGAGCGTTCGATCCTCAACCGCGCCACCTACAACCGCCTGCGCGACATGCTGGTGGGCCAGGTGGCGTCGGCGGCGCCCAAGGGCTTCAAGAAGGGCGACACCATCAGCGAGGAGAACCTTGCCGAGGTCGAGCGTCACGAATGGTGGAAGTTCGCGGTCGCCGACGACCGCGTGCAGGGCCAGCTCGAAGCGGTGAAGACCCAGTACGACGAGACCGTCAAGGCGATCCAGGACAAGTTCGAGGATCGCAAGGAGAAGCTGGAGCGCGGGGACGAACTCGCCCCCGGCGTGCTCAAGATGGTCAAGGTCTTCGTCGCGGTGAAGCGCAAGCTGCAGCCGGGCGACAAGATGGCCGGCCGCCATGGCAACAAGGGTGTCATTTCGCGCATCCTGCCGGCCGAGGACATGCCGTTCCTGGAGGACGGGACCCCGGTCGACATCGTGCTCAACCCGCTGGGCGTGCCAAGCCGCATGAACGTCGGGCAGATCTTCGAGACCCATCTGGGCTGGGCCGCGCGCGGCCTGGGGCAGCAGATCGCCGCCAGCCTCGAGACCTGGCGCGAAGCCAACCCCAACCCGCCGGCCGACAAGGCGCCGCAGGTGGTCATCGACACGCTCAAGGACATCTACGGCGAAAACTACTACGCCGAGATCGACGATCGTTCGCCCGCGGACGTGATCGAGCTGGCCGAGAACCTCAAGGCCGGTGTCCCGATGGGCACCCCGGTGTTCGACGGCGCGCGCGAGAGCGACGTGTCGGCGATGCTGGCGAAAGCCGGGTACGACACCAGCGGGCAGGTCACCCTGTTCGACGGCCGCACCGGCGAGGCGTTCGACCGCAAGGTGACCGTGGGCTACATCTACATGCTCAAGCTGCACCACTTGGTGGACGACAAGATCCACGCGCGTTCGATCGGGCCCTACAGCCTCGTCACTCAGCAGCCCCTGGGCGGCAAGGCCCAGTTCGGCGGCCAGCGCTTCGGCGAAATGGAGGTCTGGGCGCTCCAGGCTTACGGCGCCGCCTATACTCTGCAGGAAATGCTGACGGTGAAGTCGGACGACGTGGTCGGCCGCACCAAGGTCTACGAGGCGATCGTCAAGGGCGACGACACCTTCGAGGCCGGCATTCCGGAGAGCTTCAACGTGCTCGTCAAGGAAATGCGCAGCCTGGGCCTGAACGTCGAACTGTCCTCGCTCGCCAGCGACGAGGATGACGACGGTTACGCCGAGGCAGCCGAATAACGGGCTTGCGGGCGGTCCTCAGGGGCCGCCCCTTCCCCGCAGCCCCTCAGAATTCACCCGTAAGGGACAAAGACCATGAACGACCTGACCAAGTTCACCAACCAGATGGCGAAGCCCGAAACCTTCGACCAGATCCAGATCGGCCTCGCCAGCCCCGAGCGTATCCGCTCGTGGTCGTTCGGCGAGATCAAGAAGCCGGAAACGATCAACTACCGGACCTTCAAGCCCGAGCGCGACGGCCTGTTCTGCGCCCGCATCTTCGGGCCGGTGAAGGACTACGAGTGCCTGTGCGGCAAGTACAAGCGCATGAAGTACAAGGGCGTGGTCTGCGAAAAGTGCGGCGTCGAAGTGACCGTCACCAAGGTCCGGCGCGAACGCATGGGCCACATCGAACTGGCCGCCCCGGTCGCGCACATCTGGTTCCTCAAGAGCCTTCCCTCGCGCATCGGCCTGCTGCTCGACATGCAGCTCAAGCAGCTTGAGCGCGTGCTCTACTTCGAATCGTACATCGTCATCGAGCCGGGCCTGACCCCGCTCGAAAAGTACCAGCTCATCACCGAGGACGAACTTTACGAGTACCAGGACGAGTACGGCGAAGACGCGTTCAGCGCCGGCATCGGCGCCGAGGCGGTCAAGCACATGCTGATGAGCCTGGACCTGGTCCAGGAAAAGGAAGACCTTCTCAAGGAGCTGTCGGAAACCAAGTCCGAGCTGAAGCCCAAGAAGATCATCAAGCGCCTCAAGGTCGTCGAATCGTTCATCGATTCGGGTAACCGCCCGGAATGGATGATCCTGGAAGTCGTGCCGGTCATTCCGCCCGAACTGCGCCCGCTGGTGCCGCTCGACGGCGGCCGCTTCGCGACGTCGGATCTCAACGACCTCTACCGCCGCGTCATCAACCGCAACAACCGCCTGAAGCGTCTGATCGAACTGCGCGCGCCGGACATCATCGTCCGCAACGAAAAGCGCATGCTGCAGGAAGCGGTCGATGCGCTGTTCGACAACGGCCGCCGCGGCCGCGTCATCACCGGCGCCAACAAGCGTCCGCTCAAGTCGCTGTCCGACATGCTCAAGGGCAAGCAGGGCCGCTTCCGCCAGAACCTGCTCGGCAAGCGCGTCGACTATTCGGGCCGTTCGGTGATCGTCACCGGTCCGGAACTCAAGCTGCACCAGTGCGGCCTGCCCAAGAAGATGGCGCTCGAGCTGTTCAAGCCGTTCATCTACGCCCGCCTCGACGCCAAGGGTCTGTCGATGACCCTGAAGCAGGCCAAGAAGTGGGTCGAGAAGGAGCGCAAGGAAGTCTGGGACATCCTGGACGAGGTGATCCGCGAGCACCCGGTGCTTTTGAACCGCGCGCCGACGCTTCACCGCCTGGGCATCCAGGCGTTCGAGCCGGTCCTGATCGAGGGCAAGGCAATCCAGCTGCACCCGCTCGTCTGCTCGGCCTTCAACGCCGACTTCGACGGTGACCAGATGGCCGTCCACGTTCCGCTGAGCCTCGAGGCGCAGCTGGAAGCGCGCGTGCTGATGATGTCCACCAACAACATCCTCAGCCCCGCCAATGGCAAGCCGATCATCGTGCCGTCGCAGGACATGGTCCTGGGGCTGTACTACCTGTCGATGGACCGCCCCGGCGAGCCGGGCGAAGGCATGGCCTTTGCCGACATGGCCGAAGTGCACCAGGCGCTCGAGATGAAGGCGGTGACGCTGCACTCGAAGATCCAGGCGCGCGTCCCGCAGACCGACGAACAGGGCAACGAGTACCTGAAGCGCTTCGAGACGACGCCGGGCCGCATGCTGCTGGCCGAATGTCTGCCGAAGTCGCACACGGTGCCCTTCGACGTCGTCAACCGCCTCCTCACCAAGAAGGAAATCGGCGACGTCATCGACCAGGTCTACCGTCACACCGGCCAGAAGGACACGGTGCTGTTCGCCGACGCCATCATGGCGCTTGGCTTCCGCCACGCGTTCAAGGCCGGCATCAGCTTCGGCAAGGACGACATGATCATCCCGGACAGCAAGGACGGCATGATCGAGGAAACCAAGAAGCTGGTCGCCGACTATGAGCAACAGTACCAGGACGGCCTGATCACCCAGCAGGAAAAGTACAACAAGGTGATCGACGCGTGGAGCCGTTGCGGCGACACCGTGGCGAACGCCATGATGGACGAGATCCGGGCCGAACCGGTCGATCCCGACACCGGCCGCCTCAAGCCGATCAACTCGATCTACATGATGAGCCACTCGGGCGCGCGCGGTTCGCCGACGCAGATGAAGCAGCTCGCCGGCATGCGCGGCCTGATGGCCAAGCCGTCGGGCGAGATCATCGAGACCCCGATCATCTCGAACTTCAAGGAAGGCCTGACCGTCCTTGAATACTTCAACTCGACTCACGGCGCCCGCAAGGGCCTGGCCGACACCGCGCTCAAGACGGCGAACTCGGGCTACCTGACCCGCCGCCTGGTCGACGTGTCGCAGGACTGCGTGGTCGTCATCGACGACTGCGGCACCGAACGGGCGCTGGAAATGCGCGCGATCGTGCAGGGCGGCAGCGTGATCGCCTCGCTCGCCGAGCGCATCCTGGGCCGCACCCTGGCCGAGGACGTCGCCGACAAGGACGGCACCGTCATCGTCAAGGACGGCACGCTGCTGGACGAAGCGGCGGTCGCCAAGATCGAGGCCGCCGGCGTCCAGGCCGCGCGCATCCGCTCGCCCCTCATCTGCGAGGCGGAACAGGGCGTGTGCGGTACCTGCTACGGCCGCGACCTGGCGCGCGGTACGCCGGTCAACATCGGCGAGGCTGTCGGCGTGATCGCCGCGCAGTCGATCGGTGAGCCCGGCACCCAGCTGACGATGCGGACCTTCCACATCGGCGGCGCGGCGCAGGTCAACGAAACCAGCCACCTGGAAGCGATCGCGGACGGCACGGTGGAATACCGCGACATCCCGACCATCGTCGACAAGCGCAACCGTCGCCTCAGCCTGGCCCGCAACGGCGAGATCGTGGTGATCGACACCGACGGGCGTGAGCGCGCCATCCACAAGGTGCCGTACGGCACCGTGCTGCTGCACGAGAACGGCGGCAAGGTGAAGGAGGGCGAACGCCTGGCCGAGTGGGATCCGTTCACCCTGCCGATCATCACCGAGACCAGCGGCGTGGTGAAGTACCAGGATCTGATCGAAAGCCGCACGATGGAAGAGCGGGCCGACGAGGCGACGGGCATCACCCAGCGTATCGTCACCGAGAACCGCACCACCAGCCGCGCCAAGAAGGAGGACCTGCGTCCCCGTCTGACCCTGCTGGACGGCGATTCGGGCGAGGCCGCGCGCTACATGCTGGCGCCGGGCACCTCGCTTTCGGTCGAGGACGGACAGACGGTCGAAGCGGGCGACATCCTTGCCCGCGCCAGCCGCGAAGCCGCCAAGACCCGCGACATCACCGGCGGTCTGCCGCGCGTTGCCGAGCTGTTCGAGGCCCGCAAGCCGAAGGACAACGCGATCATCGCCAAGACCAGCGGCCGGATCGAGTTCGTTCGCGACTACAAGGCCAAGCGCAAGATCGCGATCGTTCCGGAAGAGGGCGATCCGGTGGAATACCTGATCCCCAAGGCCAAGGTGATCGACGTCCAGGAAGGCGACTGGGTCAAGAAGGGCGACAACCTGATCTCGGGCTCGCCCGATCCGCACGACATTCTCGAGGTCCTGGGCGTCGAAGCCCTGGCCGAGTACCTCGTCGCGGAAATCCAGGAAGTCTACCGACTCCAGGGCGTGAAGATCAACGACAAGCACATCGAGGTGATCGTTCGCCAGATGCTGCAGAAGGTCGAGATCACCGACGGCGGCGACACCGTGCTGCTGGCCGGCGAACAGGTCGACCGCGAGGAGATGGACGAGGTCAACGCCAAGCTGGCCCCGAACCAGAAGCCCGCGGAAGGCAAGCCGGTGCTGCTCGGCATCACCAAGGCCTCGCTCCAGACGCGTTCGTTCATCTCGGCGGCCTCGTTCCAGGAAACCACGCGCGTGCTGACGCAGGCGGCGGTCGAAGGGAAGAAGGACACGCTGATCGGGCTCAAGGAGAACGTCATCGTCGGCCGCCTGATCCCGGCCGGTACCGGTGCAGGCATGAACCGCATGCGGGTTGCCGCCAGTGGCCGCGACGCGGCGCTGCGGGCCTCTTACCGCAAGCTGCAGGAAGCGCTGATCGCGCCGAATTCGGCCGAGGAAGAGCATGCTGCCGAACTGGCGCAGGGGCCCGAAGCCGCGATTGGCGACGATGCCCTGGCCCGGGTCGAGGGTGAAACCCACGGCACCGATGCCGATGCGGGCGATTACCTGAACGCCGAGGCTGCCGACGGCGCCGAATAAGCGCGGTCACAAGCACATCGAAGGGCCCGCCGGAGCGATCCGGCGGGCCTTTTCGCATTCGGGCATTTACATATGCGACCCTCGCGAACGCTTTAGCGCAGCCGTGGCATCGCTGACGGCATGGGACATCTCAAGCCACGCGAGCCACGCACCGCGGTGCTGCTGCCCGCGCAGATCAACACCGGCACCGGCTGGGGCGCGGTAACGATCTGCGACGTGTCGGCGCGCGGCCTGTCGCTGCGCGCAACCGATCCGCCGCCGCGCGGCAGCTTCGTGGAACTTCGCCACGAAGGGCTGTCGATCGTCGGCCAGGTGCGCTGGACGGCGGGCAGCAAGTGCGGGGTCCAGGCGCGCGAGCGGATCGCGCTGTCGGCCCTCTTGGGCGCCGATGCGCCGGTGGCGGCGGCGGTGAAGCGCAGCGCGGTCGTGCCCAACCCGTTGCTGCCCGCGCCATATCCCGCCGGGTCCGAAGCCGCCGCCCGCCACCGCCGCGCTGGACAGGCGCTGGAATGGATTTCGCTGGTCGCGGTCGGCCTGCTGGCGGCGGGCGCCATCGCGGTGTCCGTGCGTGCGACGCTGGTGGCACCGTTCGAGCAAGTCCGCGCGGCGATGTCGCCGCCGCCGCGCTAGCCGGCCCGTCCCGCCATTGCCGCGCCCGCGGCAGCGGACTAGGACCGCGTGGCGATGACCGACAGCCTGACGATCCAGCTTTGCCAGCTCAACCAGTCCGTCGGCGATCTTGCCGCCAACGCCGCAGCGATGCTGGCCGCGCGCGAGCGGGCCCGAACCGCCGGGGCGGACCTGGTGGTGTTTCCCGAACTGCAACTGATCGGCTACCCGCCCGAGGACCTGGTGGTGAAGCCCGCCCTGATCGAACGCGCCGCCGCCGAGCTTGACGCGATGGCCGCGCATACCGCCGACGGCGGCCCGGCGATGCTGGTCGGCAGCGTGTTCGTGCGCGACGGCGACCTGCACAACGGGATGGCGCTGCTCGACGACGGCAAGGTGGCGGCAACGCGCTTCAAGCACGAGCTGCCCAATTACGGCACTTTCGACGAGATGCGGCTGTTCCAGCCCGGCCCGCTCCCCGAGCCGATCGTGTTCCGCGGGGTGATGATCGGCCTGCCGATCTGCGAGGACATCTGGCATCCCGATGTCTGCCGTCACCTGGCCGAGTTCGGCGCCGAGATCCTGATCTCGCCCAACGGCAGCCCCTACGAGATCGACAAGGACACCCTGCGCATCGACGGGGTGGCCAAGCGCCGCGCGGTCGATACCGGGTTACCGCTGGCCTATCTCAACCGTGTCGGCGGGCAGGACGAACTGGCCTTCGACGGCGCCAGTTTCGTGGTCAACGGCGACGGCAGCCTGGCCGTGCAGATGACCGACTGGGAAGAGCAGGAAACCACCACCCGCTGGACCCGCACGGCAACTGGCTGGCGCTGCGACAAGGGCGAGATCGCCCCGCTCGCCGACCATCCCGAGGACATCTACTGCGCGATGACGATCGCGCTGCGCGACTATGTCGACCGCAACGGCTTTCCGGGCGTGGTGCTGGGCATGTCGGGCGGGATCGACAGCGCCATCTGCGCGGCGATCGCCGCCGACGCGCTTGGCCCCGATCGGGTGTGGTGCGTGATGCTGCCCAGCCGCTACACCAGCGAAGGCAGCCTGGCCGACGCGGCCGCGTGTGCGCAAGCGATCGGCTGCCGCCACGACGTGATCCCGATCCAGCCCGCGGTGGAAGGCTTCGACGCCATGCTGCAAGGCAGCTTTGCCGATCGCGCCGTCGACCTGACCGAGGAGAACCTGCAATCCCGCATCCGCGGGGTGACGCTGATGGCGCTGTCCAACAAGTTCGGGCCGATGCTGCTGACCACCGGCAACAAGAGCGAGATGAGCGTCGGCTACGCGACCATCTACGGCGACATGGCGGGCGGCTACAACCCGCTCAAGGATGCCTACAAGACGACCGTCTTCGCCATCGCCCGCTGGCGCAACGGCAAGCGCCCCAAGATCGGTCTCGGCCCCGAAGGCGCGGTGATCCCGGACGCGATCATCACCAAGCCGCCCAGCGCCGAACTGCGCCCGGACCAGAAGGACAGCGACTCGCTGCCTCCCTACGACGTCCTCGATCCGATCCTGCAAGGGCTGGTCGAGCACGACAAGTCGGTCGCCCAGCTCGTCGCCGAGGGGTTCGATCGCGACACCGTCACCCGGATCGAGCGGCTGCTGCACCTGGCCGAATACAAGCGCCGGCAGGCGCCGCCGGGGGTCAAACTGGGCACGCGCAACTTCGGGCGCGACCGCCGCTACCCGATCACCCACGCCTTCCGCTCGGCCTAGCCGGTCGCCAGCGCCGGACGATCCGCTATAGGCGAGCCATGAACGCCCCCGTCGTCACCCGTTTCGCCCCGTCGCCAACCGGCCGCCTCCATGTCGGCAACGTGCGCACCGCGCTGATCAACGCGCTGCTGGCGCGCCGCCACGGCGGCCGCTTCGTGCTGCGCATTGACGACACCGATACCGCGCGCAGCCGCGAGCAATTCGTCACCGCGATCAGCGACGACCTCGCCTGGCTGGGCCTCGACCCCGACGCGCAGGTGCGCCAGTCGGACCGCTTCGCGCTTTACGAGGCGCGGTTTGCCGAGCTGGCCCAGGCAGGGCGCGTCTACCGCTGCTACGAAACCGCGCAGGAGCTTGACCTCAAGCGCAAGATCCTGCTCGGCCGCGGCCTGCCGCCGGTCTATGACCGCGCGGCGCTGGCCCTGGACGAGGCCGATCATGCCCGCTTCGCAAGCCAGGGCGTGGCGCCGCACTGGCGCTTCCGGCTCGACCACGGCGCGCCAATCGCCTGGAACGACGGCATTCGCGGGCCGCAGGCGTTCGACCCGGCGACGATGTCGGACCCGGTGGTGCGCCGCGCCGACGGAACGTGGCTTTACATGCTGCCCAGCGTCATCGACGACGTCGACCTTGGCATCAGCGATGTCGTTCGCGGCGAGGATCACGTCTCCAACACCGCCGCGCAGATCCAGATGTTCGCCGCGCTTGGCGCCGCGGTGCCCCGCTTCGCGCACGCAGCGCTGCTGGTGGGCAGCGAGGGCAAGCTGGCCAAGCGCCTGGGCTCGCTGGGCGTGGCCGAATGGCGCGAGGACGGCATCGAGCCCGAAGCCGTAATCGCCCTGCTGGCACGGATCGGCACGTCGGACCCGGTCGATCCGCAGCTCGATCCCGCCGCGCTGGCGGCGGCTTTCGACCTGGCGCGGTTCGGCCGTGCCCCGGCCCGATTCGACGAGGCCGAACTGGCACGCACCAACGCGGCCGTGCTGCACCGCCTGCCGTACGCCCGCGTCGCTGCGCGCCTGCCCGAAGGAATGGACGCGGCCGCCTGGGACGCGGTGCGCCCCAACCTGACGACACTGGCCGATGCCGGGTCGTGGTGGCGGGTCATCACCGGGCCGGTCACGTCGCCGGCGCTGGACGATGACGACCGCGCCTTCGTGGCGCAGGCCGCCGAGCTGGCCGCGACGGCCTGGCCCGCCGATCCCTGGCATGCGCTGACCGCCGCGCTGAAGGAGCGCAGCGGGCGCAAGGGCAAGGCGCTGTTCCTGCCGCTGCGCCGGGCGCTGACCGGGGCAAACCACGGTCCCGACATGGCGGCGCTGCTGCCGCTGATCGGGCAGGCCGAGGCGGCCGAGAGACTGCGCGCCGCGTCGGGCTAGGCGGCGGCTTTCTTGCGCGCGGGTTCGCCCGCCGCTTCGACCAGCCGCTTTTCCAGCGCCTTGAGACGGGCTGCTCCGTCGACCTTTTCGCCCAGCAGGTCGGTGACGTAGAACGTATCGACCGCGCGTTCGCCATACGTGGCGATGTGCGCCGAATGGACGATCAGCTTGGCCTCGAACAGCGCCCGGGCAAGCTGGTGGAGCAGCGCCGGGCGATCGCGGGCGTTGACCTCGATCACGGTGAAGCGGCTCGAGGCGGCATTGTCGAAACCCGCGCGCGGCGCCACCGCAAAGGCATCGGCGCGCAGGCGCGCACTGGGCCGCGCCGCCAGCTGCGGCTGCAGCGCCGCGCGGTTGGCCAGCGCGTCGGCAATCGCGCCGCGCAGGCGGGCCAGCTGGCTGTCCTCCGAAAACGGCTGGCCGAGCGGGTCCTGGACCAGGAAATTGTCGACCGCCATGCCGTTGCGGGCGGTGTGGATGCGCGCGTCGATGATGTTGCCGCCGGCCAGGTGGATACCCCCGGCAATGCGATAGAACAGCCCCGCGTGATCGGCGGCGATGACGGTCACCAGCGTGGCGCCGCGCGCGGCATAGTATTCGGTATGGATGCTGAGCGGCTCGCTGCCGATGCGGCCCAGCTGCAAGAGGTTGCCGGCGATCACGTCGTCAGGCTCGGCAATCCAGTAGGCGTCGCGCAGCAGCGCGCCGTGGCTTTCGACCAGCGCTGCCTCGCCGTCCAGGCGCGCTGCCACGGCCGCCTTCTTCGCGGCGACGCGCTCGGCCCGGCCGTGATGCGCGTGGCCCAGCCGCAGCCGCTCTTCGGCGGCGTTGTAAAGCTCGTGCAGGAGCTGGCGCTTCCAGCCGTTCCACACCCCGGGACCGACCGCGCGGATGTCGACGATGGTCAGCAGCGACAGCTTGCGCAGCCGTTCCAGCGACTGGACCACCGCCACGAAGTCCGAGATCGTCTTCCAGTCGGCCAGGTCGCGCTTGAACGCGGTCGCGCTCATCAGCAGGTGATGGCGCACCAGCCACGACACCATCGCGGTATCCTCGGCATCGAGGCCGAGCCGCGGGCAGAGCTTCATCGCCACCTCGGCGCCGAGCTGCGAGTGATCGCCGCGCCGGCCCTTGGCGATATCGTGCAGCAGTACCGAGACGTAAAGCGCGCGGCGGCGGCGGACCTTGTGGATGATCTCGCTGGCCAGCGGGTGATCGGCCTTGAGCTCGCCGCGCTCGATCCGGGCGAGCAGCCCGATCGCGCGGATCGTGTGCTCGTCGACCGTGTAGTGGTGGTACATGTCGAACTGCATCTGCGCGTTGACGCGCCCGAATTCGGGAACGAAGCGCCCGAACACGCCCGCCTCGTTGAGCCAGCGCAGCGCCACTTCGGGGTCGTGGCGGCTGGTCAGCAGCTCCAGGAACGCCTCGCCGGCACGGGGATCGCTGCGGTGCGCGTCGATCAGGCGGGCATCGCGCACCGCCATGCGCATCGTGTCGGGGTGAAGCTCGTAGCCGTTCTGGTCGGCGATCACGAAAATCTCGATCAGGCGGACCGGGTCCTCCCGGAACCAGGTGTCGGACGGCGCCGCGATCCGTCCGCCGAACACCTTGTAGCCCTTGAGCAGGCGCGGCCGGGCGCGAAACCCGGCCAGGAGCCCGCGCGGCTGCTGGCGGCCCGAGGTTTCCTCGAGCTGGGCCAGGAACAGCCCGGTCAGGTGGCCGACGCGTTTCGCCTGCAGGAAGAAGTACTGCATGAACCGCTCGACCGCGCTCTTGCCGGGGCGATCGGCAAACTGCATCCGCGCCGCGACTTCGCGCTGCAGGTCGAAGGTCAGGCGGTCCTCCGCCCGGCGGGTGATCGTGTGGAGGTGGCAGCGCACAGCCCAGAAAAAGCTCTCGGCACGGGTGAAGGCGCGGTACTCCGACGCGCTCAGCAGCCCGACGTCGACCAGTTCGGCGGGATCGCGCACGTGGTGCAGATACTTCCCGATCCAGTACAGCGTGTGAAGGTCGCGCAGGCCGCCCTTGCCCTCCTTGACGTTGGGTTCCACCACATAGCGGCTGTCGCCCAGCTTCCGGTGCCGGTCGTTACGCTCGGCCAGCTTGTCGGCGACGAACTGGCGCTCGGTGCCCGAAACGACCTCGCTCCAGAACCGGCGCATCGCCTCGTCGAACAGCGCCTGCTCGCCCCACACGTAGCGCCCTTCGAGCAGCGCGGTGCGGATGGTCAGGTCGCCCTTGGCCATGCGCACCATCTCGTCGAGCGAGCGGCTCGAGTGGCCGACCTTGAGCCCCAGGTCCCAGAGGAAATAGAGCATCGCCTCGATCACCTGCTCGCACCAGGCGGTCGACTTGCGCGGGGTGAGGAAGGCGATGTCGACGTCGGAATGGGGCGCCATCTCGCCGCGGCCGTAGCCGCCCACCGCCATGATCGCGAGGCGCTCCGCCGAAGACCGGTTGTTGGCCGGATAGACCGCGGTCACCACGTGGTCATGGATCACCCGCACCAGCTGATCGATCAGGAACGCCATCGCCGCGGCGCTGTCGTTGCCCGCCGATGGCCGCGCCTCTAGCCGGCGGGCGATCTCGGCGCGGCCGGCGGCCAGCGCCTCGTTGAGAAGCGCGACAATCGCGGGCCGCGCCGCGGCGCCGCCCGCCGCGGCAAGGGCGGCGATTCCCTCGCCCAGCGCGCGGCGGTCGACGATCGCCCGCTGGTTGGGGATTCGCGGCGCGCTCACGCGGGCTCGTCCGCCTCCCAGCGCGGCACGTAGAGCGTGCGCAGCGCCCGCTTGTCGACCTTCTCGGTCCCCAGCCGCGGCAGCGCTTCGTGCGCCTGCCAGATCTTCACCGGCACCTTGAACGGCGCCAGCCGCTGCGACGCCCACTCGCACAGCGCCTCCGGCGTCAGGTCGGCGCCCTCTTCGGCCAGAAAGACAGCGCCCACTTCCTCGCCCAGCCGGGCCGAAGGCAGGCCGAAGACGCTCGCCTCGGCGACGCCGGGATGCGCGTAAAGCGCCTGCTCGACCTCGATGCAGGAAATGTTCTCGCCGCCGCGGATGATGATGTCCTTCTTGCGGTCGACGATGAACAGATAGCCGTCGCCGTCCAGATAGCCCAGGTCGCCGCTGCGGAACCAGCCATCGGCAGTCAGCGCCGCGGCGGTCGCCTCCGCATTGTTCCAGTAGCCGCGGAAATTGCAGATCGATCGGATCGCGATCTCGCCGGTCTCGCCCTGCGGCAATTGCCGCCCGGCATCGTCGAGAATGCCGAGTTCGACCAACGGGCGGCTGGCCGGGCCGGTCGACCCCGGCTTGTCGAGGTAATTCTCGTTGACGTTGCCGGCGCCGACGGCGTTGGTCTCGGTCAGCCCGTAACCGAGCAGCGGATAGGCGCCGGGCAGCGCCTCGCGAATGCGGCGAACGTGATCGACCGGCCGGGGCGCGCCGCCGGCAGCGAACGACTTGCAAGTGGAAAGGTCATAGCGGGCGCGATTGGGATGCGTGGCGATCTCGTAGCTCATCAGCGGGACCCCGACGAAGTAGGATACCTGCTCGCGTTCGATCAGGCGCATCGCCTCTTGGGCATCCCACTTGGGCATCAGCACCAGCTTGCGCCCGATCACGAACGACTGGAGCATGACCGGCACTTCGCCGGTAACGTGGAACAGCGGCACGTTGACCAGGGTCGCCGGCTGGCCGACCGGCGGTTCGCCGCGGTCGGTGAGGTGGTGCAGCACCAGCAGCGTCTGGGCGACGTAGTTGTAGACCGCCTGGGTGACGCCGAGATGGTCCGACCAGGCGCCCTTGGCCTGCCCTGTCGACCCCGAGGTGTAGAGGATGGTGGAGAGGTCGTCGCCGGTCAGCGCCGGCAGCGCGGTATCCGTCCCGCCGCCGCGTGCCATGAGCGGGCCCAGGCCCGTCAGCGGATCGCCGCCATGCGCGAATTCGACGACCTCGGCCCCGTGGGCGGTACCCTCCAGCCGGGCCGCGCGGGCCGCATCCGCCAGGACCAGCCGGCATTCGGCCAGCGCGATGCCTTCGGCCAGCTCGGCACCGGTCCACCAGCCGTTGAGCAGCGTCGCGCAGCCGCCCGCCATCAGCACGCCCATGTAGGCGACGATCCAGTTGGCAGAATTGCGCGCCGCGATCCCGACCCGCTCACCCTTCTGGAGGGCAAAGCCTGCCACCAGCCCGCCCGCGACCGCGCGCGCCGCGGCATAGGTCTGCGCAAAACTGAGGCGGACATCGCCATCGACCAGGAAGGTGGCGTCGCCGTGCTGCGCGCAGGTCGCCTCGAACATCACGGCCAGGGTTGCGGGCGCGGCCTTTAGGATCGGCAGCTCGCGCCCGTACATCGTCATCGGTTCGGTCTCGAGCGGGCCGCCCGCCGCCGACAGGCGATCGAGGACATCTTGCAACGACTTGTCGAGTTCGCTCGTCATCGGGCATCCCTGTCCACCGGTCCCCGCCGTGCGCGTCCCATTCGCACGGGTATCGGCCGGGTTTGTTTCTCTGTGCGTTCCATGCCAAAGGCGGCGCGAACATCCGTTCGGACGCGCCGCCGCCCGCGGCCCGCCCGGTCTAGGGGGAGCCCGCCTTGCTGTCATCAATATTGGCGATGCCGTGGGCGTCCGCGCTTGGCGCGGCCACGCCGCTCTACTGGCAGGACCTTGGCCTAAAGCCCTACCTGTTCCAGCTCGGCTGGTTCGAACTGCGCTGGTATTCGCTGGCCTACCTGGCCGGCATCATCCTGGCCTACTGGCATCTTTCGCGCATGCTCAAGGCGCCCGGCGCGCCGATGGCGCAGCGCCATGCCGACGACCTGTTCTTCTGGTGCACGCTGGGCATCATCCTGGGCGGCCGCATCGGCTATGCCACCTTCTACGCGCCCGAGCTGTGGACCAGCCTGGACATCTTCAAGCTGTGGGAAGGCGGCATGAGCTTCCACGGCGGCCTGATCGGCGTGCTGCTGGCGATCGCCTGGGTCTGCCGCTCGGGCGGGCTGAAGTTCCTGCGCGTGGCGGACTATATCGCGGTCTGCGTGCCGTTCGGCATGTTCTTCGGCCGCCTCGCCAACTTCGTGAACGGTGAATTGTGGGGCCGCGTGGCCGGGCCGAACGTGCCGTGGGCGATGGTATTTCCCGGCGCCGCCGGACCGCTGCCGCGCCATCCCAGCCAGCTTTACGAAGCCGGGCTGGAAGGGCTGACGATGGGCATCATCATGCTGTCGCTGTTCTGGCTGACGCGCGCGCGCTGGCGGCCGGGCCTGCTGGTGGGCACGTTCGCGGCCGGGATCGCGCTGTGCCGCTTCACGGTCGAGTTCTTCCGCGAGCCCGACGCCCAGCTGCAGGAATTCGCCGCCCGCACCGGGCTGTCGATGGGCCAGTGGCTGACCATCCCGCTGTTCCTGACCGGGCTTTTCTTCGTCATTCGCGCGCTGACGAAAAAACCGCTGCAGGCCGGCGCCGCGCTGGCGGCATGACCGCGCCGGCCGACCTGGCCGGCCGGTTTCGCAGGCTGATCTCCGCCACCGGGCCGATCGGCGTGGCCGCCTACATGGGCGAGGCCAATGCCCACTACTACGCCGCGCGCGACCCGCTGGGCGCCGCCGGGGACTTTGTCACCGCACCGGAAATCTCGCAGATGTTCGGCGAACTGGTCGGACTGTGGTGCGCCGACCTGTGGGACCGCGCCGGGCGCCCCGCCGCCGCCTGGGTCGAGCTGGGCCCCGGGCGCGGCACGCTCACCGCCGATGCGCTGCGGGCGATGCGCGCCGCCGGGCTGACCCCGCCGGTCCATTTCGTCGAAGCTTCGCCGGCGCTGCGGGCCGAGCAGGCGCGCGCCGTGCCCGCTGCCGCCTGGCACGACGATCCCGCCTCGCTTCCCGCCGACGTCCCGCTGCTGGTCATCGCCAACGAGTTCTTCGATGCCCTGCCGGTGCGCCAGCTCGTGCGCACCGAGAGCGGCTGGCGCGAACGCGTCGTCGTGCCCGAGGGCGACCGGTTCGCCTGCGCCGCCGGGACGGTGCCGATGGACGCGGCGATCGGCGCCGCCTGGGCCGAAGAGCCTGCCGGGACCATCGCCGAAACGCGCCCGGCGGCCCAGGCGGTCATGGCCGACCTGGCCGCGCGGATCGCCGCGCAAGGGGGCGCGGTGCTGGCCATCGACTACGGTTACGACACGCCGCGCACCGGCTCGACGTTGCAGGCCGTGCGCGGCCACCGGAAAGTCGATCCTTTCGAAGCCCCGGGCACCGCCGACCTGACCGCGCTGGTCGATTTCAGCGCGCTGCGCGGCGCCGCCGGGAACTCGGCCGTCCATGCCTGGGGGCCGGTCGGCCAGGGGCGCTGGCTGGAAGCGCTGGGGCTGGGCCAGCGGGCCGCCGCGCTGGCCGCCGCCCGGCCGCGGCGCGCCGCCGATGTCGCCGCCGCCCGCCGCCGCCTGGCCGATCCGGCCGAGATGGGGGAACTGTTCCGCGTCCTCGCGCTTACAGCCCCGACATGGCCGGCCCCCGCCGGCTTTTCCGCCGAGGCCCGATGAGCGAGACTTGCGACGCTGCCGTGATCGGGGCCGGCCCGGCCGGCCTGACCGCCGCGATCTACCTGGCGCGGTTCCGCCGCCGGGTGATCGTGATCGACCGCGGCGGCAGCCGCGCCAAGCTGATCCCCACCAGCCACAACCACGCCGGCTTTCCCGAAGGCATCCATGGCGAGGACCTGCTGGCGCGCATGCGCCAGCAGGCAGAGCAGTACGGCGCGGAAATCCGCAGCGGCGACGTGACCGCGCTGGAGCAGGGCGAGGACGGCTGGCGCCTGGGCGGAGACGGTATCGCGCTGACTGCGCGCGCGGTCATCCTGGCCACCGGGGTCGACAATCGCGGGCTCGACATGGAGCCGGCCGAACACCGCGCCGCGCTCGAGGCCGGACAGCTGCGCTACTGCCCGATCTGCGACGGGTTCGAAGCGTCCGACAAGCGCATCGCGGTGGTCGGGGCCGAAACGCACGGCGTGGCCGAAGCGCTGTTCCTGCGCACGTATTCGGACCGCGTCGCGCTTTACACCTTCACCGAGAACGAGCTGCACGAAAAGGACCGCGCCAATCTTGCCGCCGCCGGCGTGTCATGGGATCCGCGCCCGGTCGTGCGCTATGACTTCGGCGGCGACGCGGTGGTGCTCCACTTTGCCGACGGCAGCAGCGACCGGGTCGATACGCTTTACCCCGCGCTCGGCTCCGAACCGAATACCGAGCTGTTCGCCAGGCTGGGCTTGCGCGCCGATCCCGATGGCTGCGCGGTTACCGACGGGCACCAGCGACTGGGGCTGACCGGCCTTTACGCCGCCGGCGACGTGGTGGCCGGCCTCGACCAGATCTCGGTCGCGATGGGGCACGCCGCGATCGCCGCCACCGCGCTCCACAACGACTTGCGCGAACGCGACGGCGCGGTACCCGCCTAGCCGTGCGGAACGAAAGCGCGGCTCGTCCGTCTCTTGCGCAGTTCCCTTGTCTTCACAGTCTCCGCAGGAGTTTTCCCATGCGCAAGTTCGTCCTCGCCCTCGTCCCGGCCCTGGCGCTCGTCGCCGCTTGCAAGGGCGGCAACACCGCGCCCGATGCCGCCGCCAGCGAAGCCGCCACAGCCACCCCGGGCGCGACCGTTGCCGCCGCGATGCCGACCGTGCCCGCCGACGCGCGCAGCGTCGTCTTCGTCGGCACCTATTCGCACGCCGGCGCGAATGGAAATCCCGAGACGCTGGAGCTCAAGCTGGACGATACCTACGCCTGGACCGACGCGGCGGGCAAGACGATCACCGGCAAGTACGCGTGGTATTCGGATCATCGCCGCATCCTGCTGACCGGGGCGGCGAACAACGCGGTCTTCGCGGTCGCCGACGGCGGGCTTTACAAGATGGCCGGCAAGGACGCGCCGATCGGCACCTTCACCGCCGACCAGCTGTGGACCCGCAACCCGGGCGCCTAGGCGCTCAGGACCCCGCTGCCGCCGGCGCCAGGTCGACGACGCGCGGCTGTTCGGGCACCGTCCGCACCGGCACCGCCTTGATCCAGGCTTCCATCGCCTCGATATCGAGCGGTCCGGGCACGCGGTCGGTCCCGGCGGCCAGCTGCCGGAAACCGTCGCCGCCGCCCAGTAGGAAGTCGCTGACCGCCACGCGGTAATCGGCACCGGGATCGATCGGCTTGCCGTTCAGCGTCGCCGACACCAGCCGGCTACCCTTCGGCCGGCGCGAATCGAAGCGCACGGCCATACCTTGCGAGACGTAGAGCGAGCCGTCCTCGCTCGAACCGCCGACGCTCTGTTCCAGGATCGACAGCACGGCGGCGCCCTTCAGCGTCACCGTCATCACCTGGTTGCCGAACGGCTGGACGCGGTAGATGTCGCCGAAGGTCACCGTACCGTCGCTGCCGACGTTGAGCGGGGCGCGAACGCCGCCGTTGTTCATGAAGGCGATCTGCGCCCCGGCCGGCTTGCCCGCGGCCAGCTGCGCATCGGCGATCAACTGACCCTGTGCGGTCTTGTTGCCCGCGGCGCTGACCGCGCCGATCGGCCGGGCCGAAAAGTCGTGCGCGGCCGCGGCATAGGTCGCCACCGTCGCGGCGACGTCGGCGCGAGGCTGGAAGACGGGGTAAAGGTCGCTGTTGGCAACGGCCCCGCGCGAATTGGTGAACGGCTGCGACTGGACGACGACGTTCCTGGCCGTGCGGCCGACCACGCGGTGGGTGGCGGGATCGATTTCCAGCCGGATGTCGGTGACCAGCGTGCCGTTGTTGCCGGCACTGGTCAGTAGCATCGGCGCGGTCCCGCTGTCGCGCCGGTAATCGCACACGTAGGACTTGTGCGTGTGGCCCGATATCACGATGTCGACGCGCGGATCGAGCCTGGCCAGGATCGGCAGGATATCGCCCGAGATGTCGGTGCAGGTGTTGGGGTTGCCGCCGGTGCCCTGGACCGCGCCTTCGTGGATCAGCACGACGACCGCGTCGGCCCCTTGCGCCTTCAGTTGCGGCACCAGCGCGTTGATCGTCGTCGCCTCATCGGCAAAGGTCAGCCCCTTTATGCCCCCGGGGGAGACGATCCCCGCCGTCCCTTTCAGCGTCAGGCCGATCAGCCCGACGCTGACTTCGCGGGCGCCGCTGCCGAAGTGCTTGATCGCGGTGGCGGGAAACAGCGTCGAGCCATCGGGCAGGATCGTGCTGGCGGCCAGGTACTTGTAGCCCGCGCCCGCGAACGGTTCGACCGCACAGGGCGTGCGCTGCGTGTTGCGGGCGCAGCCGCCCAGCTGGACGCGCTTCAGTTCGACCTGGCCGCGATCGAACTCGTGATTGCCGACCGCGGTGTATTCGAGGCCCATCGCCGTCAGCGCCTTGACCGAAGGTTCGTCGAGATAGAGCGAGGACGTCAGCGGCGAGGCGCTGATGAGGTCGCCCGCGGCCACCGTCAGCGTGTTGGCGTACTGGCTGCGCACGCTGTCGAGCGCGCTGGCGAGATAGGCCGCGCCGCCGGCCGGCACCGCCACCGTGCCGCCCTTGCCGTCCGCCATCATGACGATCTGGCGCGGCTCTTCCAGCGCGCCGTGGAAATCGTTGATCGCGGCGATCCCGATCGTGACCGGGGCGGCCGCTTGCGGCGGTGCGCTGCGCGGAGCGTGAACGGTGTTGCAGCCCGCGAGCGCGAGCGAGGCGACCAGCGCGGCGACGGCGCCTGGGGCGATCCGGAATGTCATGCCCCGGCGATTACCGCAAACGCGCGCGTTCTGCCAACGGCTTAGGGCCGCATAAGCGACGGGATGAGCGGCAGCAGCTCGCGGGCCAGGAATCCCACCGGGCCGACCTGTTCGCCGCAGCGCCGCCCGGCCTCGCCGTGGAGCCATACCGCCCACAGCGCGGCATCGAGCGGGGCCGCCCCGCGCGCCGCCAGCGCCGCCGCGATGCCGGCCAGGACGTCGCCCGACCCGCCCGTCGCCAGCCCGACGCCGCCGCCGGCAAAGGCGAACAGTGCCCCGTCCGGATCGGCGATGAACGTTGTCGGCCCCTTGACCAGCGTAACCGCGCCGTACCGCGCCGCACCTTCGCGCGCCGCGGCGGCAGGGTCGGCAGTGATGCGTTCGGGCTCGCACTCCAGCAGCGCCGCCATCTCGCCGGGGTGCGGGGTCAGGATCGTCCGCCCGCCGCGCGCCTTCACCGCGTCTGCGCGGGCGGCAAGGCCGGTCAGCACCATCGCGTCGAGCACCAGCACCGGCGCGCCCTCCAGCAGCGCGTCGGCGACCCGTTCACCCGCCTCGGCGCTCGCCATCGCGGGTCCGGCGACGACTGCGTCGCAATAGGCCAGCGCGTCGCCCAGCGCGGTGCAGTCGGCGATCTCACCGCCTGTTTCCGCCAGCGCGATGACCCCGATTTCCGGCATGGCGACGCCCAGCGGCAAGGCGAGCGGGGCGGGGACGGCAACCTGGACCTTGCCCGCTCCGGCGCGCAGCGCGGCTTCGGCGGTCAGCGCCACGCCGCCGGGAACGCCCGCGCTGCCGCCGATGGCGAGCACGCGGCCGCGCTCGTTCTTGTCGGCGCCCGGTTCGGGCCGCGGCAGCGGTCGTTCCAGCAGCAGCGCGCTGTCGAGAGGCACCGCCGCGCCCATCAGCCGCGCGCCGCGACCATCTTTTCGGGCGCCTTGGTAACCGGCGTGCCCTCGGTATCCATCGGCGCGGTGACGTTGTAGCGCGCCAGCACCAGGTTGCCGTCCTTGCCCGCAGCCGGATCGAAACGATACTCGGTAAGCCCGCAATTGGCGATGTCGCCCTCGCGGTCGATGGCCAGGATCTGTTCTTCGGTCAGGTTCTCGATCACGTAGCGCAGGCACAGCACCACCACCTGGTGCGCGACGATCATCACGCGGCGCCCCGCGTAGTGCAGGCTGACGGTGTCCATCAGCGCGCGCAGGCGAAAGATCACGTCGACCCACGATTCGCCGCCCGGCGGCCGGTGATAGAACTTGCCCAGCAGGGCGCGCAGCTCGGCCTGGCGGGGTTCCTCGCAGACTATGCCGTCGCGGGTCAGGCCGTCGAGCACGCCGAACTCCTTTTCGCGCAGCCGCTCGTCCAGGCAGACCGGTTCGTCGGGGGCGCAGCCGCCGGCATCGCGGAACAGCTCGGCGGTCTGCCTTGCGCGCACGTAGGGGCTGGCAAGCAGGACGTCGGGGCGGCCGTCCTCGTGCGCGGCGGCGAACCAGCGGCCAAGCGCGCCGGCCTGCTCGCGGCCAAGCTCCGACAGCGGCACGTCGACGTCGCGCTTGTCGAGGGCGATGCGCAGCGCGCCCGCCTCCATCGCGGCGTCGCGGGCGACGTTGCCCGCGCTCTGGCCGTGGCGCACCACCCACAGCACGGCGGGCCAGCGGCTGTGCGCGGGCGGGTGGGCAAAGCGATCCGGGGCAGCGGCCATGCGAACCTCAACGGCGCGGGCGCTTGCCGGTTCCGTCAGGCGGTCAGCACGCCAGACAGCGATACCGCCGCACCCAGCGCGAAGCCGACCAGCAACGACAGCACCATGTCGCCCTGGGGTCCCAGCAGCCGCCTCATTTCAGCGCCACGCGAGCGCCCGCGTCCCAGCCGCCGCCCAGCGCGCGGAACACCGCGATCTGGCTGCGCGAGACCAGCGCGTCCTGGTCGGCCAGCGCGGCCTCGGCCTCGGCCAGCGTGCGCTCGGCCTCCAGCGTGTCGAGCGAATTGATCACCCCTTCGCGGTTCTGCGCGCGGGTGATGCGCGCTGCGGTCTGCGCGGCGGTGACGGCGGCGGTCAGGTCGCGCCGCCGCTCGATCGCGCGCGCGTAGGCCGACAGCGCCGTCTCGGCCTCTTGTAGCGCGGTCAGCACGGTGCCGTCGAACGCGGCGAGCGAGGCGCGCGCATCGGCGTTGGCAGCGTCGATCCGCGCCCGCGCCGGCTCCTGGTTGGGAAAGGCCCAGTTGATCAGCGGTCCCAGCAGCAGCCCCAGCGGCCCGGCCGAAAACAGCCCGCCCAGGCTCGACGCGGTCGAGGTCAGCGAGCCCCCCAGCGTGATGCGCGGATAGAGGTCGGCGGTGGCGACGCCGACGCGCGCGGCATCGCCGGCCAGGCGCTGCTCGGCGGCGCGGACATCGGGACGGCGGGCGAGCAGTTCGCTGCCCTCGCCCACCGGCAGCGGCGCGGTGATTTCCAGCGCCACCGAGCGCGCGCCGGAAACCGCCGGAAGGGCGGCCGGCGCACGGCCCGTCAGCGTCGCCAGCGCGTAGAGCGCGGCGCTGCGCTCGGCCTCGATGGCGGGGATGGCGGCGGCGCGCTGCTGGCGCAGCCCCTCGATCCGCGCGACCGCCAGGCCGTCTTCCAGGCCCGCCTCGTGGCGGCGGCGGGTCAGCCTGAGACGCTGGTCGAGCAAGTCGACGATGCCCTGGCCGACCGCGATCCGCGCCGCCGCGCTGGCGGCATCGGCATAAGCCTGGGTGGTATCGGCAACGACCATGACGCGCACCGCGTCGGCATCGGCCTGCGCGGCGGCAAGGTCGGCGCGGCTGGCGGCGATGCCCTTGCGGACGCGGCCGAACAGATCGACCTCGTAGCTGAGGTTGACCCCGCCCGACAGCAGCGCGCCGTCACGGTCCGCGCCCGGCGGCACGCTGTCTTCGGGCTGGCGCGCATAGCCGCCCGAGGCCGACAGGCCGGCCGTGGGCAAGCGGTCCGCGCGGGCGCCGCGCAGCGCGGCGCGGGCGCGCTCGATCCGGGCGGCGGCCACGCGAATGTCGGTGTTGGCGGCGATCGCATCGCCGACCAGCCGGTCAAGCACGGGATCGCGGTAGAGCCGCCACCAGTCGGCGGGCAGCGGGGTTGGGCTGACTGCGGCACCGGTATCGGCGACGAAGGGCCCGGCGGTCACCGGCGCGGGCTTGAGCGCCGGCGCGCCGCCGGGCCCGGCCGCGCAGGCCGCCAGGGCGCCCGCGGAAAGGGTGGCGAGGAGGAAGGTGCGAAGTTGCATGGGCGCTCTCATTCAGCCGGAAGGGCGTCGAAGCCGGGGCGGGCGCGGCGGACCCGGAACGCGGCGATGCGGTCTGCCAGCGTGCGGCCGACGACGTAGAAGGTGGGGGTGAAGATCAGCCCGAAGCCGGTCACGCCCAGCATTCCGAAGCACACCGCGGTGCCCAGCGCCTGGCGCAGCTCCGCCCCGGCGCCGTGCGCGACCACCAGCGGCAGCGATCCCAGCACGAAGGCGAAGCTGGTCATCAGGATCGGGCGCAGGCGGGTGCGCGCCGCCTCGATCGCGGCCTCCACCGGCGTCAGCCCGCGCTGCTGTTCGCCCTGGAGCGCGAATTCCACGATCAGGATCGCGTTCTTGGCGGCCAGCGCGATCAATACGACGAGGCCGATCTGGGTCAGCACGTTGTTGTCCATGCCGCGCAGGTTCACGCCGATCATCGCCGCCAGCAGGCACATCGGCACTATCAGGATGATCGCCAGCGGCAGGACCAGGCTTTCGTACTGCGCGGCAAGCACCAGGAACACGAGCAGCACGGCCAGCGCGAAGATGACCGCGGCGGTGCTGCCGGCATGGCTCTGCTGCCAGGCGATACCGGTCCACTCGGTCTCCATCCCCGCGGGCAGGGTCTCGGCGGCGATCCTTTCCATCGTCGTCAGCGACCGGCCCGACGAACCGCCGGGCGCGGTATCGCCGTCCACCGCCACAGCCGGCGCCAGGTTGTAGCGCGTGACGCGGTACGGCCCGGCGGTGTCGCTGAAGGTCGCGACCGAGCCGAGCGGCACCATCGCCCCGGCACTGGAGCGGACGTAGAGCCCGGCGATGTCGGTCACGTCGTCGCGGTACGGCGCGTCGGCCTGCGCGGTGACGCGGTAGGTGCGCCCCAGCAGGTTGAAGTCGTTGATGAAGGCGCTGCCGAGATATACCGAGAGCGTGTCGAAGATGTCCGACGGCGCAACGCCCAGCAACTGCGCCTTGTCGCGGTCGATGTCGGTGTGGATGCGCGGCGTGCCGGTATCGAAGAAGGTGTAGACGCCCGCCAGGCCCTTGTCGGCGTTGGCCTTGGCGATCACTGCGTAGGCGGCGTCCTGCAGGGCCTTGTAACCCTTGCCGCTGCGATCCTCGATCATCATGCGGAAGCCCCCGGCCGAGCCGATGCCCTGGATCACCGGCGGCTTGACGATCATCAGCCGCGCCTCGTTGATGTCGGCGGTGGCCTTCTGCGCCTCGGCTACCAGCGCGTCGACGGTGAGGCCCTTCCTCTCGCGGTTGGCAAAGGTGTCGAGCACGACATAGGCGGCGGCGGAACTGGCCTGCTGGGTCTGGGTCGTCCCGTCGAAGCCCGAGAACATGACCGCGCCCGTCACGCCGTCGATGGCCATGATGCGGTCGGCCACTTTCTTCATCACCGCGTCGGTTCGGGTCACCGCACTGCCCGCCGGTAGCTGGATCACAGTCAGGAAATAGCCCTGGTCCTGCTGGGGGATGAAGCCGGTGGGGGTCGACGCCATCGTCGCACCGGTCAGCCCGATCAGCACCGCATAGGCGATCAACATCCGCTTCGGCATCGCCACCAGCCGCGCGGTCAGCCCGGCATAGGCATCGCTGAAGCGCGTGAAGGCCGTGTTGAAGCGCTCCCCGGCGCGGTCGATCGCGCGGCGCCAGGCCGGGGCGCTGTCGGGCAGGTGCTCGTGCGGGCGCAGCAGCAGTGCGGCCAGCGCCGGCGACAGCGTCAGCGAGACGACCAGCGAGATGATCGTCGCGGCCGATATCGTGACCGCGAACTGCTTGTAGAACGCGCCCGAAAGTCCGCCGATGAACAGCGTCGGCACGAACACCGCGCACAGCACCAGCACGATCGCGATCAGCGCGCCGCCGACCTCGTCCATCGAGCGGCGCGCCGCCGCCAGCGGGGTCATCCCGTGTTCGAGGTTGCGCTCGACATTCTCGACCACCACGATCGCGTCGTCGACGACGATGCCGATCGCCAGCACCAGCCCGAACAGCGACAGGTTGTTGAGCGAGTAGCCGACCAGCTGCAGCACCGCGAAGGTTCCGACCAGCGACACCGGGATCGCCAGCACGGGGATGATCGACGCGCGCGCCTTCTGCAGGAACACCACGATCACCAGCACCACCAGCACGACCGCTTCGAACAGCGTGTGGAAGACCGCGTCGATCGACTGCGAGATGAATTCGGTCGGGTTGTAGACGATGCGGTATTCGAGTCCCCTGGGGAACGACCTGGACAGGTCCTCCATCTCGGCCTGGACGCCTTCGGCGGCGGACAGCGCGTTGGAACCGGCCTTCTGGAACACCGGGATCACGACCGAGGGCTTGCCGCTGAGGTAGCCCGAGGTGGCGTAGTCCTGCGCCCCGATCTCGACCCGGGCGACGTCGCCGACGCGGACCCGGCGGCCCTCGCCGTCGGTGCGGATGACGACGTCGGCGAACTGGCTGGGGTCGGTGAAGCGGCCTTGCGTCTCGACATTGAGCTGGAAGGCGGCGTCGGGGCTCGGCTGCTGGCCGAGCGTGCCGGCGGCGACCTGCACGTTCTGGGCGCGCAGCGCGCGGACGATGTCGCTGCCGGTCAGCCCCAGCGCGGCGGCGCGGCCGGGATCGATCCAGATCCGCATCGCCAGTTCGCGCTGGCCGAACATCTGCACGTCGCCCACGCCGTCGAGCCGGGCGAGGCGGTCCTTGATGCGCGTCTGCGCGTAGTTCGACATGTATTCGCGGTCGAGGCTGCCGTCGGGCGAGACCAGGTTGACCACCATCAGGAAGTCGGGGGTGGTCTTGCGGGTAACGACGCCAAGCCGCTGGACTTCCTCGGGCAGGCGCGCCTGGGCGATGGCGACGCGGTTCTGCACCAGCGTCTGCGCGGCATCGAGGTCGGTCCCGGCGGCAAAAGTGACGGTTATCGTCACGCGCCCGTCCCCGGTCGATTCGCTCGACTGGTACAGCATCCCGTCGACGCCGTTGATTTCCTGTTCGATCGGGCCGGCGACGGTATCCGCCACCGTTTCGGCCGAAGCGCCGGGATAGACGGCGCTGACGGTCACCGTCGGCGGGACGACCTCAGGATACTGGCTGACCGGCAGGAAAACATAGCTGATCGCGCCGATCAGCGTGATCAGGACGGCGATGACGCCGGCAAAGATCGGCCGGTCGATGAAGAAACGGGACAAACGCATGGACGGGTTCCGTGCCGAAAGGGAAAGGGCGTGACCGGTAGGCCGGGCGGTGCCCGTCAGTTGGCGAAGGTGGCCGCGTTCGACCGGGACAGCTGCGGCGCCGGCGCGGTTTCGGGCTGTTCGGCGGCAAGGATCCTGCCGGGCTTCACTTGCACCCTGGTGCCCGGCATCGCCATCTGGACGCCCTGGATGACGACGCGGTCGGCCGGCCCGATGCCCTTTTCGATCACGCGCAGTCCGCCCACCAGCGGCCCCAGCTCGACCGGGCGCGGCTCGACCGTGCCGTCCTTGCCCACCACCATCAGCAGCTTGCGCGTCTGGTCGGTGGTGACCGCGCTGTCGGGCACCAGCAGGGCGTTGCGCGGAGCCCCCGCGGCCAGGCGCATCCGCCCGAACAGTCCCGGGGTCAGGAAGCCGTCGCCGTTGGTCACCACCGCGCGGGCGCGGATCGTGCCCGAGCCGGCGTCGAGGCCGTTGTCGGTAAAGTCCAGGTGGCCCTTCCAGCGGTAGTCGCTCTCGTCCTGGAGGCGGATCTCGACCGGCGCCTTGGCGGGCAGCCCGTCGCGCTTGGTCTTGAGCAGGAGCGCTTCGGAGCCCGAGAACTCGAAATAGACCGGGTCGACCGCGTTGATCGTGGTCAGCAGCGTGGCACTGGCCCCGCCCCCGCCCGATACCAGGTTGCCGGCATCGACGCGGCGGTCGGAAATCCGGCCCGAGATCGGCGCGCGCACGGTCGTGAACTCGAGGTCGAGACCGCGTGCCGCGGTGGCCGCGCGCGCCGCGGCGAGCGCGGCGGCGTTGTTGCGCACTTCGGCGCGCAGGCGGTCGACCTCGGCCTTGGCGACCGCGTCTTCGGCGACCAGGCGCTGGGCGCGCGCCAGGTTGCTTTGCGATAGCGCCAGCGCGCTGGCGGCGCGGGCGACTTCGGCCTGGGCCTGCGCCATCGCCGCGCGGTACGGACGCGCGTCGATCGTGAACAGCGGCGCCCCGGCGCGGACGTACTGCCCGTCGGTGAAATGGACGCCGACGATCTGGCCCGAAACCTGGGGGCGCACCTCGACACTGCGACTGGCTGCGAAACGGCCGACGAATTCGTCCCACTCGGTCACCGGGCGGGCCAGCGGCTGCGCGGTCGTGACCACCGGGACCGGCATGGCGCCGGCCTGGCCGGTGCCGCCGGGCAGCCAGAACCACGCCGCGGCAAGAACCAGCAGCGCGGCCAGCCCGGCGTAGAAACGGCCGCGGTTGCCGCGCTGCCCGGCGTTGTTCGGCGCGCTCTGCCCGGCGGCGGGCGCGGAGACGCTCACCGGCTCGGAAACGACGGTGGGCGCATCGCCGACGTCGTCCGGCTCGTCGAGAGCGGTGAAATATCCGTGGTCGATCGGGCGATCGAAGGGCGTGTCGAACATGGCGAATTCCCTGTCTCGGCAAGACATGACTAGGCGGCTTCGCGCGGCCCATGCCGGCGAAGGGAAACGGGTTTCAAAAACGGGAGTGTTCGGGCCCGGGCGCGGCGGGAGGGGGGTAGATCACCGCGCCCGAGCCTTCACCCGGGTTTGTGTACCGCTAAGTATGTAATGTGAGGTTCAGGTGCAAGCGATTTCTGTATCGCCCGGTAAAGATTTACCCGAAGTCGCTGAAAGCGGTCGCTTTTATTTCGACGGCCACATCGCCAGCGCGGCATCGGCAACCTGCTCCAGCTCGGCGCGGGTGGCGCCGTTCTGCGCCTGGATCGACAGCCCCTGCATCACCGTGCTGAGGTAACGGGTGATCGCGTCGGCCTCCACCGGGACGGTGAAGTCGCCATCGTCGATCGCCTTCTGCATACGCGCCACGATCGCCAGGCGCGCCGATTCGGCCCGGGCGGCGACGTGGGTGCTGATCGACGGCTCGACCGCCTTGCAGGCCACCGAGGCAATCACGCCCATGCAGCCGCGGCACTCGTCCTCGGCGGTGAAATTGGCGATCGCGCCCGCCAGCATGTTGCGAACGACGCCGCGGGCGCTAGGCGCATCGAGCGCCGCGCCGACATAGGCCATCTTCTCACGTTCGTAGAGGTCGAGCGCGTGGAGGAACAACGCCTCCTTGTTGCCGAAAGCGGCATAAAGGCTGGGCCTGGTGATCCCCATCGCGTCGGTCAGATCGGTCAGCGATGCCGCCTCGTAACCCTTGGTCCAGAACACGCGCAGCGCGGCGGCGAGCGCCTCGTCGACGTCGAATTCCCGCGGGCGGCCCCGTGTCGCGGGGGCTGTGGCAAGCTTTTCCATAACGGCCGGTATATAAATGCTGGGGCCACGACCGGCAAGGCCGGAGTTGTATCAGGCCGCCCGCGGCGCTGGCGCGAATCGCCGCGATGTTCTACTGACACCGGTGTGAACAAGCCCGGCCCCCATCTCGTCCCGATCGTCGTCGCCAGCAGCGACATCGATTTCATGGGCCATGTGAACAATGCCGCCTACCTGACCTGGGTGCAGAATGCCGTGGTCGATCACTGGCGCGCGCTGGCCCCTGCAGAGGCGAGGTTGAACCATTTGTGGGTCGCGCTGAAGCACGAGATCACGTACCGCCGGCCGACCTTCCTGGGGGACGACGTGATCGCCTCGGTCGTGCTCGAAAAGGTGCACGGCGCACGCGCCTTCTACGCCACGGTGCTGAGACGCGGCGAGGACGTGCTGGCCGAGGTGAAATCGACCTGGTGCTCGATCGATGTCGACACGCACCGCCCGCTGCGGCTGGCGCGAGAGGTTATCGACCGGTTCCTGCCCGCCGCCGGCGACCCCGCCGACAAGTAGCGCGCCCTCAGACGTCCAGGTTGGCGACGTTGAGCGCGTTTTCCTGGATGAATTCGCGGCGCGGCTCGACCACGTCGCCCATCAGGCGGGTAAAGATCTCGTCGGTGACGTCGGCATCCTCGACCTTGACCTGCAGCAGCACCCGGTTGTCGGGATCGAGGGTGGTTTCCCACAGCTGCTCCGCGTTCATTTCGCCCAGGCCCTTGTAGCGGGCGATCGACAGACCCTTGCGGCCGGTCGCCAGCACCGCGTCGAGCAGCTGCGAAGGGCGCGTGATCGCCCCTTCGGCCACGACCGGGGCGGGCGCGTCCTCGTCCTCGCTCACCGGCGCTTCTGCCTCCGGCTCCGCACTGCCGCGCGCCAGCCGCGCCGGGGCGGCGTAAACGTCGGCATGCTCGGCGGCCAGGCGGGCGAGCTTGCGCGCCTCGGCGCTGGTCAGGAAGCTGGCTTCGATAATGTGGTGATCGGTCACGCCGCGCCACAGACGCTCGACGATCAGAGCGCCGTCCTCGCCCCGGCCGGCGGTCCAGCGGGCCTCGCGGTCGCCCCGCATCAGCCAGTCGGCGGTGCTTTCAAGCGCCGCGTCGGTCACCCCGCGCTCAGGGTCGAGCGCGCCGGCGAGCGCCAGCGCCTCGACGATCGCGGGATCGTAGCGGCGCGGCACGAAGCCCATCAGCGAACGCAGGCGCAGCGCATGATCGACCAGCTCGGTCAGCTCAGCCCCGCCGCGCGCGCCGCCCGCCGTTTCCAGGATCCGGCCGTTAGTGCCGCCCTCGACCAGATAGCGGTCGAGCGCGGCGGCGTCCTTCAGATAGACCTCGCTTCGGCCCTTGTTGACCTTGTAGAGCGGCGGCTGCGCGATGAAGAGGTGCCCCGACCGGATGATCTCGGGCATCTGGCGGTGGAAGAACGTCAGCAGCAGCGTGCGGATGTGCGCGCCGTCGACGTCGGCGTCGGTCATGATGACGATCTTGTGGTAGCGCAGCTTGGCGAGGTTGAACTCGTCGCGAATGCCGGTGCCCATCGCCTGGATCAGCGTGCCGACTTCCTTCGAGCCGATGATCCGGTCGAAGCGCGCGCGCTCGACGTTAAGGATCTTGCCCTTCAAGGGCAGGATCGCCTGGTAGTGCCGGTCGCGGCCCTGCTTGGCCGATCCGCCGGCGCTGTCACCCTCGACCAGGAACAGTTCGCACTTGGCGGGATCGCGCTCCTGGCAGTCGGCCAGCTTGCCCGGCAGGCTGGCGATGTCCATCGCGCCCTTGCGGCGGGTCAGTTCGCGGGCCCGGCGCGCGGCCTCGCGAGCGGCGGCGGCATCGATGATCTTGCCGACGACAGCCTTGGCGTAGGCGGGGTTTTCCTCCAGCCACTCCGACATCTTGTCGCTCATCAGGCTTTCGAGCGGCTGGCGCACTTCGGAAGAGACCAGCTTGTCCTTGGTCTGCGACGAGAACTTGGGGTCCGGCAGCTTGACCGAGACGATCGCGGTCAGCCCCTCGCGCATGTCCTCGCCAGTGAGGGAGACCTTCTCTTTCTTCAGGAGCCCCGATTTCTCGGCATAGTTGTTGAGCGTGCGCGTCAGCGCGGCGCGGAAGGCGGCCAGGTGCGTGCCGCCGTCGCGCTGGGGGATGTTGTTGGTGAACGTCAGGACGTTCTCGTAATAGCTGTCGTTCCACTCCAGCGCGACGTCGATGCCGATACCGTCGCGGTTGGCGGAAATCGCGATCGGATCGGGCAGCAGCGCCACCTTGTTGCGATCGAGGTATTTGACGAAGGCGGCAATCCCGCCCTCGTAGAACAGGTCGTGCTCCTTGACCTCCTCGTGGCGCTTGTCGCGCAGCTTGATGCGCACGCCCGAATTGAGGAACGCCAGTTCGCGGTAGCGATGCTCGAGCTTTTCGAAATCGAACTCGGTGACGTTCTTGAACGTGTCGGTGCTGGCCAGGAAAGTGACCCGCGTCCCCTTCTTGCCCGCGGGCGCCGGGCCGACGACGCGCAGCGATTCCACCGCGTCGCCGTGGGCGAACTTCATCCAGTGCTCTTCGCCGTCGCGCCAGATCGTCAGCTCGAGCCATTCCGACAGCGCATTGACCACCGACACGCCGACGCCGTGGAGGCCGCCCGAAACCTTGTAAGCGTTGTCGTCACTGGTGTTCTCGAACTTACCGCCGGCGTGCAGCTGGGTCATGATGACCTCGGCCGCGGAGACGCCTTCCTCGGCATGGATGCCGGTGGGAATGCCGCGGCCGTTGTCCTCGACCGCGACCGATCCGTCGGGGTTGAGTTCGATCAGGACCAGGTCGCAGTGTCCGGCCAGCGCCTCGTCGATGGCGTTGTCCGAAACCTCGAACACCATGTGGTGCAGGCCGGATCCGTCGTCGGTATCGCCGATGTACATGCCGGGCCGCTTGCGGACCGCGTCAAGGCCCTTGAGCACCTTGATCGAATCGGCGCCGTAGGCGTTCTGATTGGGCGTGGCGGCGCTATCTTCGTGGCTGTCTGACATGGTCATCATATAGGCACTAAGCGCCGGAATCGGAAGCGTTCGTGCCCCCTTCCATCCACAGCCAAATCCTGCTCATCTCGCGTCCTCACAAGAGGGGTCCAGAGATGAAACATCCGCTGCTTCGCACCATGACCGCGCTGGTCGCCAGCCTGGCCGTCACCGCGCCCGCGCTGGCGCAGAGCGCGCCCTTGCGCGCCGACCAGGTCGCCTTTCGCGGCCTTTACAAGGAACTGGTCGAAACCAACACGACGGTCACGAACGGTTCGTGCACCGATGCCGCCGCCAAGATGGGCGCGCGGCTGAAGGCGGCGGGCTTCACCGACGACCGGATCACTTATTTTGCCACGCCCGAACATCCCAAGGACGGCGGACTGGTCGCGGTGCTGCCCGGCAGCGATGCGAAGCTGAAGCCGCTGCTGCTGCTGGCGCATATCGACGTTGTCGAGGCGAAGCGCGCGGACTGGACCCGCGATCCCTTCACCCTGATCGAGGAAAACGGCTATTTCTACGGCCGCGGCACGGTCGACGACAAGGCGCAGGCATCGATCTGGACCGACACGATGGTCCGCTTCGCGGCCGCCGGCTACAAGCCGAAGCGCACGATCAAGCTGGCGCTGACCTGCGGCGAGGAGACCAGCGGCGCGTTCAACGGTGCCGAGTGGCTGGCGCAGAACCACAAGGACTGGATCGACGCCGAATACGCGCTCAACGAAGGGGGCGGCGGCCGCACCGACGGCAAGGGCCTGGTCGATGGCGGCAAGCTGGTCGGCCAGTCGATCCAGATCGGCGAAAAGGCCTACCAGGACTTCACGCTGACCGCGACCAATCCGGGCGGGCACAGCTCTGCCCCGCCGCCCGACAATGCCATTTACGACCTGTCGCGCGCGCTGCTGGCAGTGGGCGGGCTGGAATTCCCGCTTCAGTTCAACGACGTGACCCGTGCCTATTTCGCCAAGGCGGGCGCGGCGCGCGGCGGTGAGCTAGGCGCCGCGATGATCGCGCTGGCGAAAAACCCGGCCGACAAGGCTGCCGAGGCGATCGTCAACAAGGACAAGGGCCTGCATTCCATGCTGCGCACGACCTGCGTGGCGACGATGGTCGACGCTGGCCACGCGCTTAACGCGCTGCCGCAGCGCGCCACCGCCAACGTCAACTGCCGCATGTTCCCGGGCCGCACCTCTGCCGAGACGATGGCCGCGCTGTCGGGCGCGATTGCCAACCCGGCGATCCGAATCGAGGAACGCGTCAAGGACAAGCCGATCGCGGTGCAGCCGCCGCTTGACCCGCGCATCGTCGGCCCGGTCGAAAAGCTGGCGGCGAAGTATTACCCGGGCGTGCCGGTGACCCCGACGATGTCGACCGGCGCGACCGACGGCGTCTATCTCGAGGCGGTGGGGATCCCCGTCTACGGGGTACCGAGCGTGTGGACCAATCCCGACGGCAACGGCACGCACGGGCTGAACGAGCGGGTGGAGGTGCGCGCGCTCTATACCGCGCGTGACTATCTCTATGATCTGGTCAGGGACCTGTCGTCGAAGTGATGGCGATGTGAAAACTTGGCTCCCGATCGCGGCCGTCCATCCCGGGGACAGGGGGATGGGATGGACGGCCGCTTTCGGGAAGGCGGTTCGAACCGGCGCTCAGACGAGCGTCGCGGTGAACATCAGCCCGCTGGTGCCGAGGGCGGCAATCAACGGGAGAGCCAGCGCTACGATGGTGCGCATGGTGTGCCTCCTTCAAAGAGTTATTAGGGTTTTGGCGTTTCCGCGAGGCGCCATCTAACTATTTTAGTAGAGTTTACACGTGCAAAGGGCGGAACAGCCGTTGCGCTTATTGCAACTATCATTGCGAAATTGCGCAACTTCCTTACGCGGCCAGTGCTGAGGGTCCCGCCCGCTTGTCACCCGCGCCGGCGCTCCCTATCGCCCGCACATGTCGACCCAGCCCTCCGATTCCATCCTGATCGTCGATTTCGGCAGCCAGGTGACCCAGCTCATCGCGCGCCGCGTGCGCGAGGCGGGGGTCTATTCCGAAATCGCGCCCTTCACCCAGGCGGAGGACGCGCTGCGCCGCCTGAACCCGCGCGGGATCATCCTGTCGGGGTCGCCCGCCGGCGTCCCCGAGGACGGCAGCCCGCGCGCGCCGCAGGCGGTGTTCGACGCCGGCGTGCCGATCCTGGGCATCTGCTATGGCCAACAGGTGATGAGCCACCAGCTTGGCGGCACGGTAGAGGCCGGCAACCAGGGCGAGTGGGAGGGCGAGTTCGGCCGTGCCTTCATCACCGTGACCGAGGATTGCGCATTGTTCGACGGGCTGTGGAAGGTGGGCGAACGCCACCAGGTGTGGATGAGCCATGGCGACAAGGTCAGCCGCTTCGCCCCCGGCTTTCGCATCGTCGCGGTCAGTGACGGCGCCCCCTTCGCTGTCATCGCCGACGAGGACCGCCGCTTTTACGGCACCCAGTTTCATCCCGAGGTGGTCCATACCCCCGACGGCGGCAAGCTGATCGCCAACTTCGTGCGCCACGTCTGCGGCTGCCCCGGCGACTGGTCGATGGCAGCTTACCGCGACAGCAAGGTGGCCGAGATTCGCGAGCAGGTCGGCGACGGAAACGTCATCTGCGGGCTGTCGGGCGGGGTCGACAGCTCGGTCGCGGCGATCCTCATTCACGAGGCCATCGGCGACCAGCTGACCTGCGTGTTCGTCGATCATGGCCTGCTCCGGCTGGGCGAGCGCGAGCAGGTCGAAAGCCTGTTCCGCCACCATTACAACATCCCTTTGGTGGTGGTGGACGCCAGCGAGCGCTTCATGGCCGGACTGGCGGGCATCACCGACCCCGAGAAGAAGCGCAAGTTCATCGGCGGCGAGTTCATCGCCGTGTTCGAGGAAGAGGCCAACAGACTCGGCGGCGCGGACTTCCTGGCCCAGGGGACGCTCTATCCCGACGTGATCGAAAGCGTGTCGTTTACCGGCGGGCCGAGCGTGACGATCAAGAGCCACCACAACGTCGGCGGCCTGCCCGAACGCATGAACATGAAACTGGTCGAGCCGCTGCGCGAGCTGTTCAAGGACGAAGTCCGCGCGCTGGGGCGCGAACTTGGCCTCAACGACCAGTTCGTCGGCCGCCATCCCTTCCCCGGTCCGGGTCTGGCGATCCGCATCCCGGGAGAGGTCACCGCCGAACGCTGCGAAATCCTGCAGAAGGCCGACGCGGTCTACCTCGAGGAAATCCGCGCCGCCGGTCTTTACGACGCGATCTGGCAGGCCTTTGCCGTGCTGCTGCCGGTCCGCACCGTGGGCGTGATGGGCGATTACCGCACGTACGACAGCGTCTGTGCACTGCGTGCCGTGACCAGCATCGATGGCATGACCGCCGACATCTATCCTTTCGACGCCGCTTTCCTCAGCCGCGTCGCCACCCGCATCATCAACGAGGTCAAGGGCATCAACCGCGTGGTCTACGACTACACGTCGAAGCCGCCGGGAACGATCGAATGGGAATGACGATACGCGCCGCTTCCGCCCTTGCCGCCGCGATCGCGCTGCTGGCGCCGGTGGCAGCACCGGCTTCCGGCCCGGCAACCGCCGCGCCCCGCCCGATCGAGGTCATGGTCGTGGGCACGTTCCATTTCGCCAATCCGGGTCTGGACTATCGCAACGTCAAGGTGGACGACGTGCTGGCCCCCGCGCGCCAGCGCGAAATCGAGGCGGTGGTTGCCGCCCTCGCCCGCTTTCGCCCCACGCTGGTCGGGCTTGAGGGACGCGATGCGCCGACCCTGGCCGATTATGCCCGCTATCGCGCCGGCACGCTTGCGCCCAGCCGCGACGAATCGGTCCAACTTGGCTTTCGCCTTGCGCGCCGTACGGGCGCGGCGGTGCGCGGGATGGACACCCCGATGTCGCTCCCGTTCGACCCGGCACTCGCTTATGCCGCCGCGCACGGCCAGCAGGCCTTTATCGACCGGGTGACTGCCGTCAGCGACGCCAATGTCGCGGCGCAGGAATCCACGCTCAAGACCAGGGGCATTGCCGCGACCCTGCGCCTGCTCAACGATCCCGCGGCGGCGATGTCGGTCCACGGGCTTTACCGCCAGATGCTGGCGGTCGGCGGCGGAGCCGAGCAGCCCGGCCTCGACGCGACCGCGACCTGGTATCGCCGCAACCTGGCGATTTGCGCCAACCTGCTACAGGCGGCGCGACCGGGCGACCGGGTGGTGGTGATGTTCGGCGCCGGGCACCTGACCCTGCTGCGCCAGTGTATCGAAGAGACGCCAGGTTACGTGCTGGTCGACGCGCGTCGCTACTTGCCGCGCTAGGCCGCGACGAATCGTCCCGCATCGCGGTCCTTGCGGACATTGCAACCGTCGAAAATCTCGCCGCTCATCGCGATCCAGGCCCCGGGAGCGGCTGTCTGCGCGGCTGCGAAGGCCATCCCCAGGTTGAAACGGGCGTCGGTTTCGGCGAAGCGCGCCGGGGTCAGCGCGCCGGTCAGCACGATCGTCTTGCCCGGCACGCTTGCGGCCAGCACGCGTGCGGTTTGCGCCATGGTATCGGTACCGTGCGTGACGACGATGCGCGTTTCGGGCGCGACGGCCGCGGCGGCGGCGATCGCGGCGCGGTCGGCATCGGTCAGCTCCAGGCTGTCCTTGCGCATCAGTTCGACAACGCGAAACGGCAAGGCCACGCGTCCTTCTTCAAGGAGGGCGGGAATGCCGCTGTCGGCGATCTGATATTCGCTCAGCGCGTCGAAGTAGTTCTTGTCGATCGTGCCGCCGGTGGTGAGCACGAGGATGGCGTTGTCGGTCATCCCCGCGCCTTAGCCAGCCGCCGCGCGAAGGGCCAGTCCAGCGCGCCTGAAGCCCAGGCCGCGGCCCAGATGATCAGCGGCTGCGCCAGCAGGCGGGGTACGTGGTAGCCCAGCCCCATGCCCCCGTCCGTGCGCGCGTGATCGATCAGGAAGTGGTTGATGTTGGCCGGCCACACACACAGCGCATAAAGCGCCAGCGCCCAACCGGCGAGGTGCCGCAGCGGGCGCGAAAAGCCCTGTGCGAGCGCCGCCGCGCCGGCCAGCTCGGCGATTCCCGTCAGCATGATGACCAGCGGCACGTCGGGCACCCAGTGCGGTGTGATCGCCGCGAACGGGCCCGGACGGGCAAGGTGGAAATAGCCCGCCACCAGGTAGGCGGCGACCAGGAACCAGCGCAGAATAGTGCGAAACAGGGTCATGCGGCAGCGGTGGGCCGATCCGGCGCGCCGTGCAAGCGGAGACGCTTTTCCTGCCCCTTTGCGCAACTTAACCCGGGCAGCGACGTTTGTGGGACCATGGGCGGGGGCGTTCTAGGAGAGATCGCATGAACAAGACCCGCCTGACCTTGATCGCCGTTCTGGCCGGCACCGCGCTGGCCGGCTGCACCACCGTTCGCGAAGCCGTGACAGAAGCGATCGCCGGCACGCACGACGCCTCGCTGACCGGCGCACAGGTGGTCGGCATGGCGCGCGACGTCGATGGTTCGGCCACCGCGCAGCTGACCGTGTCCGACGCGCTGGACCAGATCTGCTATGACGTGAACGACCTGCGCAATGTCGGCAACGTCACCCGCGCCGGCCTCTACCGCGGCGGGATGGGCATGAACGGCACCCCGGTGCTGTGGCTCAAGCAGGACGAAACCGGCGACTGGAAGAACTGCGTCAACAAGAGCGACTGGCTCGAGAAGTCGCTCGATCGCAGCTATACCAACTACTATATCCAGATCGAAACCGACACCGGTGCGATCCGCGGCCAGTTCCACTGATCGCACGCACCGGCATCGCCAAACGAAAGGGCGCCGGGATCACCCGGCGCCCTTTTGGTATCGAGGCCGAAGCCCGATTCAGCCAATTCAGCTGCCCTTGACCTTGCGGTAAGGCACGAAATCGCCAAGCGCGACGAAGCCGGTGGGAAAGAAGCCGCTGCGGTCCACGGTGCGCACGATGTCGAGCCGGCACAGCTGCGACCCGAATGAGCGGGTCACTAGGATGTCGTCATCATCAAGCCGCCGCGGATCGTCCGGCAGGTTGATCCAAACGGTGCTGCCCGATTCGTAAACCAGCGCGGTGCCGTCGATCACCCGCAGGCCACCGCCGGAATAGGTGTTGATGCAGTGCCGCGGTTCACCCGCGACACGCCCCTCGGTCAGCTTCGCGAGTTCCTGCTCGCCGGTCAGCCGCTCACGCGCGGAAGCGGGCGCAACCGCGGCAACGGCGGCCAGCGCGGCAAGAATGAAGGCAGACTTGCGCATCGAGAATCTCCTTGTCCCGGTACCTGTAGCATAACGCCGCTGAACCGGCGCTGACCATCCTACGCGCCGCGGGCTCAGGCGGTTCCGCCCACGGTCAGGCCTTCGACCAGTAGCGTCGGCTGGCCGACGCCGGCGGGAACGCTCTGCCCGCCCTTGCCGCAGACGCCGACACCTTCGTCGAGCGCCATGTCCGTGCCGATCCCGGTTACCCGGGTCAGCACGCTGGGGCCGTCGCCGATCAGGGTCGCGCCCTTGATCGGCGCGCCCAGCTTGCCGTCTTCGATCAGGTAGGCCTCGGTGCACCCGAAGACGAACTTGCCGCTGGTGATGTCGACCTGGCCGCCCCCGAACGACTTGGCGAAGATGCCACGCTTGACGCGGCTGAGCAGTTCGGCCGGATCGTCGCTGCCGGCGCGCATGAACGTGTTGGTCATGCGCGGCATCGGCGCATGGGCATAGGACTGGCGGCGGCCGTTCCCGGTCGGGGCGACGCCCGTCAGGCGGGCGTTGAGCCGGTCTTGCAGGTAGCCTTTCAGGATGCCGTCCTCGATCAGGACGTTCTCCTGGGTTGGGGTGCCTTCGTCGTCGATCGACAGCGATCCGCGCCGACCGAGCATCGATCCGTCGTCGACCACGGTTACGCCCGGCGCGGCCACGCGCTCGCCGATGCGGCCGGAAAACGCGCTCGTGCCCTTGCGGTTGAAATCGCCTTCCAGCCCGTGGCCGACCGCCTCGTGCAGCAGCACGCCGGGCCAGCCGGGGCCGAGCAGGACGGTCATCTCGCCCGCCGGGGCGGCGACGCTATCGAGGTTGACCAGCGCCTGGGCCAGCGCTTCGTCGATGGCGCGGTTCCAGGTCTGCGGCTCGAACAGGCGGTCGTATAGCCCGCGGCCGCCCATGCCGAAATTGCCGCTTTCGCGGCGGCCGCCCGCCTCGGCGACAATGCCGACGTTGAGGCGGACCAGCGGCCGCACGTCGGTGGCGACGAAACCGTCGGGGCGCACGATCTCCACCACCGACCACGAGGCCGACAGGCTGGCCGACACTTGCGCCACGCGCGGATCGCGCGCGCGCGCGGCGGCGTCGATCGCTTCGAGCAGCGCGACCTTGGCAGCGAACGGGACCGCGTCGAGCGGTGAGGCGTCGGTGTAAAGGTGGCGGTTGGAGCGCTGCGGCGGGGCGGCGATGCTGCCGGTTGCGGGATCGAGCAGGCTCAGCGTCTCGCCGGCGCGGCGGATCGCGGCGGCGGAAATCTCGTTGGCATGGGCGAACCCGGTCATCTCGCCCGAAACGCCGCGCAGGCCGAAGCCGGCGTCGCGTGAATAATCCGCGGTCTTGAGGCGCCCGTCGTCGAAGGCGAACGTCTCGGAAGCAGCGAACTGAAGGTAAAGCTCTCCGTCGTCGCACGATTTCAGCGTTTCGCGGACGAGCGCCTGCGCCTCGGCGGGATCGAGTTGGCGGTAGAGGAGCGAGCGGGGATCGGTTGCGGCCATACCGGGAATATAGGAAGCCGATCGGCCGCCGTCATCCACTCACCGCAACAGGGTCAGGCGACGCTGCCGTCGCCCGGCTCGGGCAGATAGCCCGGCGCCAGCTCGCGGTCGCCCTTGGCGTGCGGATCGCCGTCGAGCACGAAGCGGCGGTCGCAGTAGCCGCAATCGACATAGCCCTTCTCATCGATTTCCAGCCACACGCGCGGGTGGCCCAGCGCGGCCGGCTTGTAAGCCGCGCCGCCGCGGATGTCGGAAGCGCCGTCGCAGGCGACGCGATGGGTGACGACATGGACGATCTCGGGCGTGAACGGGCCGGAAGCCTGCGGGGTCTGGGTCATGGCCCGGGCCGGATAGCAGTGCCTTGGCGCCATTTCCAGCAGGGCGTTACGGCGGGACTTTACGACGCCGCCGTTCGGGCGCATTCGGCGCGACATGACCACGCCCGCGATCTCCATCCGCAACCTCGTCAAGCGTTACGCCGCATCGGGCAAGGCGCCGGCAAAGCTGGCGCTCGACGATGTCAGCTTCGACGTTCCGGCCGGGCAGATATTCGGCCTGCTGGGCCCCAATGGCGCCGGCAAGTCGACCCTCATCAACACGCTGGCCGGCTTGGTGATGAAGACCAGCGGCGAGGTTGGTATCTGGGGTTTCGACCTCGACGCCGACGTGCGCAATGCCAAGCGTTCGATCGGGATCGTGCCGCAGGAGATCGTCTTCGACCCCTTCTTCACTCCGTTCGAGGTGCTAGAGAACCAGGCCGGGCTCTATGGGGTGCCCAAGGCGGACCGCAAAAGCCTGGAACTGCTGCGCCAAGTCCACCTGGCCGACAAGGCCGACGCCTATGCCCGCACGCTGTCGGGCGGGATGAAACGGCGCCTGCTGATCGCCAAGGCAATGGTCCATTCGCCGCCAATCCTCGTGCTGGACGAGCCGACCGCCGGCGTCGACGTCGAGCTGCGCCGCCAGTTGTGGGAGCTGGTGAGCGAACTCAACGCCGGCGGGGTTACCGTGGTCCTGACAACGCATTACCTCGAGGAGGCCGAGCAGCTGTGCGACCGCATCGCGATCATCAACCACGGCCGGCTGATCACCGACAAGCCGACCCGCGAGCTGGTTGAAATGGCGCGCGAGAAGATCGTGGTCCTGACCCTCGATCGCGATCTGGCCGGCCCGCTGACCGACGCGGGTTTCCTGAAAAGCGAAGTTACCGGTGAGCGCACGCTGGAGATCACGTACGACAAGGACCGCAGCAACGCGGGCGAAGTGCTGGCCCGCGTGCAGGGCCAGGGCTATGGCATCGTCGACGTGACCACGCGCGAGGCCGATCTGGAAGACGTCTTCGTATCGCTGACCAGCAAGGCCGCGGAGGCGGCCTGAACCGCCATCAGGCGTCTTTCCACCACAGCTCGCTCCAGTCGAGCTGGATGACCCACGAGGCGGGCGGCGCGGCGAAATAGGCCGCGTCCCAGGCGCACTCGAGCAGTGCCATCGCGTGGCGGGAAAACACCCCGCGCGGCATCGCCAGCGTCCACCGCTTGCCCGATGGAATGAACAGAAGCTCGTCCGCCGGGGCCAGCCGCTGGGACAGCAGCGCGATGATCGCCGCGGCCGACTCTTCGCGCCCGTCGACCTTGCGGAACTGGGCGTCCGCAAGGCGGTCCCACGGGATGCGGCCGCAGCCTTCGGGGATCCAGTCGGGGCTCCAGCGGGGCACGTCGCCGAGCCCGAGCACGCGATAGCGTTCTCCCGCCGCCTCAAGCGCGGAGATCGCGGGCTCCATCTCGGCGCGAAGGTCCTTCGCCGCGTTGCGCCGCTGCATGAACTGGCGCTTTTCTTCCAGCCGCCTGCGCTTGTCGTCGTCCATGCAATGCTTGCACACCATCGCGGCTGCGTGTTCAAGCATCGGCGATGAGCGAAAATGCACACTACGACGTCGTGATCGTCGGATCGGGCGCGGCGGGCCTGACCGCAGCGCTGGCACTGGCCGACACGGCGAAAGTCGCGGTCCTGGCCAAAGGGTCGCTGACCGGTGGCAGCACCGCCTGGGCGCAAGGCGGCATCGCCGCCGTGCTGGACGAGGGCGACACCTTTGCCGAGCACATCCACGACACGATGGTGGCCGGTGCGGGCCTGAACCGCCGCGAGACCGTGGAGTTCGTGATCGAGCGTGCCCCCGCCGCGATCGAGCGGCTGATCGCGCTGGGCGTGCCGTTCAACAAGACCCCCGAATACGAGGCCAGCGGCGATGCCGGGGACTTGCACCTGACGCGGGAGGGCGGCCACAGTCACCGCCGCATCGTCCACGTCAACGACGCCACCGGCTGGGCAGTGCAGGAGGCGCTGCTCAAGGCCGCGGAGGCGCACCCCAACATCGCGCTGCTGCCAGGCCGGACCTGCATCGACCTGGTAACCGGCCGGCACGAGGAACGCTATTCCGGCTCCGGCCGCGTCTGGGGCGTGTACGCCCTGAACGAGGCGACTGGCCACGTGGAGACGCACCTTGGCCGCGCGACAATCCTGGCCACCGGCGGCGCCGGGCGCGTCTACCAGTTCAGCACCGCCCCCAGGGGCGCCACCGGCGACGGCATCGCGATGGCGTGGCGCGCCGGCTGCCGCGTCGGCAACATGGAGATGATGCAGTTCCACCCGACCTGCCTGTTCAACCGCGAGGTGAAGAATTTCCTGATTACCGAGGCGGTGCGCGGCGAAGGCGGCCACCTGATCAATCCCAAGAGCGGCCACCGTTACATGCCCGATTACGACGAGCGCGCCGAACTGGCCCCGCGCGACATCGTGGCGCGCGCCAACGACGCCGAGATCAAGCGCGACGGGCTCGACTTCGTCCACCTCGACATCAGCCACCAGCCGCCCGAGTTCGTGAAAGAGCACTTTCCCACGATCCACGAGAAGCTGCTCGGCCTGGGCATCGACATGACGACGCAGCCGATCCCGGTGGTACCCGCGCAGCACTACACCTGCGGCGGGGTCATCATCGACCTCAACGGCCGTACCGACCTGCCCGGGCTCTACGCAGCGGGCGAATGCACCGAAAGCGGGCTGCACGGCGCCAATCGCCTGGCCTCCAACAGCCTCCTGGAATGCTTCGTCTTCGGAGAGGCCGCCGCCGCCGACATCAAGGCGCGGTGGGACGAATTCGCTGCGCCCCCCGCGATCCGCCCGTGGGACGAAAGCCGCGTCACCGATTCGGACGAGGAGGTCGTCATCCAGCAGAACTGGACCGAGATCCGCCGCTTCATGTGGAACTACGTGGGCATCGTGCGAACTACCAAGCGGCTGCAGCGCGCGGCGCGCCGGATCGAACTGCTCAAGCACGAGGTCGAGGATTATTACGGCCACTTCCGCGTCAGCACCGACCTTATCGAGCTTAGAAACCTGCTTCAGTCGGCCGAACTGATCGTGCGCAGCGCGCTGGCCCGGCACGAGAGCCGCGGCCTCCACTTCATCCTCGATTATCCGGAAACGCTGGCGCAGGCGCGCGACACAGTTCTGATCCCGTGACTGGCGCCCTGGCCCGGACACTGGGACTGGGCCACGCGGTGGCTTACGGCGTCGGTGTCACGGTGGGAGCGGGGATCTACGTGCTGGTCGGCGTGGCCGCAGGTTACAGCGGGATGCATACGCCGCTCGCCTTCGCGCTGGCGGCGCTGGCGATGGCGCCGACCGCGGCGGTCTTTTCCGAACTGGGCACCCGCCTGCCGGTCAGCGCCAGCGAGCCGGCCTACATCGAACGCGCCTTCGCGCGGCGCTGGCTGACGATGGCGACGGGGATCCTGGTGCTGGTGACGGCGACGATCTCGGCCGCGACGATCAGCGCCGGCAGTGCCGGGTACATCGGCGCGCTGGTGCCGTTGCCGCGTTGGGCGATCGTACCGGCCGTCGTGCTGGCGATGGGCGCGACCGCCGGGCTGGCAACCGCGCGCGCCATCGCCATCGCCGGGGCCATGACCGTGATCGAGGTCGGCGGGCTGGTGCTGATCGTAGCTGCCGGGATCGCCGATGGCCTGCCGCTGCTGGGCCGCCTGGACCAGATCGTACCCGCCGCGGCCGATCCCGATGCCTGGCGCATGGTCGGCGCCAGCAGCATGATAGCGGTCTTCGCCTTCATCGGGTTCGAGCACCTGGTCAATATCGGCGAGGAAATGCGCCGGCCCGGCCGCACGCTACCGCTGGCGCTGTTTGCGACGCTGGGGGTCACCGCGGCGCTTTACATGGCAGTATCGTGGACCGCGGTGGTAGCGGTGGCGCCGGCAGATCTGGCCGCGTCGCCCGCGCCGCTGGCGCTGGTATTCGAACGGCTGACCGGCCTGCCGCGCTGGGTCATGGCGAGCATCGCCATCGTCGCAACGCTCAACGGCATCGTTGTTACCGTCGTGATGATCGCGCGCGTGCTGTACGGCATGGCGTCGCAAGGCTTTTTGCCGCGCGTGCTGGCGGCGGTCGACGCGCGCACCGCGACCCCGCGCCGCGCCACCGCCGTGGCGGTCGCGGCCGTGCTGGTACTGGCGGTCGCGGTTCCGCTCAACGGACTGGCCGATCTGGCGTCGCGCGGGACGCTGCTGGTCTTTGCCGCGGTCGCGGGCGCGCTGATCCGGATCAAGCGCCGCGGCGACCCCTTGCCCGACGGCGCCTTCCACTGTCCGCAATGGCTTGCCTGGGCGGCATTGGCGACCAGCGTCGCGCCGCTTGTCCTGTCGCTGACGGGCTGACAGACTGCACGTCATCACACCAGCGAACGGACCGTCCATGCCGCACAAGACCGTCAATGGAATCGAGCTTGCCTACGAAACGCACGGCGACCCGGCGCACCCCCCCCTGCTGCTGATCATGGGTTTGGGCGCGCAGTTGACGTTGTGGCCCGAGGAGTTTGTCGAGGCACTGGTGGAGCGTGGCTTTTACGTGATCCGACACGACAATCGCGACATCGGGCTGTCGACAAAGTTCACCGGCGCCGGCGTCCCCAATATCCGCCGCGTCGCCGTGATGCGCCTGTTCGGGCTGCGTCCCCGTCTGCCCTATCGGCTCAGCGACATGGCTGCGGACGCGGTCGGGCTGCTGGACGCACTGGGGGTTGCGCGCGCGCACATCGTCGGCGCCTCGATGGGCGGCATGATCGCGCAGCTGGTCGCCGCGACGTATCCCGGCCGCGTGCTCAGCCTGACCTCCATCATGTCGACAACCGGCGGACGGCGCCTGCCTCCGCCGCGTCCGGCAGCGCTGGCGGCGCTAACCCAGCGCCCGCCCGCCACCATCGACGAGGACGGCATCGTCGCTGTCGGCACCCGTATCGTAGATGCGATCGGCAGCCCTGGCTATCCGACCGACCCGCAGCGGCTGCGCGCCCGCATCCTGCGCGATTTCCATCGCAGCTTTCACCCGACCGGCCCGGCCCGCCAGATGGCCGCAATTATCGACGACGGCGATCGCACGGCGCGCCTGGCCGCGGTCACCGCGCCGACGCTGGTGATCCACGGCAGCGACGATCCGCTCGTCCGCGTCGAAGGGGGACGCGCGACCGCGAAGGCGATCCGCGGCGCGACGATGATCGAATACCCCGGGATGGGGCACGACATTCCGTTGCCACTGGTGGGCGCGATGGCCGACGCAATTGCCGACCACGCCGGCGCGGCAGCTCAGCCTTCGGGGTAACGCGCCGCGAAGGCCGCGGCGGCGCCGAACAGGCCGGGCTGCGAATGGGTGATGAGCTTGACCGGCAGCGCCGCCATCATCTGTTCGAACCGGCCCTTGGCCTTGAAGCGGTCGGCAAAGCCGGAAGTCGCCAACGCGTCCTTGATGCGCAGCCCCAGGCCGCCGGCGATGACGACGCCGGCCGCGCCCTGGGCCAGCGCAAGGTCGCCGGTGACCGAGCCGAGCGAGAGGCAGAACCGGTCCACCGCGGCGGCGGCCAGGCTGTCCTCGCCGCTGGCACCCTGTTGCCAGATCGTGCGATCGTCCAGCGGAGCGATCGCACGCCCCTCGATCGCCGCCAGCGTTTCGTGGATCGTCACGATGCCGGGGCCCGACACCACCCGTTCGACCGAGACGCGGCGGTGGCGCTGGCGCAGCCGCGCGAGCAGGGCATCCTCGATGGTGTCGAGCGGGGCGAAATCGATGTGGCCGCCCTCGGTCGGCTGGACGCGGTAGCTGCCGGAGCCATCGCGCCAGATGTGCGCCACGCCCAGCCCGGTGCCCGGCCCGACGACGCTGATCGTGCCAGCCGCCGGTAGCGGCTTGTCCGGGCCAGACAGGCGCACGAAATGCGCCGCGTCGCAGCGCGCCACGGCATGGCCGACCGCCTCGAAATCGTTGACCACGACATAGTCCGTCGCGCCGAGCTTTTCAGGGATCAGCGCCGGGCGGATCAGCCACGGGTTGTTGGTAAAGCGGATCACCTCGCCGCCGACCGGACCGGCGACGGCAATCGCCACCGCTCCGGGCAGCTTGCCGCCGCTGCGGCGGGCGAACTCTTCCCAGGCGGTCTGGAAGCTGGCGTGATCGGCGGTCTGCAGCGTCTCGATCCCGCCCAGCGTAATCGCGCCGTCGGCGGCGATCTCCGCCAGCGCGAAACGGGCGTGCGTGCCCCCGATGTCGACCGAGACGAGCGTGCGGGTCATGACGTTTCCTTGGCCATCCGCGCGTCGGCGCGACTCGATACCAGCAGCAGCCCTAGCGCAAGCACGGTCGGGATGACGAGCACCCACGTCGCGGTAATCGCGCCCAGCACCAGACTGGCCAATCCCAGCGCCTGCGCGCCCAGCCCGCCGGCCTTGGTGCAGGCAGCGATCCAGCCGGTGGCGCGGCCGCGCACCGCCAGCGCGAAGGTCTCGGCGGTGTAAGGCAGGATCACCGCGATGATCGCGTTGACGCCCACCAGCAGCACCGCGACCGACAGCACCGGGCTGGCCGCGGCGCGTGTCTGGATCACCAGCAGGGCCATGCCCGTCAGCATCACCGCAATCGCCAGCGTCAGCGTCGGGCGGGCGCCCCAGCGGTAATAGAGCAGGGCGGCGATGCCCGTGGTCGGCACCGCGATCACCGCTGAGCGCGCCAGCAGCGCGCTCGCCTCCGCGACGGGAAGCCCGCGCGCAACCAGGTCCGCCGGCAGCCACAGCAGCACGCCGAAATTGGCCCAGCCCCAGGCCAGCGCGATCAGCGTCAGCGCCGCGAACAGCCAGGTCCGGTTGACGGTCTTGGTTGGCGGCGGCGCCTCGGCCACGGGCGCCAGTACCGCGCCGAAGCGGGCGAGCACGCCGCCCGCTTCGTGAAGGCGGCCGTGCGCGGCAAGGAAGCGCGCCGATTCCGGGATCAACGGACCCAAACTGATCAGCAGCAAGCCGGTCGGCAGGTTGGCCAGCCACAGCACGCGCCAGCCCAGCAGCGGCTGCGCCAGCGCCGAGATCAGGCTGGCGGCGGCATAGCCGCCCGCGGCGCCAAGTCCGCCCACCAGCACCATACTCCAGCCGCGATGCCGCGCGGGCATCATCTCCGCCAGCAGGGCGTACGTCACCGGCAGCATGCCCCCGGCGGCCAGGCCCATCAGCAGGCACATCGCCAGGTTCCATGAGAACGAAGGCATCGCCCCGCAGATCGAGGTGCCCACGAACATGACGGCCGACAGCATGATCGTGGACCTTCGGCCATAGCGATCGGCCAGCGCGCCCCACAGCATCGAGCCGAGCACCGTGCCCGTCAGCGCCGAGAACGGCAGCAGCGCGACGACATGCTTGGGCAAGCCGTATTCCGCTTCCATGCCCGGCAACGTGAACCCCAGCGAGGCCGGTTTCATCACGTCGATCACCAGCGCCACGATCAGGGCAGCCATCAAGCGCCAGTGCGCGGCGCTGAGCGGTGCATCGTCGGGGACGTGAGCTGCGATGGCGACCGCGTCGGCGGCCCGGTCCGGCAGAAGCCCGTAGGCCGCCAGCGCGATCCCCGCGACAATCAGCGCCATGCCCGCGATCATCGCACCGTCGGTTGCCATGCCCACCAGGCGGAAGCCCATGCCGCGCGCCATCCACAGCATCGGCAAGTGCAGGCAGACCCCCACCGTGACCGCCAGGCAGCCCGCCGCGAAGGCGGCGCGGAGCCGCGTCCGGGCGGGGCCCATCAGGCCGTGGCCGGTCGGCGCGCGTACCAGCCGAATGCAGCGATCACGCCGTAGCAGATCGCGGGCAGCGCCATCGCGAGGCGCAGGCTGCCGCTTGCATCGGCGAGCATGCCCGTCAGCAGCGGGACGACCGCGCCGCCGAAGATGGCGATGTTGATGACCCCCGATCCATCTGCCGCGCGCGACCCCAGCTTCTCGCACGCGAGGCTGAAGATCGTCGGGAACATGATCGAGTTCATCAGCCCGATCGCCAGCAGCGAGTAGCCCGACAGCGTACCGGCGCTGTGGGTGCTGATCGCCAGCAACGCGATCGCACCGAGCGCAAAGGTCGCCAGCAGCTTGCCGGGGCTGAACACGCGCAGCAGGTAGCTGCCGACCAGCCGCCCGACCAGCGCGCCGCCCCAGTAGTAGGCGATCATCTTGCCCGCGGACAGCTCGTCCAGGCCCATGACGTGCGACTGGCGCAAGTAGCTGACGATCAGCGAGCCGATCGACACTTCGGCGCCGACATAGAGGAAGATGCACAGCGCCCCGAAGCCGAAGCGCGGCCGCGACAGCAGTGCGAACCCGCCGGCGAGCGAAGTGTGCTCATGCCGCTCACCCTGCAGGCGGTTGCGGAACGACCAGACGACCGCGGCGATCACGGCGAGCGCGACCGCCAGGCCGATATACGTGTGCACGATCGCCTGGCTTTCGGCGGTGCGATAGGCGTCGAGCTCCGTGCCCGAGAGCTGCGAAGCGGTTACCGCAGCAAGGCCGCCGAGGATCAGCGTCGATCCGACACGCGGAAAGATCGTCGTCCCCAGGCTGTTGAACGCCTGAGCGAAAGTCAGCCGGCTGTGCACGGTCTTCTGCGGACCGAGCAGGCTGATAAGCGGGTTGGTCACGACCTGGACCACGACGACCCCGCTTGCCAGCACGAACAGCGCCAGCAGGAACAGGCCGTACGTGGCGGTGCGGCTGGCGGGGATGAACAGCAGGCAGCCGGCCATCATCGTAAGCAGGCCCACCACCGCGCCGCGCATGTAGCCGATCCGCTTGACCAGCTGGGCGCCCGGAATCCCGATCACCAGGTAGGCAGTGAAGAAGCAGAACTGGATCAGCATCGCCTGCGTGTAGTTGAGCGTGAACAGCTCCTTCAGCTTGGGCAGGATCACGTCGTTGAGACTGGTGATGCCGCCAAAGATGAAGAACAGCGCGAAAACGAAATAGCTGAGGCCCGGCGCATCGATCGGCGCGCCGCCGTCCTCGACCGGGTTGCTGTCCGTACTGCTAGCGGTCGCCGGGGCCAATACCATGTCGGGTCGTTCCTCTCCTGAATGGGCCCGCGCTCGCGGCACGGGCCCTTATCCCTGCTTGTCGCCGCTCCTGCACGGCACGCAAGCGTTATTCGAATGCGTAATCAGAACGCGCAGGGCGTCCCGGCCGGCAGTTTCTCGCGCCGCACGCTGGCGATGCGGAATGTCAGCGGGCCCTTGGTGTCAAACCGGATGCGCGAACCCAGTCCCGGCGCGCAGGCCTCGGTGATCACCATCTCGCGCCAGCCCTTGCCTTCGGCCAGGGCGAACTTGTCGGTCAGGTCGACGACGGCCTTGTCGCCGACGCGCAGCGAAACCGGCGCGGCCGGCCGCGTCATGACGGCATAGACGATCCGGTAGGCGCCGCCGCTGTCGCGGTCCTGGCGCAGCCCGAAAGCGGATCCAGCCGCCATGCGGATTTCGCGCGCGTCCTCCTGCGCGTCCTTGTCGATCCCGCGCACCGAAACGCCGGCATCGGTCAGGTCGCCGCGCATCCCGGCCAGCAGCTCGCCGTCGCCCGAAACGTCGTGCTTGGGCACGAAGGCGGCCACCCCGGTGGCAAGCTTGCCCGATACGAACATCGCCGAGCTGTCGAACGCACTCAGCGCGGCGCAGGCCTCGGGCAGCAGCGGGGTCGGGGTCCGGTCCGCCAGGTCGCGCCCGGCGCCGAGCGGGAACAGCACCGCGCCCGCGGGTCCGCCGGCGCAGTCGGCTGGCCAGGGGAATGCCAGGCGCCCGGTCGCCGGCCTGGCACCGGTCAGCACGTCGGCCACGCCCATGCCCTCGCTGCCTGGCAGCCATGACGCGACGAAGGCGTTGGAGAGGTTCATTTCGCGGTTGGTCCAAAGCGGACGGCCCGAGAGGAAAACCGAGACCGTCGGGATGCCGGCGGCGCGGAATTTCTTCAGCAGCTTCAGGCCTTCCTCATCGCGCAGGACGAGGTCGTGGCGGTCGCCGGCGAACTCCGCATAGGGTGCCTCGCCGAAGACGACGACCGCAACGTCGGGACGCGCGCTGAATGAACCGTCCGCGGAATAGGTAGCGGTGCCGCCTTTGCCCGCGACCGCGTCGCGCAGCCCCGCCCAGATCGACGTCGCGCCCGGAAACAGGCTGCGCTTGAGGTCGAGCCCGCCCTGCCAGGTCAGCGTCCAGCCGCCCGCCGCCGCGCCGATGTTGTCCGCCTCGGCCCCGGCGACCAGCACCTTGGCGCCGGCGCGAAGCGGCAGGACACCGTCGTTCTTGAGCACGACTTGCGACTTGGCCACGGCCTCGCGCGCGACGGCGCGGTGCTCGGGCGATCCAAGCAGCTCGAACTTGCCCGCCAGCGGACGCTCGATCGGGCGCTTCGCCTCGGGCAGCAGCAGCCCGGCGTGCAGCTTCATCCGCAGCACCCGCGCCACGGCCTGGTCGAGCCGGGCCATCGGGACGGTGCCGTCCCTGACCTGGGCGACCAGGCTGGCGTGCAGCGCCTTCCAGTCGTCGGGGACCATGTACATGTCGAGGCCGGCCAGCACCGCCTTGGGGCAGTCCGACACCTTGCAGCCATCGACCTGGCCGTGCGCGTTCCAATCGCCCACGGTCATGCCGCCGAAACCCATCTGCCCGCGCAACAGATCCGTCAGCAGCGACTTGTTGCCGGTCATCTTCACGCCGTTGATCGAGCTGAAGCTGACCATGACCGTCTCGACGCCGGCATCGATGGCGGCCCGATAGGGAACGGTGTGAATCGCCTCGATCGCCGCCAGGTCGCCGACGGCATCGCCCTGGTCGACACCGTCCTTGGTGCCGCCATCGGCGAAGAAGTGCTTGGCGGTCGCGATGACGTGGCCATCGCGAAGCCAGCCCGCCGAACCCTTCGTGCCCTGCAGACCTTCGACCATCGCTGCGCCGAGGCGGGCAACCAGTTGCGGGTCCTGCGAGTAGCTTTCGTAACTGCGGCCCCAGCGCTGATCGCGCGACACCGCCACCGTCGGGGAGAAATCCCAGTCGATCCCGGTGGCGAGGATTTCCTGCGCGGTCGCCTCGCCGATGCGGCGAACGACATCGGGATCGTGCGTGGCACCAAGCGCGACGTTCTGCGGGAAGATCGTGGCGCCCACGACGTTGGTGTGGCCGTGGACGGCATCGGTGCCCCACAGTGTCGGAACGACCGGTTCGCCGCCGGGCAGCGGACGGGCCGAAGCGGTCCACATCTCGTCCGCGAGTTTGAGCCACTGCGACGCGGGCGCGAACTCGTCGCCGTAAGGGCCCCCGTTGCCGCCGTTGAGGAAACTTCCGAAGCGGTACCGCTCCATGTCCGCAGCGGTGAAGGAATTGATCTGCGGCTGGATCAGCTGCGAAACCTTGTGCTCCAGGCTCATGCGCGAAAGCAGGTCGGCGATGCGCGCCTCGTCCGCGGCGGCGCCGGTCGCGGCGGGCGGCGGGACACCTGCCGGGCCATCGGTTCGGGCCGCCACGCAGCCGGTCAGCGCCATCGCGGCGCAGGCCGCCAGCATCGAATGTCTGATCACGTTGTCACCCTTCGCCCAGCTCGCGGGCTTTCCCCGTCGTCGTTATGTGAACGTTATCAGGACACGTTGGCGATGGCAATGCGCTCGCTGCCGACAATTCGTTCAGGCGCGCGGAAAGGCCCGCTGCAACAACACGAAAGCCGCCAGGGAAAGTCCCGCCAGAACCGCGAACAGCGCTTCGAAGCCCAGCCGCGGAACCAGCGCCACTGTCAGGCCCGGCATCACCAGCGACGGGACCGTGTTGGTGAGGTTGAAGACGCCGAGATCGCGCCCGCGCCGATCGGGGCGCGGAAGTACCCGCAGCGTCTGCGCGCTGTGGAGCGCCAGGAACAGGCTGGTGGCCAGCCCGAACACCACATAGCCGGCCACGCCCACCGCAGGCGCGCGCGCCAACGCCATCACGCCCAGCCCGGCAGCGCCGACCAGCGCGCTGGCCTTGAGCGGCAGGATCGGCGTGCCGCGCGCGTCGGCAAGCCGCCCGGCAAGCAGCGCCAGCGGCGCCCCGGTAAACAGCACCAGCGCGATCAGCCGCGCGGCCGAGGCATCGTCGTTGGCATCGCTCAAGGTGCGAAACCACAAATAGAAGTACGCGAACAACGCGGCTTCCGAGACCTGCACCAGCAGCCGCGCAAGCCACATTGCCCGCGCTGCCGGAGCGGTCCGGCGCGGCGCGGGCGGCGCGGCGGCGGGATCGGGCGGGCACTCCTTGCCGAACAGCACGATCGGAAGGATGCAGGCGGCAACGATGGCCGCGATCACGCCGTGCCGAAGCGGCATCGCGACCAGGCCCGGCCATGTCACCGCCATGCCGGTCAGCGCACCGGCGGCCGGCGCAAAGGCCAGGAACCCGCCCAGCGTGCCTTTCTCCGCGTCGGGGATGCGGTCGCCCGCCCAGGCCGACAGCGGCCCCAGCACGGCGTTGAGCGCGGTCTGCCAAAGCACCAGCAGCAGCAGAATCTGCGGCAGCGACCGCGCCTGCCCCAGCTCCGCCAGCAGCGCGGTCATGGCGATCAGCCCGCCGACGATCCACGGCTTGCGGCGGCGGGTGACATCGCTGAGCCAGCCAAAGCCGATATGGGCGCCGCTGGCGGCAATCGCGCCCGCAAACGTCAGCGTTCCCAGCCAGCCGATCTGCGCCGCCCCCGCCAGCGCGCCGACATGCGCAGGAAGCAGCAGGGTGAGAAACGGCACGTAGGCGATCGTCCCGCCGGCCCAGGCCAACGCGTAGAGCAGCAGGAACGTCGACGGCCGCCGCACCGCCCACCGCGTCATCGCGGCGGCGCCACCGAATCGCGCGGCACCAGCGTTGCGGGGATCACCTCGTGCCCGCCCTCGTCCTCGCCGTTGCCGGCGGCGATCAGCCGCTCCACCGCGCGCGCGACGGTGGCCGCGATGGGCTGGTCGACCGCGGTCAGCGCCGGCTGCGAGAAGCGTACGATCGGCGTGTTGTCGAAACTGATCAGCGACAGGTCGGCGGGGATTGCGATCCCCATCGCCCGTGCCGTTTCCAGCGTGGCGAGCGCCATCTGGTCATTGCTGGCGATGATCGCGGTCGGCCGCTCGGCCCGGCCCAGCAGCGCCTGCGCCGCCGCCTCGCCCGAGGCGTAGCTGAAATCGCCCTCGGCCAGCAGGCCGTCGGTTGGCAGCCCCGCCTCGGCCATGGCAGAACGCCAGCCGTCGATGCGCCAGTCGCTGACGTGGTATTCGCGGTTGCCGCCGATCAGTGCGATGCGCCGATGCCCAAGGTCCGCCAGGTAGCGGGTCGCCATCCCGGCGGCGGCTTCGTCGTCCATCGTCAGGGCGATGCCGCCGCCTTCGCCCAGCGAGCCGATCCGCGCGAACGGGATGTGCTTGCCGGCCAGGAACGCGACGATCTGCGCATTGTCGGAGTGCGGCGGGGTCAGCACCACGCCATCGGGCTGAAGCGCGGCGACGATGCCGGCCAGCTCGCGCTCGACATGGTCGCTATGCGTGTCGACCAGTTCGAAGATCATGCGGTAGCCATGCTCGGCGCAAGTCAGCATACCGCCCAGCAGCATCTGGTCGATCCAGTCCGCGCCCTGGCGCGCGCGCCAGTCGGCGATGGTGCGGTCACGGTCGTTGAGCGCCAGGATCAGGTACGAGCGCGACCCGCTCATCCGCTGAGCTGCGATCGAGGGGACGTAGCCCAGCTTGTCGATCGCGCCCTGGACGCGGGCGCGCATCTCGGGCCGGACGTTGCTTTCGTTGTTTATGACCCGGCTGACGGTCTGCAGCGACACGCCGGCCTCCGACGCCACGTGGCGGATCGTAACGGCCTGCCGCCTTCGTCCCATGGTCGCTCAGTTCCCCGTCGCTGCGGCGGGCTTATCGCCGGGTCCGGGCTTTTGCCAGACGCGAACCCAGTCGACCGCCATCGTCTTGGGGAAACCGCCTTCGGCCACGCCCTTGAGGTTGCGGCTTTCGGCCAGGCCGCCGCCGATGGCGAGGTTGAGGATGAGGTGGAACGGCTTGTCGAAAGGGGCGCGCCCGGTGCCGACGCCGGGCACGCGCCATTCGCGCGCGCTGCGCGTTTCGTAGCGGCGCCCGTCGACGAACCACGCGATCGCCGCCGGCGACCATTCGATCGCGTAAGTGTGCCAGCCGTCGGCCGGGCCGGTCAGCTGGGTGGAGAGGCCGAGATGGCGGTTGCGCGGTGGCAGGTTGCCGAAGTGGATCGTGCCGAGAACGTGGTTTTCCTTGCCGCCGCGGCAGTCCTTGCAAGGGGTCGACAGGTTGACCGCCTCGACGATGTCGATCTCGCCGGAACGCGGCCAGGCGCCTTCCTTCCAGTCCTCGGGCAGCATCCACGCCGCCGGCCAGGTACCCTGCCCCTGGGGAAAGCGAGCGCGGATCTCGACCCGGCCATAGCGCCAGGCCGCCAGCCCGGTGGTGGACAGCCGCGCCGATGTGAACGGCTTGCTGGCGGTGGCGAGGCGTTTGGCCGGGGTGTCGCGTTGGGCGAGCGGAAAGGCCGGGCCGGTGTGCCGCTCCTTGCGGGCCACGATCTCGAGCTGGCCGCCGGCCACCCGGTGATTGGCGGGATCGGGGGTGTAGCACTGCCGCTCGTTGTTGCCGCCGCCCCAGCAGTCGTCGGCAAGCGTCCACTTGGCAGGATCGAGCGCCGCGCCGTCGAACTCGTCGGCCCAGACGAGCTGCCAGTCCGGACCGGGCGCCGCAGCCACGGCCGGCGCCGCGGTCGCGGCGGCGAGGAGGAGCAGCGCGCTCACGCGGCGGTCCGTGTCGCGGCGCCGCAGTAGCGCGCGACGTAGTCGGCGTGCGGCGGCAAGGCGCCGACTGTTCGCGCCACGCTCTCGCGCAGCCCGCCAAGAAACTTCGCCAGTTCGTCGTCGGTCAGCTTGGCCGCCACCGGGTGGTGCGTACTCGGCGTGATCCCTTGTCCCATCATCACCTGGACCCACGAATTCTCGGCGAACAGCTCCTCGTTCTTGCGAAACACGCGCCCGGTGTCGCGGAACAGTTCGATCTTCTGCTCGAGGCTGGCGGGCACGGCCATCGCCGCGCAGTGCCGCCAGAACGGCGTGTCGCGGCGGTTGGTGACCTTGTAATGCAGGACCAGGAAATCGCGGATCTGCTCCATGTCGACCATTTGCTGGTCGTTGAACTCGGCCACGTCGCGCGGGCTGACCGGTCCCGCCGGCAACATTCGCAGGATCCGCAGCACGGCGCGCTGGATCAGATGGATCGATGTCGATTCGAGCGGTTCGGTAAATCCGCCCGACAGCCCGACCGCCACGCAGTTATGGCTCCACTGCTTGCGGCGCGCCCCGGTCTGGAAGCGGATCACGTTGGGCTCGACCAGCCGCTCGCCCTCGATGGTGCCGAGCAGTTTTTGCAGCGCGGCGTCCTTGTCCATGTAGCGGCTCGAATAGACGATGCCGTTGCCCTGGCGGTGCTGCAGCGGAATGCGCCACTGCCACCCGGCCTCGTGCGCGATGACGCGGGTATAAGGCAGCGGCGGCCGCACGCTGCCGGTCTGGATCGCGATGGCGCTGTCGCACGGAAGCCAGTGCGTCCAGTCGTCGTAGCCGGCGTGCAGCGCGCCCTCGATCAGCAGCGCGCGAAAGCCGGTGCAATCGATGAACAGGTCGCCCTCGATCGCGCGGTCGCCGTCGAGGCGCAGGCGCGCGATATCGCCGCTCTCCCCGTCGCGTTCGACCGCCGCGATGCGCCCTTCGATCCGGGTCACGCCGTCACATTCGGCCATGGCGCGCAGGAACTTCGCGTAGAGCGAGGAATCGAGCTGATAGGCGTAGTTGACCCGGTCGTCGGGCAAGTGTGCGAACGCCTTTGCCTCGGCCGCCTTCAGTTCCAGGCAGTATTCGCCATAAGGGGCGTCGTGGCCGCGCTGCAGGCCTTCCATCCAGAAGTGCTGGAACCCGGCCGACCAGTGATCCTGGCCGGTGCCGCCGAAGGAGTGGAAATACGTCTCGCCCACGTCCTTCCAGTTCTCGAAGCTGATGCCCAGCTTGAAGGTCGCCTGCGTGGCGCGCATGAACTCGGCCTCGTTGATGCCGAGCAGGCGGTTGTACGTGACCAGCGGCGGGATCGTGCTTTCGCCAACGCCGATCGTTCCGATGGCATCGCTTTCCACCAGCGTCACGTCGGCCACGCGGCCCAGCGTGCGGGCGATCGCCGCCGCGGTCATCCAGCCGGCGGTTCCGCCCCCGGCGATCACGATCCGGCGCGGCGTTATCGGAGCGGTCATCGCGACAATCCTCTCAGCAGGCGGGCGCGGATCTGGCCCGCGGTCTCGGCGGTAAGCGGGGCCAGGATGCCGCGGGCATCCTCGGGCAAGTGGGCCGTCACCCCGGGATCGCTTGCAAAAACATAGCGATCGAACAGCGCCTGCCACTCGGCCTTGGTGGCAGGGTCGAGATCGCGCAGCGCCAGGATGCCGTGGAACAGCGCATCTTCCGGCTTGCCCAGGAAAGCGGGGGCATCGCGCCACCAGTAATTCACCAGCGCGTTGAACGGCGCCAGCCCCTCGACATGGTGCCACCACAGCGACGGGATGAAGACCGCGTCGCCCGGCTCCAGCTCGGCCACGTGCGCGCGCTCCAGCGCCTGCGCGAAGCGCGGGTGCGCAGCCAGGTCCGGTGCGGCGAAATCGACCATGCTGACCGGCCGGCCAGCGGGGGTGTTCTCCAGCGGCCCGATGTAGAGGTCGCCGATGGCATCGGGCGGAAACAGCGTGAAGCGCCGCCGCCCCACCGCGCAGACGGCGATATTGTCGGGCACGTCGTTGTGCGCGGCTATGCGCGTGCGGCCGCCGATCCAGATCGATTCGATCGGCCGGCGCGCGCCCAGCATCAGCGCGTTGTCCTCGCGCAGGCCGTCGAAGTAGTCCCCCATGTCGATCGAGGAGAGGTAGATCGCCGGCGCCTCGGGCTTGTCTTCATTGGCGGCGATGCCGTCCAGGATCGCGGCCAGCGGCCCTTGCGCCATGCGGAAGTTCATCCCCATCGCGGCGTCGTAGAACAGGCGCTCGCCCCCGCCCGGCTGGCCGATATTGACCGGAAACTGCCGCGCCCGCGCCTTGGCGACGAGGTAGGCGCGCGCCGCGGCCGCGCCCTTGAGCCCCGCCTGCACCAGCGGCCAGTCGCGGGCCAGGCCGCGCACCAAGAACGGTTCGCGCGCGCCCGCCAGCCGCGCGTCCAGATCGCCGGGCGCGAGCGTTTCCTCCGCGACCGGAGGCAGGTCGGCAAGCGCGTCAGCCACGGGCCCGCGCCGCGCGCATCCGCGCCAGCTTCGACAAGTTGCCGAGCGAGGCGAGCGCCATGAACAAGGGCTCGAGATGCCCGCCGGCGTGCAGTTCGGCCAGCGGCGCGGGTTCGAGCGCGGCCAGCCGCTCCTCGTTGACGAGGTGATAGCCGACCAGGCGGTGCTGCTCGCCGCCCACCTCGCCGACGTCGAGGGCAAAAGGCTCAAGCAGGTCGTAGCGGTTTGCCGCCGCATAGAAATCGCCGCTGGCGCGGTAGCCTTCGTCCAGCGCGCCCAGCATCGCCGCCATGTCATCGACCAGCGGCGTTGCCACGCCGGTATCGTCGAACAGGCGAGTGCCGTCCTCGCCGGCCGACACGCGCGGATGGTCGCGGTCGATGTGGATCTGCGAAGGTCCTTCGCCGTCACGGCTGCGTCCGACCAGGAACGGCTGCACTGCCATCGCCAGCGGCCGCATCGGCGCGTCCCACGTTTCGCCCGCCAGGAACAGGTTCTCGCCCGCCTCGAACCCAAACAGGGCCAGCGCGGAAAACTGCCCGCTGGCGGCGTCGTGGCGGAACAGGATCGGGTAGACGGTGCAGAGGCGGCGGAATTCGCCCGGCACCACCAGGCTGGCCATCACCGCGTCGCCGTACTGCGCGCCGGCGCCGGTGTGGACGCGCAGGTTGGCGTGATCGGCGGGGTTGAGGGCCTGGTGGTTGCTCATCGAAGCTATCCTGTCAGGCCGCGTTGCCGGCGGCCGATTGGGTGGGTACCGCGCCCAGATAGGCGCGGTTGGACGGCAGCGCCGCGGTCAGCGCACGGGCGCGCTGGGCAACCTCCGCCAGCCGCCCGCGCGCGACCGGCGAGGGGCCGCGCAGCGACGGCGGCGGGGGAAAGCCCATGCCGTAAAGCACGTATTGCTGGCTGGCGGCGGAGAACAGCTCGTCCACGCGCGGCAGGTCCCAGGCCGATGGCGGTTGTTCGCGCCAGATCGTCAGCTGCTCCGCCAGGCGCGGCGGCACGGTGGCAGGATCGCGCTGCGCCTGCCAGTAGGGCTCGCTGCGGCGGCTGAGCAGATAGTGCAGCTTGAGGAACTCGACGATGCGATCCCAGCGGTACAGGAACGTCTCGTCGAAACGGGCGGCATGGATGGTCATCGCCGCGCGGCTGGCGGGGAAGTTGTCTGCCAGCGCGCGCAGCGACATCTCGATCAGGACAATCGCCGAGGCTTCGAGCGGCTCGATAAAGCCCGCCGACAGCCCGATCGCCAGGCAATTGCCCTGCCAGAACGACGCGCGATGGCCGGTCCGAAAGGCTAGCCGGCGCGGCGCCAGCGCGGCGATTGCGGAGTCCGGCAGCGCCCGCGCGACGTAATCTGCGAGGATCCCCTGCGCCTCCTCGTCAGAGCAGAAGCGCGAGGCGTAGACGCAGCCGATCCCGCGCCGCCCGGGCAGCGCGATGTCCCACAGCCAGCCGGCACGGTGCGCGGTGGCAACCGTCTGCGAGGCGATGGCACTGCCGGGCGCGGTCGGGACCTGCGCCGCCAGGGCGCGGTCGTTGAACGAAACGTCGCTGCGGTCGATCCAGGCGGCGCCGCAGTGCCCGCCGATCAGCAGCGCGGCCTGACCGCTGCAATCGAGGAACAGGTCGCCCGCAACACGGCCGCCGTCGCGCAAGGTCAGCGCGGCGATGTCGCCGTCGTCGCGGCCTTCGGCGCCGACCACTTCGGCGGCGATGCGCGTGACGCCCAGCCGCGTCGTCGCGTGACGCGCCAGCAGCGCGGCGAACTTGCCGGCGTCGAGGTGGTAGCCGTAATTGAGGGCCGCGCCGTAGGGCGGCATCGTGCGCTGGCGCGGCGCCAGGCCGGCGGCGCAGACCGCGGCCTGGGCGGTCATCGCCGCCGCGAACGGCCCCGTGCCGCCCCAGGCGGCGACAAGGTCGGCCATGTCGCCTGGCGGAGGCGGGGTGAACGGGTGCAGGTAGCTGTCCTGCGCCCCGCCATCGACCCACCCGTCGAAGCGCGAGCCCTGTTTGAAGGAGGCGTCGCAGGCGGTCAGGAACTCGCCCTCGTCGATGCCGATCGTGGCCAGCGTTTCGCGCATCGTCGGCCAGGTGCCTTCGCCGACGCCGATGGTGGGAATGTCGGGCGCCTCGACCAGCGTGATCGCCAGGTCCGGGCGCCGCGCGGCCAGGTACGCGGCCGAAAGCCACCCCGCGGTACCCCCGCCGACGATCACCACGCTGTGCACCGTTCCTGCCATCACGCCGCCGTTCCTAGACCACTTTGCGTCCGTCCCGAAAGGCGGACGGGCCGCGCCCCTTGAAACGGAGCGCGGCCCGTCGCCGTCGTCTCCCCGAAGGGGATCAGAACTTCAGGCGGACGCCGGCAGAGTAGCGCGCATAACCGGGCGCGGCGAAGAACACCGTCTGCTCGTTGCGCATGTGGCCGCGGCGATCGGCCTTGGTCAGGTTGATGCCCTCGGCGAAGACGGTGAAGCCGTTGCCGAACTCGTAGCTCGCGCTGGCATCGACCTGGCCATAGGGCTCGACGTAATAGGGGTCGAACCCGTAGCCCGACAGGAACCCGTCGCGCCAGTTGTAGGCGACGCGCGCCTGGAGCCCGGCCTTGTCGTAGAACAGCACCGCGTTGGCACTGTCGCTGACCCCGGTCACCGCGAACTGACTGACCGTGTAGCGCAGCGCGTTGTTGTACGGCGTATCGCTCTTGACGATCGTGTAGTTCAGGATCGCGCCGAAGCCGGTATCCCAGAAGTTGTGCTGAAGCGCGAATTCCCAGCCGTGCAGGTGCGCCACCTGGTCGCTGTTGCCCGGCGTGGTGAACGTGAAGTTCAGCGCCGGATCACCAGAAACGCCCAGGATGCCGCCGCTGTCGCCGTTGATCGGGGCGGAGTAGGCGGCCGGGAAGTTGGTCTTGATGTAGTTGAGGATGTTGGCGAACGGCGCGTTGGCGCCCAGCGCCGCCACGGCCGCGTTGTAAGCCGCGCCCTTGGCCGGGTTGGTCAGGTTGAAGGCCGGGCCTTGCGTCGTGGTGTTGGCGATGAAGTTGCTCACCGTCTTGTGGAAGTAGCCCACCGAGATGTAGCTCTGCGGCGCGTAATACCACTCGGCCGACAGGTCGATGTTCTTCGACAGGTACGGAAGCAGGCCGGGATTGCCGCTGCCGCCGGTGCCGCCGCCATCGGGACGCGCAGGCGAATTCACGGTCAGGCCACCGGCCAGCGATGCATAGTCGGGCCGCGTGATCGTGTGGCTGTAGGCCGCGCGCAGCTTCACGTTGGACATCGGCGCGATGTCGAGGTCGAAGGCCGGAAGCCAGTGGTCGTACTTGCCCGTAAAGGTCAGGAACTGCGAACTGGTCGACGGCAGGATGCCGATCTCGTTGCCGCCGGTGAAGCGGGTGCCGCCCGGGATCCCGGTCAGCGCGGTCGAGGTGATGTTGGTCTTTTCATAGCGGACGCCGGCGCGGAAGTGCGCGGGATTGCCGAGCAGGTCGAACTTGAAGTTGGCCTGGCCGTAAGGCGCCCAGGTCTTTTCGCCGATGCGGCGGTCGACCGAATAGGACGCCAGGCAAGTGCCGGCGCCGCCGGTGGTGGCGCTGCAGATGCCCAGGTTGGTGTTGAGCAGGTTGATCAGCCCCACGCTGTCGACCTTGAAATAGGTCGGGATCAGCGCCGGGTCGTTCGACCCGTTCATGCCCGAAAGCGCCGGCGGCAGCGGCGTGGCCGCGAACAGCCCGTCGGGCGTCTGCGCGGCCGAAAGCGTGCCGCCCCAAGTGTCGTTCTGGATGAACCCGTAGGCCGAGCGGACCTTGTTGTCGGTGTGGGTGACACCGAAATCGAGGCTCTCGATGAACGAGCTGTCGAAGTCGTAGCCGCCCTTGAGCGCGACCTCGTTGATCTCGTCGCGCATGTAGGCGTTGCGGAAGGCGTTGCCCGCCGGGCGGATGTTCGCGGCGGTGATTTCCGACCCCGGGTACATCGACACCGAGATGACCGGCATGTCCTTGGTGAAGTCGATCGCCTGATTCTTCACGCCGTAGATCGCGCTGCCGACGGCGATGTTGCTGCCGTACGGCGAGGTCGGCTTGCTCGTCGCGGTCGAGTGGTGGGCGTCGGCCTCGAGACGGAGGCCGCCCGGGCCATCCCACTTGAGGTTGCCGCCGATCGAGTGGTTGACCGAGCGGTTCTTGGCGAGTGCGCCGGTGATCGCCAGGTCCTTGCCCTCCGCCTGGGCAAAGGCCTCGGAATAGAAGTTCGGCCCCGCCGCCGGGCCGTCGGTCCAGCTGCTGGTGGTGTTGTTGTGGTTGAACCACACGCCGATCGAGTTGGTGCGCGCGTCGATCGTGTTCTGCGAGAACACGTAGTCGACCGTCGCGGTCAGGCTGTCGAAGGGCTTCACCTGCAGCACGACCTGGCCGTTGATGCGTTCACGGTCGATGTCGGTGAAATCGTAGCCGGCGTTCTGCGTCACCTGGTAGACGTCGGTGGCGTCGGGACGGTTGGTGATCTGCGCGTAGCGCGGATCGCCCGGCATCGCGAGCGAACCCCAGTTGTTTTCCGAACCGAGGTAACCTTCGCGCCAACCGGCGTTGAACTGGGCCAGGCTGGCCTTGCGGCGCTGGTACGAACCGCTGACCAGGATGCCGATCTTGTCGTCGGCAAAGGTCTGGCTGACGATGCCCGACACTTCGGGCGTGATCTTGGTGCCTTCGAAGGTGTGGTCGTAGACCCCCTTGGCCGAGATGCTGCCCTGGAAACCGGGGCGCGACAGCGGGCGCGGGGTGACGATGTTGATCACCGAACCGATGCCGCCGGTGGGCAGCGAGGCGCGGCCCGACTTGTAGACTTCGACCGCGGCGATGCCTTCGGACGCCAGGTTGGCAAAATCGAAGCTGCGCGAAGCCGGCGCCGAGCAGCAATCGCCCAGGCTCGAGGCCGGCATCTGCCGGCCGTCGAGGAGGACGAGGTTGAAGTCCGGGCCGAAGCCGCGAACGGTCACCTTGCTGCCTTCGCCGTTCGAACGGTCGATCGACACGCCGGTGATGCGCTGCAGCGATTCGGCCAGGTTGGTGTCGGGGAACTTGCCGATGTCCTCGGCCGAGATCGCGTCGACCACGCCTTGCGCGTCGCGCTTGATCTTCAGCGCGCTTTCAAGGCTGGCGCGGATGCCGGTGACGACGATGGCGTCGCCGTCGCTGGCGGCCGCGTCGGTCGACGATGCGTCGGTCGCGGCGGTCTGGGCCAGGGCCGGAGAGGCGCAGGCGAGAGCCAGCGCCGAAGCGCCCGAAACATAAAGAGCGAGAGAACGCTTGCGCGCGTGTGTCATCGGATCCTCCCCTGCGGCGCCGTGTATCGACGTCTGCAATGTGAACGTTCACCTAAATGGGAACGTTCACGCAGTCAAGCGGCCCCGGGATGACGTTCGGCAGGTGTGGCTATCATGTCTCCATTGCCGCTTCGGCGCGGCCCAGGCCGCGTACCCACGCCTTGTGGCCCGCGATCATGGCAATCGCCGCCACCGCCGCGACGGCGGCGTTGAGCAGCCAGAAGCCGCGCGGCCCCAGCGGCTCGTAAAAGCGGGCCATCCAGCCGGCGAGGAAGTAGCCGACCGCCGCCGCCGACTTGAGCAGCGCCATCATGATCGAATTGACCGACTGGGGGGAATCGCGGCTGACGATCGATCCCGCCTGCGGTTCCATGAACGCGCCGTAACTGAAGTCCTGGATGATGTAGAACGCGATCCACGCGATCACCGGCGTCACCAGCGGGCCCGATATGGCGGCCGCGAACAGCCAGCTTGCCACGATGCCAACCATGCCGATCGAAAACTTCGTCACGTCGCCCAGGTCGCGGCCGCGCCGGCGCGACAGCCACACCGACAGCCGGTTGCCCAGCCACACGCCGCCGATGGTCGCCAGGCCGTCGATGATGCCGATCCAGGTCACCGGCACTTCGAAACCCAGCACGTTGCGATCGACGTGGGTGTCCGCCCACACGTACATCACGCTGTAGGACTGGTTGGTGACGGTCGAATAGAGCATGTAGGGGAAGAACAGCAGCAGCAGGATCACCCCCACGCGCTTCCACTCGGCGCGGGTCAGCGGCGCCCGCTTCACCCGCGCCTGCCCGCGTACAAGCGTGTCTGGCGGCAGGTAGCGGCGACCGGCGACGTAAGTGGCCAGCGCGATCAGCATCCCCACCCCGGCGGCGCCGAAGCCGAGGTGCCAGGACACCTCCTCGCCCAGCGTGCCGATGATCAGCGGCGCGATCAGCGCCCCGATGTTGAGCGTGATCAGGTAGATTCCGAAGGCGCGCGTCCGCCGCTCGTCCTCGGGCGCGTAAAGCACGCCCACTTGCGCCATCATGTTGCCCAGCAGGCAGCCCGATCCCAGCACCAGCAGCGTCAGCGCCAGCAGGAACAGCGGCTCGAACGCCATCGCCAGGTGGCCGGCGGCCATCAGCACGCAGCCGATCGTCACCGTGCGGGTGCGGCCCAGCACCCGGTCCCCCAGCCAGGCGCCGACCAGCGGGGTCAGGTAAATGAAGCCCGAATAGAGGCCGTACGTCTGCGCGGCAAAGGCAAGGTCGGAAAGGGGCCCGGCGACGCGCTCGATCCCGTGGCGGAAGCCCGCGAGCCCCAGCACCTTGGCAGCGTGCTGCGGCAGCAGCAGGTACTTGGTCATGTAGAGCATGAGCAGCGCCTGCATCCCGTAGAACGAGAAGCGCTCCCACAGCTCGGTCGTCGCCAGCACGGTCAGGCCGCGAGGATGGCCGAACAGTTCCTTCGGTGCGGCAGCATCAGGCATCGGCGGGCCCTTTGTTCAGGCCCTTCGCGGATGCGAAAATCGCCGCCGCCACGGGTGCGTGGCGGCGGCGACCTTGTAAAGCTGATTTCGTAACGCGGATTTCGTCGCCGGACGGCGGCTCAGGACCCGCCGAGGTGCAGCATGCGGCCCACGAAGATCAGCACCATGCCGCCGATGATCGAGGCGATGAAGCCGGCGCGGTGAAAGCCGACCGCGCCGCGGCTGGTAACCAGGCCCGCCAGCAGCGACCCGGCGATGCCCAGGATCATGGTCCACAGCATCGTCATGGGAACAGGACCGGGATAGAAATAACGGGCCAGAATGCCGACGATGATGCCGACGATGATGGAAACGATCAGATTGATCATGGCGGTTCCTCTCCTTGAGACGAGGGGCTCGCGTGATGCTTGTTGTATCCCCCGCTCGGCGAATCTGCCCTGCAAGCGGGATTCCGGTCAATCCCGTTAAGGAAAAGGGGCAAGAAGGCTCCCGCCGGCGGGTGGCCGACGGGAGCCCCGGTCCCCCGTCTCCTGCGACCCGCACCGGGCGCAGGCGATGTGCGGCGGGACTTGCGATGAACGCACCCGGCACCCATGTCGTTGCCGGGCGATCGCCAGCTCCGATCGCTTCGTCGCAGAGGTGCAACGGGTGGTCGCAGCAGCACCTGTTCTGAAAAAAGTTTTGCCGCTGCGTGATCCCCTCTTGCGCTGTGCAGCGGTGGCCGGATCACCGCGCGTCGCTGCGTTGCATCATCGGCGCCGGGCGCGCCCAGCCCGCGCCCTGGACGGCTTCGAACACGTTAGCGCGGGATTTACCCTCTTGCGCGCGATTCAGGATCGGGCACTATCAGTAGTGGTCCGGCACACAGGGGGACCTCAAGACCTAGATTCAGGCGTCGGACGGCCGAAAGGCCTCGCCAGCGCGGATTCGGCGGTCGGCAAGGCCCGCGTGCACCGGATCGGGGACAGCGATGGGGATAAGTTTTTCCCCGCTCGCGGCCCCCCGATGGTAGGTTCACCACCAGCCTGCCGATTCGAACGAATGTGGAACATTGTAACGCGGCCGGATCGGCCGCAGTGCCGCCGGGGGGCGGCCGGATACGGGGGCTGACGTGACCGAATTTCGAAACGGGGACTTGCCGATGATGGGCGATCTGGAAGACGCGATGACGCTCGACAACACTGGCGCCTCCCCAGGCGAAACCGGCCGCGCCGCCGCCCCGCGCGCGAAGGCGAAGCCGGCCGCGGCGCTGACAGATGGCGGCGCCGGCGATGCCGCGCTCGTCGAGGCGATGACCGTGGAGGCGATGACCGTGGAGGCGATGGCCGCGACCGCGCTGGCGGCCGCCGCCTCGCCGCGTCCGGAAGAAGATTCCAAGGCGATCCACGCCCGCCGCTTCGCCATCGTCACCGATCCGGCGCGCGACGCGCTGCTGACCGCGTTCGGCAAGGACACGCTCGACGATCGCTACCTGCTTCCGGGCGAAACCTACCAGGATCTCTTCGCCCGCGTCGCCGACGCCTATTGCGACGATGCGGATCATGCCCAGCGCGTCTACGACTATGTCTCGAAGCTGTGGTTCATGCCCGCCACCCCGGTGCTGTCGAATGGCGGCACGGGCCGCGGCCTGCCGATCAGCTGCTACCTCAACTCGGTGTCCGACAGCCTCGAGGGCATCGTCGGCACCTGGAACGAGAACGTCTGGCTGGCCAGCCGCGGCGGCGGCATCGGCACCTACTGGGGCAACGTGCGCGGCATCGGCGAGCCGGTCGGCCTTAACGGCAAGACCAGCGGCATCATCCCGTTCGTGCGCGTGATGGACAGCCTGACGCTGGCGATTTCGCAGGGCAGCCTGCGCCGCGGTTCGGCGGCCTGCTACCTCGATGTCAGCCACCCCGAGATCGAGGAGTTCCTCGAGATCCGCAAACCGTCGGGCGACTTCAACCGCAAGGCGCTCAACCTTCACCACGGCGTGCTGATCAGCGACGATTTCATGGTCGCCGTGCGCGAGGGCGCCGAATGGCAGCTCAAGAGCCCCAAGACCGGCGAAGTGCGCGGCACCGTCGATGCCCGCAGCCTGTTCCAGAAGCTGGTCGAGACCCGGCTGGCCACGGGCGAGCCCTACATCGTCTTCTCCGACACCGTGAACCGCATGATGCCCAAGCATCACCGCGACCTGGGGCTCAAGGTCTCGACCTCGAACCTGTGCAGCGAGATCACCCTGCCTACCGGCAAGGACCACCTGGGCAACGACCGCACCGCGGTCTGCTGCCTGTCCTCGCTCAACCTGGAAACCTGGGAAGAGTGGAACAAGGACGAGCTCTTCATCGAGGATGTGCTGCGCTTCCTCGACAACGTGCTGCAGGACTACATCGACCGCGCGCCCGACGAGATGGCCCGCGCCAAGTATTCGGCGATGCGCGAACGCAGCGTCGGCATGGGGGTGATGGGTTTCCATTCCTACCTGCAGAAGAAGGGCGTCGCCTTCGAAAGCGCGATGGCCAAGGCCTTCAACCTGAAGATGTTCAAGCACATCGCCGCCAAGGCCGACGAGGCCAGCCTGCTGCTCGCGCAGGAACGCGGCGCCTGCCCCGATGCCGCCGACATGGGCGTGATGCAGCGCTTTTCCTGCAAGATGGCGATCGCGCCGACCGCGTCGATCAGCATCATCTGCGGCGGCACCAGCGCCTGCATCGAACCGATCCCGGCCAACATCTACACCCACAAGACGCTGTCGGGCAGCTTCGTGGTCAAGAACCCGTACCTGGAAGCGCTGCTGGCATCCAAGTCCAAGGATTCCACCAACGTGTGGAACTCGATCCTGGAACGCGGCGGCTCGGTCCAGCACCTCGATTTCCTCAGCCCCGAGGAAAAGGCGGTCTACAAGACCAGCTTCGAGATCGACCAGCGCTGGCTGCTCGAATTCGCGGCCGATCGCACCCCCTACATCGACCAGGCGCAGAGCCTGAACCTCTACATCCCCGCCGACGTCGACAAGTGGGACCTGATGATGCTGCACTTCCAGGCCTGGGAGAAGGGCATCAAGAGCTTGTACTACCTGCGGTCGAAGTCGGTGCAGCGCGCCGGTTTCGCCGGCGGGGTGGAAGCGGACAACACCGCTGACGCGCCGGTCATGGAACTGGCCGCGACGGACTACGAGGAATGCCTGGCTTGCCAGTAAGGCCCTGCCGGTAGGGCGGCGGCGCGGGAAGGGGCGCGGCATGGTTACACTTCGCGACACGCGTCCCTCTTGCCAGTGCCGGCCTGCCCTGCTCGTTGCGGCGCGTTCGCAACGGCTCCAAGGATAATCGACAATGCGTAAATACCACCGCTGGATCTCGGTCTTTTTCGGCGTCTTCCTGCTGTGGATCGCGGTGACCGGCGTGCTCAGCCAGGTCGGCGAGCTGGTCAACAGCGCCGGCGGCGCGGGCGAGCATGAGCAGCGGGCCGCCCCTGCCGTCCCCGCCGGCTTCGTCTGCCCCGAAACGATGACATGCCGGCCCAAGCCGGTGCGCGCGGCGGGGTCGTGGAACGTCGGGATGCTGCACCACCTGCATTCGGGCGAAAGCTTCGGCCCGGTCGGCACCTGGATCTCGATCCTGTCGGGCTTCGCGATGATCTTCTTCAGCTTCTCCGGCCTGTGGATGTACATCCAGATGTGGCGCAACCGCGCCCGCCGCGACCTTAGCCCCAAGTGGTTCTGGAAATAGCGTGAACCGGCGCCCCCCCTTCACCGCATACCGAAACGCCCCTGCCACGGGGGTGGCAGGGGCGCTCGGTTTGTGCGCGGTGAGGGGGACCGCGCCGGGGGGCGGGAATGGGGGCTGCGGATCAGGACTCGCTTTCCATCCCGTATGCGTTGGCGCCGCTGGCGGACAGCCGCACCTGGTTGCCTTCGATACCTGCGACCAGGCCGATCGGCAGGAAGTGATGATGGCCGGCGTGGCTGCCCTCGGCGCCTTCGATGTCGGCGCCGCTGTCGGCCTTGGTCAGCTTGATCTTGTCACCGTCGACCGAATCGACCGTGCCGACGTGCGCGCCGTCGGCGCCGATCACTTCCATGTGTTCCTTGATCTGGTCGCCGAACTGGTGGTCGCTCATCGGGTATCTCCTGTGATGTGCCCCGTTAACCAACGACCCCCGCACTTGGTTCCGCACCGCCGCGAGCGCGCCGCGCGCGCCGCTTTTCCCCAGCCGCGCCGCCCGCGCGCGCTTCGTAAATCCCGCCCCGTCCCCTATATTGACCGCCTGCCTGCCGGAGTCGAAACCCATGTCGCTGCTTGAAGCCCGCAAGACCTACAAGCCCTTCGAATATCCGTGGGCTTACGAGTTCTGGAAGCGCCAGCAGCAGATCCACTGGATGCCGGAAGAAGTGCCGCTGGGCGAAGACTGCCGCGACTGGGCGCAGAAGCTTTCGGACCACGAACGCAACCTGCTCACGCAGATATTCCGCTTCTTCACCCAGGCCGATGTCGAGGTGCAGGACTGCTATCACGAGAAGTACGGCCGGGTGTTCAAGCCGACCGAGGTGAAGATGATGCTGGCCGCGTTCTCCAACATGGAAACCGTCCACATCGCCGCCTACTCGCACCTGCTCGACACCATCGGCATGCCCGAAAGCGAATACGGCATGTTCCTCGAGTACGAGGAGATGAAGGCCAAGCACGATTACCTGCAGGAATTCGGCGTCGACAATGACGAGGATATCGCCCGCACCCTGGCGATGTTCGGCGGCTTTACCGAGGGGCTGCAGCTGTTCGCCAGCTTCGCGATGCTGATGAACTTCCCGCGCTTCAACAAGATGAAGGGCATGGGCCAGATCGTGTCCTGGTCCGTCCGCGACGAAAGCCTGCACTGCGAAGGCATCACCAAGCTGTTCCACGCCTTCTGCGCGGAGCGGAACTGCCTGACCAAGGCGGTCAAGGAAGACATCATCGACGCCTGCCAGAAGACCGTGCGGCTGGAAGACAACTTCATCGACCTGGCCTTCGAACAGGGCCCGGTCCCGGGGATGAGCCCGAACGAGATCAAGCGCTACATCCGCTACATCGCCGACTGGCGCCTGGGCCAGCTCGGCCTCAAGCCGGTCTACATGATCGAGGACCACCCGCTGCCGTGGCTGGCCCCGCTGCTCAACGGCGTGGAACACGCCAACTTCTTCGAAACCCGCGCCACCGAGTATTCCAAGGCCGCCACCCGCGGCGACTGGAACACCGTGTGGTCGAGCTTCGACAAGCGCCAGAAAGCCAAGGGCCCGGCGGCGAACGAAGGCGAGGACGAAGGCGCGAGCGAGCCGGGGCTGTTCGGGGTGCAGGCGGCGGAGTGAGGGGCAGAAGAGTTGATGTATGGGGGGCACTGACAATTTTACGCTCATAACCGGAATCGCGAGCCTTATTGGTTTCGCGATACAAATATTTGACGTCTTCCCTACATTTGCTCGGTTTAGAAGGGACGCACTTTTACTAGCTGTCGGCCTATTTATTGGATCATTTGTTTCCGGATTAAGTCGCTCGCAGGTAACAATTGATTTAAGAAGTTTGCAGTCTGTTACGCCGATGCAGATGCTAATTGGAGCGGTAGCTTTGGTGACTGCTTTTCTTCTTATTAGCGCACGATTTCAAGCTAATTCAGATCACCGACAGGAAACGTATGCGGTAGGATTTTGCGGGGCCGGCCTTATAGTTGCGCTACTTATAGGATATAGTATTTATAATTCCGACGGATATGATCAACGAAAAGAATTGTCGCTTGATGAGAAGCTTATTCTTGTTCAACATTCACGCGCGACTGGCAATTATGATCGAGCTCTCGATATCTTACAAAAAGCAAAAAATGGGCTAGATTCGGGAGATGAGAGAATAAAATCCATCGACCGCCAGATTGACGAAGTTACTAAACAGCAAGTTTCTTCTTCATAAATGTGTCCTTTGAAACGCAGATAAGCTTCGGCTTTTCTCTCGCCGCGATGACGCGCCGTTATCTGGACCACAGCCTTCGCTGGGGTGACGGGTGTGTGTGAGTGCCTCCTCGCGTCGCCCCAGCGGAGGCTGGGGCCTAGATAAGCTCTCCTCCTTCGGCTTGGCCGCGATGGCGCGCCGTTATCTGGGCCCCAGCCTGCGCTGGGGCGACGGGGGATGGGGTTGGTGCAGCGGTGCCGGTGTTTGGGGGGTTTTAACCGGTTGGGGCTAGGCTCGGGCCATGGTGCGTGAGCCGTCCATCCTCGAGCAACTCGAAACCGCCGGGCATTTTGCCGCGGCGACGTTGCGGCGGGCCGATCCGCTTTACGTCCTTTACGCCCTCATCGCGGTGAACCTGATCGCCTTCGCGGCCTTCGGAATCGACAAGTCGGCGGCGGAGCGCGGGCGGTGGCGGGTTTCGGAAGGGGCCTTGCTGCGCTGGGCGTGGCTGGGCGGGACGCTGGGCGCTTATGCCGGGCGGCGGGCGTTTCGCCACAAGACCCGCAAGCAGCCGTTCTGCGCGCGGCTTCACACCATCGCGGCGGCACAGGTTTTGGCCGGTGTCGGGGTGGTTGGCTGGGCGGTTTATCGCTGACCCTGTCGCCCCTGCAGAGGCTGGGGCGACGGTTACGTACAGAGCTTGCCCGTGTCCTTGCAGAAGGCGGCCAGGGTGTCGGCCTTGAAATCCAGCTTGCCCACCGCCTGCATCGTGGCGGCGATGGTGAAAGGGATGGCGGTGCGCATACGCTTGGCAGCAGCAGTGCGCTCGAAAGCGACCAGCGCGGAAAGGTCGGCGCGGGAGAGGCGCATGGCGTAGGCGTGGCCGATCGCTGCCATCAGGCGCTCGGTCCCGGCGGCGGCGGTCCTGGCGGCGACGGCGCGCAACTGGGCCTGCTCGGCGGCGGTCAGTTCGGGGTGGGCGGCGACCAGTTCCTCGGTCTCGGCCCTGGCCTGGAGCGGCGCCAGCGCGGCGAGCGTGCCGCTGGCGGCGAGTTCGCGGCCCAGCGCCTCGCTGGCGGCATCGGGCGCGTGGGTCAGGATCGTATCGCCGGGCAAGGCCGGAACAGATGGTGCTGCGGGCGTTGCCGCGGCGGCCGCCGCCAGTAGCACTATCGTGAAGGTGCCCATCGTCTGGTCCCCTGGTTGAGGGCCGATGGCTAACACCGGTGGCGGCATTTTCCTACACGGCCGAAATTTGCTTCACCCTCTCGCGATGAAGACCTGGCCCAAGCCCGCCCAGCCCGCGCCGCTCTCCCTGCGGCGCCTGCCCGCGTTCCACCCGGTGCCGGTGGGACCGCGCAAGGACGGCTGGACGATCGACCGGCAGGCGAAGCTGATCGGCTTCATCGCCGAGACGCGCAGCGTGATCGAGGCCTGCCGCCGCGTCGGCATGGGGCGCGAGAGCGCCTACCGGCTGCGCGCGCGCCCGGGCGGCGCCGGGCTGGCGGCGGCATGGGACGCGGCGCTGGGAAAGCCGCACCGGCCTGTGGACTTGGCCTCGGCAAAGTCCACGGGGCTGCCCGCGCATTACCGCTGGCGTGCCGGGCGGATCGCGGTGGTCACCGTGGACGGCACGTTTGCCGGATACCACCGCAAGGACGACGATTGCGCGCTGCTCCAGCACCTGGCCCAGCTCGATCGCGGCGCGGGAGAGCAGGAGTGAAAGTCACAGCCGTCAGCGCCCGGTTTCGTGTCAAGCGGTCAGCGGCACCACGGCAGCTTGTGCCCCACCCACGGGTGCGCCAGCCCTTCGGCGATCAGCACCCCGCCCAGGCTGCGCCCGCCGCGCGTGATCACCAGCAGTTCGCGCCCGTAGACGTCGCGCGGGCGCTCGTAGGCTTGCAGGCTGAAGCGCCCGGCGTTGAGCAACGCGCGCAGCCGGTCGCGGGCGCGACCGGCGCGGGCGTATTCGTCGTCGCACTGCGGGCTGCCCAGTTCGGGCGCGTCGATATCGGCGATGCGGATCTGCCGTCCGGCGTAGAACAGCGTGTCGCCGTCGATCACGCAGTTGGTGCCGTGGCGGCCCCGGCACTGGCCGAAGCGGGCGCTTTCCCGGTCCGCCGCGGCGGCGCGGGGCAGCGCGGCAGGCGCGGTCAGCGGATCGGGCGCGGCGATGCCGCTGCCGCCCAGCCGGCTCCACGCGAACAGCAGCACCGCGGCGGCGCCCGCCAGCAGCAGCGCGGACAGCACGATCTCTCCCCACGAGGTGCGGCGGCGGCGCGGCGCCAGGCGGTGGATGACCGGCGGCGGCAGGGGATCGCGAAACGGCATCGGCCCGGCCTAGCCGTGCCGGCCCGCGCAGCCAACCGGCCATGCCCCGGGCAGGGAAATTTGCCGCGCCGTGCAACGACTTCCCCGGGGCGGCGTTTGTGAAGCGCAACCCGACCGCTTAAAAAAAGGAGTCGCCCCCGATGGCCGAGCATGACGAGACCACCACCACCCTCAACACCCTGATCGCCACGCTGCTCGACAGCATCGAAGGCTATCAGAAGTCGGCGTCCGAGGTGGAAAATCCCCGCTTTGCGGAGATGTTCAACAACCGCGCGCGCGAACGCCAGCAGGCCGTGACGAAGCTGCAGGCCGCGGTCGCCGCCGCCGGCGGCAACCCGGAAGACGACGGCTCGACGATGGGCGCCGTCCACCGCTTCTTCGAATCGCTGCGCGAAGCCGTTTCGACCAAGGACGACAAGGCGATCGTCGCCGAGGTCGAGCGCGGCGAGGACTACCTGAAGGAAAAGTTCGAAGCCGCCTTGAAGCACACCGACATTTCGGCCGACGGCCGCGCCGCGGTCGATCAGGCCTGGCAGTCGGTCAAGGCCGGCCATGACGAGATGAGCGCGCTCAAGCATTCGTTGAATGCCTGACGCGCCCGCCGCCGCCCTCCCCGGCTGACAGGGACGGGCGGCGGCACCCCATGTGAAAACGGGCGCCGGGATCGATCCCGGCGCCCGTCCTCGTTTTCCAGGCGAACGCGTTCAGTTGCGCGTGGCGGACAGCCCGCCCGAAACGCCGATGTAGGCGCCGCGGCGCTTGGCCTTGTGCCCGCTGTGCCGGGCATCGACCTGCGCCTGCGCCTGGACGTCAGCCTGCGTTCGCGGGGCCTCGGCCGCGGCATCGACGGTCGCCTGCGCGGCCGCGCCGGCGTTGTGCGCCGCGCCGGTGGCGGCGTCCGCCACGCCGCCGAGCACGCCGGTGGCCGCGTTGACCGCGCCCGACACCGAGCCGCCGGCTGCGGTGCCGACCGGGCCGGCGTTGGCGCTGGCGCCGGCCTGGCCGGTCAGCGTGCCGGCCAGCTGGGCATGGGCAGTGCCCGTGGCGGCCAGCGCCATCAGGGCGAGAATGGGAGTGAGCTTCATGCGAAATGCCTCTCGTATTGGAGGTCGCAAGGTGGGGGGCAGCGACCTGGCCGCCTAGCCTGCGCGCGGCGAGGCGCGCCGGTAAAGCGGCGGGCAGAGGCCTTTTCGCCGCGGTTCATCGGGGGTTTATCCCCGCCGCCCCCGGCACCCCGGCTTGCTGGCCGCGGCGCCCTGCGGCAAGCATCGGGCATGGCGATTCTCAGCGACCGATGGATCCGCGAACAGGCGCTGGGCGCCGGAATGATCGAGCCGTTCGTCGAGGCGCAGCGCCGCGACGGCTGCATCAGCTACGGCTTGTCGTCCTATGGCTACGACGCCCGCGTGGCGGACGAGTTCAAGATCTTCACCAACGTCGACAGCGCCGTGGTCGACCCCAAGGATTTCGCCGCCAACTCCTTCGTCGATCGCAAGACCGATGTCTGCGTGATCCCTCCCAATTCCTTCGCGCTGGCGCGGACGGTCGAATACTTCCGCGTGCCCAGAGACGTGCTGGTGATCTGCCTGGGCAAGAGCACCTATGCGCGCTGCGGCATCATCGTGAACGTCACCCCGCTCGAACCGGGCTGGGAAGGCCACGTGACGCTGGAATTCTCCAACACCACGCCGCTGCCGGCCAAGATCTACGCCAACGAAGGCGCGTGCCAGTTCCTGTTCTTGGCTGGCAACGAGCCGTGCGAGACCAGCTATGCCGACCGCGCCGGCAAATACATGGGCCAGCGCGGCGTGACGCTGCCCCGCCTCTAGTTCTCCACCGCGGGAGCTTGCATCCGCCGCCGATCCGGGGAACGCTGTGCCAACCCCGCGCATTGGCGGGGCACGAAGCGGCGGCTGCACTGGGGCTGGCGGACGCTTCGCCTGATGGGAGAACCGCCATGTCCTCGATCGTCGCGTTTTTCGGCCGGCTCATGCTGGCATTGATGTTTCTGGTTTCCGGTGTCGGCAAGTTCAGCAACCTGGCCGGTACCGATGCGATGATCCAGAAGGTGGGCATGCCGGCGGGGCTGGGCCTGCCGACCGCGATCTTCGAAGTCGTCGCCGGGTTGGCGATCGCGCTGGGCGTGTTCACCCGGCTGTTCTCGATCCTGCTGGCAGGGTTCTGCCTGCTGACGGCGATCCTCTATCACAACAATTTCGCGGATCAGATGCAGGCCGCGATGTTCATGAAGAACGTGGCGATCGCCGGCGGCTTCCTGGTCCTGTTCGCGCAGAGCCACCAGGCCTGGAGCTATGACGCGATGCGCGATCGCCGCCGTGCCGACCTCGCCACGCGCGATGCCGATCTGCGCGCTGCCAAGGCCGAAGGCATCGTCGAAGGCGTCCGCACGGTGCCGGGCACGACCACCGTCGTGCACGACTGATGCGCGAAAAGGCGGGCTACCGTCCGTTCGATATCGTGGTCTGGGGGGCGACCGGGTTTACCGGTCGCCTCGTTGCCGAATACCTTGCCCACCGGATCGGCGAAGACGGGCCGCGCTGGGCACTGGCGGGGCGCGATCCGGCCAAGCTTGAACGTGTCCACGCCGAAATAGGCGCCGGCGCCAACGTGCCGATCCTGACCGCCGATGCCGCCGACGCGGACAGCATGGCCGAACTGGCGCGGAGCACCGCGGTGGTCCTGACCACCGTGGGCCCGTACCAGCTTTACGGCGAACCGTTGCTGGCCGCCTGCGTGGCCGAAGGCACCGATTACGCCGACTTGTGCGGCGAACCGGTGTGGATGCGCCAGATGATCGATCGCTACCACGCCGCCGCGCGTACCAGCGGCGCGCGGATCGCGTTTTCGTCGGGGTTCGATTCGATCCCGTTCGACCTTGGCGTACTGATGCTTCAGCAGGCGGCGACCGCCCGCTTCGGAGCGCCGTGCCCGCGCGTGAAGGGGCGGGTGCGCGGGATGAAAGGCGGCGCCTCGGGCGGGACCGCGGCCAGCCTCAAGGCGACGCTGGCGGCGCTGAAGGCCGATCCGGCGCTGCTGCCGATCATGCTCAGCCCGTTCGGCCTGACCCCCGGCTTCGCAGGGCCGCCCCAGCCGCGCGGCGACGCAGTGCAGTTCGACGAGGCGCTGAACGCCTGGGAGGCGCCGTTCATCATGGCGGCGATCAACACCAAGAACGTCCATCGCACCAATGCGCTGCTCGGCCACCCGTACGGCCGCGATTTCGTTTACGACGAGATGGTCCTGACCGGTCCCGGCGAGGCAGGCGAGGCGGCGGCGCGTCACCTCGCGTCCAACCCTTCGATCGGTACCGCCAACGATCCGAAGCCCGGCCAGGGGCCGGACAAGGCCGCACGCGACAGCGGCTTTTACGACCTGCTGTTCATTGGCGAGATGCCCGACGGCCGCAGCCTGCGCTACGCGGTAAAAGGGCGCTACGACCCCGGATATGGTTCGACCAGCCGGATGATCGCCGAAACCGGGCTGGCGCTGCTGCGCTGCGACGCCGACGGCGGCGTCTCGACCCCCGGGGCGCTGCTGGGCGAGGCGCTGGTCGACCGCCTGCGCAACCATGCCGAGATCGCCTTCGCGGTGGAGGCTTAAAGCAGCTTCACCGCCGCGGCGATCGCCGAGGCGCCCAGCACCGCGCCCGCGATACCGCGCCAGGCGTTTGGGCTGACGCGGCCGAAAGCATGGTTGCCGGCCCACGTCCCGGCAAGCACCGCCGGAAACAGCACTACGCCCAGGATGAATTCGCGCCGTGTCGCCTGCCCGGCCGCGACCGAGAGGAGCACGCCGGCAAGCTGGGTGACGAGGAACACCGTCATCATCGAGGCCCGCGCCACCGCGGGCTCGATCCCGCGCCGCAGGTAATACGGCACCACCGGCGGGCCGGGCATCCCGGCGAACCCGGTCAGCACGCCCGCGCCCAGCCCGGTGGCGACGGTTTCCTTGGGCCCGGGCACGTGGCCCGCCTTGGCCGGCAGCAGCACCGCGACGAAGGCCCCGATGGCGATCAGCGCGATCATCAGCCGCGCCACCGGCGCCGGGATCGTCCACAGCGCGGCAAGGCCCAGCGGCAGTCCGAGCAACGCGACCCCGGCAATGACGAAAGCCGATCTCTCGCTCGACGCGGCCTGTTTCCTGAGGCCGATGAAGCCGATCATCGCCGCCAGCAGGTTGGCGACGACGACCGCCTCCTTGGGCAGCACCGCCAGGCTCAGCGCCGGAACCAGCAGAAGCGCCAGGCCGAAGCCGGATAGCCCGCGCACGAACCCGGCCACCAGCGCCGCGGTCAGCGCCAGCGCCAGCGCCAGCGCGCCGACTGCGAGCCCGCCGACGATCACGCTCAGCCCGGCAGCAGGTCGGGCGGGGTGCCTTCGGCCTTGAGCAGCGCGACCGCGGATTCCAGGCTCGGCACTTGCTGATGCTGCGATCCCAGCGTGCGCAGCGCCACGGTGCCTTCCTCGGCCTCGCGCTTGCCGACTACCAGCAGGTGCGGGACCTTGGCCAGGCTGTGCTCGCGCACCTTGTAGTTGATCTTCTCGTTGCGGGTGTCGACCTCGGCGCGCAGCCCGGCGGCCGCCAGCTTGTCGGCAACGTCACGCGCGTAATCGTCGGCGTCGGACACGATCGTGGCCACCACCGCCTGCGTCGGCGCGAGCCAAGTCGGCAGCTTGCCGGCGAAATGCTCGATCAGGATGCCGATGAAGCGCTCGTACGATCCGAAGATCGCCCGGTGGAGCATGACCGGGCGGTGCTTTTCGCCGTCCTCGCCGATGTAGCTGGCGTCGAGCCGGTCGGGCAGCACGCGGTCGGACTGGATCGTGCCGACCTGCCAGGTCCGTCCGATCGCGTCGGTCAGGTGCCATTCCAGTTTCGGGGCGTAGAACGCGCCCTCGCCCGGCAGTTCCTCCCAGCCGTATTCCTCGCTCGCCATGCCGGCGTCCTGGACCGCCTGGCGCAGCTCGGCCTCGGCCTTGTCCCAGTCCGCGTCGGAACCGAAGCGCTGGTCGGGGCGCAGCGCCAGCTTGACCGCATAGGTAAAGCCGAAATCCCTGTAGATGCGGTCGGCCAGTTCGCAGAAAGCGCGCACTTCGGACACGATCTGGTCCTCGCGGCAGAAGATGTGCGCATCGTCCTGGGTGAACTGGCGCACCCGCATCAGCCCGTGCAGCGCGCCGTGCGGTTCGTTGCGGTGGCAGCAGCCGTTCTCGTAAAGGCGCAGCGGCAGGTCGCGGTACGACTTGATGCCCTGGCGGAAGATCAGCACGTGCGCCGGGCAGTTCATCGGCTTCAACGCCATCCACTGCGCGTCGTCCGACACCAGCGGACCCTCGTCCTGGGTGTTGGGGACCTCGTCGGGGATGACGAACATGTTCTCGCGGTACTTGCCCCAGTGGCCCGACTGCTCCCACTGGCGGGCGTCCATGACCTGCGGGGTCTTGACCTCGCGGTAGCCGGCGGCATCGATCGCGCGGCGCATGTAGGCTTCCAGTTCGCGCCAGACCTTGAAGCCCTGCGGGTGCCAGAACACGCTGCCGTGCGCTTCGGCCTGGAGGTGGAACAGGTCCATTTCCTGGCCCAGCTTGCGGTGGTCGCGCTTGGCCGCTTCTTCCAGCCGCAACAGGTGCGCATCCAGCTGCTTCTTGTTCAGCCAGCCGGTGCCGTAAATGCGCGTCAGCTGCGCGTTGTTCTGGTCGCCCCGCCAATAGGCGCCGGCCACCCGCATCAGCTTGAAGGCCTGCGGATCGAGCTTGCCGGTGCTGGGCAAGTGCGGCCCGCGGCACATGTCGAGCCAGGCGCCCTCGCTGCCGGGCTGGCCGGAATGATAGACCGTCAGCGGCTCGTCGCCCGAAAGCTCGGCCGCCCATTCCGCCTTGAAAGTCTCGCCATCGGCGCGCCACTTGTCGATCAGGCGCTGGCGGTCCCAGACCTCGCGCACCAGCGGCTTGTCGGCGCGGATGATCGCGCGCATGCGCTCCTCGATCGCGGGCAGGTCATCCATGCCGAACGGTTCGCGCGTGGCCGGCGCCAGCACGTCATAGTAAAATCCGTCGTCGGTCGCCGGGCCGAAGGTGATCTGCGTGCCCGGCCACAGCGACTGGATCGCCTCGGCCAGGACGTGCGCGTAATCGTGGCGCGCCAGCTCCAGCGCGTCGGCCTCGTCGCGGCTGGTGACCAGCGCCAGCTGCGCATCGCCTTCGAACGGGCGGTTCAGATCGCGCAAGTCCCCGTCGACGCGCGCGGCGATCGCCGCCTTGGCCAGCCCCGGCCCGATCGCGGCGGCGACATCCGCCGGGGTGCTGCCGGCAGGCATCTCGCGCACGGAACCGTCGGGCAGCGATATCTTGAACATCTCGGACATGGATTACTCTCGTCTTGACGGCTGGCGCCATGACACAGCCCGGCGCGCGCTGGAAGTCTCGGCGTCAGGGGACGCCCCGTGGGAACCGCCGGTCGCCCGCCCGCGCCGCCGATCCGGCCGCATTGCCAATGCGCTTGCGCTGCAAGGCTTTTTTCTCTTCCTTGTCGGCAGGGGCACGCATGGGGGCGCGAAATATGGATGAACACCGGCCGGACACGGCGTTCGGATTCACGGGTACGTGGCGCGAATACGCGCCGATCGCCTTCACCAACCTGCTGCTGACGATCGTCACGCTGGGGATCTACCGCTTCTGGGCCAAGGCGCGGACGCGGACCTACTTGTGGAGCCACACCCGCTTCATCGACGATCCCCTGGAATGGGCCGGCACCGGGCTGGAACTGTTCAAGGGCGCGGCAACCGTGATCGCGGTGCTGATCGTGCCTTACTTCCTCATCGGAATGCTGAACCAGTACCTGATCCTGCACAAGCAGCTGGCAGCGGTGGCGGCGGTGTCGCTGGCGATGTTCGGGGGGCTCTACTACCTGATCGGCATCGCGCGGTTTCGCGCCCTGCGCTACCGCCTGGCGCGCACGTACTGGCGCGGCATTCGCGGCGGGTCGGACGACGAAGGCTTCGATTACGGCTGGCAGTACTTGTGGCGCCAGGCGGTTGGCACATTCGCGCTGGGGCTGCTGATACCCTGGTCGCTGGTGACGCTGTGGAACCGGCGCTGGAGCGCGATGAGCTTCGGACCCTACGAATTCGCGGCCGAAGCGCGGGTCGAAGGGCTGATGGGGCGGTTCCTGCTGTGCTACCTGGCGCCCTTCGCCGGACTGTTCGCCGCGATGGCGGTGTTCATCCCGTTCGGCGCGCTGGGCGCGTTCGCGCGCGGCGGCGGATCGGCCATCTCGATCTCGATCGTGATCGGCGGCATCCTGGCGGTCATCGCGTTCTATTTCGTGTTCGGGCTGGTCCTGATGGGGTTCTACGCCAAGTATTTCCGCCACGTGGTTGCCGGCACCCGGCTGGATGGGCTGGACTTTGCGTTTTCGGCGCGAACGATGGACTGGATCAAGCTGCTGGCCGGCGACGCCCTGCTGCTGGTGCTGACGCTGGGGCTGGGCATCGTGTTTCTCGATTACCGCCACTGGTCGTTCTTCATCCGCCACATGGACGCGCGCGGCACGATCGATGTCGACGCGATGACCCAGTCCGAAACGCCCGCGCCGCGCCAGGGTGAAGGGTTGCTCGACGCACTCGACCTCGGCGCGTTCTGATATGTGGAACGCCAGCCTGTTCGACGGGCAATCGGCGCGGCGCTACCCGGTCCGGGTCGCGCTGGCGGACGATGCCCTGGCGGTCGAAGGACCGGAAACGCCCGCACAGCAGGTCGCGCTGGCCGACCTGGTGCGCACCGCCAACGCTGCCAGCCTGTCGCGGCGCGGGTCGCCGGGCTGGCGGCTGGTCTTCGCGGACGGCGTGCCCGCGCCGGTCGCCGAGCGGCTCGCGCCGCCGGCGCGCTACGGCAAGCTGGTCGACCGCTGGGGCCTGCCGCGCGCCGCCGCCGCCTTCGCCGCGGTCAGTGCCGCCCTGGCCGCCGCGGTGATGACCGCGCCGGTGTGGCTGGGCCCGATGGTGCCGCAGGCGGTCGAAAACCGCATCGGCACCGCGCTGGTGCCCGACTTCGCCGGATCGGTCTGCCACACCCCCGCGGGCGATGCCGCGCTGCACAAGCTGATGGCGCAGATCGATCGTCCCGGCGGCGGGCCGCCGATCCGGGTCCAGGTGGTGAAACTGGCGCAAGTCAACGCCGCGGCTCTGCCCGGTGGCCGCATCGTCGTGCTGTCCGGCCTGCTGGAGCAGGCGAAAGGGCCTGACGAACTGGCCGGCGTACTGGCGCACGAAGCCGGTCACGTGCGCGAGCGGCACGTCATGCAGGGGCTGCTGCGTCAGTTCGGGCTTTCGATCCTGCTGAGCGGCGCCAGCGGCACCGCCCCCGCCAGCCTGGGCCAGCTGACCGCGCTGCGATTCAGCCGCAAGCTGGAGGACCGCGCCGACCGATATGCCCTCGCCCGGCTGCAGGAGGCCCGCATCTCGCCCGCCGGGGTCGCCGGATTCTTCGACCGTGCCGCCAATCACGCGCCCGACGAAGGAAACTGGTTGCGATACGTATCCGACCACCCCGATGCGGGCGCGCGCCAAGCCCTGTTCCGCCGTGCCGTGCGCAAGGGCGCTGCCTACCTGCCGGCGCTGTCACCGGACGAATGGCGCGCACTGTCCGAAATCTGCGCCGACGATACCGAAGCGAAGTTCTTTTCGCTGTGGTGACCGGCTTTCGCCAGGATGGCCGGGGCGAGCCGGTTCAGCCGGGGACCGGGCCGACCCGCGCCAGCTCGGCGCGCAGCCGGTCCTCGTCGAAGGCGTGCTGGCTGAACGGACCGCCGCGTTCGACCCAGAACAGGAACAGGTGCGCGGACCAGCGGTTGGGGTTGGGCTGCGTGCGCCCGTGGCGCAAGTCGATGCCGCGGTAGAGCACCGCGTCGCCGGGCTGCATCGCCACCGATGTGTAAGGCTCGGCCCCGAAATCGTCGACGCAGGGGTCCTCACCCTCGACCGGGACCGAACCGACTTCGAGCGGCCAGGCCTTCTGGTCGCTGTAGGCCAGCGTCAGCGAGACGCTATGCTCGCAAGACGGGCGATCGGAATGAACCCGGCAGATGTCGCCCTCGTGATAGATGCGGAAATAGTCGTAGCTGGGCAGCAGGTCAGCGCCGGTCAGCTCGCTGACGATCGGCGTCAGGCCCCACAGGAACGTGGTCAGCGGGCGGTAGAAATGCCCCGAGATGTCGATGGTCGGCTGCCGGCACAGCGGATGCTCCTTGGCGAAGGTGGCAAACGACTTGCCGGCCGCTTCCAGGTCGATGCCGATCTGCCGGAACAGCAGGTCCGCGACCTCGGGCGGGACCAGCCCGCGCAGGGTCGCAAACCCGTTCTTCTTGTAATCACCTTCGATTCGCATGGCGCCCGTCTAGACCGCATCGCGCCCCGGCTGAAAGCGGCTTGCACGCCGGGCGCGCGCGTGCGCATGACCCGGCGATGGTCACCACGCGCTTTCACGTGCTGCCGGGCGGCGGCCGCATCGCCTATCGCTGGCAGCCCGGAACGGGCCCCGCCACGGTGTTCCTGCCCGGCTACCGGTCCGACATGGCGGGCGGCAAGGCAACCGCGCTGCTTGACGACGCCGCGGCAAAAGGGCGCGCCTGCCTGCTGCTGGACTATTCGGGCTGCGGCCTCAGCGACGGCGATTTCGCCGACGGCACCCTGGGGCGCTGGCGCGACGAGGTGCTGGCACTGATCGCGGCGGTCGTTCCCGAAGGCCCGCTGGTGCTGGTCGGCAGCTCGATGGGGGGGTGGCTGATGCTGCTGGTCGCGCTCGAACTCGGGACGCGGGTCGCCGGGCTTGTCGGTGTCGCCGCCGCGCCCGACTTCACCGCCTGGGGCTACGACGCGGCACAGCAGGCGGCGCTGGCCCGCGGCGAGACCGTGCTGGAGGCCAATCCCTATGGTCCCGAGGCCACTCCCACCTACCCCGGCTTCTGGGCCGATGGACAGGCCCGGCGACTGCTTGGGCAGGCGATCGCGCTCGACTGCCCGGTGCGGCTGATCCACGGCCAGGCCGACGCCGACGTGCCCTGGCACCTGTCGGTGGAGCTTGCCGCGGCGCTGCGTTCACCGGCGGTGCAGGTGGTCCTGATCAAGGACGGCGATCACCGCCTGTCGCGCCCCGGCGACATCGCGCGCCTGCTGGCCTGCGTGGCGGACCTGACCGAGGCAAGCCCATGCTGATCCCCGCCGCCCTGATGATGCTGCAGGCGTCCGCGCCGACGATGACACCGCGGATGCCCACCACCGCGCTGCCGATCCCGCGCCGCAAGCCGGCACCGTCCGTCCCCGCAGCGGCACCGGCGCCGCTGGTTTCAAGCCGGCTCTCGGCCTGCCTGGCCCAGGCCGAGAGCGACCCCGCGGCGGCGCTTGCCAGTGCCGAGGCCTGGGGCGCCGCGGCCAAGGGGACGGCCGCGATCGACCCGGCCCAGTGCCGCGGCACCGCGCTGGGCGAACTCGGCCGCTGGAGCGACGCGGTGAGCGCGTTCACCCTGGCCCGCGATCTGGAGGTCCTGCCCGAGCGCAAGGCGCGCTTCGGCGCGATGGCCGGCAACGCCGCGCTGGCAGCGGGCGACAATGCCCGCGCCGACTCGCTGCTGGCCGCGGCCCACGCCGACGCAGCCGCCAGCCCGGCCCTGGCCGGCGACATCGCGATCGACCGGGCGCGGGCGCTGTTCGCGCTGGGCAAGACCGACGCGGTTGCCGCCGCGCTGGCAGAGGGCCGTGCCGCCAGCCCGGGCAATGCCAACGGCTGGCTGCTGTCGGCGACGCTGGCGCGCAAGCAGAACCGCCTGGCCGAGGCGCAAGGCTGGATCGAGCGCGCCGCCGCGCTGGCGCCCGCCGACCCCGGCATCGGGCTGGAGGCCGGCGTGATCGCGGTCCTGTCCGGCCATGATGAGGCGGCCCGCCGGTCGTGGCAGTCGGTCATCGCCGCCGCACCGGGATCGCCGCAGGCGGCGACCGCCAGGGGCTACCTTGCGCAACTGGCGGCGCCGTCCCCATCTAAGGGACCATGATCCCCTTATCCGTTCTCGATCTCGTCCCGGTCCGCGAAGGCGGCACCGTCTCCGAAGCCTTTGCAGACGCCGCCGCGCTGGCCAGGGTTGCCGAGGACGAAGGCTACAAGCGTTTCTGGATTGCCGAACATCACGCGATGGACGGCATCGCCGGGGGTGCCACCGCCGTCGCGCTGGCCCACGTCGGCCACGCCACCCGCACCATCCGCATCGGTTCGGGCGGGATCATGCTGCCCAACCACAACCCGTGGGTCATTGCCGAGCAGTTCGGCACGCTCGACGCGCTGTTCCCCGGCCGCGTCGACCTGGGCCTGGGCCGCGCGCCCGGTGCCGACGGCCGCATCGCGCAGGCGCTGCGCAAGGACCTGATGCGCGGGGCCGAGGCGTTTCCGTCCGACGTGGTGGAACTGCGCGCGCACATCACCGGGGAGCCCGAAACCGGCTTTTCGCCGACCCCGGGGCGCGGTGCGGCGGTCGAGATGTGGATCCTGGGTTCAAGCCTTTACGGCGCCCAGCTCGCCGCGATGCTGGGGCTCCCTTACGCCTTCGCCAGTCACTTCGCGCCCGATCACCTCGACGCTGCCCTCGCGCTCTATCGCCGCACTTTCAAGCCGTCCGCCACGCTCGACAGGCCGCACGCGATGGCGGCGATGACCGTGATCGCCGCCGACAGCGACGAAGAGGCGGAGCTGCTGGCCAGCTCGATGGACCAGAGCTTCGTCGCGCTGCGCAGCGGCACGCCGGGCCGGCTCAAGCCCCCGGTGCCGAATTACCGCGCCACCCTGCCGGCCTCGGCGGTGGGTATGCTCGAGCATGTTCGCCAGGCCAGCGCGGTGGGCAGCAAGGCGACAGTCGCACGCCAGATCGCCGCCTTTGCAGAGCGGACCGGCGCCGACGAACTGATCGTCGCGGGGGCAACGTTCGATCCCCAGGCGCGACATCGATCGCTGGCGCTGACGATGGCGGCGCTGGGGCAAACGGGCGTGCCGGAGATGGTTGCCCCTGAAACCGGATTTGCTTAAAGTGCGTAAAAATGCTGCTTGAGGCGGCAAGATTATAACGTGCACTGACGAACAGCACGCAGACCGGCGGGTCTCCGCCACAGGAGTATCGGATGCCGTCGAAAGCCGCTCGCATTGTCGCCGCCAGGATCACTCGGCGCGGCGGAGGGGCGGTAACCGCCGCGCTGGAAGAGGCGCTGGCCGATTCGCTGCTCCCGGGCGACGCGCCCTTCACCCCCGCCGGGCTCAAGGACGCGGCCGCCTTCGTACGCAGCGCCGCCATCACGCGTGAGGCGGGGCAGCCGGTCGTGGCGCTCGAATCGGTGACCGGCAATGCCGCCGACCGGTTCATGCGGCTGGCGGTCATCAACGACGACATGCCGTTCCTGGTCGATTCGATTTCGGCCGCCATCGTGGCCCAGGGACTCGACATCGATCGCCTGGTGCACCCGGTGCTGGGGGTGGAGCGCGACGGCAAGCAGACGCTGACCGCGCTTAGCGAGGCCGACGACGCGCCGCGCGAATCGATGATTTATGTCGAGACGTCGCGCGCCGATGCCAAGGCCCGGCGCGAGCTTTGCGCCGCGATAGAGGCGACGCTGGCCGACGTCGGCAACGCGGTTGCCGACTGGCCGAAGATGCGCGCCGTGCTGGCCGGCGATGCCGACATGCTCGATGCCGATGGCGCCGGCGAAGACGCCGCGCTGCTGCGCTGGCTCGACGACGGGATGCTGACCCAGCTCGGCCACGTCCTGCGCCGCCGCGACGGCAGCCAGGCGGAATTGCTGGGGCTGTGCCGCAAGACCTCGCGCCCCGTCCTGGCCCCGATCAGCTACGAACGCGCGTTCGAATGGTTCGATGCGGGTGCCGCGAACAAGCCGCGCAACCTGCTGATCATCAAGTCCAACGTCATCTCCAGCGTCCATCGCCACGTCCCGCTGGACCTGTTCATCGTGCCCCGGCGCGAAGGCGATGCGGAGACGGGGCGTGTGACCGCGCTATCGGTCCACGTCGGCGTCTGGACCAGTGCCGCGCTGGCCGCGCCGCCGACCCAGGTGCCGGTCCTGCGTGAGCGGCTGGCCGCGCTGATGGCGGAATTCGAATTCGCCCCGGGCGGCCACGCCGGCAAGGCGCTGGTCCATGCCCTGACCGCGCTGCCGCACGACCTGCTGATCGGCTTCGCCGCGACCGATATCGAGCGAATCGCCACCGCGATGATGAGCCTGGTCGACCGCCCGCGCCCGCGCCTGATGCTGATCGAGGCGCCGCTGCGCCGCCACTTGTTCGCCTTCGCGTGGCTGCCGCGCGATGCGCTGTCGACCACGACCCGCCTGCGCATCCAGGCGATGCTGTCCGAGGCGGCCGACGCCCCGGTACTCGACTGGGCGCTGCAGGTCGAAGGCAACAACCTGGCGCTGATCCGCTGCGTGCTCGACATCCGCGACGGCGCCAGCACGCCTGACGAGGCGCCGCTCGACGCCGCGCTGCAGGCGATGGTGCGCGGCTGGGGCGAAGCAGTCGAAAGCGAGATCGCCGCCGGCGAAGACGCCGCCCGCGCCGCCGCCATCGCGGCCCGTTATGCCGAGGCGTTTCCAGCCGCCTATCGCACGACTTACGGCGCGCCCGAGGCCGCGCTCGACATCGCGCGGCTGCGCGCGCTCGCCCCCGGGATGCGCGGTGCGCGCCTGTTCGGCGGCGGCGGCGACGAGCTTCACCTCAAGCTGTACAGCCACGCCGGCGGCCTGACCCTGTCGGACGCGGTGCCGGCACTGGAGAACTTCGGCTTCCGCGTCGTCGAGGATGTCCCCACTCAGCTGACCGGAGACGGCGGCGCCGACCTCGGCTCGATCCACGATTTCCGCCTTGAATGCCCGGACGACTGCGCGGACATCCTTCTGCGCGCCGAAGCGATCGAGAACGCCATTGCCGCCGTGCTGAACGCCGCGGCCGAGGACGACGCCTTCAACCGCCTGATCGTCGCCAATGCGATGTCGGCGCAGGAGGCCAACTGGCTGCGCGCGTGGTATCGCTACCTGCGCCAGGCCGGGATGGGGTTCGGCATTCCCACCGTGGTCGACGCGCTCAGCCGCGCTCCGGCCGTGACGCGCGGGCTGATCGACTTGTTCGCCGCCCGCCACGATCCCGCCCGCGGCAATCGCGACAAGGCCGAAAAGGCCGCGCAGGAGGCGATCCGCAGCGGCCTGGCCGGCGTCGCCGCGATCAACGACGATCGCCTGCTGCGCCAGTACCGCGCGCTGGTCGAGGCGATGCTGCGCACCAACGCCTTCGCCCCCGCCGCGGCCGAGGCGCTGGCCTTCAAGCTCGATTCCAGCCTGGTCCCCGGCCTGCCCCGGCCGCTGCCGTGGCGCGAAGTGTTCGTCTATTCGCGCCGGGTCGAAGGCATTCACTTGCGCGCCGGTCCGGTGGCGCGCGGCGGCCTGCGCTGGTCCGATCGCCGCGACGATTTCCGTACCGAGGTACTGGGCCTGATGAAGGCGCAGCGGGTCAAGAACGCGGTCATCGTGCCGACCGGGGCCAAGGGCGGCTTCTATCCCAAGCAGCTGCCCGACCCGGTCCGTGACCGCGACGGCTGGCTGGCCGAAGGGCGCGAAAGCTACAAGGTGTTCATCCGCACGCTGCTGTCGATCACCGACAACCTGGTGAAGAACAAGGTGGTTCATCCCGCCGGCGTCGTGATCCGCGACGGCGAGGATCCCTATTTCGTGGTCGCCGCCGACAAGGGCACCGCGACCTTTTCCGACACCGCCAACGCGCTTGCCGAAGAGCGTGACTTCTGGCTCGACGATGCCTTCGCCAGCGGCGGCTCGAAAGGGTACGATCACAAGGCGATGGGGATCACCGCCAAGGGCGCGTGGATGTCCGTGCAGCGGCACTTCCTCGAACTCGGCGTCGACGTGCAGAACGATCCGGTGCGTGTCGCCGGCTGCGGCGACATGTCGGGCGACGTGTTCGGCAACGGCATGCTGCTGTCCAGGTCGATCCGGCTGGTCGCAGCGTTCGACCACCGCCACATCTTCCTCGATCCCGAACCCGACGCGGCGGCATCGTGGGCCGAGCGCGCGCGCATGTTCGCGCTGCCGCGCTCGTCCTGGGACGATTACGACAAGGCGCTGATCAGCAAGGGCGGCGGGGTCTTCCCGCGCAGCCTCAAGACGATCCCGCTGTCGGCCGAGGTGCGCGCTGTCCTGGGCATTGCCGAAACCGAGATCGAGCCCGACGCGCTGATTACGGCTATCCTGTCGGCGCCGGTCGACCTGCTGTGGTTCGGCGGCATCGGCACATACGTGAAGGCCGCCAGCGAAAACAACGCGGTGGTCGGCGATCCCGCCAACGATGCGCTGCGCATCGACGGATCGATGGTGCGCGCGCGGGTGATCGGCGAAGGCGCGAACCTGGGATGCACCCAGGCGGGCCGGATCGAGTATGCGCTGCAGGGCGCGGGCGGTTCGGGTGGACGGATCAACACCGACTTCATCGACAACTCCGCCGGGGTCGACTGCTCGGACAACGAGGTCAACATCAAGATCGCGCTGGCGGCCGCCAAGCGCGCCGGGCGCCTGAACGAACCGGCGCGGGTCAAGCTGCTCGTCTCGATGACCGACGAGGTTGCATCACTTGTGCTCGAGGATAACCGCCTCCAGGCGCTGGCGCTGTCGATCGCCGAGGCCGGCGGCGCCGCCGCCAGCGCCGCGCAGGTCAAGCTGATCGGTCAACTGGAGGACCTTGGCCATCTTGACCGCAAGACCGAAGGGCTGGCCGACAGCGAAACGCTTGGCCGCCGCGCCGGCGATGGGCAGGGCCTGACCCGGCCCGAGCTGGCGGTGCTGCTGTCCTCGACCAAGCTGGTGCTGCAGGCCGCGCTGGAGGACTCTGCCCTGCCCGACGATCCGGGCCTGGCCGAAGACCTGCTCGCCGCCTTCCCCAGCGCGATGCGGGGCAAGTTCAAGGCCGAGATCCTGGCGCATCGCCTGCGGCGCGAGATCATCGCCACCAAGCTGGCCAACCGCATCGTCAATCGACTGGGCATCGTCCATCCCTTCGAGGTTGCCGAGGAGGAAGGCGTCACGCTGGCGCAAGTCGTGGCCGCTTTCGTCGCCGCCGAGCGCTTGCTGGGCATGGACGCGATCTGGCAGGCAATCGAAACTGCCGACATGGCCGAAAGTGCGCGGATCATGCTGTTCGACCGCGCCGCCACCGCGCTGCGCACCCAGATGGCCGACCTGATCCGGGCCGGTGGCGGCACCCTGGTGCCCTCACGGCTGGTGGCCGAACTGGCCAAGGGGGTGTCCGCGCTGTCGCAAGCGACGGACAAGCTGCTGGCCGCCGAGGCGCGCAGCCAGTCCGACCGGATGCGCGACGGCTTTACCGCCGCGGGCGTGCCCGAGGATGTCGGCGGCCAGGTTGCGCACCTGTTCGATCTCGACGGCGCGGTCGGCCTGGCCCGCCTGGCCGCCGACGCCGGGTTCGCCCCGGCCACGCTGACGCGCGCCTTCACCGATCTGGGCGCCCGGCTGGGCCTCGACTGGGCGCAGCAAGTAGCGGCGCGCATGAACCCGTCGGACCCGTGGGAGCGCTTGCTGGTCGCCGGGCTGGCGCGCGACTTTCAGCAGATGCGTCTCGATTTCCTGCGCAAGGCGGGCAAGAAGCGCGCGCCCGAGGACCTGGTCGGCGACTGGTCGGCACGGCAGGACGCCGCGATCCGCCAGTTCCGTTCGATGGTCGGTCGCGCCCAGGGCGCGGCGCCGGTCAGCCCGGCGATGCTGGCGCAGATCGCCAGCCAGGCCCGCAATCTGCTGGCGCGCTAGAGCCGCGCCAGCGCCCAGCGCGCCGCGTCGGCGACCGCCGCGTCGTCGTCGCCGACCAGCGCCGCGACCGGCTGCCTGAGCGCGGCGTCGGCGCTGTTGCCCGCGGCGTAGAGGCAATTGCGCACGAAGCGGTTGCGCCCGATCCGCTTGATCGGCGAACCGGCGAACAGCCGCCGAAAGCCCGCGTCGTCCAGCGCCAGCAGTTCGGCCAGGCGTGGCGCGGCCAGTTCCGCGCGCGGCAGGAACGCCTTGTTGGCTGCCGCCGCGCTGGCGAACGCATTCCACGGGCAAACCGCCAGGCAATCGTCGCAGCCGTAAATGCGGTTGCCCAGCGCGGTACGAAACACTTCCGGGACCGGGCCGGAATGCTCGATCGTCAGGTAGGAGATGCAGCGCCGCGCATCGAGGCGATAAGGCGCGGGAAAAGCCTGCGTCGGGCAGGCGTCCTGGCAGGCGCGGCACGATCCGCAGCGGTCGGCGTGCGGTTCGCCCGGCTGCAGGTCCAGGGTCGTATAGATTGCGCCCAGGAACAGCCACGAACCGTGCGCGCGGCTGACCAGGTTGGTGTGCTTGCCCTGCCAGCCGATCCCGGCGGCTTCGGCCAGCGGCTTTTCCATCACCGGCGCGGTGTCGACGAAGACCTTCACCTGTGGCGGTTCGAGCCCGCGCCGCCCCGCCTCGTCGATCAGCCAGCGCGCCAGCGCCTTGAGCGCGCGCTTGACCGTATCATGGTAATCCCCGCCCTGCGCATAGACCGAGATGCGCGCCCGGTCCTGCCGTGCGGCCAGCGCCAGCGGATCGGCGGCGGGCGCATAGCTCATCCCAAGGGCGATCACGCTGGCCGCCTCGGGCCATAACGCGCGCGGGCTTCGGCGCTGCGCGGCGCGGGCCGCCATCCATTGCATCTCGCCGTGCATGCCGGCCGCGACCCAATCGTCCAGCCGCGCCGCGGCGGCCCAGTCAGCGGTTGCGGGCGCGATCCCGCAGGCCGCGAAGCCAAGGCGCGCGGCCTCCTCGGCCAGGGCCGTCTCGATCGTGCGATGATCCTGCCCTGACGGCACTGAACGGTTGCTCCCGTTAACCTCTCGCGCCTAAGCAGCGCGGGTGATGGGGACACTAGGAGAACGCCCGGTGACGGGCAACGCGCTGGCGATCGAGGCTCGCGGCCTGGTCAAGCGGTTCGACGATTTCACCGCCGTCGACGGCGTCGACCTGGCCGTTCCGGAAGGGACCATCTACGGCGTCCTGGGGCCTAACGGCGCGGGCAAGACCACGACGCTGCGCATGCTGCTGGGCATCATCGATCCCGACAGCGGCTATCGCTGCGTGCTGGGGCACGAGCGACCGCACGAGGTCGCCCACGCCATCGGCTACTTGCCCGAAGAGCGCGGTCTCTATCCGGCCATGAAGGCGTACGAGGCGATCGCCTTCGTCGGCGCGCTGCGCGGCCTGCCATTGGCCGAAGGGCGCCGGCGCGGCCGCGAGCTGCTTGAGGAGCATGGCCTCGGCTATGCTGCCGAGCGCCAGATCCGCCAGCTGTCGAAGGGCATGGCGCAGCAGGTCCAGCTGCTCGGCACGTTGGTCCACAAGCCGCGCCTGGTCGTGCTGGACGAACCGTTTTCCGGCCTCGACGCGCTTAACCAGGGCAAGCTTGAGCGGATGATTCGTGCGCTGGCCGAAGGCGGTACGACGGTGATCTTTTCGACCCACGTGATCGCTCATGCCGAGCGATTGTGCGACGAAGTCGCGATCATCGCCGGGGGCAAGGTGCCGTTCGCAGGTCCGGTCGACCTCGCGCGCGATGCGATCCCCGCGCAGGTCCGGCTCGAGACCGCGCGCGGCGACGGTCCGTGGCGCGCGGCGCTGCCGGCAGACGCGCGCCAGGAAGGGGCGTTCTGGCATTTCGCCCTGCCCGACACGGGCGTCGAGCCGTTGCTGCGGGCGCTGATCGCCGGGGACGCCGGGATCCGGTCGCTCTCGATCGAGCGGGCGGGCCTGCACGATGCGTTCGTCGCCATTGCCGGCGCCGCCGCCGCGCGCGCGCTGGACGAAACGCCAGAGGAGCTGCGCAAGTGAGCGTTTCCCGCACCGGGCGCCTGTCCCTCGTATCCGCTGCGCTGGTCGTGGCGCGGCGCGATTTCAGCGCCATCCTGCTGTCGCGCAGCTTCATCTTCTTCCTGCTCGGCCCGCTGTTCCCGCTGCTGGTGGGCGGCCTGGCCGGGGGCATCGGCCGCCAGGTCCAGGACAACGTGCGGCCCGTGCTGGGCATCGCGATGACCGCGCCCGATGTCGAAAAGATCATGTACGCGCGCGAACGGCTGGAGCGCGAAGTCCCCGGCGCGCTTCCCGACACGATCGTTATCAGGCGGCTGGCGCCGGGTGAAGCCTTTGATCCGGGCGCCGAGATGAAGCGCAATTCGGCCAACCTGGCCGCGATCCTGACCGGCACGCCCGTTCACCCGGTGCTGACCGGTTCGCTTGATCGGATCGATGCCTGGCAGGGCCGGGTCGCGCTGCTGGGCGCCGAGGCGGCGGGTACCGGGCCGGCGAAGTATCCGGCCGTCGCGCTGACCCCGATCGGCGCCACCACCGCCGATCGCAACAGCGACCGGACCGGCACCGCGCAAGCGGCCCAGACCCTGCTGTTCCTGCTGATGATGCTGCTGGCAGGCATGGTGCTGTCCAACCTGGTTGAGGAAAAGGGAAACAAGATCATAGAGATCCTGGCCGCCGCGGTGCCGATGGACGCGGTGTTCCTGGGCAAGCTTTTCGCGATGCTGGCGGTCAGCCTGGTGGGCATCACGGTGTGGGGCCTGGCCGGGGGCGCAATCGGCCTGACGCTGCACAAGTCGCTGCCGGCGCTGACTGCGCCTGCGGTAGGGTGGCCGGCTTTCGTGGCGCTGGGCGTGATCTACTTTTCGCTGGGCTACCTGCTGCTGGGGTCGCTGTTCCTGACCATCGGCTCGCTGGCAACGACCGTGCGCGAGGTGCAGACGCTGTCGATGCCGGTCACGATGATGCAGCTGCTGACGTTCTTCTTCGCTACTTACGCGATGGCGCGGCCGGGATCGTGGGTCGAGATGGCTGCCATCGCCCTGCCGTTCTCCTCCCCGTTCGAGATGATCGCGCGTGCCGCCACCGACGATCGGCTGTGGATCCACGCGGCCGCGATCGCCTGGCAGGTCGCCTGGGTGGCGATCTTCGTGCGCGGCGGATCGATGCTGTTCAAGCGCTGGGTGATGAAGAGCGGCCCGGCCCGCGGCACGCGCAAGCGCCGCTGGTTTGCGCCCGCAAAGGCCACGCAAGTCATTCAACCTCGATAATCTGCAACTGTTCGTCGATACGCTGCGTATATCGAGGCAAGGAGACGTCCCAATGCCCGCCTTGTCCCGCCGTACCGCCCTTGCCCAGACCGTCGCCGCACTTGCCGTGGCCGCCTGCGGCTCGAGCCGCGCCGATGCCAGGACCTTTCCGGTCCGCTTCACCGATGCGCAGTGGAAGCAGCGGCTGACCCCGGCGCAGTACCGCATCCTGCGTCAGCAGGGGACCGAGCGCCCCTATTCGTCACCGCTGAACGACGAGCACCGCAAGGGCACCTTCGTCTGCGCCGCCGACGGGCACCCGCTCTATGCCTCGACCACGAAGTTCGACAGTCATACCGGCTGGCCCAGCTTCTGGGCGCCGCTGCCCGGTGCGATCGGCACCTCGACCGATCGCACTTTCGGCATAAGCCGTACCGAGGTGCACTGCGCCGCCTGCGGCGGTCACCTGGGCCACGTCTTCGACGATGGTCCCAGGCCGACCGGCAAGCGCTATTGCATGAACGGCGACGCGATGGCGTTCCGCCCCGCCTGAGCGCGCTTCAGCGGATTCGCCAGGCCCTGACGCCGCGCCCGGTCGCAACCGGGACCAGGCCGGGCAGCGGGTCCCCGCGCAGCAGCCGCGCAGCCAGGCCGCCAGGCGCCGCCGCCATGTTCGGGCAAAGCGCCAGGTAAGCGGCCCCGCTGGACCGCAGCCCCGGCAACGCTGCACCCGGCGCGCTGTCGAGCAGCCGGGCTGCCCGCCGGGCGGCATCGTGCAGCCGCCAGTGATCGACGACGACGACCGCGTGGCGGGTATGGACCAGCAGGTCGGTTCCCAGCGCTGCCGGCGCGAAGACCAGGTCCCGTCCCGTGCCCAGCCGCAAGCCGGACGCATCGCAGGCGGCGGCGGGCGGCGCCGCGGCACGCGCCGGGCTCGGCAATGCGGCGCCCAGCGCCAGCATGGGCATGCCCGGGATGACGGCGGCGGCCACGACCGCGAAGGCGGCGATCCGACGCGAGGGATCGCGCACCTTTTGCGCGCCGCGGTGCCACTGGCGAACCTGCCAGGCGAGCGGCACGATCGCGAGCGCCCAGGCCAGCGCGGCCTGCCCGCTTCCCACCACGGCGACCGCGATGGCACCGGCCAGCAGGACCGCCCAGTCGCTCCAGAACCCGCGCAGCCATGCCTGTGCACGGCCGCACAGCGCGGCGGTTGCCACCAGCGCGAGAAGCGGCGGCAGCAGCGCCTGCGCCAGCGCCGCCGGCGCCTGCGAGAACAGTGCGAAAGCGGGCTGACCAGCCAGGATCGCCGTGCCGGGCGCAGCCAGCGCCAAGGGATCGACCAGGCTGATCGTCATCGCGCTGGCCGCGGCCGCCAGCGCCAGCGCCAGCACCAGCGGCACGCGCGGAAGGTTGGGCACTGCGCCGATCAGGCCGCAGCCCGCCGCCAGCACCGCCAGCCCGGCCAGCCACGCCGGTCCCAGCGCCAGGGCCGGATCGGGCAGCGCCGTGCCGCGGGTAGCGTAGAACAGCGCCGTGGCGCCGACGAACAACGCCAGCGCGGCATGAACCAGCCAGCCGCGTTCGCTGCTGCGGGCGACCCAGCGGCGCGCCAGCACGAACAGCACCAGCAGCGCCAGCGGCGCCGTGTCCAGGCCCAGCGTCAACAGCGCCGCCAGCGACAGGCCGATCATCCAGCCGCCGGCGCGCGCGCGGCGCGCGGTCAGGCCGTTGACCGCGGCCAGCAGCGCGACCACCTGCCAGGCGCCCTGGCCAAGCTCCAGCGGCTGCATCGCCGCCGCCAACGGGGTGCCCAGGGCGACCAGGAACGCGGCGTAGAACACCAGTTCTGCGTCGAATATCAGCCACACGATCCGTCCCGTCAGCAGCATCGCCGCCGCCAGCGCCAGCAACGGCGACAGCGTCAGCGCGGCGCGCGCGGCGCCGTCACCCAGCAGCGGGCGCAGCGCGGTATCGATGACGAAAGCCGGCAGATCGCCCAGTCGCGACCAGCCAAGCTCGGCGCCTTGCGGCGGTGCCAGGCGGTGCTGGGCCAGATCGAACCAGCCCTGGCCGGCAAAAAGGTCGCGCAGTTGGACGAGGTGGAGGAGGTCGTCGTGCCCGGCCGGCTGCAGTGCGGCGATGGCCGGCCAGCGGGTGACGACGAAGATCGCGGCGACGAGCGCCCAGACGAGCAGGACCCTGGCGACCAGTTCGGCGGGCAAGGCCGGTCGGCGGCGATCGGCGAAGCCCATCAGCGCGTCCGCCGCGTCTGCGGGCCTGGCCCGTATAATCCATTGCACTGCTTGCACGGCCTTTCGGCCGGTTCGACCCCCCGCATCCTAAATCCCCCCGGATTGCGACGACTCGGGTTTAGAAAGGCTTGGTAAAGAACCGGTTAAGCGCGCATTCCGGCCTGGATGTCGGCAGCCAGGCGGGCCAGTTCATCAAGCCGGAAGCCGGCGGTGAAGACCAGCCCATGCGCGTCGCGGCGGCGCCAGCGGACCTTGCCGTCGAGTTCCGGCAGTCCGCTGCCGCTGATCGTCACGCGCGCGCCCAGTGGCAGTTGCGGCTCGGTAATCACCAGCGCGCCAAGCTGCGAGATGTCCTGGAGCACACCCATGCGGGCACCGCTCAGCGTTGCCAGGACGATCGGCAGCTCCACCTTGAGGCGCAAGTGACGGCGCGGATAAGGGCCGGCTTCCTCCACCAGCTGCGCCAGGTCGAGCGGCCCGTCGGCAAAGGCGAAGACCGCGTGATCGCCGTCCTCCGCATCGCCGCGGCGCACCACCTGGTGACGCCGCCCGCTGCCCAGTTCGATTTCGCCGCGCTCGATGTCGGCGGGCAGTGAATGGAACAGCCGCAGCCGCGCCTCGGTCGGCGAGACATCGCGCAGGATGCACAGGAATTCGCCCGCGGGCGTTACCAGCTTGCCGGCGCGCATCATCACGGTCACGCGCGGCGCTGCCATAGCGTCCATGGCGGGAATCTGCCCCATGCCGTAAGTCCCCATTGCGACGGCCAGGGCTCTATCGGGCCGCTCGCACCTCGGGCCATATGGGGCGACGGGTAAACGCGGTTCTAACGCCCGCTATGCGATGCGACGAATGGTGCGGACGGTGGGACTCGAACCCACACGAGCAAGGCTCAGGGGATTTTAAGTCCCCGGCGTCTACCATTCCGCCACGTCCGCGTTGTCATCGGGCTAGCGCCGATGCGGCTGGGGTGTCCACCCCGACCTGCCCCGCAAGCGCGCGGGCTTTGCCGCGCGCGGACCCAGCACCTAGTCGGCGTTCAGCCGGGCGCGCATTTCCTTGCCGGGCTTGAAGTAGGGCACGCGCTTTTCGGGCACGGCCACCGCCTCGCCGGTGCGGGGATTGCGCCCGGTGCGGGCCTCGCGCTCTCGCGTGGAGAAGGCACCGAATCCGCGCAGCTCGACCCTGCCACCCTTGGCCAGTCGCGCCGCGATCTCATCGAAGAAGCAGGTCACGACGCGCTCGATCTCGTCGGCCTTGAGGCCGGGATTTTCCTTCGCGATCGCAGCGACAAGTTCAGAACGTATCATTTTCCCTCGCACCCCCCAAGGCGGCCCGGAGCCAAGAGCCCGGCCCGGCTCAGCGCGTTACAGCTTCCGACCCGGAACAAGCAGCACTGCACGGCGTCACCCTGCCAGAGCGGCGCGCGGCGCGCAATCGGCGCGTTCAGTCGACCAGGTCGGCCACCGCGATCCCAAGGCGTTCCATCCGCTGGCGCAGCTGCGGCCACTCGTCCGCCAGGAACGCAGCCCGCTCGCTTTTGCGCAGGCGCTCGGCCGCGCCGGGGGCCACGAACATGCCGACGCCGCGCTGGACGTCGACCAGCCCATCGACCTGGAATTGCTGGTAGGCCTTGGCCACGGTCAGCGGGTTGGCGCCCTGTTCGGCGGCAAGCGCGCGGACCGAGGGGAGCATCGCCCCTTCGGCATAGATCCCGTCGATGATGGCCGCGGCGATCATGTCGCGAAGCTTCAGGTAAACGGGCTTGCTGGCGGGGGGCATGGTGCGTCAGTGCCATAATACAGCGTAGCACACAAGGGCGCGCTCCGCTTGCCGCGCCGCACGGGCATGACGCGCGGCAGCAATAAAATTGCTTGAGGCGCGACAATTCGTGGCTAGTCTCCGCGCTAACCACAGGACCGGCCGCGCAGGGCCCGGGTCCGACAACGAATTTTGCGGAGGATTTCGATGAAGGACATGGGCAGCTGGAACGAGGGCGACTGGATCGCCGCGATCGCCGCGCTGGCGCTGTTCGCGGTGCTGGCCATCGGCGGCATGATCGCGGCGCGCAAGTCGGACGAATTCGCCGGCCACCCGCGCGGCCTGTTCGTGCTGTTCTATGCCGAGATGTGGGAGCGGTTCTCCTATTACGGCATGCGCGCGCTGCTGGTCCTCTATCTGACCAAGCACTGGCTGTTCGAGGACAGCAACGCCACCCTGATCTACGGCGCGTACGGGGCGCTGGTCTACATCACCCCGGTGCTGGGCGGCATCATCGCCGACCGCTGGCTGGGCCAGCGCAAGGCCGTGCTGTTCGGCGGGTTGCTGCTGGCGGCCGGCCACGGCCTGATGGCGGTGGAAGGCAACGGCGGGCAGGGCGACCCCACGATCAACGTGTTCTGGGCCGCGCTGGCGTTCATCATCGTCGGCTCGGGCTTTCTCAAGGCCAACATCTCGGTCATCGTCGGCAACCTCTACCGGATGTCCGACAACCGCCGCGATGCGGCCTATACGATCTTCTACATGGGCGTGAACGTCGGCGCCGCGCTGGGCACGATCCTGGTCGGCTACCTGGGCGAGACGATCGGCTGGGCCTATGGCTTCGGCCTGGCCGGGATCGGCATGGTCCTGGGGCTGATCATCTTCGTGGTCGGACGCCCCGCGCTGCTCGGCCGCGGCGAGCCGCCGGCGCCCTTGACCAAGGGCCGCGAATGGACGTTCTACGGGGTCGGCGTGGCCGCGGTCGCGGTGATCTGGGGCCTGATCCAGGCCCAGGGCGTCATCCAGGACCTGCTGATCGTCACCGGCATCGCCATGCTGGGCTACACCCTTTACGAGGCGTTCAAGCTGCCCAAGGAACCGCGCGAGCGCATGTTCGCGATGCTGTTCCTGATCGCTCTCAACCCGCTGTTCTGGGGCCTGTACGAACAGGCCGGCGGCAGCCTCAACCTCTACACCGACAAGTTCGTCGATCGCGGCGGGGTGCCGACCAGCCTGTTCCAGTCGATCAACCCGATCTACATCGTCATCCTGGCGCCGGCGTTCGCGGCGCTGTGGCAGTGGCTGGGGCGCAAGGGCCTGGAGCCGTCGGCACCGGCCAAGTTCGGGCTCGGCATCCTCCAGGTCGGGATCGGCTTCCTGGTCTTCGTGTGGGGCGCGGGCACCGGCGATCCGGCGGTGATGACCTCGGTCGTGTTCGTGTTCCTGATCTACCTGCTGCACACCACGGGCGAACTGTGCCTGTCGCCGGTCGGGCTTAGCGCGATGGCGCGGCTTTCGCCGGTGCACCTGGCCAGCTTCGTGATGGGGGCGTGGTTCTACATGACCGCGGTGGGCAACTTCGTGGCCGGCAAGATCGGCGAGGCGACCGGCGGCGAAGGCGGCGAGATGTCGAAGGACCTCGTGCTGTCGATCTACAGCAAGATCGGTTGGGTCGCGATCGCCGTCAGCATCGTGGTTCTGCTGCTGTCGCCGCTGGTCAAGAAGTGGATGCACCTCGACACGCTGGAAGACCGGGTGAGCCCGGCCGACCAGCAGGCCGTCTACGGCGGCGGCGAGGGCGAGCACACCGACGGCGCGCTGCCACGACGCTGAAACGGCCGGGCGGCGCGCGAGGTCGCAAGACACGCGCGCCGACGTCGTTCCTTGGCTGGGTGTTAAAGCGAACCGGGAAAGAAAGCGGGCATCAGGCCCGCGCTTCGCTGACCCCGGCGCTGTTGTGGCGCAGCGCCTTCAGCACCGTCTCGACGATCTTCGGGGCGTTGAGGCCGGCTTCGTCGTACTGCTTGTCGGGCGCGTCGTGGTCCTGGAACAGGTCGGGCAGGCGCATCGTGCGGATCTTGAGGCCGGCGTCGATCAGGCCCTCGTCGCTGGCGAGCGTGAGGACATGCGCGCCGAGGCCGCCGATGGCGGCTTCCTCGACCGTGACGATCACTTCGTGGGTGGCCATCAGGCGGCGGATCAGCTCGCTGTCGAGCGGCTTGGCAAAGCGCAGGTCGGCGACCGTGGTGGACAGCCCCTTGGCCTCCAGCTGGTCGGCGGCCTTGAGCGCTTCGGCCAGGCGCGTGCCGAGGCTTAGCAGCGCGATCTTGCTGCCTTCCTTCACCACCCGGCCCTTGCCGATCTCGAGCTGCTGCGGCGTTTCCGGCAGGGCCACGCCGGTGCCGTTGCCGCGCGGATAGCGGAACGCGATCGGGCCATCATCGTGCAGCGCGGCGGTGTAGGTCATGTGGACCAGTTCGGCCTCGTCGGCGGCGGCCATGACGACCATGTTGGGCAGTGACGCAAGGTACGTGACGTCGAAGCTGCCGGCATGGGTGGCGCCATCGGCGCCGACCAGCCCGGCGCGATCGATCGCGAAGCGGACCGGCAGGTTCTGGATCGCCACGTCGTGGACGACCTGGTCGTAAGCGCGCTGCAGAAAGGTCGAGTAGATGGCGCAGAACGGGCGCATCCCCTGCGCCGCGAGGCCCGCCGCGAAGGTCACCGCGTGCTGTTCGGCAATGCCGACGTCGAAGGTGCGGTCGGGGTGCGCAGCCGCGAACTTGTCCACCCCGGTGCCGCTGGGCATCGCCGCGGTGATCGCGCAGATCGTCGGATCGCTGTCGGCAAGCCGGGCCAGCGTCTCGCCGAAAACGTTCTGATAGGCGGGCGCGCCGGGCGCGCTCTTGACCTGCTGGCCGGTGACGACGTCGAACTTCTGCACGCCGTGGTACTTGTCGGCGCTGGCTTCGGCCGGGGCGTAGCCCTTGCCCTTCTGCGTGACGACGTGGACCAGGATCGGCCCGTGTTCGGCATCGCGGACGTTTTCCAGCACCTTGACCAGGGCATCGACATCGTGCCCGTCGACCGGCCCGACGTAATAGAAACCCAGTTCCTCGAACAGGGTGCCGCCCATCGCCATGCCGCGGGCGAATTCCTCGGCCTTTTCGGCGACGCCCTGCGCGCGGCGCGACAGCTTGCCGAGTGCGCGCTTGGCGAAGTGGCGAAAACCCAGGTACTGCGGCGAGGACGCCAGCCGCGACAGGTAGTGCGACAACCCGCCGACCGGCGGCGCGATCGACATGTCGTTGTCGTTGAGGATCACGACCAGGCGGTTGCCGGCCTGTTCGGCGTTGTTCATCGCCTCGTAGGCCATGCCCGCGCTCATCGCGCCGTCGCCGATTACCGCGATACCCTTGCCCGGCGTGCCGGCGATCTTGTTGGCCACGGCAAATCCCAGCGCGGCCGATATCGAAGTGCTGGAATGGGCCGCGCCGAAGGGATCGTATTCGCTCTCGCTGCGCTTGGTGAAGCCGCTGAGGCCGCCGCCCTGGCGCAGGGTGCGGATGCGGTCGCGCCGCCCGGTCAGGATCTTGTGCGGATAGGCCTGGTGGCCGACGTCCCACACCAGCCGGTCGCGCGGGGTGTCGAACACGTAGTGGATCGCCACGGTCAGCTCGACCACGCCGAGCCCGGAGCCGAGGTGGCCGCCGGTCTGGCCGACGGCGGCGATCATCTCGCTGCGCAGCTCGTCCGAAAGCTGGCGCAGCTGCGAGGGTTCGAGCCGCCTGAGATCGGCCGGGACGGTGACGGTGTCGAGAAGCGGAGTGGCCGGGTTGGCGGTCATGTCGCGGTGCTTACACCGCTGTCTATTTGGTGTCGAATGAAACGAAAAGGCCGTCAGCCTTCCTGCTCGCCCTGGCCGCAGTCCTCGCACTGGCCGCGCAGCTCCACCACCGGGCGGATATCGGCGAAGCCGGCGCCGTGGGCGGCATCGACCAGCGCGCCGGTGAGCCGGTCATCGTCGATGTGGATGGCCTTGCCGCAAGCATCGCAGATCAGGAAGATGCAGTCGTGCCGGCAGCCCGGGTGCGGGTTGGCCAGGTAGGCATTGGCACTCTCGACCCGGCGCGCGAGGTTCGATTTCACGAACAGGTCGAGGATGCGGTAGACGCTGTTGGCGGCCACCCGCTTGCCGCGCGCGGCCGAAACCTCGTCAGCGATGTCGTAAGCGGAGGCGGGGCGATCGTGGTGGGCCAGCGCCTCGAACACGCCCGCGCGCATCTCGGTCCACTGTTCGCCCGCGGCGACGAGCGAGCCCTTGGCGGCGGCGACGAGCGCGTCGCCCGTCAGGTCGTGATGGTTGGGGCCTGGCATGGTCAGACCATATAGGCGCAACCCGCCGCGGTTAGAAGGGCTCAGCCGCGCCGGAAGCCGGGCTGGTACAGGCCGGGGAAGTAGCGTTTCAGCGCGCTGACCTTGGGGGCGTCCCAGCGCACGATGTAGGGGTGGGTGGGGTTCTTGGCGGCGAAGTCCTGGTGATAGCCCTCTGCCGGGTAGAAACCGCCGCCTTCGATGCGGGTCACGATCGGCGCGCGCCAGGTGTTCGCGCGCTTCAGCTGCGCGACATAGGCACTCGCCACGGCGCGCTGTTCGGCGCCCAGCGGGAACAGGGCGTTGCGGTACTGGCTGCCGGTGTCGGGGCCCTGCCGGTTGAGCTGGGTGGGATCGGTGACGACCGAGAAGAACACCTGCAGCAACTGGTCATAGCGCACGACGCGCGGATCGTAAGTGACGCGCACGGCCTCGGCCTTGCCGGTGTTGCCTTCGCTGACCTGGTCGTAGCTGGCAGCGCCGCTGCCGCCGGCAAAGCCCGACACCGCGCTGGTCACCCCCTTCACGTGGCTGAACACCGCCTCGACGCCCCAGAAGCAGCCGCCGGCGAAAACCGCGGTCTTCAGCCCCGGCGCTTCATGCGCGGCGCGGGCGGCGGGCGGCGCGAGCAGCACCGTTTCGCCCGCTGCCAGGCTGGGCTGGCACGCGGCGGTCAGCGCCGCGGCGAATAGCACCGCGCGCAGCTTCACTTGTGCGCGGCCGCGACCGTGGGGGCGTGCGCCTGCGCGGTGAAATTGCCCGCCAGCAGAGCCGCGCCGAGCGCGAAGCCAATCCCGAAGGCCTTCAGGGCGTCGTTGCGAAAAAGTCCCATGGGGACACCTCTCTTCTCGATTCGTTGGTCGCTTGTCCTGAACCCAGGTTCGTTGCGAACCGCTGAATGGATGCACCGGGGCGCGTTCAGCCTTGCGCGACGGGCGCAAGGTCCGGCGCCGCGAAGGCCGCGAGTTGACGGCCCGGCTCAATGCCGGAAGTGGCGCATCCCGGTGAACACCATCGCAAGGCCAGCCTCATCGGCGGCCCGGATCACCTCGTCGTCGCGGATCGAGCCGCCGGGCTGGATCACCGCGGTGGCGCCGGCTTCGGCTGCCGCCAGCAGGCCATCGGCGAAGGGGAAGAAGGCGTCGGAGGCGACCGCGCTGCCGAGCGTGCGCGGCTCGCTCCAGCCGTGCTTTTCGGCGGCTTCGGCGGCCTTCATCGCGGCGATCCGGCTGGAATCGCGGCGGTTCATCTGGCCCGCGCCGATGCCGGCGGTGACGCCGTCCCTGGCATAGACGATCGCGTTCGACTTGACGTGGCGCGCCACCGTCCAGGCGAAGAGGCAGTCGTTGAGTTCGCGTTCGCTTGGCGCCCGCTGGGTCACGACCTTGAGATCGTCGCGCGTGATCGCGCCGCTGTCGCGGTCCTGGACCAGGATGCCGCCGGCGATTATCGCCATCGTCTGGCCGGGGCGGCGCGGATCGGGCAGGTCGCCCGTGATCAGCAGGCGCAGGTTCTTCTTCCTGGCAAACGCGGCGCGCGCCGCCTCGTCGGCGCCGGGGGCGACCACGACTTCGGTAAAGATCGCGCAGATCGCCTCTGCCGTCGGCCCGTCGAGCGGGACGTTGGCGGCAACGATGCCGCCGAACGCGGAGACATCATCGCAGGCGAGCGCGCCCTGCCACGCGGCGAGCAGCGTGTCCGCCTGCGCCACGCCGCAGGGGTTGGCGTGCTTCACGATCACGATCGCGGGCGCGCCGCCGGCAAATTCGGCCACCAGCTCCAGCGCGGCGGCGGCATCGTTGTAGTTGTTGTAGGACAGCTCCTTGCCCTGGACTTGGCTTGCCTGCGGCAGCCCGTTGGCGTGCGGCCCGCGCGGCAGATAAAGCGCGGCGTCCTGGTGCGGGTTCTCGCCATAGCGCAGGGGGCTTGCCAGCACGCGCGTCATGCTGACCATCGGGGGAAACTTCTCGCCCTGGTCGGCAAAGGCGAACCACTGGCCGATCATCGCGTCGTAGGCGGCGGTGGCGGCAAAGGCGCGCGCCGCCATGCGCTTGCGGAAATCGCCGGTGGTCGCGCCGCGGGTGTTCTCCAGTTCCGCCAGCAGCGCCGGATAGTCGGCCGGGTCGGTGACGATGGTGACGTAGGCGTGGTTCTTGGCGGCCGAGCGGACCATGCTGGGGCCGCCGATGTCGATGTTCTCGATCACCTCGTCGCGGTCCGCGCCGCGTCCCACGGTCGCCTCGAACGGGTAGAGGTTGACGATGACGAGGTCGATCGCGCCAATGCCGTGCTCGTCCATCGCCGCCGCGTGCGCCGGATCGTCGCGCACGGCCAGAAGCCCGCCGTGAACCATCGGGTGCAGGGTCTTGACCCGGCCGTCCATCATCTCGGGAAAGCCGGTCAGGTCGGATACGTCGCGCACGTCGAGCCCGGCATCGCGCAGCGCCTTCGCGGTGCCGCCGGTAGAGACAAGTTCCACCCCGCGCGCGGCCAGCGCCTTGCCCAGGTCCACGAGGCCGGCCTTGTCGGACACCGAAAGCAGCGCCCGGCGGATCGTTACGTCCTTCACGTCGATGTCATCCCATTTTCTTGAACAGCCAGGCAAACGTGGCGCCGCCGCGCGACACCAGGCCCTGGACCACGATCTGGCGAATCGCCTGTGGGCGGCCGTGCCTGTCGGCCCAGAGGCTGTCCTCCACCGTCACGTCGCCGGCGTTGGTACGGAACTGCCAGTACGAGCCGTCGGGCATGGCGATGCCGGCGCCCTGCCCGTCCTCGGCGGCGCGGGCATCGACACCGGGACCCAGATGGAAGCGGATCGCGAAGGCGACCTTGCCGCGCTTGCCGCGGCCCGAGGGGACCAGCACGTCCTCGCCGCGCAACTCGCCGCCGTCGTCGCGCAGGATCAGGACGCGGCGGTGGACCAGGCCGTAACGCGCGGCATAGCCGTTGTGCGAGGCTTCCAGCCGGGTGGCGCCGCTGCCGGCCCCGCGCTTGCCCTCGACCAGCCGCCGGTCGACCTCGACCTCGGACACGCCGCTGCCCAGCTTGCCGCCGATCAGCACCGCGGTGGAGTTGGCATCGTCAAGCACCAGCGCCGAATGCGCGGCGCTGGCGCGCAGGCCCTGCTCAAGCCGCACCGGCATCGCCCCGCCGGCGGCCGCGGCGCCGCCGCAATTGACCACCAGCCGCTGCGCTCCGATCGACAGTTCGAACGCCAGGGTGGAGGCGCAGCCGGTGCGTGCGTGGCGTGCCAGCGGCGGCGGCGCGGCATCGAACTGCAGCACCGCCCCGCGCTCACCCTTGCCGGCGGCGATGCGCTGATAGCCCCACTGGCGCACGTCGCGCAGCGGGCGGGTGCGCACGCCGGAAGCCTCGACCAGCGCGGCCAGTTCGTCGGCGGAGATCGCCCATGCGCCCTGCCACGATCCCAGCGATCCGTCCGCGTGCGTCAGCGCCAGCAGCGGCGGCACCAGCAGCGCCAGGATCGCGTCGAGGGCAGCCGGCGGCTCGCGCCGCAGAGCGGCGTAACAGGCGCGCAGCTTGACCAGCAGCGCGATCGCCTCGACCTGGCCAAGCGGGCTGCGCGACAGCACCCCGCCATCATCGCCCACCAGCTCGCCCAGTGCCTTGATCAGTCCGGCTTCGCCGTAAAGCCGGCGCGGCTTGCCATCGGGCAGCAGCAGTCCGGCGGCAACGATGCCGCACCAGCCGGCGACTTCAGCCAGCGTGTCCTCGCCCCGGCCGACATTGCGATCCAGCCAGCGCGCCGTCTCGGCCATCGTGCGCAGGACGCGGGCGCGGACCATCTTGTCGCCCGACAGGATCAGCGGCGCGTGCACCAGCCAGTTGAGCAGCCGCGTGCCGGCGTTGCTCACGGCCCAGGCCGGCCCCCCGGAACGCTTGGCGCCCGGCCGGCGCGGCGCTTCGCGATTGGCGGCCAGCCACGGCAGCAGGATCGCTTCGGCGACCGGCGCCGCGGCATCGCGCGCGGCCGCCGCCTCGAGGTCGGCCAGCCACGAAAAGGTGTGCACCACCCGCTCGGCCGGCGGGGTAAGCCGCTGCGGTCCGGCGGCGTCGACGTTGGTCACCGGCACGCGCGCGCCCAGGACCAGGAAATGCCCGGCGCGCAGCGCCATCCCGGCGGCGCGGCTGCCCGGCAGCGGATTGCGGACGGTGGCGAGAAGGCGCAGCCTGGCCGGCTTCTTCAGCGGTGCCAGCGCCTGGCCCGGCAGGCCGATGCGGTAAGCGAAGCGGATCAGCCGTTCGCCGGCCGACAGCGACGGCGGCGCGAAATCGGCCAGCGCCAGCGCGCGGCCGGGCTCGATCAGTTCGCTGGCGGGCGAACGCGCGGCCAGCGCCTCGTCGCCATCCGGCAGCGGGATGGCCAGCGCCTCGTCACCGCCCTCGGCGGCCGCGCGCAGTGCCGATCCCGCGTCGGCCACGTCAGCCCAGCCCCTTCAGCGCGGCGATGTTGGCGGCATAGCGTTCGGGCCCGCCCTTGAACGTGGCGGTTCCCGCGACCAGCGCGTCGGCGCCCGCCTCCACGCACCGGCGGGCGGTTTCGGCATCGATGCCGCCGTCGACTTCGAGCCGGATGTCGCGTCCCGCCTTGTCGATCATCGTGCGCACCGCGGCGATCTTGCGCAGCTGGCTGGCGATGAAATGCTGGCCGCCGAAGCCGGGGTTGACGCTCATCACCAGGACCAGGTCGATCTCGTCGATCAGGTAGTCGAGCGCCTTGGCCGGGGTAGCGGGATTGAGCGCGATGCCGGCCTGCTTGCCCAGCGCCTTGATCGCCTGCACCGTGCGGTGGACGTGGGGTCCGGCCTCTGGATGGACGGTCAGGTGATCGGCGCCGGCTTCGGCAAAGGCTTCGAGGTAGGGGTCGATCGGCGCGATCATCAGGTGAACGTCAAGCGGCTTGCGCGTGTGCGGGCGCAGCGCTTTCACCACCGCCGGACCGATCGTGAGGTTGGGGACGAAGTGGCCGTCCATCACGTCTACGTGGATCCAGTCTGCTCCGGCGGCGTCGATCGCGCGCACCTCCTCGCCCAGGCGAGCGAAGTCGGCGGACAGGATCGAGGGCGCGATCAGCGGGGCCATGGCCAGCGCTTACCACTCAAGATGATGGGGGCAAGGCCGCGCCGGGGCGTTTTCCCACGCTATATGTCGCGTCGTGGCGGGCTTGCGCTAGCTTCGGCGGCAGCTTCGGGGGCAGCTTCGGAGGCGGTGGCTTCGGCGCGGGCGGGAAAGCGGGCATAGCTGCCCGCCTCGGCATTGTCCCAGCCGGTCACTTCGCGCGTGCCGACCAGCAACCAGGCGTGTGCGTCGAAGCCGTGGCCCGCGCGGGCGCGCCCGCCGACCACGATCCGCGACGAGATGCCCGCTCGCTGCAGCCAGTCCTGCGCCGCGAGCGCCTGGATCAGGCAGTCCGACGGCCAGCCCAGGTAGTGTGCCACGCGCGGCACCATCGTGCGCACCCGTTCGACCAGCGCGCGCTGGTCGTCGCCGAGCGCGGCGGCCCTGGCGCCCGGGCTGGGCCGATCAAGACCGCTGGCGGCGAAACCGTGCGCGGCGTGCCGCCGGCGCGCGCCGAGCAGCGCCCGCAGCGCCCGCGCCGCGTCGATCCAGCCCCGGGGACCGATTCGCAGCAGGCCTGTGAGCGTGGGCAGGGGCAACTATTACGCTTTCACTGCGTTGCGAAAGACAGGCCATTACACCCAAGCGTTTGGCTGGCTTACGCGCTTGCTTCCAGTTTGTTTCACGGTTATTGTGCAGTGCGACAGGATGGGTCAAGCAGGCGCCTGTCATTACGCGCAATCTGTCTTGCCGGAAGCGGCAAGGGGTAGACAGGAGAAGACCATGTCCAAGACCGAACAAGCGGGCTCGACCGCCAAGAAAGAATACAAGGCCCCTGAGCTCAAGCTGTTCGGTTCGATCCGCGACCTGACCGGTTCCGGTTCAGCTTCGGGTGGTGATTCATCGGCAATGCAGACATCGTCGGATCCGGCGCTGAAGGACAACATCGTCCAGGTCGGCACCCACCCCGCCGGTTACGGTCTCTACCTGTTCGACTACAAGCCCGAGTTCGCAAAGCGTTGCGGCGAAGGTCGCCGCTTTGGCGTGATGGCCGACGAGGTCGAGTCGATCGTTCCCGAGGCTGTCAGCCGCGACGCCTTCGGCTATCGTCAGGTCGATTATGCCAAGCTGGGTCTGACCATCCACTGATCGGCGCCTTGCTCTTTCTGCGCGGGCGCATCTCGGCATGAGCCCGGTTCTTGAAGAGCATCTCGATTACCTGTCCGACTCCGTTCGGACGGACCTTTATCGCCGGGCCGTCGCGACAGCGATTCGGCCCGGCGATTGCGTTGTCGACGTGGGCTGCGGCTTCGGTCCGCTCGGGCTCATGTGCCTCGAGGCGGGCGCGGCGCACGTTTACGGCATCGACCATTCGGCCGCGATCGAGTTCGCGCGCGAAACCATGCGGCGAGCGGGCCTTGCCGATCGCTATACCTGCATCGACGCCTCCTCGTTCGCCGCGCAGCTGCCCGAACGCGTCGATGTCGTGATCTGCGACCACGTCGGGTACCTCGGCTTCGACTATGGCCTGCTGGCCCTGATGGCGGACGCGGTGCGGCGCTTTCTGAAGCCCGGCGGGCGGGTCATCCCGATGGAACTGACGCTGGGCATCGCCGGCGTCGCATCGGCCGAAACGGCCAGCGCTGCCGCGGCCTGGACCGCGCCGACGATGCCGTCGGCGCTTGCCTGGATCGACGCGCCGCATCGCAACGCCAAAAAGGCGCGGGTCCTCCCCGCAAGCGCGTTCGGCACCGCGCCCGCGACGCTCGGCACCTTCGACCTGGCACGCCCCACCGCGCCCGATCACCTGCGCTTCACCGCCGAGGTCGAGGCGCAGCGCGATGCCGATCTTGACGGACTGGGTGGCTGGTTCTCGTCGCACCTGGCGCCTGGCGTGGTGATGACCAATTCGCCTTTCGCGGCAGACCGCATCGGCCGGCCCAACGCCTACCTGCCTTTGACGGCGCCGCTGGCAGTGCGCGCCGGGGACCGGATCAGGATCGACCTTTCGGCACGCCCGCGCGACGAGGTCATCACCTGGAGCGCCCAAAACCTGCGCACCGGCGAACGGCGCCGGCAATCGACCTTCAACGCAGCCCCGCTGAGCGCCAACGACCTGGTTCCGATCGAACAGCGACGACCGCGCCTGCGCGATGAATCGCGGGCGGCCGCGATCGTGATGGGCTACGTCGACGGCGCGCGGACCCGGGGCGACATCGTCGCCGCCGTCGCCGCCGAACATCCGGACGTCGTCCCCGCCGGTGGCTCGGTTGCAGAGCTGGTCGCGCGGGTGCTGCGCCGGCACGCCCAATGACAGGCGACCATTCGTGACGGGCGACTATTCGTGACGGGCAACGACGGCACGGCGTGGCGCCTGGAATCGCTGCCCGCCGCCGAGCAGCAGGATTTCGCGGACGCCCCCTATGACACCTGGCAGTCGCTCGACGGCGACCCGGTCGCCGAGTTTCGGCGGCGCCCGAGCGGCTACCTGGTGCGCTTCCTCGGCATGGCCGACTTCGCCATCGACATGGACACGGGCCGCGCCGTCGCGACGCCGGTGCCCGAGTACGAGACCGCGATGGTCGAGGACCTCTATTTCAACCAGGTCCTGCCGCTGCTGATGGGCCATGCCGGCCGGCCGGTAATCCATGCCAGCGCCGCTGCGGTCGGCGCGCGCGCGGTGGCTTTCATGGGTCCGACCGGGCGCGGCAAGTCGACGCTGGCAGCCGCCTTCGCGCGCGAAGGCCATCCCTTTCTCACCGACGACGGGCTGATCCTTGCCCGCGACGGCGCGCAGCGCTTCATTGTCACGCCGCGCCGCCCGCTGCTGCGGCTTCGCCCCGACAGCGAGGCGGCGCTGCGCGGGGACGGGGCCGGCGATGCGGAGGGCGCCAAGCAGCGCGTTGCCGCCGGCACCGCGCTGCCGTTCGGCACCATGCCGCTCCCGCTCGCCGCGCTCTATTGGCTGGCCGATCCGGCGCAGCCCGCAACGCCTCGTTTTCGCCGCCTTGGCCAGCCGGAAGCGCTCGCGCAGCTGCTCCAGCACGGCTTCGTGCTCGACGTGGACGATCGCGCCAGCGTGCGCCGCAGCTTCGTCCACAGCGCCGATGTCGCCGAGCGGATCCCCTGCTTTGCACTCGACTACCGGCGTGCCTATGACGCCTTGCCGAACGTCGTCTCGGCCATCGTCTCGCATGCTCGCAAGGAAGGCCTCGCATGACCCTGGAAGATCGCCTCGATCCCTCGCCCGATGTCGTCACACGCGAGCTTGAGACGGAAACGGTGCTGCTCGACATGGCCAGCGGCAGCTATTTCGGCCTCGACGAGATCGGCGGGGAAGTCTGGCAAGCGGTCGAGGAGGGCCAGACGCTGGGCCAGGCCTGCGACCGGCTCGCGGCCCGTTACGACGTCGAGCGCGCGCGGCTCGAGGCCGACGTGCTGGCCCTGGCCGAGGCGATCGTCGCGAAAGGGCTAGCCACCACGGCCAACGCCCCGGCATGAGCGGTTTCTGCGCCGTCATCCGGCTGGATGGCGCGCCGCCCGAAGCTGACGCCGTGCGGACAATGGCCGCGGCGATCCCGTGGCGCGGGCCCGATGGAACCGCTTTTGCCGAAGCCGGCAGCGGCGCCTTCGCGTTCCTGCACCTCGACGCCACGCCCGACTGCGGCGGCGCGCTCCAGCCGCTGACGTCCACCGACGGACGGGTCACGATCCTGTTCGACGGCTGGCTGGCCAATCGCGAGGACCTTGTCGCCGCGCTTGGCTCCGTCCCGCAGACCGGCCCCGTGGTTACCGACGCCGAACTGGTGCTGGCCGCCGTCCGCCGCTGGGACAGCGATGCCTTCGCGCGTCTCGACGGCGATTTCGCCATCCTCGCCTGGGACCAGGCCGAACGCCGCGCGACGATGGCCCGCGACCGCACCGGCCTGCGGCCGCTTACATTCCGCCAGGACGGTGCGCGCCTGATCGTTTGCAGCGACGTGGCCGGCATCGTGGCCTTGCCCGATGTCCCGCGCCGCCCCGACATCGATACGCTGGCGGGCATGGCGTCGATGGAGTTCTTCGATGAGAGCGCGACGTTCTGGCAAGGCATCGAGCGGGTGCGCCGCTCGCACTGGCTCAGCATCGATGCCGCGGGTGCGCGCAAGGGCGAACGCTACTGGACCCCGCCGCTCGAGGTCCGGTTTCGCTACCGCGACGAACGCCAGTACGTCGAGGAATATGCCCACCTGCTGACCGAGGCGGTGCGCCTTTGCTCGCGCACGCATTCGCCGCTCGCCTGCGATGTCAGCGGCGGACAGGATTCCACCGCGCTGTTCGCGATTGCCGACCGCCTGGCGCGCAGCGGCCGCCTGCAGGCACCGGACCTCAAGGGCTACACATACGTGTTCGAGCCTGGCAATCCGGCCGACGAGATCGCCTATGCCCGCATGGCCGCCCAGCACGTCGGCCGCCCCGTACGCGAAATCGCGCCCTTCCGCCCGAACCTCGACTGGTTCGAGCAGCGCGTGCGCGACGACATGGACATGCCGCTCCACGCCAACGGCGCGATGGCGATCGCGATCGGCGAGACGATGGTCGCCGACGGCTGCCGGGTCTCTCTGAACGGCGAAGGCGCCGACGAATTCTTCGGCGGCAAGTCCTATTACATCAACGAGTTGGCGAAAGCGGGCAAGTTCGCGGCATTGGCGCGGATGCTGGCGATCGACGTGCGTGAGCGCGGCACCGCCGCGACGCTCGGCAACGTCGTTCGCTCCGGCATTGCACCGCTGGCGCCGCTGGCGCTGCGGCGGCGGCTGCGGCGACGCGCATTGCGCCGGCGTCCGTACCCGGACAGCTTCGGACCGGCGGCGCGGCGCGGCCTCGACCACGCTCGCGCGCTCGAAGCGGCGGCCTATGCCGGCGACATTCCCAACCTTGCGCGGCGCGGAATGTTCATCACGCTGCGCGATCCGTTCCTGGCGCGCATTAACGATGGCATCAACCGGCAGGCCGGGCGCATCGGCTACGAAGTGCGCTCACCCTTTCACAACCGCAAGCTGCTCGAATTCGGATTCGGGATGCCCGAGGAGATGCGCGGGCGCGGGGCTACGATCAAGTACCTCCACTCGATGGCGTGCGAGGCCTGGCTTCCCGATCCGATCGCATGGCGCAAGGACAAGCCGGACTTCTGCGACGCCTTCGACCGCAGGCTGGACCACATGGAGAGCGTGTTCGTGCGCGACCTGCCCGGCCGGCACCCCGAATTCTTCGATGCCGACGGCATGGCGCGCCAGTATGACGCGTACCGGCGGGCGGGCTATTGGGAAAAGCTTCGCTGGCCGCTCTGGGGCATGCTGATCGCCGGGGTGCTGATGGACCAGGCAGACGAAGTAGCCGCCTAATACGCGGTGTCGAGCCCGGGCACGTCCTGCAGTTCGGGAATGCCGAACAGTTCGGGCCAGTCGCCGGCGCGCAGCAGCGGCACGGTGCCGACCGGAACGAAGTGCATGAACAGCAGGTCGCAGAACTGGCGGCGGTCGCCCCCGGGCAACGGATCGCGGTAGTGCCAGGCGCTCGATCCGCCGAACAGCACCGCGTCGCCGGGAGACAGCAGGGCGGTCTGGAAGTCGAGCGCCGGGTCCCGCTTGATCGCGTCGGCCCAGTCGGCGGCGCGCGGCGCATGGGGATCAGGCCACGGCACGACCTTGCTGAAATGGATCGGCCAGACGTCCGACTGGTCGATGCAGATGTCGAGCGTCCACTTCGCCGACGGCGCATCGATGTGCGGGCGGCACACGCCCATGCGGGTATAGAAGCTGAGGAAGTTGTAGCTGATCTCGACCGGCTCGCCGACCCATTCGCCGACGCGGTCGACGAAGGTGCGCTGCAGCGCTGTCATCTCGGGGTGATCGTGGACCACGAAGCGGCCGAAGGTGGCGGCCTCGTGCATTTCGAACGCGGCTTGCGGGATGCCGCGGATCGACCGCCGCAGCGCCGCCAGCTCCTCCGCGCCGAACAGGCCCGGCAACCGCAGCGGGCGAAAGTCGGCAGGCGTGCGCAGCACATCGAAGGCGTGGACGAATTCGTCGAGGCGGCCGGGGCAGACCCGCGCCACGATGCTGCGCGCTTCGTGCCAGGCACGCAGCCAGTCGGCGTCGTACCAGCGCGCCGGCGCCGCATTGCCAGCCTGCTCAACCTGCGCGCCGTCCGTCATCGTGTCAGCCACCGCCCGATCGCAAGGAAAGGCCCGCCCAGGCAATAGACCAAGCTCCAGCGCGGGGATAGCCGCAGCGTCTCCGCATCGCGCGGGTCGCTGAGGGTGTAGAGCAGGTCCCACGCCCGCGCCCGCCGGCTGCTGATGCCGCGCCGGCGCATCACGTCGGCGAATTCGACCGGCAGGCGCGCAAGCGTCCGCCGCTCGAACGGATCCGTCGGCGTCTCCAGCGCGCGCAGGACCTGGCGGACGCTGCGGTCGTACTCTTTTGGCGCCGGGCTGATACCCAGCCCGGCGCCGGGGAACAGCGCCCCCAGCACGGCGTCGGCCAGGCGCAGCGGACCAGCCTCGAAAGCGCCGCCTGCGCAGGCCTGCGCACACGACGTCGCGCCGACGGCGCGCAGCGCCAGCGCCAGGTCGTTGAACCATTTGAGGCGGAAGACGTAGAGCGAGAACGCGTGCCAGGCGAGATAGGCGATCAGGATTGGCCCGCCCGGGGCCCGCACGGTTCCGCAGCCAAGGTCCACGTCCTCGCCATCGGCAGCGATCGCGGCGAAGTCCTGCGTCATCCAGAACGGATTGGGGCTGAGGCGGTGGTGCAATTCCAGCACCTGCCCGTTCGCCGGCCATTCGTAATTGAACACGTTGGCAAGGAAATCGAACATCGGCGCGGCCCGCGGCGACGGCAGCCGGGTCGGCCAGGTCCGCACCCAGCCTGCCGCCTCGAGCGCGCGGCCGGCAGCAGCGAAATCCCGCGGCGACACCAGCAGGTCTATATCGTTCGACGGTCGCCATTCCGGATGGTCACCGTAAAGCTGCCGGGCCAGCGCGGCTCCCTTCATCACCAGCGACGCGATCTCCGCCGCCTCCAGCGTGCGAACCGCCGCCATCGTCAGCCGCGCCTGCGCCATGCCCAGCGCCGTGTCGGCATGGACGCGCGCCGACAGCCGCTCCGCCGCCGCGGGCGGGAGCAACCCGGGCGCCGCCTTCGGCATCCTTGCGGCAACGATACCGGCAACGCTGTGAGCCGCGGCAAGCGATTCCAGCCGCGCCGGATCGAGCGCGGGGCCAAGCCGCGCCAGCGTGCTGCGCAGCGTCGGATCGTCCGCGATGCAGCAGGCGCCGAGCGCCTCGAGTTCGGGACTGACGGGGAGCGGCGCGGCCATGGCGCTGCCTAGCGCATGGGCCTTGCCGGCAAAAGCCATGTTGCAAGCGCGCCGCGGCGTGCGCATGACCGCCGCGATGGCAGGAAAAGCCCCTCCGATCGCGGCCGCCCTGCGGGTAGCCGGTACGCCGTGGCCGTGGCGCGTCGCGCTGCTTATGCTCGCCGCCGGCCTGACCGAGGGCATCGGGCTGATGCTGCTGGTGCCGATGCTGGCGCTGCTGGGCGGTGCGGGGCGCGGAACCCGGCTGGCGCAGCTTGTCGCCGAGGCGGGCGTGCCGATCGAGCTGGGCCCGCTGCTGGCCGTTTTCGTGGTGCTGGTGACGCTGCGCGCGATCCTTGGCATGGCGCGATCGGTTGCGGAAATTCGCTACGAGGCGGCCTTCGTCAACGGATTGCGCGCCCGGGCCTGGCGCGCGCTGCTGGCCTGCGACTGGCGGATCGCGGCGCGAATGCACCGCGCCCGCACGACCGCGCTGCTGATCAGCAATATCGACCGGCTGGGCGCGGCGTTGACATATGCGATGCAGGCGGCAGCGGGCGCGGCGACGCTGCTGGCGCTGGTTGCCGCGACGCTGCTGGTCGCGCCGCTGCTGGCGCTGGCGGCATTGCTGGCCGGCGCGCTCGTCCTGGCGGCCTATCGCCATGCGCGCCGCGATGCGGGGGCGCTTGGCGAGGGGGTCGGGCATGCTTACGGCGTCATCCATTCGGCGACCGCCGAAGGATTGGCCAACTTGCGCACGATCAAGAGCCTGAGCCTTGAGCGGCGCTTCGGCGCCCGCGCCGATGCCGCTTTCGCCGACCTCTCGCGCCAGATGATCGCGTTCGCCCGGCGCAGCGGCGTCGGCACCGTGATCCTGCAGGGCGGCGGTGCCGCGCTGCTGGCGCTGGGGGTGTGGCTGGCCGTTCGCGCCGGGGGCGTCGGGCTGGAGACGATCGTTCCGCTGGCGGCGCTGGCGGCGCGGGCGCTGCCGCTGATCGGGCAGGTCCAGTCGGCCTGGCAAAACTTCGTCTTCAACGCCGCCGTCACCGCGCCGACCCTGGACCTGATCGCCGAGGCGGAGGCTGGCGCCGAGGCGCCGGCGGGCGAGACCGCGCCGCCGCGGTTGACGCGCAGCCTGGCCTTGTCGGACGTGACCGTTCACTACGCGGACCAGCCGCGCGCCGCGCTGACCGGTGTTACCCTCGCGATTCCGGCGCGCGCCTGTATCGCCGTCGAAGGCCCGTCGGGCGCGGGCAAATCGACGTTGGCGGACCTTGCCGGCGGGCTGATCGCACCCGACAGCGGTCGCGTCAAAGTGGACGATACAGAGCTTCGAGGCCCGGCACGGCAGGCCTGGCGGGGACGCGTGTCCTATGTCCACCAGGACGCGATGGTGCTGTCGGGCACGCTGCGCGAGAACCTGCTGCTCGCCGAGCCGGATGCCGGCGATGCGGCGCTTGAGACGGCCCTTATGCGCGCTTCGGCCCAGTTCGCGCTGGCGTGGCCGGCCGGGCTCGAGACCGTCATCGGCGACGGCGGGCGCGGGCTGTCGGGCGGCGAGCGCCAGCGCATCGCGCTGGCCCGCGCGCTGCTGCGCGAACCCGACCTGCTGATCCTCGACGAAGCGACCAGCGCGCTCGACGCCGCCAACGAAGCCGCGGTGGGCGAAGCGGTGGCCGCCTTGAAAGGACGGCTGACGATCCTCATCATAGGACACAGGGGCGTGCTGGGCGCCCTTGCCGACCGTCGCGCGGTTTTGCAGGACGGGCGGCTCACCGGATCGGACTGATCCCTATTTTCGCCCAATTCACAGGCTATTCAGCGCCGCAGACGCACCCGCATCGCGGCGCTGCGCCAGTTGAAAACCGAACGTTCCAGGATCCACAGATGTACACGATCATGCGCCGCCTGCGTCAGGGCGCCCTCCTCGCCGTCGCCTCCCTCGCCCTCGCCCTGCCCGGTGCCGCATCGGCCGCGCCCGCGGGCTGCGCCGGACCGCCCAGCGACACCTGGATCAACGTGTCGTTCGAGAACGTTCGCAACGGCAACGGCAACATCGCGGTCATGCTCTATCCTGACGATTCCAGCCGGTTCCTGGCCAAGGGCGGCACGCTTTACGGCGTCCACATCCCGGCCAACGCGGGGACGACGCGCGGCTGCATGTTCCTGCCGCGCACGGGCGTCTACGCCATCGCGATCTACCATGACGAGGACGGCAATCATAAGTTCAAGCGCAGCGCGCTGGGCCTGCCGGCCGAAGGATACGGCTTTGCCAACAACCCGGTCACGATTGCCGGGCTGCCCTCGTTCCGGTCGGTGCGGCTCAACGTGCCGAAAACCGGCCTGCTGACGCGGATTACCGTCAAATACCCGTAAGTTACCGTCGGTAAAGATCGGGCAGCCGCGCCGGGGCCTCAGCCTCGGCCAGGGCGTGAGCGCGCGGATCGTCGACGTCGAGCCACCAGGCGTCGGAATCGTCGGTACCGATGTCCCACGTCGCGGCGCGGCCCGCGTCGGCCAGGCGTTGCATCCCGTCCGACAGGCTGCCGGCCTTGCCGTCCGCGAGCGCGCCCGCGATCGCCGCGGCCAGTTCCGGCGTGGCCAGGAAGGCGCCGCAATCGACCGCGTCGTAAGCCGCGATGGTCTTGCCGATGGCGAGGATCAGGCCGCCGTCGCCGGTTTCGACCCAGGTCGCGTCGTCGGGGTCGACCAGCGGGCTGTCGGTACGGGTATCGACCGCCAGGGTCACCCCGTGCTCTGGCGAACCCTGTTGCATCAGCCCGGTTATGATCGCCGGGGCGAAGACGTGGTCCGCCATCTGCAGGATATAGTCGCCGGTGATGCGCGCGGCACCCGCGATCACCGAGTGACCGTTGGGCAGCGACCAGTCGGCCACGCGCGCGCATTCGATGGCGATGCCGGTACGCGCCGCCAGCGCGGCCAGGAACGCCTCGACCCGTTCCCCCTCGTGGCCGGTCACCACGACAACCCGCGCGATCCCGCAGGCCGCCAGGCGGCGCACGCCCAGTTCGATCAGCGGCACGCCCGCGACCGGGGTGAGCGGCTTTGAATCGGACAGTTCGCGCAGGCGGCTGCCATAACCGGCGGCAATGATCAGGCCGTCCATCTCACTCTCCAACGAAACGGCGCCGGCCGGGCGATCCCGACCGGCGCCGCCGGTATGCGCTTATGTCCGCGCGATTACGCGGTCCCGATTACTCGGCAGCCAGGGCGGTATCGGCGATGTATTCCTCGACCATCTGGGCCGCCAGATCATCGTTGAACTGCTGCGGCGGGTGCTTGCAGAAGTAGGCCGACGGGCCGATCAGGGCGCCGCCGTCACCGCGGTCGAGCGCGACCTTGGTGCAGCGGATGGCGTCCATCACGACCGCGGCCGAGTTGGGGCTGTCTTCCACCGACAGGCGAAGTTCCAGGTTCATCGGAACGTTGCCCCACAAGTTGCCTTCCATGCGCAGGAAGCACAGCTTGTTGTCCTTCTGCCACGGCACGTAGTCCGACGGGCCGACGTGGATGTTCTCGTCGGCCAGGCGCTGCGCCAGCATCGACTGGACGGCCTCGGTCTTCGATTCCTTCTTCGAACCGAGGCGCTGGCGATCGAGCATGTTCATGAAATCGGTGTTGCCGCCGGTGTTGAGCTGATACGTGCGGTCGACGTTGACGCCGCGCGCACCGAACAGGCTGGACAGCACGCGGTGGACGATCGTGGCGCCCAGCTGGGCCTTCACGTCGTCGCCGACGATCGGCAGGCCGGCCTCGCGGAAGCGGGCTTCCCACTCGGGACGGCTGGCGATGAACACGGGCATGCAGTTGACGACGCCGACGCCGGCCTCGAGCGCGCATTCCATGTAGAACTCGGTCGCGTCCTGCGAACCCACGGGCAGGAAGTTGACCAGCACCTCGGCGCCGGAATCGCGGATCGCCTGGACGATCGCGGCCTTGTCGGCCTCGTGCTCGTGCGAAAGGATGAAGCCCTTCTCGCCCAGTTCGGTCATGTGCGGGGCTACGCCGTCGAGCACTTTGCCCATGATGACCTTGACGCCGGTCTTGGGCACGTCGGCCATGAAGACGGCGGTGTTGTTGGGCTGCTCGAAGATGGCTTCGGAGATATCCTTGCCGACCTTGCGCTCGTCAACGTCGACGCCGAGCACGAAATCCACGTCACCGGCACCGTAGCCGCCGATCACGTCATGGATGAGGCCCTGCTTGGAGTTGTTCTGCCGGTAATGGGCGACGCCCTGGACCAGCGAGGAAGCGCAATTGCCGACGCCGATGATGGCGACCTTGATGGGCTGCATGGTAGTAATCCGATCCTTCCGAGCGACGCGCCGCAATCGATTGTTTCAAACGCGCGTAATCGAGAAACCGCGCGCCAAAAGCAAGAAGTTTGGGGCGCGTCAAGCGTGGGCGCATCCGTGGCGCGTCGGCCACAAGCGCGCGCGATGGTGAACCGGACCTTGCCGGGGGTGAACGATGGTCCCTTCCGGCCGCCACGCGCGCGCGCTATGGATGCCGCGCAGGGCCGCAGAGCGCGGCCGCGGAGGACCCGTGCCGACACCAGACCTGGCCGCGCGCACCGCGCCCGCCTCCCCGGATTCAGGCCTCGGCGCCGCGCCTGTGCGGCCCGTCCGCCCGGCCGAGCTTCAGGACCCGCTCAACCGCTGGCTGTACCATCCGCTGGCGTGGCAATTGGCGCGCGTGCTGGCGAGGACGCCGCTGACGCCCAACATGGTCTCGGTGATCGGGGCGCTGTTCGTGGTCGCGGCGGCGTGGGCCTATGCCCAGCCGTGGTATCCGCTGGCGCCGCTGCTGGGCATGGCCCTGCACATGACGTGGCACATCGTCGACGGTGCCGACGGCGACCTGGCCCGCCTGACCGGCCGGTCGAGCCCCGTCGGCGAGATGGTGGACGGCATTTGCGACTATGCCAGCCACGTCGTCCTCTACCTCGTCCTCGGCACGATCCTGCAGCACCAGATGGGCGCATGGGGCTGGGCCTGGGCGATCGGCGCGGGCCTTAGCCACATCGTGCAGTCGAACCATGTCGAGGTGCAGCGCCGGCAGTACCAGTGGTGGATGCACGGCACCCCGTGGCTTCGCAACAGCCGGGCGGCCGACGGCGCCATCGGCGGGCGCCGCGGCCTGGGCGCGATCGCGGACTTGTACCTGCGGCTCGCCACCGGGCTGACGCCGTTCGCGGTGCAGGTCGACAGCGCGGTCGAGGCGGCGCAGGACAACCCGCAGCGACTCGCCGCCATCCGCACCGAAATCGGGCGCGAGGCGCGGCCGCTGTTGCTGCTGCTGAAATTTCTTGGCCCAAATCCGCGCGCGATTGTGCTGGGCATCTCGATGCTGCTGGGCGGTCCGATCTGGTATTTCCTTTACCAGACCGTGGTGCTGAACGCGCTGCTGGTGGTGTCGGTGATCCTGCACAACCGTTCGGCCCGGCGCATCGCCCGCCGGATCGAGATGGGAAGCGCTGCCGCCTAGACTTGGGCCCGGGCGCGCTGCAGGATGCCGCCATGCTGACCGAAACCCTTCTCGAAGACGCGCACGCCATCGCCGATGACATCGTCTCGCTTCGCCGCGCCATTCATGCCGAGCCGGAGCTGGGACTGCAGACACCCAGGACCCGCGACAAGGTCAAGGCGGCGCTGGCCGACCTGCCGATCGCCTGGCGCGAGGGCCCCTCGACCACCGGCCTGGTCGGCGTGCTCAAGGGCGGCAAGCCGGGTGCCCAGCCCAGCCGCCGCGTGCTGTTGCGCGGCGACATGGACGCGCTGCCGATGCCCGAGGAGACCGGGCTGGACTTCGCCTCGACCGTGCCGGGGGCGATGCACGCCTGCGGGCACGACACCCACGTCGCCATGCTGGCGGGCGCGGCGCGGCTGCTGGCGGCGCGGCGCGAGGAGCTGGCCGGAGATGTCCTGCTGATGTTCCAGCCGGGCGAGGAAGGCTTCCACGGTGCCCGCTTCATGCTGGACGATGGCCTGATCGATCCGCTGCCCGATGCCGCCTTCGCGCTGCACATCATGCCCAATGCCCGGCACGGACTGGTGGCCGGGCGCGCCGGGGCGCTGCTGGCCTCCGCCGATCAGATCGACGTCACGGTGACCGGACGCGGCGGCCATGCTTCTATGCCGCACCAGGTCGCCGACCCGGTGCCGGTCGCCTGCGAGATCGTCACCGCGCTGCAGACGCTGGTAACGCGCCGCTTCGACGCGCACGACCCGGTCGTGGTGACGATCGCCAGGATCGAAGCCGGCACCACGCACAACGTCATTCCCGATTCGGCGCATCTGCGCGGCACGATGCGCACGCTGTCGCCACCGCACCGCGAGGCGCTGAAGCGTGCGATCACGCAGCTGGCCGAGGGGATCGCGGGGGCGCACGGCCTGTCCGCCACTGTCACGATCACGCCCGGCTTCCCGGTCACCGTCTGCGACCCGCGCGCGGTTACGCTCGGCGAGGCGGTCACCACCGAGCTGTTCGGCGCCGAGGCGTGGCAGACCCTGCAAACCCCGATCATGGGGGCCGAGGATTTCTCCTACGTGCTGGAAAAGGCGCCGGGGGCGATGTTCTTCCTCGGCGTCGCGGCGGAAGGCGCCGACTGGACGCAGTGCTGCTCGATCCACTCGACCCGGATGATGGTCGACGAGAGCGTGCTGCCGCGCGGCGCGGCGCTGCTGGCCGGCCTGGCCGAGCGGTTCCTGCGCGCGGGCTTCGCGGCCTAGCGCCTAGCGGCGGCGAGCGGCTGCGCCATCAGGCCCAGTGCGCCCTGTGCCAGCACGACATCGGCCAGCGTGTCGGCGAGCGCGCACTGCCCGGGCTCGACTGCGGACCCGCCCACGCGCGTGCCATGACTGCGCGGGATCACCAGCAGCGGCCCGGTGCCGAACTGGTCCGCGACGTCGCCCGGCAAGGGCCCGTCGTACTGCTCCAGCTTGAACAGCGGCCCGTCGACCAGGCTGGCCGCGCCGGTCTGCGCGACGTGCTTGTGCCAATGAGCCGCATAGGGTTCGCCTTTGGCAACCGCGACGCTGTCATCGAGGTGCAGTTCGCGCGCGCGCCCGTAGTCGTACAGCCGGTAGGTGATGTCGCTGTTCTGCTGCACTTCGATCAGCCCGACCCCGGCGCCGATGGCGTGCACGGTGTTGGCCGGGATGTAGAAGAAGTCGCCCGGCTTGACCGGGTACCAGCGCAGCTTGTTTTCGATCGAACCGTCGAGGGCGGCGGCGCGCATCGCTTCGGCGCCGATGTCCTCGACGAAGCCGATGCCCAGCTTGGCATCGCATTGCGCCGAAACGATCAGCCAGCACTCTTCCTTGCCCTGGCGGCCCAGCCCCTTGGCCTGGGTCTGCGCATCGGTCGGGTGGACCTGGACCGACAGCGCCTCGCTGGTGAAGATGTACTTGACCAGAAGCTCGGGCAGCTCGGGCGGCGGCTCGAACCAGATCTCACCGATCTTCTCGCCGGGTTTGGAGGCGAAGGGCGGCGGCAGGTGCTCGACGCCCCAGGGCTTTTCGACCGATCTGGTTTCCAGGATCCGGCTCACTGGTGCACCGCCCCGCCGAGCTTGCCGACCAGCTGGGCGCCCGCCGCGGTCGTCACCAGGACCTCGCCGTTGTCGACGACGACGATCACGTCCTCCAGTCCGATCACCGAAACCCGCGGGCCATCGGTATCGACCATGACGTTCCTGCAGCCCACCAGTTCGGCCGGGCCGGTAACCGCGTTGCCGTCCGCATCGCGGTTCCGCGCGACGTGAAGGGCCTGCCAGTTGCCGATATCTGACCAGCCCATCGTCGCCGGTACCATTGCGGCGCGGCGCGTGTTCTCCATGACCGCGTAGTCGACCGATTCGCTGTCGATCGCGGCAAAGGCGGCGGCATCGGGGTGAAAGCGCGCGCCGTCGGCGTTACCCTTGGCGACCGCTTCGCGCGCCGCGGCAAGGATCGCCGGGCGGTGTTCTTCCAGCTCCTTGAGAAAGGCGCCGACCCGAAAGGCGAAGATGCCGCCGTTCCAGGCGTATTCGCCCGAGGCGATGAATGCCTCGGCCCGGGCGGCGTCGGGCTTCTCGACGAAGCGGGCAACCTGGTAGCCCTCGCTGCCCGCGATCCGTTCACCGCGATGGAGATAGCCGAAGCCGGTTTCCGGCGCGGTCGCCTCGATCCCGAATGAGACCAGCCAATCGTCCTCCGCCAGCGCCGCTGCGGCCCGGGCGGCGGTGCGAAACGCGGCGACGTCGGCGATGTGGTGATCGCTGGGGCACACCAGCATGATGTCGTCCGGCGCCAGCCGCAGCGCCGCCAGCGCGATCGCGGCCGCGGTGTTGCGCGCGCTCGGCTCGACGATGATCTGCGCGCCCTGGTCCGCGGCCAGCTGCTCCTCGACATGGCAAAGGTGCTTCGTTCCTGTCACCACCACGGGCGGTGCGAAATGCTCGGGATCGCCGGCGCGGTCGACGGTCGCCTCGAACAGCGTCGTGTCGCCGACGAGCGGCAGGAACGGCTTGGGCTTGGACACGCGGCTGCGGGGCCAGAGGCGCGTGCCGCTGCCGCCGCACAGGATAACGGGGGTGATCTTGGTCATATCAGGCCGTGAAACGCGCGGTCAGACAAGCAGTTGCATCAGGTCGTCGATGCTCACCGTCGCAAAGCCGACCGCGCTGTCGGAAATGCCATAGGGAATCAGCAGCCGCTCACCCACCTTGAGCGCGCCGCAGGTGTAGACCACGTTGGGAACGTAGCCGGCACGGTCGGCATTTTCGGCGGTCAGCACGGGCTCTTTGGTGCGGCCAAGGATCTTCGAGGGGTCGTTCTTGTCGAGCAGCGCGCAGCCCAGCGCATACTTGCGCATCGCGCCGACGCCATGCGTGAACATCAGCCAGCCATGCTCGGTTTCGATGGGGCTGCCGCAGTTGCCGATCTGGATGAATTCCCAAGGATATTCCGGCTCCATCAGCAGGATGCCGTCGTCGTCCCAAGTGTCGATCGTGTCTGAGCGGAGCAGGAACAGGTTCTTTCCGTCCTGCCGTCCGATCATCATGTACTGGCCGTCGATCTTCTTCGGAAACAGTGCCATGCCCTTGTTGCGGCCGGCCTTGCCCTCGATCGGTTCGAGCTCGAACTGGTGAAAATTGCGCGTGCGCAGCAGTTCCGACCGGATCGAGCTGCCCGAATAGGCGGTATAGGTGCCGATATATTCGTGGCTGCCGTCGTCATGTTCGAACTTGACCATCCGCAAGTCTTCAAGCCCGCCGCGCTGCTGTTCGGTGATCGGGAAGATCACCGTGTTCGACAAGCTCGATTCGGCGTGGCGATAGACGGTCACCGCGCTGTCCGTGTCGGTCAGCGTTGCGTCTTCCAGATCGACCGAGGTGGCAAACGCGCTTTGCGGCCAAAGGTCGAACTGGCCGTCGTCGTGCGCGATGCCTTCGCGGAATGCGACCGAGCTGATGTGCCCCTCGCCCACGGCACGCAGGCTCATGACGAAGCGGCACGAACCCTTGCGCATGCCCGACTGATCGGGGTGCGGGACGATCGACGGGTTCATCAGGGCCGCCGCAGCATAAGTGTATTCGTGGCAGAAGTAGGCGCCGATCAGTCGCTTGCGGGCACGGCTGAAGTCACGATCCTGCAATCCAAGCTGCGCCTCGACCTCGTCATAGCGGGTCTCGAACATCTGCTCGGTCTGCCAGTGCCGGCTTGAGAAATCCTGCACCACGCGGCGCCATTCGGCGTTGGCGGCCTTGTCGCTGAGCGCGGCTATATCCTCGACCAGTTTCATCGCCCGTCCGCCGGGCGCGCTCGAGGATTGCCACCCCAGGTGGAACGGCCTCAGAACGACACGGGAAGGATCGGCGTGGAGCCGGGTATCAAGAATTTGCAGCGGACTGTCCGGCTGGCTCTGGTCGCGGCTCACTCTTATCCCCTGCCGTGGTCAGGCTTGCGTCGGCACTCTTGAGCATCATCAGGCCGTGGTGTGCAAGCTGAAACGCGAGGATGGACTCGGCGCCGCAGTTGGCATTGGCACCCCGAGGAGTCACCCCGTCGCGGCAGCGGCCGGTCGTTATGTCGGCCAGGACGACGCCGCGATCGTTGGCGCCCAGGTACCAACGGTAAGCCATTTCAGCATGTTCGATCCACGTCGCGTCGCCGCTGGCGGCGTAGGCGGTGGCGGCGGCCTCGACCGCGGCCTGCGCTTCGAGCGGCTGCTGGTCGAACGGGAGGGCATCGAATTCGCGGCCGAACCCTTCGGAGCCGACCGGACGGAACTGCCCCGACGCCGACGTCTGCACACCCGCGATGAAGCGCAAGGTGTCGAGACCGGCCCCTACCCACTCGTCGCGGCCCAAAGCCATGCCGGCGGCGATCAGCGCCTGCGGCAGGCGCGGGTTGTCATAGGCGAGCACGGCCTCGAACCAGGCCCAGTCGGGGCGGCGGGCAGCGTCGAGCAGGGCGTGGAGCGTGCGGCCGCCATCGGCAAGGATCCGTTCCGCCACCGGGTGCGGGCCGGTCGAGAGGATTTCGGCTGAGCCGAGCATGGTAAAGGCGATGGTGCGCGGCGAATCGAGCTCAGCCAGGGCCGGCGCCGTCTTGTCGAACCAGGTCCGCGCCCACTCGCGCATCGCGGCCTCGGGCGCGCGCGCTGCGGTGTGGCCCAGCGCCCAGAGCGTGCGGCCGTTGGAATCGTCCGATCCCACCTCTTCGCACCACGACCGGTCGAAGCGCATGAAGTTGCGGTAGCGACGCGCCTCGGGATTCCAGGCGTCGCGCACGAACGCGGCATAAGTGGTCGACCAGCGCGTACGTTCTGCGGGGTCGATCCCGCGGGCGACGTTCATCAGCATCAGCGCCCGCACGTTGTCGTCCGTGCAATAGCCGTGCGCCCGGTCGGGCACGATGCCGTCCGCGTGCTGAAGCATGCCGGTGCCGTCACTCATCGCGAACACACCGGTCAGCGGCGGGGTCGCGGCAAGCGGAATACGCGCCGGTGCGGGCGCGGCGGCACTGCGCAGCATGCTGGCGGTACCCTTGGCGAACGCGGGCCAGATCGTGCCGCGGCCGGCCGCATAGGCGCGACGCTTGATCGCGGCGAGCTCATCGGGCCGGTCGAGCAGGCGGATCACGGCCTCTGCCAGCGCGGCGCTGGAACCAGGCTCGACCAGAACGCCGATCCCGTCGGCCAGCAGTTCGCGGGCGTGAACGTACGGCGTCGAGACGACCGCCTTGCCGAGCGCAACCGCATAGCTGAGCGTGCCCGAAGTGGCCTGCTGGAGGTTGAGGTACGGGGTGACGTAAATGTCGCAGGCTTCCAGCTGGTCGAGCAGTTCGTCGGTCTCGACGAAACGGTTTTCCCAGCGAATGTGGCTTTCGACCCCGAGCTTGCGGGCGAGCGCCTGGAGGCCTTCACGATAGGTCTCGCCGTGCTCCTCGACCAGCACCGGATGCGTGGCCCCGACGATGCGATAGACCACGTCCGGGTGGCGCGCAGCGATTGCCGGCAGCGCCTCGATCATCAATTCAAGACCCTTGCCGGGGCCGAGCAGACCGAAAGTGGTCAGCACCGGCCGCCCTTCGAGGCCGAGCAGGGCCTTGAAGGCCGCCTCGCGCCCGAACGGACGATCGGGCGCGCCGTGCGCGATCAGCGCGATACGGTCGGCAGGGGCGTCGTACTGGTCGACCAGAAGGTCGCGGCCACGCTCCGACATGACCATGATCCGCGACGCGCGGCCGATCAGATGTTCGGCGATCCGGCGCTGGTTGGCGGACGGCTCGCTCAGCACGGTGTGCATGGTGACCACGAGCGGCGCGGCGATGCGATCGACGAAGTCGCACACCATCTCGCCGTCGGGCCCGCCGAAGATGCCGAATTCGTGCTGCAGCCAGACGACGTCGGCGCCCGATCCGTTGATCAGTCGCGCGGCGCGCTCATAAGCATCGGCACTGGCGCACGAGATCGTGTGGACGTCGGCGGGATAGGTGCGGGGCGCGCGCGGATTGTCGAGCGCGAAGATATCGAGCGCGATTTCGGGGTGATACTTGCCAAGCTGGTCGAAGGAGTCCGACGTGAACGTCGCGATCCCGCACTTGCGCGGCGGGAAAGTACCGATCAGCGCAACGCGCAGCGGCGTGGCGGCAGCCGGCTGGCGGCCCGTAAACGGAACAAGTTTACCGCGGTCGGCGCCGTGGGCGCCGGTAGCGGCGGTTGCTTCGATCATAATCGGTCAGGTCCCAAAGAGCGTGCGCACTCCTGAAGTTAACAACGGTTCAGACAATCGGTTCCAGTGCGGTGCAGCGAAAACGACGAACCGTTGACCGTCCATCGCGCCGACGAAACGACTCAACGCCTGAACGGACCACGACTTTATCTCATGCAAAGGCTTTTGCTGCAACTGCGAAATAAGATTTCGCAGTTGCGTCAAATGGCGGGGAGCTGCTGCGCCGCAAACCCCCATCCCGCCAATCCGCCGGCATTCGCACGCCGGATAACCCGGGCGGCGTCAGCGATCGAAAACGGGTGCGCATCCTTTAGCCCGCCGAGCTCGTCCCAAGCGATCGGCACGGCAACCGGCGCCCCTTCGCGCGCGCGTGCGGAGTAGGGCAGCACCGCGGTGGCGCCGCGCTGGTTACGGAGCCAGTCGATGAAGATCTTTCCCTTGCGCTTGGCCTTGCTCATCGTCGCGATGAAACGGTCGGGTTCGGCCAGGCTCAGCGCCTCGGCAAAGCGGCGCGCGAAGTCCTTGTGCGTGTCCCAGTCATGCCCGGGCGTCAGCGGCACGATCACGTGCACGCCCTTCCCGCCCGACAGCATGGCAAAGCTGACCAGCCCCAGATCGGAGAGGCGGTCGCGAATGTGGGTGGCGGCGCTTTTGACGTCCGCGAAGTCGAGCCCCTCGTCGGGATCGAGGTCGAAGATCATCCGGTCCGGTTTCTCGACGGCCTCGGCCTTGCTGCCCCAGCCGTGAAATTCGATCGTGCCCATCTGCACGCAGGTCACCAACCCTTCCGCGTCGGTGACATAGATGTAATCCTCGCTGCCGCCGTCCTTCTCGGTGATGGCGACCTGCCTGACCGCCTTTCCGAAGGCACCGGAATCGTGCTTTTGAAAGAAGCACTGTTTGCCGCGCCCTTGCGGACAGCGAACCAGGCTGACCGGGCGACCCGCCGCGAACGGGAGCATCAACGGCGCGATCGCCTCATACCAGGCCGCCAGATCGCCTTTCGTCTGCCCGGTCTCGGGAAAGATGACCCGGTCCGGGTTGCTGATCTTGACCCCGCTCGCCGGCGCCGGCGCGGGCGCGGCCCTTTCGGGCACGACATCCCGGGCCGCCTTGTCGCCGCGCAGGCCGACGAAGCTGCCGTGGCGGACGCGGCCCTCGGCCGTGAACTCGGCGAAGGCGATCTCGGCAACCAGCTCAGGCGCGATCCACTGGACCTGGCGGGCCTCGGCCCGCGGCACCTCCAGCGCCGGCTTTTCGGCCGCCAACGGTTTCATCCGCGCTGCCAGATCGTCAAGCAAGGCGCCGCCGAACCCGGTTCCGACCTTGCCCTTGTAGACGAACTCGCGACCCTCCTTCTGCGCCAGCAACAACGAGGCGAACGGTCGCGCTTTGGCCTTGGACTTGGTCCAGCCGACGATGACGAACTCCTGCCGCAGGCTGCACTTGACCTTGACCCAGGACTGGCTGCGCTTGCCCAGGTAAGGCGCGGCTATCTTCTTGGCGATGATGCCTTCCTGCCCCGCCTTGCACATTGCCGCATACAGCTTCTCGCCCGCGCCGATCACGTGGTCGGCGACGTGGAGCGGCGGGGCCGCATCGGCGAGCAGCGCCTCGAGCCGCTCCTTGCGCTCGATCGCCGGCAGCTTGCGCAAGTCCTCGCCATCCACGTCGAGCAGGTCGAAGGCGAAATAATGGAAAGCGTCGTTGGGTCCCTGCGCGCCGTGCCCCCGCTTGAGGACGTTTTGCAGCGAACTGAAATCGGGATTGCCGGCGGCGTCGTAGGCGATGATCTCGCCGTCGATCAGGCAGGGCGGCAGGTCGAGAGCGGCGAACTGCGCCACAAGCGGGGCAAACTTGTCCGACCAGTCCTTGCCGCTGCGGGTATAGACGCGGACATCGCCGCCGGCAGCCGCGATCAGCGCGCGGTACCCGTCGAACTTGATCTCGTGATACCAGTCATTCCCCGCCGGCACCGCGTCTACCAGCGTTGCCAGTTGCAAGGGCACGAAGGCGGGCGGTTTGCCGGCCGGCTTGGGCCGCTTCGCTGGCTTGGCCGCTTTCGCGTTAGGACGAGCCGCGCTGGCCATCGTCGCCGCGAAATCCTGGCCCTTCTTGCCCGCAAGCGAATGGGCGCCGGCCTTGTCGGCCGCGATCTCGGCCATCGAACGGCCCGTCAGCACGCTGGTCAACGCGCGTTCGACCAGCACGTCGCCTTCTTCTTCGAAGCCATCGGCAATCTTGCGCAGCAGCCAGTTTTCGCGCTTCTCGCCCGGCCGCGGCTTGAGGCGGATCAGCAGCCATTCGCCTTTCATCCGCTCGCCCTCGAGCGTGAAGTGCAAGTGGCCCTTGACGAGGTCCCTGGCGCTTTTCCCGGCAACCGGCGCCCAGGTGCCGCGATCCCACAGCATGACCGTACCGCCGCCGTATTCGCCCTTCGGGATGGTGCCTTCGAACTCGGCATAGGCCATCGGGTGGTCCTCGGTGCGCACCGCCAGCCGCTTGTCGTCGGGGTCCGGGCTGGGCCCCCTGGTCACCGCCCAGGATTTCAGCACGCCGTCGACCTCGATGCGAAAGTCCCAATGCAGGCGCGTGGCATCGTGCTTCTGGACGATGAAGCGATTGCCGCCGGGACTGGATTCGGCCTTGCCTGCCGGTTCGTCGGTGCGCTTGAAATCGCGCTTGCGGTTGTAGTCCCTGAGGGGGTCGGTACGTGCCATCAGCGAAGGCTCCTGGCCGCGCGGCGCAGCGCGCCGGCGGGATCGTGGTCGATAATGTCTCCGTGCGAGGGCACGATGCGAACGAGGTCTGCGACCGCCCAGTCTTCCAGCGCCTCGGCCAGCACTTGGGGCGATCCGACCAACGCGCGCCTGACTGCGCGGGGAACCTGCGGATGACTGACGCCGAAGCCGAACAGGCGCGCCATTACCTGCGCCCCGATGCCGCGGGGATGACGGACGTTGGCAATCACGTCGTTGAGCACCAGCGTGAAGTGCCCGGCGCGCCGGATTTCGAGCGCGCCTTCCTGGCTGCGCGTGCCGGGCACGGTACTGAAGCGGACATCGTGTGCGCCCATCACGTCCTCTACATCGCAAGTCGGCACGACCTCGCGCACGGCGCCGCGCGCGCCGCGCGGGCAGAGCACCGCGGCATCGGGGTAGCGCGCGTGCCAGGCCGCGATGTCGAGGCGGTGATGCGGCCCGGGCACGATCAGGAACGCAATCCGACCCAGTGCTTCGAGCGCAGCCATGCCCTCTTCTCGCAGCGGAATAGGGCTCCACACCGCCAGCCGTCCTTCGGACAGCGTCACAGCGGTCATTCGGCGCGGGAACCGGCCCAGCGGCATGGCGATTTCGCCCGTCACCGTGACAAGCCCCTCTTCCAGCCGTTCGAGCGGTCCATGCGGGCCGACCGTCCAGTCCCGGTTGAGCTTGCCCACGCCGATCAGGCCCGCTTGCGCGCCGGCGCCTTTTTCGCCGGAGCCTTTTTTGCCGGGGCTTTCTTGTCTCCGCTATCGAGCGATTTCTTCAACGCCGCCATCAGGTCGATGACGTTGCCCTTGCCGGCGGCGGCCGGCTCGCTGACGTCCTCTAGGATGGTCTTGCCCTTGGCCTTGCGCTTCTTTTCGATGAGCGCGTGAAGCGCATCGACATAGCGATCGTGGAACTTGTCCGGTTCGAACGGCGCGGTCTTCTTGTCGATCAGCGTGGTGGCGAGGTCGAGCAGCTCCTTGTCGGGCTTGGCCTCGCCGATGTCGCGGAAATAGCCCTGTGCCTTCTGGACCTCGTCGGCGTAGCGCAACACCTCCATCACCAGCCCGCGCCCGCACGGCTTGATCGACACCAGTTGTTCGCGCCCGCGCACCGACAGCTGCCCCAGCGCCACCTTCCTGGCCTTGCGCAGCGCCTCGCGAAGGACGACGTAGGCTTCCTCGGCCAGGTCGTCGGCCGGGACGACGAAGTAGGGTTTCTCGTAATAAAGCACGTCGATCTCGTCGGCGGCGACGAACTGGACGAGGTCGAGCGTCTTGCGGCTTTCGATCTTGACGGCCTCGATCTCCTCGTCCTCGAGCAGGACGAAGTTGCCCTTCGACACTTCGTAACCCTTGACGATCTCGTCCATCGAAACGGGACCGACCCCGGGTGCGACCTTCTCGTACTTGACCGGCTTGCCCGACGCTTCGTGGATCTGGCGGAACGAGATCGCCGCGCCAGAGCGCGTCGCCGGATAAACCTCGACCGGGATCGAGACCAGCGCCAGCCGGATCTGCCCTTGCCAATATGCGCGTGCCGCCATCGTCCCGTGCCCTTTCGCCGAGTCAAAGCGGGCGCGGCGGATTCGTTCCGTGGCAGAGTCCGCTTGCATCCCCGGTGCGAGAACATATAACGAACAAATGCACCGTAAGTCCTTGATAGAACGCTTGGCGATCCTGGCGGACGCGGCCAAGTACGACGCCAGTTGCGCGTCGTCGGGCACGTCGAAGCGCACCAGCCAGGGCGGCAAGGGCATCGGCTCGACCGAGGGAATGGGCATCTGCCACGCCTATGCGCCCGATGGTCGCTGCATCTCGCTGCTCAAGATTTTGCTGACGAACCACTGCGTGTTCGATTGCCACTATTGCATCAACCGCAAGAGCTCGAACGTAGAGCGGGCGCGTTTCACCCCGCAGGAAGTAGTCGACCTGACGCTGTCGTTCTACCGGCGCAATTATATCGAAGGGCTGTTCCTCTCATCGGGCATCGTGAAGTCCGGCAACCACACGATGGAACAACTGGTCGAGGTGGCGCGGTTGCTGCGAGAGGAACACGATTTTCGCGGTTACATCCACCTCAAGACCATACCGGAGGCCGACCCCGAGCTGATCGCACAGGCCGGGCTCTATGCCGACCGCGTATCCATCAACGTCGAGCTTCCGACCGATACCGGCCTGACCCGGCTCGCCCCGGACAAGGACGCGCGCCAGATCGAAGGCGCCATGGGCGGGGTAAAATCGGCCATCGCCGAAGCGCGCGAGGCGAAGACCAAATTCCGTCACGCGCCGCGCTTCGCGCCGGCCGGGCAATCGACGCAGATGATCGTCGGTGCCGACGCGGCCAGCGATGTCGACATCGTCGGCAAGGCGAGTTCGCTTTACGACCGCTTTCGGCTGCGGCGTGTTTACTATTCCGCGTTCAGCCCGATCCCCGATGCCAGTGCCGTCCTGCCATTGAAGCGGCCACCGCTGATCCGTGAGCACCGGCTCTACCAGTCCGACTGGTTGATGCGGTTCTACGATTTCCGCCCTGACGAGGTCATGGCCGCCACCGGTGCCGACGGAATGCTCCCGCTCGACATCGATCCCAAGCTTGCCTGGGCCCTGCGCTTTCGCGACCGCTTCCCGCTCGACGTCAACACGGCGCCGCGCGAAATGCTGCTGCGCGTTCCGGGGCTGGGCGTGCGCGCGGTAAACGCGATCGTCGCTGCGCGTCGGCAGCGCACGCTGCGGCTGGACGATATCGCCCGGCTGACCGTTTCGATCAGCCGCGTGCGTCCGTTCCTGGTCACGCCGGACTGGCGCCCGACCCTGCTGACCGATCGCGCCGACCTGCGCGCGCAATTGGCACCGCCGGCCGAACAGCTCGAGCTGTTCGCTGCCTGACGCGCGATGACGTCGCTCCAGCACGTCCGGCTTGGCGCGTACTATGTCGTCGCGCTGACGCGCAGCGACGATTTCGACGAGTGGCGCGACCAGGCTCGGCGTCTGCTCGCCGCCGACGTCCCGCCCGACCGCGTCGCCTGGACCGAACCGGGCGGTCAGTCGGGCAACCTGTTTTCGCATGGCGACCGCCGCCTGCCGCCGCCGGCAGACGGCGTTGCCGAAGCGCGCGTCAGCCGCAAGTTCGTGGCCCTCGCGAAATCGGCGATCCTGCACCGCGACGCGGAACGCTTCGGGCTGCTTTACCGGCTGGTTTGGCGGCTGCGGGGGCGCCCCGCGCTGTGTGACGATGCCGCCGATCCCGACGTGCGCAAGCTGGAAGAACTGGCGCGCACGGTTCGGCGCGATATCCACAAGATGCGGGCCTTCGTGCGATTTCGCGGCATAGCCGAAGCCGATGGCAGCGAACGCTTCGTGGCCTGGTTCGAGCCTGCGCACCACATCCTGCGCGCCAACGCGGCCTTCTTCGTGAATCGCTTCACCCAGATGGCGTGGTCGATCCTGACGCCCGAGGGTTCGCTGCACTGGGACGGCGCAAGCCTGGCCGAGGGGCCGCCGGCCCGCCGCGAAGACGCGCCAGGCGGCGATCCGGCCGAAGAGCTGTGGCGCAAGTACTATGCATCCATCTTCAACCCGGCGCGTTTGAAGGTCGGGGCGATGCTGAAGGAAATGCCCCGCAAGTACTGGAAGAACATGCCTGAGGCCGCGCTCATCCCCGAGCTCGTCGCCGGCGCGCAGGCACGGGAGGCGGCCATGGTTGAACGCGGCGCATCGTTGTTCGAGGCAGAGCAGGCGCCTGCCAGCCTGGCCGCGATCGCGACCGGCGTCGTTCAGTGCACGCGCTGCCCGATCGGCTGCAACGGAACCCGCGCCGTGATGGGCGAGGGCGAGGCGGCAAGCGGCCTGATGATCGTGGGCGAGCAGCCCGGCGACGTCGAGGAGCAGGAAGGGCGGCCTTTCGTGGGTCCTGCCGGGCGGGTGTTGATGAACCATCTGGAGCAGGCCGGCGTCGACCGCGCGGCAGGCTACGTGACCAACGCGGTCAAGCACTTCAAATTCGTCAACCGCGGCAAGCGGCGGCTTCACCAGTCGCCAACGGCCAAGGAGATCGATATCTGCCGCTGGTGGCTGGACGGCGAACGAAGCCTTGTTCAGCCCAAACTCGTTCTCGCGCTCGGCGCCAGTGCCGCGCGGGGCGTGCTGGGCAAGACGGTGAGCGTGCAGAAAAGCCGCGGCGAGCCGATCCCCCAGCCCGATGGCAGCGAGGTCTGGATTACCACGCACCCGTCCTATCTGCTCCGGCTCGACGATGCAGCGCGCAGCGCGGAAGAAGCGAAATTCGCCGCCGATCTTGCCGCCGTCCAGCGGCGGCTGCGCCAGTTGGCCTAAAGCTTCTTCAGCAGCGTCTTCGCTTTCGGCGCCTTGGCAATGAAAGCCAGGAATGCGCGCTCGTGCGGGGTCATGAACGTGCGGGCGCGCGGCAGCTTGGCCTTGCGGCGCAGCTTGTCCTGCGCCTTCGGATCTTGCGCCAGCGCGGTCACGGCCGGGTGGATGTACGACTTGCGCGACACCGCCGGGGTGTTGTTGAGCCGGCATGACACCGCGGTGGCCAGCTCCTTGACCCCGACGTGGCGTTCGTCGGCCAGGATCAGCGAAAAACCACATACGCTGGCCGCCCAGGTGCGGAAATGCTTGGCCGTGAAGTCTTCGCCCATGGCCTCGCGGATGTAGGCGTTGACGTCGTCGGAGCTGACCGGGCACGCCTCGCCGTGGTTGTCGAGGTACTGGAACAAGTGCTGGCCAGGCAGGTCCTGCATATCGCGCACGAACCGCAGCAGGCTCTTGTCGGTAACCTCGACTTGAGCCTCCTTGCCGGATTTGGCCCTGAATCGCAGCTCCAGCTTGCCGCGATTTCGCTTCACGTGGCGCATCAGGAGCGTGGTCGCACCGAAGCTCTTGTTCGATTTGGCATAGGCCTGGTTACCGATGCGAATCTCGCCGCCATCGAGCAGCCGAACGACCGAGGCGACCGCGCGCTCTCGCGTTGGCTTGCGCCGCGCCACGTCCTTGGCCACGCGCTTGCGCAGCTTTGCCAGCGCTTTGCCGAACGCAGCGAGCGAATCGTACTTCACGCTCTCGCGCGTGGCGCGGAAATCGGGATGGTACCGGTACTGCTTGCGGCCCTTCGCATCGAAACCGTAAGCCAGCAGGTGCGAATTCGGACTGGGGGCGAACCAGGCGTCGGTATAGGCCGGCGGCAAGGCAATGGCATTCAGCCGGTCGATCTCGTCGCGATCCTTGATGCGGGTGCCGTCGGGGTTGAAATAGGCCCAGCCGTGGCCGGCCTTCCTGCGGGTGATCCCGGGCTTGTCCTGATCTGCGTAGGAAAGGCGGCTCATCGGAATTCCCTGCTGCGGCAGCGCGTTAAAGCGCCGCCGGGCGGGGGTGTTCCCGGCTGGCTTAATGTCCCGCGTGTTCGACCGCGCGCGTCGTCGACAGTTCGAGCGAGGCGGCCTCGGCCGGCAGCGGCTTGTCGCCGTCAAGAAGTTGCGCCAGCGCCGCACGACCGCGCGCGACACGGCTTTTCATCGTGCCGACCGCACACTCGCAAATCGCCGCGGCCTCTTCATAGGAAAAACCGCCCGCTCCCACCAGCAACAGCGCCTCGCGCCGTTCGGGAGGAAGCTTCTGCAAGGCGCGCTGCATGTCGTTGAGGTGGAGCGGCGCCTCTTGCCCGGCGTCGGTGATCAGGATGCGCTCGGCCGCCGCTTCGTCATATTCGCCTTGGCGGCGATTGCGGCGAATCTCGCTGCGATAGTGGTTGCGCAGGATCACGAATGTCCACGCGCGCATGTTGGTGCCGGGGTTGAATCGCTCGCGTGCCGTCCAGGCCTTGATCGCCGTCTCCTGGACAAGGTCGTCAGCAACATCAGGGCGGCCGCACAATCCGCGCGCAAAAGCGCGGAGGTGCGGCAGGGTCGCCAGAAGCTCCCGCCGAAACTGCTTCTCGTTATAGGGTGCGCGCTCTTCGTCAGCCATGACCGGCCTGGTCGAGCTTCTTCAACAAGTCGTCGAAACTGTCGGGAAGCTGTTCGTCCAGGACCGAATCGTACAGTTGGCGCAGTCCATCGGCCCAGCCCGGCTTCTCCGGCCGAGGCGGCAAAGGCGATCCGGCCTTGTGCGGACCAGCCTTTCTACCTGAATGAGCCAATACCAACTCCACTGACGTATTCCGTTCCTGTTTCCAGCCGGGCGCCGGTCCGTCAAGGGTCGGCGCGCGATGCTGCAAAGCGGGAACATTCGAGCAGGCGCATGGTTCCAAAGGACCATCGGGTCTTCCCGGTTGCGACGGTCCGCCGGCGCGGCACGGTCAAGCCCCCTTAGCAACGAGTGGTGATGGCCGGCCAACTTCCTATCGGATCGCAAAGAGCCGCCTGGTTTCACCGCTATCCGCGGGGTTTCCCGCTGTTCCTGTTCCTGCTGACGCTGGCGGCTACGCTGGTGGCGGTGCTGGCGATCGAACGGAGTGCCGCGATGGCCCGCCAGATCGACCTGGAGCGGCGGGCCGACGAAGTTGTTGGTGCACTGCAGCGACGCGCCATCGAGAGCAGCGCCGCGCTGAATGCCGCCGCCGCGCTTATGGCCTCGCGCGCGGACGTTCCACGGCGAGTATTTTCCCGCTTCGCCAGCGATCTGGGCGGCGGCGAGAACTATCACGGCGCGCTCGGGCTTGGCTTTGCGCCGATGCTGACCCCGGGCGAAGTTACCGCCCACGTGGCGATGATGCGGGCGATCGAGCCTGACTATGCGATCCGCCCCGCGCCGGCAGCGGGCGCGGCCGCGGTAGTCCCGGTCACCTTTCTCGAGCCGCTCACGCCCACCAATCGCATAGCGCTGGGGTTCGACATGTTTTCGGATGCGCGGCGGCGCGAAGCGATGGAACGCGCGGCGCGATCCGGTCGGCCGGCCGCCACGGGCCGGGTTCGCCTGATTCAGGATGGGCAGGGAGGCCGCGATTCCGCGTTCCTGATCTACATGCCGGTCGTGGACGAGAGCACACAGCGACTGCGCGGCTTCGTCTACACACCGTTCCGGACGTCCGACTTTCTCGACGCGGCGCTGGCGATGCCGGGCGCGCGGGGGCTCGATATCGCGCTTTACGATGGCCGCGCGGATCCAACGGCAATGATGGCCGAACGGCGGTACACCGGTGAACCGGGGATGATGACGCTGCGCCCGCTGGTCGTGGCCGAGCGGACCTGGGTGGTCACGGTTGCCGACAAGAAGATGGCCGCGCTGTCGGTGCTCGGACGCGCGACCTTGCTGTTCGGGCTGATCGTCGCCTGCCTCGTCGCCGCGCTGGCCCGCATCGTGACTCGCCGTGCGCTCGCCGACCGCCAGATGCTGGAGCGCTTCGCCGGCGAGGCGGCGATCCGCACGTCGCTGACGCGCGAGCTCAATCATCGGGTCAAGAATACCCTGGCCAACGTCCTGTCGATCGTTTCGCTGACCCGGCGCCGCTCCGCCACTATCGAAGAGTTCGCCGAAGGCCTGGTGGGGCGCGTCCGCGCCCTCTCCGCGACGCACGACCTGCTGTCGCAAACCGACTGGACCGCCGCATCGATTGCCGACATCGTCCGCAGCGAGCTGGCCCCATACATGACCGATGGCGATGCGCACGTCTCGCTTGCCGGGCCCGACATCCGCCTGGCTCCCAACGACGCCATGTCGCTGGGGCTGGCTCTGCACGAGCTGGCGACCAATGCCGCCAAATACGGCGCGCTGATGGGGCCGGAAGGTCATGTCCACGTCGCCTGGAAGCTGATCTCGTCCGAACTGGCCGAGGTGACCTGGCGCGAATCCGGCGGGCCGACGGTCGTCCCGCCGCAGCGGCGCGGATTCGGCCGCGACCTGATCGAGAAAATCGTCGCCAGCGAACTCAAGAACGCGGTTGAGCTGACATTCGAGCCCGAGGGCGTGCGCAGCCGCCTGCGGGTACCGGTGCGCCACGCCGGCGAGTTCGTGATCCGCCGGAGCTGACCCGCCCCGGCACGGATCAACCGATCGGGCGGCTCGATCCGAAGAACAGGGCCTGGCTGATCTGCGCGCGCACAGTCGATTCCTGGAACGGCTTGGTCACCAGGTAGGTCGGCTCGGGCCGCTCACCGGTAAGAAGCTTTTCCGGGTAGGCGGTGATGAAGATCACCGGCACGTCGCCGAACTTGAGAATATCCTCGACCGCGTCGATGCCCGAACTGCCATCGGCAAGCTGGATGTCGGCAAGGACCAGGCCGGGCCGGGTCTTGGCGAAGGCTTCCTGCGCCTGGGTGCGCGTTGCGGCGGTGCCGACCACGTTGTGGCCCAGATCGCTGACCAGCCCCTCGAGCTGCATCGAGATCAGCGGCTCGTCCTCGATGATGAGAACGTCGGTGGTGGTCTCGCTCTCGATCTCCTCGATCGCGCGCGCGACCAGCTTGCCGGCCTCGTCCTCGTCGATGCCGAGGATGTTCGCAGTCTCGGTCAGCGAGAATTCCTCAAGCGTGGTCAGCAGCAACGCCTGGCGGTGCAGAGGCGTGACTTGTGCAAGGCGATCCTGCGCAGCCTGCTCGTGCATGGAGCCGTCGCCGCCCGGGTGCGCGGTGTCGACGTGGGCGGTCGACCAGATCTTGCTGAAGGCGCGGTAGAGCGCGATGCGGTCGCCGCCGATCTCGGCCAGCAGCTGGGGATCGATCAGCGCCGCCTCGAGCGTCATGCGCACGTAGGTGTCGCCCGAAGATTGCGAACCCGTCAGCGCCCGCGCATAGCGGCGCAGGTAAGGAAGCTCGACACCAACCGTTTCAGCAACCGACATTATTTTCGAACCTTTTGCATCCCGCGATCGCGGCGATCCGCCGGCGATCCGGCAGGACCAGGCGCCCCGCATCGACAGGGCAACGTTGCCTGCCAATAGGCCTTCTGTGCACTTCGGCACAAGCGCCGAAATTTTTTCGAAAAGCGGGAACCAACGCCGGGGGGTGGTGTTTTAATGGCATCACCACCGGCCCTCCCCCCTCCCCCCGCACCCGGTGGTGATCCGATCCAAAGGCCCTCGTAGTCGCAAGACTGCGGGGGCCTTTTAGTTCATAGGGCGCGCGCGGCCTCCGTTGACGGCCCGTCTCGCGGAGCTTGTTGTCAGCGCTGCCCCAGGAGGCGCGACAGCATTGAGCGCGGCGCAAGGCTGATCGCCTTGGCGACCAGATCGTCAGGCGCATAGGGCTTGGTCATGACGACGCCCATTTCCTTGACTTCCTCGGGGATCGCTTCGGGCATCCCGGTCGAAAAGATGATCAGCGGCGGCCGGTCGAACAATTCGCGCGACAACTCGGCAAGACCCCAGCCGTCGCTGCGATCAGCCAGATTGACATCGAGGACCATGACTTGCGGCGCAATCTCGCCGATTTCGGCCATCGCTGCCGAGGTCGTCGCGGAAATCCGCACATCCTTGACCCCTGCGGCGTGAAACGCATCCTCCAGCGAAGCGGCCAGCAGGCCGTCATCTTCGACGATCAGGACTTTCTGCAGCGATGGCTTGGGCAAGAGAAAGTCCTTTCACGCCGCGGAGGGCCGGGCTCCTGCGATAACCTGCCGGGCAAGCGCAAGTTCCGCCTCTGTCAGGGGGAATGGCGGCCGGGCGCGGCGGGACTTGCGGATTGTGCGCCGAAGTGCGGGGAACCGTCAACGGCAGGTTCCCGTTACCGAAAGACAGCCACCTGCAGGAGACCATGATGAGCGATACGCCCGCAAAGCCTTCCAACGCCGCGCCAGCCGGCCAGACAGACGAGAACAAGGGCGAATACGGCGAAGGCAATTACAAGGCCGCACGCGAATACAACGAGGAGACGACGGCTTACGCTCAGAGCCATTCGGACGAGGACATCGCCCGGACTGCGCGCGACGCCGCCAAGGCGCTTGACGGCGACGAAGCGGCCGACCTCGAAGCCGCCGAAGCCGAAGGCAAGTCGCACGCCAAGAAATGAGATTTCCCGGCGCCGGCCTCCGGTTCTCTCAGGAACCTGAAGCCTGGCGCCGGTCCTCGCAGACCTTTTCGAGTGCGGCGGTAACGCGGCGTGCCTCGCCGGCCAGCTTCGATTCCTTGTCGGCCGAAATGGGATCGGACGCGCTCATCCCTTCGGACTCGGCCTCCAGCCGCTGCTCCAGGTCCTGCTTCCACTGGCGCAGCAATTCTTCGCGCTCGTCCAGCGGCAAGGCGATGTCCTCCAGCAGATCCTCGGGGCTGTCATAGTCGCGGCGCGGGTCCGGCGCCTTCGTGGTGGGGTCGGTCACTGAAAAGCCTCCTTGGAAGGGCCCTTCGCGCCCGTCCTTCGGCGCTGGAAACGGTCGGCCCAAGGGCGGGTTCCCGAAATGGGGAACCAATTCGCACCGAACGTTGTTGTCACTTTTGAACGCGCAGGCATGCGAAAGGAAAACATAAGTGGCGGCTATGCAAATGGGGGCAACGGTGCAGGAAGCTGCAACCGAGTTTCAGGCTTTTTCGGACACCGAATTCAAACAGGCTCTCGCCGATGTCGCGCCGCACCTTCGTGCGTTCGCGCGCTCGCTGTGCGGGTGCCGCGACCGCGCCGACGACCTTGCCCAGGAAACCATGATGCGTGCGTGGGCCGCGCGCGATCGTTTCCATGCCGGCACCAACTTCAAGGCCTGGACTTTCACGATCCTGCGCAACCAGTTCTATTCGGACGCGCGCCGCAACCGCTTTCGCGGCGAGTACGACGAAGGGGTCGCGGAGCGTACGCTCAAGGCTCCCGCCGCGCAGGAAGACGCAATCGCACTGTCGGACGTCCTTCGCGCGCTGACGGTCCTGCCCGCCACGCACCGCGAGGCGCTGATCCTCGTCGCGGTTGGTAGCCTGTCCTATGAAGAAATCGCCGACATCTGCGGGATCGCCCTGGGTACGGTCAAAAGCCGCATCTGCCGTGCCCGCGCGATGCTCGCCAATGTCCTCGAATCGGGTCAGCTTCCCGACTTTCGGCACAACTTCGTGCTCAAGGGCCAGGCACTCGATGCCTTCTTCGCCGAGCTGGCCCGCGTGGCCAACGTCGAGACGCTGGACGTTCTGGCCGCCTGATCGACGTGACGCAGCAAAGATGACACCGGTATTGATCGTCGAAGACGAGTTTCTCGTCGCTCTCGACCTCGAAGACATCGTCTGCGGGGCGGGTTTCGGCGTTCGCGGGATCGCTCAGGACAAGGCGGCGGCAGAAGCCCTGGCGCCCGGAAGCGGAATTGCGCTGGTCGACGTCAACTTGCGCGACGGGCCGACGGGCCCCGAAATCGCACGAATGTTGGCGGAAAGCGGGACGTCCATCATTTACGTCACTGCGAACCCGTCGCAAGTCGGCCAGCCGGCGGCAACCGCCATCGGCATCGTTCAGAAGCCCTATTCGCCCGACTCAATCCGCTGGGCGCTGATGGTTGCGGCCAACGGCAGTGCGGACCAGCCGGCACCGCCCGAATTCATACCGCTACGCGCCGTCGCCTGACCCTTCGCGCCGCATCGCGCTGATCGGCACCCGCGCGACAGCGCAAAGGCCGTCGGGCTCCCAGTCGCGTTCCAGGCTTCCGCCCAGTTGAGTCTCGATGCTGAGCGCCATCAGCCGCGTTCCGAAACCGGCCTCGCCCGGCCGGCTGGCCGGGGGACCGCCGCGTTCGCGCCACGTCATCACAACATCGTCGCCGTCGCGCGCGATATCCACGGCGACCCCGCCATCGACCGCGGCAAGCCCGCCGTACTTGGCGGAATTGGTCGCCAGCTCGTGGAAGAACAACGCCAGCGGTGTCGCCGAGCGGTCGTCGATGGGGATGTCTTCGCCGCTGACCTCGACGCGCCCGCCCCGCGAGTCCTGGTAGGCGCCAAGCAGATTCCCAAGCATCGACTTGAGGCCGCTACCGCCGGCTACCATCGGCGCCGAACCGGGGCTGTGCGGCCGCACGAAGTTGTGGGCGCGGCCAAGCGCCAGGATCCGGCCCTGCAACTCGCGCGAGATTTCCTGAAGTTCGGGCTGCTTGCGCATCGTCAGCGAGACCAACCCGCCGACCACCGCGAAGATGTTCTTGATGCGGTGGCTAAGCTCTTGCGAGAGAACTTCCATCCGCCCGGCCTGTTCGCGCGCTTCGTGGACGTCCGTGCAGGTGCCGAGCCACCGCGTGATAGTGCCTTCGGCGTCGCGCTGCGGCGTTCCGCGCGCCAACACCCAGCGGTATTCACCGCGGCGATTGCGAAGTCGGTACTCGACCTCGTAGGGCTCACCGCTGTCGACCGCCTTCTGCCAGACCCGGGCGGCGAGTTCACTGTCGCCGGGATGCAGGAATGTCAGCCAGCCAGAGCCAAGGCTGGCGCTGGCGGGCTGTCCGGTGAATTCGACCCACTGGGCATTGAAATAATCGGGCTGACCGTCCGCCGGCGACGACCACACCATCTGCGGCATCGCATCGGCCAGCGCCGCAAAGCGCTGCTCGAGATCCAGGATCGTGATTTGCGAGCGCGATTGCGCCGCGGCGCTGCTGCGTTCCACCCGCCAACGTTCGAGCAACGCCATGACCGCCCTGGCCATGACCGCGAGCGCGTCGGACTGGCTGTCCGTCAACCCGCTGCGCGGTTCGACGTCGATGATACACAGGCTTCCCAGCGGCGCGCCTTCGGGCGACTTCAGCGGCTGGCCGGCATAGAAACGGATGTGCGGCGGCCCGGTCACCAGCGGATTCGCCTGGAACCGCGGATCGAGCAACGCGTCCGGAATCACCATTGCGGTTTCAAGGTGCATCGCGTGGGCGCAGAACGATTGTTCACGGGGAGTTTCCCGCGTGTCGAGCCCGCAGCGGCCGTGAAATTCCTGGTTGTCGGCAAAAACGATGCTGACAAGAGCGATCGGAGCGTTGCAGACTTGCGCCGCCAGCCGCGCCATCGCGTCCAGTTCGGCACCGTGCTCGGAAATTTCCAGCGGATACGAGGCAAGCACCTTGCGGCGCGCAGCCTCGCCGGCGTCGCTTTGCCAGTTTTCGCGGGGGAGTTCGGTCACCGCGCCGCTATGCTTTGCACGGTGGCTGCCGTCAAACGGTGACGGTGCCCTTCATCGCCGCGCCGTTGGCGGTCGGCTTGGCGGGATAGGCCTGGACGCAATCGCGGGACATTTCCTCAGCCTGTGAGCGGCCCCGACCGGCGGTCCAGTTCGCCTGCATGCGCACCAGCGAATTGGGCGCGCACCAGATTTCGCCGCTATCGTCGATCGCGGTAACCCAGATCAGGTTATGTTCGGGGCCATAGTCGATCACGGCCATGGCCATCCCTTTTCCCTTGCCGATGACGAAGACCGGGAGCGGAGAGGTGAGCTGCGTAAAAGACATTGAAATATCCGGTAATTCCAGAGCGGCGAATGCGCCTCCAACGCGCGGCAAGCGGCGCGGGTTCCCCGCCGATACGGAACCACCGCGCGCGCCGCGCGCTTGGCAGGGATGAACGATACCGTCCTCACCGCCATGCAATACTACGGTGCCGCCGCCGCCACGATCGCAGCGCTGATCGTCTCGCTCGACCTCGGGCGCCGCTGGACCGGCTATGCAATGGTGATTTTCGTCACCAGTTCGTTGGCACTGATCGCCTGGGGCTTCCTGCAAAAGGACAGCGAGGGGATCGGGGTGCAGAACGTGATCCTGCTGGTGATCAACGCGGTCGGTGTGTGGCGCTACCTGATCCGCAAGAAACCCGCCTGAAACTGGCGCACCCGACAGGATTCGAACCTGTGACCTCTGCCTTCGGAGGGCAGCGCTCTATCCAGCTGAGCTACGGGTGCGGACGCGCGGCGGTTAGCAGCGCGGCGCGGCGCGCGCCAGCGCCTTTTCAGCAGCGGCATTAGCGATTTGGCAAGCGCCCACCGGCTACGCGAGTCGCCATGAGCGCACTTCCTCCGCACCGCGAACACTTTGTCGCCGCCGATCCGGCGCTGCGCGCCGGCGCGCGCTGGGCCGTGCTGGAGGGCGCCGCACGAACCGTTGCCGAGCTTGCCGTGCTGCGCGAAGACGATGGCGAGGGCGCCGACGTGGGCGCCGCGCTCAACCTGATGCATGCCGGCGCCGCGGAATTGGCGTGCCGCGCGATCGACGACCTGGCTTCCGTTATGGAACCCGGCATCTGTGCGCTGCTGACCGTGCGCGAGCGCGGGCAGGACCCGGCTCCTGCGGCGGGTGCGCTATGGTCGGAGTTCGTGGCCGCGCGCGCCGCATTGATCGGGCTTGCCCCGCACGCCTGATCGGATTGCCGCAGCGGGCTTGTCAGGTTCCCTCTCTGTTCCTATGGCGCGGCATGGCTCCGCCTGCCGCCGCAACCCTTGCCGACGAGGATCGCACCGCCCGCATGGTGGCGCGCGGAATCTGCCGGCTGTTCGCGCGCAACGACGTGTGGTGCCTGTCGGAAATGCCGCTTCGATCAGGCCGCCGGGCCGACCTGATGGGAATCGATGCCAAGGGCCAGGTCGTGATCGTGGAGATCAAGGTCAGCCGCGCAGACCTGATGGGCGACGCCAAGTGGCCCGATTACCTCGACCATTGCGATCGCTTTTACTGGGGGCTGGCGCCGCATCTCGACCGCGCTTGCATGGAAACCGACGCGTTCCAGCCGGCACGCTGCGGTGTGATCGTGGCGGACGGCTACGATGCCGAAATCGTGCGTCCCGCGGCAACCGTCCCGCTCGCCGCGGCGCGCCGCAAGGCCGAGATCGAGCGCCTGGCGCGCGCGTCGCTGCGGCGGCAGCTGGCCGCGCTCGATCCGCATCTGGCGCCATACGACATCTGAGGCCATAGCGGTCGGCGATGACCGCCGTACCCGCCATTGCCCTGTCCGCGCTTGCCATGACGGCGATCGTCGCGCTGCGATACCTGGCGGTCAGCGGGCTTTTCGCCGCGCTGACGGCGCGCGTCCGGCCCGGCGCGCACCACGGATTGGCACCGCAAATGAGGCGCGAGATCGGCTGGTCACTGGCATCGGCAGCCATTTACGGCATTCCCGCCGGAGTGCTGGCTTGGGGCTGGCAGGCGCACGGCTGGACGAAAGTCTATGCCGACTGGCGCGCTTATCCCGCTTGGTGGCTCGTGGCGGCGCCGCTCATCTATTTGCTGGCCCACGATACCTGGTTCTACTGGACGCACCGCTGGATGCACCGCCCGGCGCCGTTTCGCGCGGCACACGCGGTTCACCATGCCAGCCGGCCGCCGACGGCATGGGCGGCGATGAGCTTTCACCCGCTAGAGGCGCTGACCGGCGCGGTAGTGATCCCGGTACTGGTGCTGCTGGTGCCGATCCACGTCGGCGGGCTGGCCGCGGTCCTCGCGGTCATGACGATCATGGGCGTCACCAACCACATGGGCTGGGAAGCCTTTCCCGCCGCACTGGTTCATTCCTCGTTGGGTAAATGGTTGATAACGGCCAGCCATCACCAGCGGCATCACGAAAGCTATCGATGCAATTACGGCCTCTATTTCCGCATCTGGGACCGGCTTTGCGGCACGGACGCCGGGCTCTCGGTGCCGGGGCGCTCATCGCTGCGCTGACCGGCGCGGCGGCGCCGGGAACCGTGACGGTGGCAGTCAGCGGCCTGCGCTCCGACAAGGGGCTGGTGCTGGCATGCCTGACCGCGCGGCCGAAAGCGTTTCCCGACTGCAAGGGCGATCCCGCCGCGCGCGAATTGGTCGTGCCAGCCGGACGCAGCGTGCTGCTTAACTTCGGGGCGGTGCCGCCGGGCGACTACGCCGTGTCGGTGATCCATGACGAAAACGGCAATCGCCGGCTCGACAAGCGCCTGGTGTTCCCCCGCGAAGGCTTCGGGTTCAGCCGCGACGCGCCGGTGCGCTTCGGCCCGCCGAGCTTTTCCGATGCGTCCTTTCCCGTCGGTGCCGGCGGCGCCGAGCAGCAAGTGCGGATGCGGTACATGCTATGACCGCGGCGCCGCAGTGGCGGGGGCGCGTAAGGCTTGACGAATTCTTTACCATGCTGGGCGAAAACGGCGGCCTGAGTATCGCTGGGGGCGAAGACGCATGGATACCTATCGCGGGCAATGGCTGGATCGCGGCAGCATCGAGGATGCGGCCGATCCGGACCCGTTCGATCTGGACGAGCCCGCCCCGCAGGTTCCCGTCAGCCCGGTCGGTCAGGACGAACGGCGGATGCAGGTGCGCGCCTACAACCATTGGGCGAGCCTGTTGGAAAACCGCAATTTCCCGTCGATCGAGGACCTTGAGCCCGAGAACCTGCCCGATTTCGGCCCGCACAGCGTGCTGCTCGATTTTACGTCGGGCATCGACAATCCGGGGATCGCCTATCTTGGTGCCGAACTTGCGCGCGAGTGCGGCACCGACGAGGGGATCGACACGCTCGACGATGTGCCCAGCCGTTCGCTGCTGTCGCGAATCACCGATCACTACATGCAGATCCTCGCAAACCAGGCGCCGATCGGCTTCGAAGCGGAGTTCGTGAACCAGCGCGACCGGACGATCCTGTATCGCGGCATCCTGCTGCCCTTCTCGACCGACGACGACACGATCGACTTCATTTACGGCGTCATCAACTGGAAGGAGATGGCGGACGCACGCACGACCGACGAGCTGCTGCTGGAAGTCGACCAGGCACTCGATCCGCTGACCGAACCGCGTGACGAGGCCGCGGCAGTGGTGTCGCAGCCGGTCGACGACGTTCTTGAACTTGGCGCCTGGAGCGAGGATGCCGCGGACCCGGCGTGGCACGGCGACGACGAGAACCCCTTGGCGATGGACGAGCTTGCTGCCGGGGGCGCGATCGCTGCCGACGCCGACTTCGGTGCGGTGGCGCTGCCGGGGGTCAACGCGGTAGCCTTCCCCGAACCTGCGTTCGGGGCCCGGGCGCTCGGTCTCGACGAACCCGCCAACGAGGACAACCCGCCGCCGCTCCTGGCGACCAAGCCGACGATGCCGACCAGCCGGGTGCTGCCGGGCTATCAGCCCGAGCACGAAGACTGGAGCGAGGACGACGAGGACGAGAGCGATGGCGCCGCCGACTTCGGCAGCCTGATCGATGCCCACGACGCAGCCGAGGAGCCCGAGTTCGACGAGGACGAGGACGAGGACGAGAACGAGCAAGTCAACGGTTACGACCCCGATGCGATTGCTGCAGACGCCGTTCTGCCCGCCGCCGAGGATGAACCGGAAGATAAAGCCGCTGAGCAAATCGCGATCGCCAACGATATCGGCGGACGGCCCACTTTCGCCGGACTGGCGACGCTGAGCGAACCGGTCCGCCCGCTGTTCGGCGCCTTTGCCGGCGAGGAAGAAGACGAGGACGAAGGCGACGACGATGCGCCCAGCCCCTTCGCCAGTCTGCTCGGCACGCGCCGCGCCGCCCCGCGTGAGAACCCGGTCATCGAGGGAGCGCTCGGCAGCGAAGGGGATGCGCAGCCGCCGGTCCTTGCCGAGCCTGTAAGTTTCGACGTCGAGGCTCATCCTGCGGACGGACTTGCCGACACGCTGGCGGTCGCGCGCGAGCTGGCGCACCAGGCCATCCATGCCGAGGACCGGACCCGCAGCACGCTTTATGCCGCGATCAGCCGCGCTTACGACGTCTCGCTGGCAGCCGCCGAAGCGCCGCGCGAATTCGCCGCGCTGATCGCCGACGCCGGGCTGACGGTGCAGGACCGCGCGCCGATGACGCCGGTCGTCAAGCTCGTGTTCGGGGCCGAATACGACAAGACGCGCCTGGCCGAATACGCCACTGCGCTGAGCCATGCGCAGCGCCTGCAGGTTGAGCGCGGCGAGCTGGCGGGAATGCTGGCGAGCGTTCCGGGCGGGCTCAAGCAAGTGGTCGCGGCCGAGCGGCGCCTGCGCCGCGAGGAAGCCGGACTGGGCGAAGCGCGCGACACCCCGCGCGAGGCGCTGGCCCGCAAGCTGCGCCAGCTCGACTACACCGCGCTAGGCAGCGTTTCGCCCGAGGGCAGCGAGTTCACGCTGCTGGTTGCGCGTCGGCTTCCCACTGGCGAAGTGGTGCTGCTTGGCGAAGTCGCCGAGGACGTCCCGCTGCTTGAAAAGGCCGCGCGCAAGCTGATCGGCTGATCGACCTGCAAACGCCGATGGCGCGGCGGCAGGCTTGCCGTTAGGCTTGGTGCGACGATGTGCCGACGCGTTCGCCATTCCGCGGCTTCAGCCGCCATTAAGCCGCACCGGGGCTAGGCGGGGACCATGCGCGCCACAGCCCGTTTCTCCGCCTGCCTGGTTGCCCGGATCCTGGCGCTGGCGGCTGCCGCGACGCTGACGGTGCAGCCGGTCGCCGCCCAGTCCGTCCTGCGCGATGCCGAGACCGAGGCGCTGCTGCACGACATGGCGACGCCGCTGATCGCGGCAGCCGGGCTCGACCCCAAGAACGTCGACATCGTCCTGATCAACGATCCCACCGTCAACGCCTTCGTCGCGGGCGGCCAGGCGGTCTACATCCAGTCCGGCCTCATCAACATGGCGACCAGCGCCAACGAGGTGCAGGGCGTCATCGCGCACGAACTCGGCCATATCACCGGCGGCCACGTCATCCGCGGTGACGAGATGTACAAGCGCGCCAGCGGGATCACGCTGCTGTCGCTTCTGGCCGGCGGCATCGCCGCGGCGCTGGGCGGCGGCGAGGCGGCGATGGGCATCATGATGGCCGGCCAGCAGGCGGCGCTCGGCTCGATGCTGTCCTACAGCCGCGGGCAGGAAGAGAGCGCCGACGCGGCCGGGGCCAAGTACCTGTCCGCAGCCGGGATCACCGGCAAGGGATCGGTGGCCTTTTTCGAGAAGTTGCAGAACATGGAGTTCCGCTATGGCTTCCAGCGTACGCCCGAGGCCGAGTTTTATTCCACCCACCCGATGACGGGCGATCGCATCGCCACGCTGACCGACACGTACGACAAGGATGCGGCCTGGAACAAGGCGCCGGATCCCCGGCTGGAGGAGCGCTTCCAGCGCGCCAAGGCCAAGCTGTTCGGCTACCTGGCGGAACCGCAGCAGACGATGACCCAGTATCCCGCGACGATGACCTCGATACCAGCGCACTATGCCCGCGCTTATGCCTTCCACAAGGAAGCGCTGATGGACAAGGCGATGGAAGAGACCGCCGCGCTGCTGAAGGCCGAGCCGGACAATCCCTATTTCCTTGAGCTCAAGGGCCAGATCCTGCTCGAATCGGGCAAGCCGGCCGAGGCGCTGGCGCCGCTGCGCCGTGCCACCGAAGAAACCGCCAACCAGCCGCTGATCGCCACCACCTTCGGGCACGCGCTGATCGCCACCGAAGATCACGCCAATTTCGCCGAGGCCGAGCGGGTCCTCAAGGCGGCGGTCGCGCGCGACCGCGAGAATCCGTTCGCATGGTACCAGCTCGGCGTCGTTTACGAAGCTAACGGCGACCATGCCCGCGCCCGCCTTGCCAGCGCCGAGCAGCAAGTCATGAGCATGCGCATGCCCGAGGCGCTGCGCAGCGCCGAGGCTGCCGAGGCCGCCTTGCCGACCGGCTCGCCCGACTGGCTGCGCGCCCAGGACATCGCCATGCAGGCGCGTGCCGAGATCGAGCGCGATCGCAAGAGCAAAAAGAAGTAGCCCCCGCGTGCACACCCGTTTTTTGATCGCCGCCGGCGCGCTGGCGTTGGCCGTGGCCGCTTTTGCCGGCGGCTTTGCCTTCGAACGCGTGCGCGGCACCGACGAGGCGCGTATGACCGCCGCGGTGCGCGAAGCCTTGCTGACCCACCCCGAGATCCTGCCCGAGGCGATGGACCGCCTGCGCCAGAAGGAAACCGCCCGCGCGCTCGAGAGCGCAGGCAAGGGGTTGACCAATGCCTATCCCGGCGCGGTCCTGGGCAATCCGGCCGGCACCACGGTCCTGGTCGAGTTCACCGACTATGCCTGCACCTACTGCCGCCGCAGCCTGCCCGACGTGCAGGCACTGATTGCCGCGGATCCGCAGCTCAAGATCGTGACGCGCGAATTGCCGATCCTGGGGCCCGGAAGCGTCGCCGCCGCGCGCGTCGCGCTGCTGGCGGCGCGGCAGGGCAAGTACGCTGCCTTCCACGACGCCATGTTCGCGATGGGCCCGCCGACGCAGGCCTCGATCAGCGCCGCGGCGCGCAAGGCTGGCGTCGATACCTCACCGCTCGCCAAGCGGGACCCGGCGATCGAAGGCGAACTGGCGCGCAACCTGGATTTCGCCCGCCAGCTCGGCATCGGGGGAACCCCGGCCTGGATCGTCGGCGACCAGGTCCTCAGCGGCGCGATCGGGCGCGAAGCGCTGGCCCGGGCACTGGCCGAAGGCAAGCCGGCCTAGGCGGCGATCGCCTTGGCGTAAGGTGACGACAGCGGCCGCGCCATGACCCGCCGCAGCATTGGTTCGAAGAATTCAAGCGGCTCGCTGGGATAGGCCGGATCGAACGCGGCTTGATCGTACTTCGCGCAGAATTCGGCGCAGGCATCGAAGTGCGGGGCGCCGCGAAACGCCTCGCGGGCTTCGCGGTCCATCCCCAGGAAGTGGAAGAAGTAATAGCCCTGGAACGCGCCGTGGTGCTGGCAGATCCAGTGCACCTCCTCGGTCACGAAGGGCTTTAGGATCGCGGCGGCGACATCGGGGTGGTTGTAGGTGCCCAGCGTGTCGCCAATGTCGTGCAGCAGTGCCATCACCACGTAGGCCTCGTCGCGCCCGTCGCGGTGCGCGCGGGTGGCGCATTGCAGGCTGTGCTGCATCCGGTCGATCGGAAAGCCGCCGAAATCGCCGTCGAGCAGGCGCAGATGCGACAGTACCCGGTCGGGCAGTCCGCGCGCGAAATCGCCGTAATGGCCGCCGATGATGGCCCAATCCTGCGCGGTGCCGTTTTCCATTGCGGTGAAGGTGGCGCGCGCCTCGGCGCTGTCATGGATATCCATTGCGGCTCTCCTCTGGGCCCGGATTACCCGATTGACGCGGCCCAAGCAAAACCTTCGCGCGGCGCGCCGCGTTCTCTGCTAGACGCGCGCCATGGCCGTGCTGCCCTTTCGTCCGACGCCGTTCTTTGCCAACAAGAACCAGGCTTTCTGGCGCCTTCAGGCGCTGGGGTGGAGCGGCGCGATGCTGCTGCGCGCTATGTCGAGCCTGGCCAACGCGCAGCCGCTGTCATTCCTGGTCATCGTGCTTATCGCCTCGATCACCGGCTTTTCGATCTCGCTGATCCTGTCAGTTGTCTATCGCCACCTGATCAACAGGCGCGCGCTGATCACCTGGGGCGTGACTGCGCTGATTCTGCCGTTCGCGGTGGCACTTTACGCCTTCATCGATGCCTGGGTGATCGGGCTTTATCGGCCCGACAGCGAATCGAGTTTCGCACAGCTGTTCATCGGCGTTTTCTATCTCGACCTGACGCTGCTTGGCGCGTGGTCGGCGCTTTATTACGCGATCAACTTCTTCATCCAGGTCGAGGAACAGGCCGACCAGCTGATCCGGCTGGAGAACCAGGCGACGCAGGCGCAACTGGCGATGCTGCGCTACCAGCTCAATCCGCACTTCCTGTTCAATACGCTCAACTCGATCTCGACGCTGGTGCTGCTGCGCCAGACCGAGCCCGCCAACGCGATGCTGAGCCGGCTGTCGTCATTCCTGCGCTACACCCTCATCAACGAGCCGACCGGCCGCGTCACCGTGGCGCAGGAGGTGGAGACGCTGAAGCTCTATCTCGATATCGAGCGGATGCGCTTCGAGGAGCGGCTGCGCCCGCGCTTCCAGATCGATCCCGCCGCGGCGAACGCGCTGCTTCCTTCTCTGCTGCTCCAGCCGCTGGTGGAGAACGCGATCAAGTATGCGGTCGGCCCGCAGGAGGCCGGCGCGGAAATTACCATTGCCGCGCAGCTCGTCGGCCAGAACCTTCGCATCACCGTCTCCGACACCGGACCGGGATTGCAAACGGGAGACGGCGACAACAGGCTATCAGGCATGACGTTCGACGGCGGGGAGCCGGTATCGACCGGGGTGGGATTGGCCAACATTCGCGATCGACTGGGCCAGGCCTACGGCGGCGAGCATCGCTTCGAAACGCTCGAGCCCGTCGAGGGCGGATTCGCGGTACTGATCGAGATCCCCTATGAACACGAAGAGCCCGCGATCCACGCGGAACCGGCCCGGCTAAGCGCCGTTAGCTGACACGAAAAACCGTCCGCGTTCCGGCTGATCCCGGGGGGCGCCGCGGACCGATTGAAGGACAGTCCCCTAAGATGACCATTCGCACCATCCTCGTCGACGACGAGAAACTGGCGACCCAGGGCCTGATGCTCAGGCTCGAGAAATTCCCCGATGTCGAAGTGATCGACACGTGCTCGAACGGGCGCGAAGCGATCCGCAAGATCAAGACCGAGAAGCCCGACCTCGTCTTCCTCGACATCCAGATGCCCGGGTTCGACGGCTTCAGCGTCGTCAAGGGCGTGATGGAGATCGAGCCGCCGCTGTTCGTCTTCGTCACCGCTTATCAAGAGCATGCGGTGCGCGCCTTCGAGGCCAACGCGGTCAATTACCTGATGAAGCCGGTCGAAGAGGACAAGCTCGCCGATACGCTCGAACGCGTGCGCGTGCGCCTGGCTGAGAAGCGTTCGGCCGAAGAAGCCGAAAAGCTGAAGACCGTGCTGGCCGAGGTTGCCCCCGACGCGGTCGAGGCCGTGCCGGACGAAGGCGAGGCGGCGGGTCGCTACGAAAAGCTGATCAATATCAAGGACCGCGGCCAGATCTTCCGCGTCGACGTCGATTCGATCGAGCGGATCGAGGCGGCCGGCGATTACATGTGCATCTACACCGCGGACAACTCGCTGATCCTGCGCGAAACGATGAAAGACCTGGAACGCCGGCTGGATCCGCGCGTGTTCCAGCGTGTTCATCGCAGCTGGATCGTCAACCTCAACCAGGTTCGCCAGGTCAAGCCGCACACCAACGGCGAGTGCTTCCTGGTGCTCGACAGCGGCGCCGACGTGAAGGTCTCGCGCTCATACCGCGACGTCGTTGCGCGCTTCGTGCACTAAATTTTCCGGCCGGCGGCCGGGCGAGAACATGAGGTTGCATGGGCTTTGAATTGACCGGTTTCGATCTCGGCGCCTTCGTGCGTCGGACGCTTGATGAGGACCTTGGCGCCGGGCTCCCCGGCGGCGGGCGCGATGTCACCAGCGAGAGCGTGATTCCCGGCGACGCCCGGTTTTCGGGCGTGATGGACACGCGCGATGCGGTCGTCGTCGCCGGCCTGCCGATCGCCGCGGCGTTCTTCCGTGCACTCGATCCCGGCATGACTATCGATATTCTGGTCGGCGAGGGCGAAGCCGCCTCGCCCGGCACTAGCCTGATGCGGCTGCGGGGCAATGCCCGCGCGATGCTAACCGCTGAGCGCAGCGCGCTCAACACCGTGCAGCACCTGTCCGGCATCGCCACGCTGACCCGCGCCTACGTCGATGCGATGGGCGGGGCGGACTGCGTGCTGCTCGATACCCGCAAGACGATTCCCGGACTGCGCCACCTGGAGAAGTACGCCACCCGGATGGGCGGGGCGCATAACCACCGCATGGGGCTGTGGGACGCGGCGATGATCAAGGACAACCATGTCCTCGTCGCCGGCGGCGTGGCCGAGGCGGTGGCGCGGGCAAGGCGAGCCGGCGTCGCGCGAATCATCTGCGAGGTCGATCAGATCGATCAGATCGAACCGGCGCTCGAAGCCGGCGCGCACCACATCCTGCTCGATAACATGGCGCCCGATGAACTCGCCGCGGCGGTGCAGATCATCGCCGGCCGCGCCGCAACCGAGGCATCGGGCGGCGTCAACCTGTCGACGATCGCCGGCATTGCCGCTTCGGGCGTCGACTACGTCTCGGTCGGGCGACTGACGCAAAGCGCGCCGGCGGCGGACATCGGCCTCGATTTCACGCCGCTGACCGACTGACCGATTGCCTGACACCGCGATTTGCAGCATGACCCGCGCGCTGGGCCGCGCCGCGGGTGATGAGGGACGTTAGCAATGCCGGTATCGATAAAGCGCTTCAGTCAGCTGTACCTGGCCTCGATCGTGATAAGCGCCATCAATTCGCTCATTACGTTCGGCCATCAGCGCGATCTGCTGGCGCGCAACCCGCAGACCGCGGGACTGGGCGACGGCTTCCTGGTCGCCTCCGTGGTGTTCGGTGCGGTGGTCGCGGTCCTGCTGTGGTACTTCGTGGTGTACCGCGCCAGCACTGTGGCCAAGTGGATCATCGTGCTGCTAACTGTGCTCGGCCTGTTCTGGGCCCCGTCGTCGTTGCGCGTGGCGGAGCGCGTGGGACCGTTCGCACTGGCGGTCTTCGTCGTCGTCCTTGTCCTCCAGGTCGTGTCAGTGGCGTTCCTGTTCGCGCCAGATGCGCGCGCCTGGCTCGGTCGGCGTCATGCGGACGACCTGCCGCCCGCCGACGGAACCCCCGCCGCCTAGCGCCGCGCGGCGAAAAACGCGCGCAGCAGCGCCGCCGCCTCGTCCTCGCCTATCCCGGCATAAATCTCGGGCACATGCAGGCAGCCCGGCTGCGCGAATACCCGCGCGCCATGCTCGATCGCACCGCCCTTGGGATCGCCGGCGGCGTAGTACAGCTTGCCGATGCGGGCGTGGAGGATGGCGCCGGCGCACATCGCGCAGGGCTCGAGCGTGACCCACAACTCACACGCGTTCAGCCGTTCCCGGCCAAGCGCGGCTGCGGCCGCCCGAATGGCGACAATTTCGGCATGGGCGGTGGGATCATGCAGACGGCGCGGGGCATTATGCGCAGCCGCAATCACGGTCCCGCGGTGTACGACCACGGCGCCCACGGGCACCTCGCCGGCGGCGGCGGCGAGGCGCGCCTGGTCAAGCGCGGCCTGCATCGGCGGTGATAGCGGCCAGCGAGTCATCGCTGGTGGGCATAGCGGCATTCGCCGCACTTGCCAGCAGGCGCCGCAAACCCGCAGGATCGCTTGACCGCTACGGAGCTGTTCGCTATGCGCGCGCCTTCTTCCGCCAGATGGCAAGCCAATTCGAAGCGAGTAAAGCCATGTCCCGCATTTGCGAACTGACCGGCAAGGGCCGCCAGGTCGGCCACAACGTCAGCCACGCCAACAACAAGACCAAGCGCGTGTTCCTGCCCAACCTGCAGAACGTCACGCTGATGAGCGAGAAGCTGGACCGCAGCTTCAAGTTCCGCGTTTCGACCAACGGGCTCCGTTCGGTCGAACATGTCGGCGGTCTCGACAACTGGCTGCTCAAGGCTGCGGACACCAAGCTGAGCCCGCGCGCCCTCAAGGTGAAGCGCGAGCTGGCCAAGGCCGCCGCCTGAACCTGCCGAGACGGTGGAAAAGGGCGCTCGGACCTCGGTCCGGGCGCCCTTTTCACGTTCCTGGCCCCCAGTGATTGACGTCCCCCCGTCGCCGTGGCCATGGTCGGCTCGCCGCCAGACACAGGGCCAGGGAGAGGCAGTATGACCAGCCGCACGATCGCCATCACGCTTGCCGCGGCCCTCGCCGCTGCACCGGCCCTGGCCAAGGACGAGCCCCCTGCGCCGCCGCCCGTCTATCGCGCCGTCCTCGATTGCAGGGCCGTGACCGACGGAGCCGCGCGCCTCGCCTGCTATGACCGCGCCGTGACCGCGATGGATGCCGCACAGAAGCGCCAGGAGTTGGTCGTCACCGACCGTGCCTCGATTCGCGAGGCGCAGCGCGGGTTGTTCGGGCTGACCCTGCCTAAGATCAAGCTGTTCGGTGGTAGCGATGCCGACGAGGTCAAGGAGATCACAAGCACGATCCGATCGGTCCGCCAGGGCAGTGACCAGCTCGACGTCTTCGTGCTCGAGGACGGCAGCCGCTGGAAGCAGACCGAAGGGCGCAACACCTTCGCCCACGTGGGTGATGCGATTCGCGTCCGCCGCACCGGCATGGGCGGCTACATGGCCAACGTCCGCGAACAGCCTGGCATCAGGGTGATTCGCCTCGCCAATTAAGCAGCGAGCAGGGCGGCGACCTTAATTCGTATTGGTCGCCTTGCTCTGCATCGCCTCGTAAGTGTCGCGCGCACTCTGGTTGCCCTGCTGGAAGGATCGTTCCCACGCGAGGTTGGTGCGGCACGAGCGGATCTTCTTCGCCAGCGACCCTGTCTCGTCGCGGACCTGGCAGCGAATGTAGTAGGGGTGATCGCGCGTCAGCTTGGCGTTATTGGCCTTGATCTCTGCCGGGGTCATGTGCTGGCCGTCGGGCTCAGGACCGAGATCGGCGGGAGCCACGGTGGTGACGGCGGCCAGGGCCATCAGGGCTGAAAACAGCATCAAATCATCTCCAATTCGCGCGGGCTCAGCCCGATGTGTTCCACGACTTGCTCTGCACCTTTTCCATGACGTCGCGGGCTTCCTGGTTGCCGATTTTCCAGGCCCTTTCCCACGCCGCGTTGGTCCGGCAGCTGCGAATGGTCTTCACCAGGGACCCGATTTCCTCGCGGCGCTGGCAACGGATGTAATAAGGGTGATCGCGCGTGAACCGCGCATTGCTGGCCTTGATCTCGGCCGCGGTCATGTGCTGGCCATCGGGCTCGGGGCCAAGGTCGGCCGTCGCGGCCGCGGCCAGCGCCAGCAGGGCGGCGACGATCACGGCCCCCTCAGTTCCCGCCCGGCATGACGGAGCCCTTGGGCTCTTCGCTCAGGCTGTACTGGTGAGTCTTGGCGTAGTCCGCCAATTCGACAGCGTCCCGGTTGCCGATCTGCGCCAGCCGGTCCCATTCGCCGCGAGTCCGGCAGGTCGTGCGCACGACCATGGACCCGGTCGCGGCGCTCTTGTTGCAGACGATATAGGCCGGGTCGTCGCTCGCCAAGGCAGCGTTGTAGGCGCGGATTTCCGTCTTGGTCATCTTGATCGGCCCGGCGATCAACGCGGGTTCGGCCGCGGCGGCATCAGGCGCGGCGGCGGCAAGGAGCAGACTGGCAGCCAGGATAGACATCGGCAGTCTCCGATTGGTTACGCGGAAAATATACCCCTTCAGGACCGAATCAGGCAAGCGCGCGATCCGAGGCCGCGAAATAGGCTGCGATTGCCTCGCGTTCGGCGGCCTCCAGGTGCGGGTTCCAGGTATCGAGAATCAGGACCGCACGGCGCCGGTCGCTGCGATTCCACGCCTCGTGCTCGATCGTGTCGTCGAAGGCGAAGGCTTTTCCCTCGATCCACTCGCGCGTCTCGCCGCCGACGCGAAAGCCGCAGTCCGGCGGCACGTCCAGCGCGAGGTGGACGATGGCGCGGGTGTTGGTGACCCCGGTATGAGGCGGGATCGTCTTGCCCGGCTTCAGCATTGAGAAAAACGCATTCGGGGCGCGTCCGGCGATCCGCTGCAGCGGCATTCGCTCCAGCAGGGCCGCGGTGCGCGGGCAGCGGGAGATGACGGCGGCGTTGGGCTCGCCGTACTCCCACAGGAAGCAGGCACCCCAGTCCAGCGAGCCGTCGAGCGCACTCCAGTCGTTGACGGGTGTGCCCTCGTCGAGCCTGACGTAAGGCCGCAGCGCCTCGCCCGGGTCGGCCAGCAGCGCTGCCAGTTCGGCCGCGATCTCGGCCGCGGCGGCTTCAAGCTCGGCGAACCAGGGAAAATGGCGACGGTCGAAGAATTCGTCGGCCGGCAGGAACGGGTAATGCACCCCGGCGCAGGAATTGGTGTAAAGCGCCCGGCGGCCCAGCGCGTGATCGACGAAGGCGCCGACGCGGCGGGCCGCGGTCTCACCCGCGCCCTGCGCTGTTTCAACCACGGCACTGCTGGCCGCGGCGAGCCGCGCGCGCAATCCATCGGCATAGGCCTGCCCGGCGGCGACTTCGGCCAGGACCGCCGACGGCAGCCCGGGCAGCGCCGCAGCAAGCTGCGCCGCGCCGCTCCAGGCGATCATCGCGTCACGCTCGGCACCGGTCCGCTGCAGCAGTTGCGCAAGGCGCAACTGGGCGCCGAAATCGGTGCGATCGAGCGACAGCGCGCGATCGAGCGCAAGGCGCTCACCCCCGGCATCACCGAGCAGGCGGTTTGCATGCGCAAGGTTCATCCACAGCGGCCCGGCCTGCGGATCCGCCGCGGTCGCCTGCTCAAAGGCGGTCCGCGCCGCGGCCGCGTCACCGGACTGGAGTGCGGCCATGCCGACGCGGTTGGCCTCGAGCGCGGCGGACGGAACGGCGGGTTGGACCATCTCGGCGGCATACAGTCTGCGCCGGGGGCCCGACAAGCACGATTGCCGCCCGCGCGCGCGCCGCGTAGACCGTCCCGATGGAGCCGGGGCCCCCTTTCGACTTGTCCGATCCGCGCTGGCTGGCGCACCGCTATGTCGAGGATACCGACGCCTTCCGCTTCCTGTACCTGCCGCGCGAAGACCACGGCGCCGTCCCTTTCCTGACCGATGACTGCCTCGGCCCGCGCCCGACCGGCCCCGACGTTCCCTGCGCCGACGTTCTGTCGGCTTGCGCGGACGGGCCGCTGCATTTCATCTTCCACTCAGCGTTCTGCGGATCGACCCTGCTGACGCGGGCGCTGTCGCACCCCGGCGCGGCGATGGGACTGAGCGAGCCGGTCGTCCTGAACGACATGGTTGGCTTCCGCCTGCGCGGAGCGGCGCCTGCCGCCACCGCGCGGGCCGCTCACGCCGCGCTCCGCTTGCTCGGCCGGCCGTTCGAAGCTGGCGAGGCGGTGATCGTCAAACCGTCGAACCTGCTCAACGGCTTTGCCGAATTGTTCATGGCCTTGCAGCCGCAGGCACGCGCGGTATTCCTGCACGCCCCGCTGGAAACGTTCCTGGTCTCGGTCGTGCGCAAGGGGCTGGCGTGCCGCCTGTGGGTGCGCGAGTTGGCCGAGGGCTTTGCCCGGCAAGGTCTGCTGGCACCACTGGGCCTCGAGCCGGGCGACCTGCTGCGCCAGGCTGACCTCCAGGTTGCTGCCACCGGCTGGCTGGCGCAGCAATGGCTGTTCGCCGAGCTGGGTGCAAAGCTTGGCGCGTCGCGGCTCGCCTCCCTCGACGCGGATCGGATGACCGCGCGTCCGGCCGAGGCGCTGGGCGCTGTAAGCGACCACCTCGGCCTTGCGATCGGCGCAACTGCAGCCGAATCCATCGCCGCCGGCGCGCTGTTTCGTCGCCATTCGAAATCCGGCGCAGCGTTCGATGTCGCGGCGCGGTCCCGCGAATATGCCGAGGCGCGCGAGGCCTATGGCGAAGAGATCGACGCGGTGCTGCAATGGGGCGCAAAGGTCGCGGATAACGCCGGCATCGCGCTGACGGCACCGCTGCCTCTGCTCGCCTAGTCGCCGCTGCCGAAGCGGGCGATCCACGGGGCCAGGATCGGCATGATCGGCTCGAAATATTCGGCGAACGGGCGCCACTGGCCGCTGCCATCGTAAAGTCCGCGCCGCACTTGCGTGGCGCTGGCCGTGCCGACCCCGCGTTCCTGCGCGGTTCGATCGAAACGTCGCAGGTTCTCGCTCCATTCAAGGCCGGTAAATGCGCAAATCTCGTGCGTTACCGTGTCGAATTCGCGCACCAGGCGCTGGTAGTCGACCTCCAGCGCCGCGATCGGGAGGTTTTGCAAAGCGCGGTCCGTCAAACGCATCAGCGCATCGTAATGCCGTGCCACCCGTTCCAGCGAGGTGAACTCGAGCGTGTTGCTCGTGACCGCAAAATTGGTGCGGAAGCAGCTCCACACGACGTCGCGCGGATCGCGGCGCAACACGATCACACGGGCGTCCGGAAACATCCGCGCGATGAACGGCAGCCGCGTGCCCTTGAGCGGGTCCATGTCGAGGAATGTCTCTGCGGATGTCGAGATGCCGGCGTTGTGGACGTGCTGCCAGTATCCGCGCGCCGCGCCTGCAAGGCGGTCCTCGCCCCACAGCGCGAAGGCCTGCACGCCGCGTGAGACAGCGCCGGCATCACCACTGAGCAGCACGCTATCGAGTTCGGCGAACGTCGGCCGCTCTTCCAGGGCTTCGACACCGGGGAGCGAGGCAAGGACATTCTCCAGCAGAGTCGTACCGGAGCGTGGGTAGCCAAGCAGGAACACATGCCGCGGCGCGGCTGCGGCGATAATTCGCGGCGGGAGCGGCGGCCCCCAGGCTGGCAGCGCCGCAGCCAGACCGGCGTCGATGGCGGCGATGAAATCGTACTGGTTGATGGAGCCGGCAGCTGCTCGTGCCGTCAGTGTCACGTAATCCTCGTTGGCGTGGCGGAAATGTTCATAGGCCGCTTCGATAGAGCCAGCCCGCGTCGCCGCCTGACCAAGCAATGAGCGAGCCTGCGAACGCTCGACCGAGGCCGGCAAGGTTGCCACCACGGGATCTAGCAAGCCGGGGACGTCATCGGCTCGTCCGTCTTCTAGGGCCAATGAGGCAAGCGCATTGCGCGCGACGGCGTTGCCAGGTTCGATGCCCAGTGCGGTCCGGGCGTGTTCGTTTGCGGCAAGGCGATCTCCCTCGCGCGCTGCGATCGAGGCGATGCCGGCGTGCGCGCGCGCCGAATGCGGCGCCAGCCGCGCAGCCTGTTCGAAGGACGCCCGCGCCGCCGCGGCCGATCCGCCTGCTGCCAGGGTCGCCCCGCGTTCCAGCCAGGCGTCGGCATAGCCCGGCGCAAGGGCAATCGCCCGATCGCAGGCAAGTGCAGAGTCGCGCAGCTGGCCCTGTTCGCGGCGCCAGATGGCAAGGAAAACAAGCGGCGAAGGATCGTCTGGCTGGAGCGCCACGGCCTTGTTGAAGAGGTCCTCGGCTTCGCCTTCGCGGCCGGCCAGGCCGCGGGCCAGCGCGGCGATGCCCAGGTCGTAGGCATCCGCGGTTCCGGCGGCGAGTGCCGCTTCCGAAGCGGCTGCCGCCGGCGCCAGGTCTTCAATCGTCATGATGGTCGGCGTGGGCCGCGCCGCCGCGCACTGTCAAGCGCGGAGGGCACAACGAAAAGGGGCGGACATTGCTGTCCGCCCCTTCCGTGTTTCGGTTCGTGAACCCGATGGGATCAGAACTTGACCTTCGCCTGGACGGCGTAACGGCGACCCAGCGCGTCGTAGGTCGACGGGTAGGTGTTGCCGCTGTTGTAGGTCGTGGCGCCGGCCGTGTTGCCGACGATCGGCGGCTGACGGTCGAGCAGGTTCTGCACCGTGAACGTGAAGGTGAAGTTGTCGTTCACGTTGTAACGCGTGCTCAGGTCGAAGTAGTTGGCAGCGCCGATCTTGTTGAAATCGACGGTGCGGCCGGCGACCGGGCCCGTGCTCGCGGGCAGGGTGCCCGAGAAGAACGGCTGACCGTTGTCGATGGCGTCCTGCGGCTCGTGCTCGACGGCACCGATGTGGCGCCACAGGAGCGACACGTCGACCTTGTCGACCGAGAACGTGTTGCGCAGCGACCACTGCCACTTCGGCTGGATCGAGCCCGTGAACGAGCAGTTGACCGAGTAGTAGTTGACGCATTCGCGATCGAGACCGCCCGGCGTCGCCTGGTACTTCGAGTGGCGGGTGTAGTTGCCAACGAAGTTCATCGACCAGCCGATCGCACCGAAATCGCGGTTGTAGTTCGCGATCAGGTCGAAGCCGTCGGTGAACAGCTTGCCCAGGTTGTTGAGCGGCGCGTACAGACCCGGCGTGGTGGCCGGATCGCCGTCGAGACCGCCGGTGAGCGGGTTACGACGGATGACCGTGCAGTTCGGATCGGTGGCGCTGGCGGCGGTGATGCTGCCGAAGCAGGCCGACACAAGGTCACCCGGCAGCGGCGAACCGATAACGTCCTTCACCTTGATGTTGTAGTAGTCCAGCGACATGTTGAAGCGCGGGAAGAAGGACGGCTGGAACACCGCACCAACGGTCCACGTGGTCGCCTTTTCGGGCGCCAGGTTGAGGTTGCCGCCCGAGGTGATGTTCGCCTGGCCGGCGGTCGGGTTGGTGATCGAACCGATCTGACCAGCCGTCGCACCCTGCGCGATGCAGACCGCGCGGAGGTTGGCGTTGGTGGTCGGAGCAGCACCGGCGCACGGATCGATACCGAGGTTGGTCAGCACCGTGGTGTTCGGCGTGAACAACTCGCCGATGTTCGGGGCGCGAACGGCGCGGGCGTAGTTGCCGCGGAACTTCAGGTCCGGCACCGGCTGGAAGGTGGCACCGACCTTGTAGGTCCAGGTGTTGGTCTTGCCGCCACCATCGACTTCGTAGTGCGAGTAACGCGCACCGCCATCGACCGAGAGCAGGTCACCGATGACCGGGACGATAAGTTCGGCAAAGCCTTCGTAGACCTTGTAGCCGCCGTTGATGTCCGGAGCCGCGCCGCCGGCACCGCCCAGTTCACCAGCCGTCTTGGCCAGCGTGTCCGACGCCTGCTGGGCACCGTACTTGCGGAACTCGGTACCGATGGCGAAGCCGACCGGCTCAGCACCGCTGCCCAGCGAGAAGCCGGTGTCACCCGAGATCACCGCGCGGGCCTGGGCCAGCGTGGTCTTGACCTGGGTGGTCGAGTTCGCGCTCAGGAACGCGGCCTGGGCGGGCGTGATCGAACCCAGCGGACCGAAGATGTTGACCGGAACGCAGTTGTTCGAGGTGTCCTGGCAGACCGGATTGGCCAGCGTGCCGTTGACGAGCGAACCCTGACGGAAGCGCGACTGCAGGGTGTAGCCCTTGATCGTCTGGATCTTCTCCGATTCGCCGTACGAACCGTTGACGTCCCAGTTGATCGAGTCGGTGATCGCACCGCGAACGCCGACGCGGTAGTCGAAGATCTGCGTGCTGTAGTCGCTGATACGGGCGCCGACTTCCGGCGTACGACGGCTCAGCGCGGTCGTGACGGTGCGGTAGCGCGGGTCGCTCGGGCCGGTGGCCAGGGCGGCGGCATCGCAAGTCGCCTGGTCGAAGCGCGGCGTGTAGACGCCGGCGACGGTCGAGGTGTTGAACGCGCAGAACTGGTTGCGCAGGGCAGCCGGCAGGTACGGGTTGTTCAGGTTGACCACGACAGAGCCACCGAACGAGCCCGACGGCGCGATGATGGTCGACACGGTGTTCTTCGAGAACAGGCCGCGCGTGTAGACCTCGATGTTGTCCGAGACCTGGTAGTTCGCCTGGGCGAAGATATTGTAGCGCTTAAACGGCGTCTGGAAGACGTTGTACGGGTTGAAGTTGAAGGTCGCGAAGGTCGCGACCGCCTGGCCCGCCGAGTTGATCTGACGCACGCCGCCGTTGGCGACCGTGGGATCGATGCTGGGACGGCCGGTCAGCGGATCGATCGGACGCGTGCCCGAGAAGCGCGACGGGACCGAAGTACCCGAACCGCCGCCACCGCCGGTGAACGACGAGATCTGCTTGATCGAGAAGTCGCGCGCACCCTGGTAGACCGGGTCCGAGTTCTGGTAGCCCAGGCTCAGCACCGCGTTGCCGCGGCCATCGGCGAAGTTGGCGCCGAGGGTAAGGTCGGCACGGGTGTAGCGGCCATCGCCACGCTCGGTGATCTGGTTCGAGACGGTGAGGTCCAGACCCGAGAAGTCCTTCTTGGTGACGAAGTTGACGACGCCGGTGATGGCGTCGGCACCGTAGGTGGTCACCGCGGCACCGGTCTGCGCGTCAACGCGGCTGATCAGGGCAAGCGGGATGTTGTTGAGGTCGACGCGACCGGCGAGGTCGGCCGGGACGATGCGGTTGCCATCGAGCAGGACGACGTTGCGGTTCGAGCCGAGGCCGCGAAGGTCGACGTAGGACGAGCCGCCGTTGCCGTTGTTGGTCGCCGAACCGATGTTGGCGACGACGCCCGGGGTTTCACGCAGGACGTCTTCGGCCGTGTTCGACTGCTTGAGCTCGATCTGCTCAGCCGTAACGACGTTGACCGGGTTGGCCTGGACGAGGTTGGGGTTGCGGATCAGCGAGCCGGTAACGACGATGCCCTGGTTGTCCGGGGTCGCGGTCGTGGTGTCGGTTGCGGTCGTGTCCTGGGCGAAGGCCACACTCGACGACAGCAGCGCAACAACGCTGGTCGCCGACGAGAGGAGAATTTTGGAGGTTGTTTTCACAGTTTAGTCCCTCATTTCATCCGGTTGATTTATACCGGAATTTCGTGATCGGGACGGCGAACTAGGGTGCACGCACCATGGCCAACGTCCCGGATCGATGGGCCGACATGGCGAAATGGCGGGCACGCGGCAAAGGAAATTAGCGGAATTACGCCATTCGCATGGCGGCTGTGGCCGCGTTGCAACAGGCGCCCTGCTGCTTTGCAACAAAATTGCCGAAGCTGTTACCGACGCGCAATCAATCGCCGGTTGGGGCCCTACCGGCGACAAAGAGCAACGGGTCGAGGCGCGCATCGCGCCATTTGATCGACCAGTGCAGGTGCGGCCCAGTCGCACGCCCCGTGCTGCCCACATAGCCGATCAACTGGCCCTTCGTGACAGTATCGCCGACCTTCACCGCCAGCCGCGAGGCGTGCAGAAACGCGCTGTTGAGCCCGGCGCCGTGATCGATCATCAGCAGCTTGCCCTCCAGCGAAAAGGGGCTGTCCGCCGCCAGCACGACGACCCCGTCGGCGGGCGCCACGAACGGCGTTCCGGCCGGGCGCGCGATGTCGAGGCCCGAGTGGTAGGCGCCGGGGACCCCGTTGTAGATCCGCTGTGAGCCGAACCGGCCCGAGATGCGCCCCGTCACCGGCCAGGCAAAGTCCTGCCGCCAGCCGCCGACGGCGTGATCGCTGGCGCGCGCGGCATTGATCTGTGCCAGCTCGCCTTCGCGGCGGATGCGGTAGGTTTCGCTGGGCGGAGCGCCCGGTCGCGGACCAAGCGGGATATACTCGAGCTTCCACGCGCGCGGCGCGACCGCGAGCGTGGTGGTTACCCGTCGGCCACCCGAAAGCGTCGCGACCAGCGGGATGCCCGAGGGCGCGTCGCGGTCGAAGGCGAGGAAAATCGAGCGGTCGGGCGCTATGGCGATGTCCTGGCCGGCCAGCGTGAGCCGGGTGACGCCGGCCGGCGCCTTGCCGCGTACCCAGCCGCCCTGGGTCAAAGGACCGGACAGTCCAAGCGCCGGAAGCGCGGGCGTGCCGGGATCGGCGCCCATCACGTGCAAATGCGCGCGCGGTGCCAGCGCCGCCAGCGCGGCGATCGCACTCGCCGCCACCAGCGCCGTGGTCGTGCCCCGCATCATGCGCCGAGCAGGCGGCGGGTTGCGATATCGGGTCCGGCGTAGGCCTCCTGGCGCTCCGCGCTCCAGTAGCGCAGGTCCTCGAGCGCGATCACCTCGCCTGTGACGGCGCAGAGGACGTGGTCGCCGGACTTGAGCACACGGAAGCTGCCGGGCTGGTAATACAGCGTGGCGGGACGATCAGAGGCGGACATCAACATGGCCGCCATCCTAACCGCGTTAACCTTTCAGAGCAATTTACCCTGCTCGGGCGCCGGCGGACGTGGTGCCCGGGCTGGCGCCTTGCGGGCCGTCACCCCGCTGTCGGCGGAAACCGCGAGGACGCCATCGCCAAAGTGCAAGGCCAGGTTTCCTGCCGCCTGCGCGGCGACGCGCGTGGTCAGCGTGCGGCCATCGGGGCCGGTGACCCGGACATAGCCGCGTTGCAAGATACTGTCGGGGTTGAGCGAGGCGAGCACGCGCCCCGCCCCGTCGAGCCGGGCCCCGGCGCGATCGAGGCGAGAGCGCAGCAGCGGCAGGCTGAGCCGCCCGCCGACCTCGCCAAGGCGGCGGCGCGGCACTTCGGCGCGGTCGGCCAGCGCGCGGCGCAGGCGTTCGCCGCTGTCGTCGAGGCGCTGCGCCGGCGCGGCCAGCAAGCTTTCGGCGCGGGGCAGGCGCTCGGCCCGGGCGGCCAGGCGTTCGCGGCCCAACGCCACCGGGCGCAGCGCGCAGCGGCGCTTGCGGTGGGTCAGGTCGGCGATCAGCGCGGCGAGGTCGGCGCGCACCGGCACTGCAAGTTCGGCCGCGGCGGTCGGCGTGGGAGCGCGCATGTCGGCCGCGAAATCGGCCAGCGTGGTGTCGGTCTCGTGCCCCACCGCGCTGATGACGGGGATGGTCGAGCCGGCGATGGCGCGCACGACGACCTCCTCGTTGAACGACCACAAGTCCTCGATCGAGCCGCCGCCGCGCGCGACGATGACGAGATCGGGGCGATCGGGGTGCGCTGCATCGAGGCCGGAAAAGCCCTGCACCGCGCGCGCAACCTGCTCGGCCGCGCCCTGCCCCTGGACCAGCACCGGCCAGACGATCACCCGGCTGGGAAAACGGTCCGCCAGGCGATGCAGGATGTCGCGGATGACCGCGCCGGTGGGCGAGGTGACGACGCCGATGGTGGCGGGCAGGAACGGCAGCGGGCGGGCGTTGGCGAACAGGCCCTCGGCCTCGAGCCGGGTCTTGGTCTTCGCCAGCAGCGCCAGCAGCGCGCCTTCGCCGGCGATCTCCATCCGCTCGATGACGATCTGGTAGCTGGAGCGGCCGGGATAGGTCGTCAGCTTGCCGGTCGCGATCACCTCGATCCCGTCCTCCGGCAGGAAGGCCAGCCGCTGTGCGGTGCCACGCCACATCACCCCGTCGATCCGCGCGCCCTCGTCCTTGAGGCTGCAGTAGACATGGCCCGACGCTGCGCGCTTGACGCCCGAAAGCTCGCCCTTGATGCGCACGAAGCCGAACCGGTCCTCGACCGTGCGCTTCAGCAGCGCGGAAATCTCGCTGACCGACAGCGGCGCGGCGTTGTCGCCGGCACTGTCGGCGGCTACCAGCCCGCCAGAACCGGATGCCTGATCATCGAAGGGGCCTGACATGAACATCCTGCTGCTGGGTTCGGGCGGACGCGAGCATGCGCTGGCCTGGAAGCTGGCGCAATCGCCGCGCTGCGATAACCTGTTCGCCGCGCCCGGCAACCCCGGGATCGCCCAAGCCGCCGACCTGGTCACGCTTGAAGCCGGCGATCACGCGGCGGTCGTCGCCTTCTGCGATGCCAACCGCATCGGCCTGGTCGTTATCGGGCCCGAGGCGCCGCTGGTCGACGGCCTGGCGGACAGCCTGCGCGCCGCCGGCATCGCGGTGTTCGGACCGTCGCGGGCGGCCGCGCAGCTCGAGGGATCGAAGGCCTTTACCAAGGCGCTGTGCGACCGCGCCGGCATTCCCACCGCCGCCTACGAACATGTCCGCACCGAGGCCGAAGCGCTGGCCGCGCTGACGCGCTTCGGCATCCCCGTCGTCATCAAGGCGGACGGGCTGGCGGCGGGCAAGGGCGTGACCGTGGCCGAGACCCGCGCCGAGGCCGAAGCAGCCATCCGTGACATCTTCTCCGGCCGTTTCGGCGGCGCCGAGGCGGTGATCGAGGAATGCATGGTGGGCGAGGAGGTCAGCTTTTTCGCGCTGACCGACGGGGCTACCGTGATGCCATTCGGATCGGCGCAGGACCACAAGCGCGTCGGCGAAGGCGATACCGGCCCAAATACCGGCGGCATGGGCGCCTACAGCCCGGCGCGCGTACTGACGTCCGCACTGGAGGGCGAGGTGACGACCCGGATCATCGCCCCGACCGTGCGCCAGCTGGCCGCCGACGGGACGCCCTATTCGGGAGTGCTGTTCGCCGGGCTGATGCTGACCGCCGAAGGGCCCAGGCTGATCGAATACAACGCCCGCTTCGGCGATCCCGAATGCCAGGTGCTGATGACCCGGCTGGACAGCGACCTGGTCGATCTCCTCGCCGCCTGCGCCGAAAGCCGGCTGGCCGCCTGCGCCCCGCCGCGCTTTTCGCCCGAGGTGGCACTGACCGTGGTGATGGCGGCGGCAGGCTATCCGGGCGAGCCCCGGAAGGGCGGCGCGATCGCCGGAATCGCTGCCGCCGAAGCGGCGGGCGCGCGCGTGTTCCAGGCTGGAACCGCGCTTGACGGCGGCAAGCTCGTCGGCGCCGGCGGCCGCGTCCTCAACGTCACCGCGCGCGCCGCCGGGGTGCGCGCGGCGCAGGCGGCGGCGTACGCCGCGATCGAGCGGATCGACGCCCCCGACCTGTTCTGCCGCCGCGATATCGGCTGGCGGGAAGCCGCCCGCGAGGACGCCCCCACGCCCTGATGGACGCAAGCAGGCAGCGCTGCTAGAACCCGACCCGGTCGCAAGCTTCGGGGGGGAAGCAGCGATGCCTTATCGCCATGCGCATTTTTACGTCGGCGTTGTCCTGCTGGTCATCCTGGCCGGTTTCTGGCCGAGCTACTTTTCGCCGATCCGCGCGGTGCCGCCGGCCTTTCACATCCACGCCGCCACCGCGATCGCCTGGCTGACGCTGCTGATCGTGCAAAGCGTCACGATCCAGCGCCGCAGCAACGCCCTGCACCGCCAGCTCGGCAGGGCCAGCTTCGCGCTGTTCCCGCTGCTGATCCTGGGGCTTACGATGATCATCGGCGTGTCCGCGCACCGTTTCGCTGTGCGGGAATACCCCGGGGTAGAGATCCTTACGCCCGCTTTCGGGATCGGCATGGCGATCGCCATCGCCGCGTACCTGACGCTGTTCTACCAGGCGCTGAAGCACCGCCGCAACGTGCGGCTTCACGCCGGCTACATGCTGGCGACGCCGCTGATCCTGTTCGAATCGCCGTTCAGCCGGATCGTAGGCAACGACCTGCCGTGGCTGAACGTCATTGGCAGCCCGGGCCCGCGCGCGCTGCTGGACACCATCGCGCTGAGCGACGCGGTGTCGCTGTCGATCGCGCTGGTGCTGTACTCGCGCCATCCGCGCCACGGCACCCCGTGGCTGGTCGCCGCCGGCTTCATCGCCGCGCAGGCGCTGGCGATGTGGATTTCACCCTTCGTGCCGGGCCTGCAGGGCGCGTTCGCGGCTTACGCGCGCGTGCCCGAAGCGCTCACGCTGGTCCTGGCCGTGATCGCCGGTGGCCTGGCCGGCTGGCTGGGCTGGAACGCCGCGCCGGGCCGGCGGCGTCCGCCGACCGGCGCCGAGCCGCTCCCCGCCTGATCGGCGTCAGCCCAGGCGCGTGTCGACCAGCGCCTTGAGGTCCGCTTCGGGCCGGGCGCCGTAGTGGCTGATGATCTCGGCGGCGCAGACCGCGCCCATCGTCAGGCAGCGTTCCAGGCTTTCGCCGCGCGCGTGGCCGGTCAGGAAGCCGGCGGCGAACAGGTCGCCCGCGCCGGTGGTGTCGACCACCTTGGCGACCGGCTCGGCGGCGACTTCGGCGCGCTGGCCGTTCGCCACCGCGATGGCGCCGGCGGCGCTGCGGGTCGCGACCAGTACCGGAACCTTGGCGCTGACCTTGGCCACGCCGGCCTCGAACTCGGCTTCGCCGGTCAGCGTCGCCAGTTCGTGCTCGTTGACGAACAGGATGTCGATCTTGCCCTCGTCCATCAGGGCGCGGAAATCGTCGCCGTGGCGCGCGATCACGAAACTTTCGGACGCGGTGAAGGCAACCTTTCGGCCGGCGGCGCGGGCAACCTCGATGGCGCGGCGCATCGCGCTGCGCGGCTCCTCGGGGTCCCACAGGTAACCTTCGAGGTAGAGGATCCCGGCATCGGCGATGACGCTGTCGTCCAGCGCGGCGGGCGGCAGGAACTGGCTGGCGCCCAGGAACGTGTTCATCGTCCGCTCGCCGTCGGGGGTGACGAAGATCAGGCAGCGCGCGGTGGGCGGGTCCTCGGCGCGGGCGGGGGTTTCGAACGCGATCCCGCCGGCGCGGATATCGTGGCTGAACACCGCCCCCAACTGGTCGTCGGCGACCTGGCCGATGAAGGCGCACTTGGCGCCAAGCGCCGCCATGCCGGCCAGCGTGTTGGCGGCCGATCCGCCCGAGATTTCCTTGGCCGGTCCCATCGCGGCGTAAAGCTCCTCGGCACGCTCGGTATCGACCAGCGTCATCCCGCCGCGGTTGAGGCCCAAGCGGGTCAGCAGCGCCTCCTCGCAAGGGGCCATCACGTCGACGATGGCGTTGCCGATGGCGATGACGTCGTATCGGGGAGCGTTCACAGGCGGTCTTTCGCTAAGCTTGCAGGCAAGCCGCGGCGCCTAGCGGGGCCGGCGGCGTGGAGCAAGGGCGGCGGCGGTTGACGGGGCCCTGGTTGACCGGAAGGGCCGCGCGCGCGAACAGGGCGCATGGTCCGCGCCCTCAGCCTCGCCCTGTCCGATCTCGCGCTGCCCGGCGTGCGCCGCGTGCTGGCCAAGAGCCTGGCGGTGACGGTGCTGGTCTTCGCCGTGCTGGGCGGGGCGGCCTGGTACGGCCTGTCCGAAGGGCTCACCGCTTGGCTGGGCCTCGATTCGGGACTGTCCGCCTTCGTCGCGCTGATCGCGACGCTGCTGGCGCTGTACATGCTGTGGACGGCGATCGCGTTCGGGGTGATGCAGCTTTACGCCGACGAGGTCGTGGCCGCGGTGGAGGCGGCGCATTACCCCGCCGCCGCGGCGCGGGCGAAACCGCTGGGCATGGGCGGAGAGGCGCTGATAGGGCTGCGCAGCGCCGCCTTCGCGCTGCTGGTCAACGCGATCGCGCTGCCGATCGCGCTGGTGCTGCTGATCACCGGCGTCGGCACGATCGTCGTGTTCTGGCTGGCCAACACGTTGGTGCTGGGGCGCGAGCTGATGCAGATGGCCTGGCTGCGCCACCGCGCCGACATGCCCAGGGCGCCGCTGGGCGCGGGGCAGCGTTTCGTGCTGGGCGGGATCGCAGCGGCGATGCTGCTGGTGCCTTTCGTCAACCTGCTGGCACCGATAGTAGGGGCAGCCATGGCCACCCACATGATTCACCGCCGCGGCCAAGCGGCCCAGCGCGCATGATCCGCGCCGCACTTCCCCTCGCCGCGATCGCGCTCCTGTCCGCGTGCGGCACCGCCGCCACGACCGAGCGGCCGCGCTCCACCACCGCTGCCGGCGCGCGGACCGCGCCGACCACGCGCGTTCGCCAGCCGACCCGGCGCCCGGCGCAAGCGGCGGTGATCCAGCAGCTGCCCGGCCTCGAAGGGGTGATCGGGTCAAGCGTGAACCAGCTTATCGGCCAGTTCGGCCCGGCCCGCCTCGACGAGTGGGAGGGCGACGCGCGCAAGCTGCAGTTCGCCGGCACGGCCTGCGTCCTCGACGTCTACCTCTATCCGGTGAGCGGCGCGCGTGAGCCGACCGCGACCTATGTCGACGCGCGCCGCCCCAGCGATGGCCGCGATGTCGACCGGGCCGCCTGCGTCGCCGCGCTTCGGCAACGGCCCTGATCTGTCGACGTAACCGCGAATTAACCCTCTGCGCCGCATAAACCCCGCGCAATCGCGGCGACGGGGCTTGGCACAGATGAACTTTCCTTTTGCGCCATTTGGCGATCGGCCAGACGACGGCGGTCCCGATCCGGCTGGCGGCGACGCTTACGGCCGCGTTGGTGACGCGTTCGACGCGCTGCGCCAGGCGACCTGGGCCGATGGAACGATCGACGAGGCCGAGGCCGAGGCGATCTTTCACGACAACGACGAACCCGGCGCCAGGCCCGAAGGCTGGGCCGCATGGTTCCTCGATTCGCTGACCGAGTACATGGTCCGCACCGAGCAGCCCCACGGCTACGTCTCGGACGAGCGCGCGCAGTGGCTGATCGACATGCTCGACCGCCATGGCCACTTGTCCGACCCGCTGGAGATGCAGTTGCTGGTCAAGGTCATCGACAGCGCGCTGGGGGTGCCTGCGGCGTTGCGCGACTATGCGCTGGCGCAAGTCGAGCAGGCGGTGACCAGCGGCGAGGGTCCGCTACGCGAAGGCGCCTCCGCCGAGCAGGGAGTGACCGCCGCCGAGGCCGCGCTGATCCGCCGCCTTGTCTGCGGGTCGGGTAGCGAAAACAGCATCGCGTTGAGCAAGGCCGAGGCCGAAATGCTGTTCCGCATCAAGGATGCGACGGTTTACGAGATCAACGCGCCCGAGTGGGAGGAGTTCTTCGTCGAGGCCGTCGCCGGCTACCTGCTCGGCTTCGACGGGCCTGAACCGCTGAGCCGCGAGCGCGCTGCCGAACTCGAGGCTTTCATGGAACGCGAGGGGCGCGGCATCGGCGCCTTCCTGGCGCGCATTGGCCAAACCCAGCCCGAGGAAAGCTTCGCGAGCCTGCTCGACTTGTCGATCCCGGTTACCGTGGCGTCCGAAGGCGACGACGAGGATGACGACGACGACGCGGCCGATCCAGGCGCCTATGGCCTGCCCGCGGAAGAAGCCCACTGGCTGTTCGACGCGCTTGACGCCGACGAAGACCTCGATCCGCTGGAAAAGGCGCTGATCGCCTACATCGCCGGCTGAGCGCTTAATCGTATCCGATCGCGCGTAGCGCCTTGTCCTTGCGCGCGGTCCGTCCGCCGTCGAGGCAGCGCGCCGACTTTGCGTCGTAATCCCAGTCCGCGATCTTGCGCGCGACCACCAGGCATTGCGGCGTCAGTGTCACCGCCAGCCGGTCGAGCCAGCGGTGCTTGCCGATGGTGATCTCGACGATGTCGAACCCGGCGCGTTTCACTGTCCAGCGCAGCGTCCCGGCTGTGAAGAAGCTGACGTGGTCCTTCGCTTCGAAGCCTCGAAACCGCGCCGACAGCGGCCCAAGCAGGCGGCCCGGACCGATCAACGGCGCGACGACGAAAGCGAGCCCGTCCGCCTTCAGCAGCCGCGCCATGCCGCGCAGCGCCAGGTGCGGGCTGTCGACATGCTCGATCACGTCGCGCGCCCATACCGCGTCGACCGGCGGCGCCGCGATCGTCTCGATGTCGCCTGTGCAGGTCGTCAGCCCGACCGCGGTCGCCCAGGCCGCGGCCTCGGGATTGATCTCGACGCCGTAGGAGCCGGGACCGAAGTGGCGCAGCGCGTGTCCATAGGACGAGCCGACGTCAGCAACGCTCAGCCGGTCGAGCCGGTACGCGCGCATCGCATAGGCCAGCAGCCGCGTCGGCGGCGGCGCAAACCACTTATCGTAGATGGCAGCATTGACGGCGGGTCCGGCGGGCCCGCGCGCGACGATATCGTCGCGGCTCAGCACCGGATCAGACGGTGAAGCTTTCGCCGCAGCCGCAGGCGCCCTTGGCGTTGGGGTTCGCGAACACGAAGCCGGCGGTGAAATCGTCCTCCACCCAGTCCATCGTGCTGCCGATGAGGTACAACACGCTGGCACCGTCGATGTAGAACGGGCCGGCCGGGGTCTCGATCTTCTCGTCGAAGGGCGCGGCCTCGGTCACGTAATCGACCGAGTAGGCCAGGCCCGAACAGCCGCGCCGCGGGGTCGAGAGCTTGACGCCGACGGTCCCGTCGGGCGCACGCGCGTAAAGCGCGGCCACGCGCGCTTCGGCGGCGGGGGTCAGGGTGACGGCGGCCGGGCGGGCGCGAACGGTGGCGGTCATAGCATTCCCAGCTCCAGGCGGGCCTCGTCGGTCATCTTGGCGGGATCCCACGGCGGGTCCCAGACGAGGTTGACCTCGCAGTCGCGCACGCCGGGCACCGCGGCGACGCGCATCTCGACCTCGCCGGGCATCGATTCCGCCACCGGACAGTGCGGCGTGGTCAGCGTCATCGTGACGACGGCAGCGCCTTCGTTCGACACGTCGACGCCGTAGATCAGGCCAAGGTCGTAGATGTTGACCGGGATTTCCGGATCGAAAATGTCCTTCAGTGCCGCGATCACGCCCTCGTACAAGTCGCCGCCGGGCTGGCCCGCCGGGATGCCGGTGGGCGCCGCCTTGAGGAAACCCTCAAGGTAGTCGCGCTTGCGCCCAAGCTTTTCGGCGGGCGTTTCGTCAGACGATTCAACCGCGGCGTCGATCGCATCCCGCATCGCCGGTGAGACCTGCGCTTCAAGTTGCTCGACGGTGACACGCGGAGGTTGAGGCACTGCATCCACCTCCTCGACCGTGAATTTGGGTTCGTTATTCACCCGAAAATCCTTCTCGTCCTGTCGATGCCGTCCAGCAGCGCGGCGATGTCGTCCGCGGCGGAGTACAGCCCGAAGCTGGCCCGCGCGGTGGCGGGCACGCCCAGGTGGTCCATCAGCGGCTGGGCGCAGTGGTGCCCGGCGCGGATCGCCACCCGGTTCTCGTCCAATATGGTGCCGAGGTCGTGCGGATGCACCCCGTCCATCGCAAAAGAGACGATTCCAGCGCTATCGGCCGGGCCGAACACCGTCACGTCGTTGCGGCGGGACAGCGCTTCGCGCAGCTCGTCCACCAGCGCCGCTTCATGGGCGTGGATCGCGTCCAGCCCGGCGCTCAGCACGTAGTCGACCGCCGCGCCGAAGGCGATGCCCTCGACGATCGCGGGGGTCCCGGCCTCGAACCGGGCCGGCGGCGCGGCGAACGCCGTGCCCTCGAACGTCACCCGGTCGATCATCGCGCCGCCGCCCTGCCAGGGCGGCATCGCGGCGAGCAGATCGGGCCGGCCCCACAGCGCGCCGATCCCGGTCGGACCATAAAGCTTGTGCGCGGAAAACGCGTAGAAATCGCAGTCCAGCGCATCGACGTCGACGGCCAGGCGCGGGACCGCCTGGCAGCCGTCGACCAGCAGTTTCGCGCCGACGCGGTGCGCCAGGTCCGCCGCGCGGGCGACGTCGAGCCGGCTGCCGAGCACGTTGGAGACATGCGCGAAGGCGACCATCGCGTGGTCGCGCGTCAGCATGGCCTCGGCCGCGTCGAGGTCGATGCGGCCGTTGGCGGTCAGCGGGCAGACGTCGACCTGCCAGCCGGCGAGCTGCCACGGCACGATGTTGGAATGGTGCTCGAGCTGCGAGAGCAGCACACGCCGCCCCGTGCCCACGACCTGGCCGTAGCTGTAAGCGACAAGGTTGATCGCCTCGGTCGCGCCGCGGGTGAAGACGATCTCGTCCTCCGCGCCGCCGACCAGCCCGGCAACCTTGCGCCGCGCCGCCTCGTAAGCGCGGGTCATTTCGGCGCTCTTGGCGTAGACGCCGCGGTGGACGGTGGCGTAATCGCCGCCCAGCGCGCGGGTCGCGGCGTCGATCACCGCCTGCGGCTTGAGGGCGCTGGCGGCGGAATCGAGATAGTGCCAGCCGCTGGCCAGCGACGGGAAATCGCCGCGCCGTTCGAGCCGCGCGAGGGTCGGCGCGTCGATCACAGCGCTTCCAGGGCGGCCAGTGCCGCGGCGTCGAGCGCCTCTTCGTCGTCCGCGCCGACGAATGCCTCGGCCAGGAACGCCTGCAGCATCAGCCGCTTCGCTTCAGCCGGCGGCAGCCCCCGGGCGGCCATGTAGAACAGCGCACCGGCGTCGAGTTCGCCGACCGCGCAGCCGTGCGCGCATTTCACGTCGTCGGCGTGGATTTCCAGCTCGGGCTTGGCGTTCGCCGTTGCGGTGGGATCGAGCAGCATCGCGCGGACCGACTGTTCGCCGTCGGTCCCGTCGGCGCCGGGCGCAACGCGGACTTTGCCGAGATACGTGCCGGTCGCCTGCCGCCCAAGCACCGAGCGGACGACCTGGCGGCTGACCGCATCGGGCGCGGTATGCTCGACATGGCTGACCACCTCGAGCGTCGCCCCATCGCTGCCGACTTGCGCCGCGCCGAAGGTAAAGCGCGCCCGTGCGCCGAGCGTGACGCGCAGCGACAAGCGGCCGTAAACCTTCGCCAGGTTGAGCGCGCGCAGGTCCAGCACCGCGTCGTCGGCCAGCGCGATCGCAAGTTCGCGCACCTCGGTGTCACCATCCAGCGTAAGGGACAATGCACGGCTTTCGCCGGCGCCGACCGCGACGGTTTCCACCGCTACCGGCCAAGCGCGTTCTAGCGCGGCGAGATCGGCATAGCGGTAATCCTCGTCATGGCGGGTGGGGAGGCGGAGCGCGCTCATGCTGCCAGCGCCTTTCGTTCGCGGCGGGCGGCCTTCCAGATGTCGCCGGCGGCATCGAGGTTGAGCACGAACAGCGCGGCGCCGACCGCCAGGTCGGGCCAGTAGGAATGCCAGGCGAAGGCGGTGGTGGCCGCGGCCGCCATGATCGCCACGTTGCCGAGCGCATCGTTGCGCGCCGCCAGCCACGCCGCCGTGCCCAAGCTGCCGCCGGTACCGCGATGGCGCACCAGCAAACCGGCGCACAAGAGGTTCAACATCAACGCGCCGAGCCCGACCAGCCCGAGCGCGAGGGGTTCCGGCACTCCGCCGTGGGAGAATTTCTGCCACCCGGTCCACAACGCGGCCCCGGCGGGCAATAACGAGATCAGTGCCAGCGCTCCGCCCAGACGCGCACGCGCGGCCAGGCTCCACCCCAGTGCAAGCACGATCAGCGCGTTGACCGCGGCATCCTCGGCAAAGTCCGCGCTGTCGGCGAACAGCGAAACCGAGCCGATCAGCGGCGCGACAATCACCTCGACCACGAAATAGGCGAGGTTGAGCGCCGCCACGATCAGCGCGGTCCTGCGCAGCGCAGTTTCGTCGAGGGCGAGCGGTGCGCTCACGCCGCAACCGCCGCGGAGACGGATTCGTAGCCTTGCTCTTCCAGCTGCAGCGCCAGATCGGCCCCGCCCGAACGGACGATGCGCCCGCCCGACAGGACGTGGACGAAATCGGGCTGCACGTAATCGAGCAGGCGCTGGTAGTGCGTGATCAGGATCACGGCCCGGTCGGGCTTGCGCATGATCGCGTTGATGCCGTGGCCGACCACGCGCAGCGCATCGATGTCGAGGCCCGAATCGGTCTCGTCCAGGATCGCCAGTTTGGGATCGAGAATGCCCATCTGGACCATCTCGGCGCGCTTCTTCTCCCCGCCCGAAAAGCCGACGTTCACCGGCCGCTTGAGCATGTCCATGTCGAGGCTCAGCAGCGCGGCCTTCTCGCGCGCCAGCTTGAGGAACTCGCCGCCCGTCAGCGGCGCCTCGCCGCGCGCCTTGCGCTGCGAATTGAGGCTTTCGCGCAGGAACTGCACGAACGACACGCCGGGGATCTCGACCGGGTACTGGAAGCCCAGGAACAGCCCGGCGGCAGCGCGCTCGTGCGGTTCGAGCGCGAACAGGTTCTGGCCGGTGAAGGTGGCGCTGCCTCCGGTCACTTCGTAGCCCGGCCGCCCGCCGAGGGTGTAGCCCAGCGTCGACTTGCCGGCGCCGTTGGGGCCCATGATGGCGTGAATTTCGCCCGCGTTCACGGTCAGCGACAGGCCCTTGAGGATGGGCTTGTCGGCAACGGAAGCGTGGAGGTCGGTGACAGTGAGCATCTCTTAGCGGTCTCGATAACTGCGGGGTGCGGGGCGCGTGTCCGTTCTGGCGGGCCGGGCCGCACGGGCGCGCTCTTTGCGTTCATGCCAGCGTTCGCGCATCACTTCGGACACACGCGCGGCTGCGGCGGCCGGATCGGCCAGGACGTCGGCCGCGTTCAGACGCTCGATGCGGTAGCCGACTTCGACCAGGCTGCGATCGCGCGTGGGGGCGAAATCGGCGTCCTCGTCGCCGTCGAATTCCACGATCAGCATCAGCGGCTTGCAGGCGAAATCGACGATCGCCGATCCGATCACGTCCTGCCGCTTGAAGCTGTAGCCGCCGGTTTCGACATCCTTGAGCGCCGCCACCAGCGCGTCCTGCGCCGGGGTTGGATGGCGCCGCATCTCGCGGGCGCGCTCATGCAGCGCGTCGAGCCGCTTCTCGTCGATTTCCCACCCGCGGCCCTTCTTGCGGATGCCGACGGGTTCGTCCGCGGCAGGCGCGGCGATGCCGAGGGTCTTGCGTTCGGTCACCCTACGCTTCCTTCCAAACTGATTCCGAGCAGCTTCTGCGCCTCGACCGCGAACTCCATCGGGAGTTGCTGCAGAACTTCCTTGGCGAAGCCGTTGACGATCAGCGCCACGGCCTCTTCGGTGCCCAGCCCGCGCTGCATGGCGTAGAACAGCTGGTCGTCGCTGATCTTGCTGGTGGTGGCCTCGTGCTCGATCTGGGCGCCGGGGTTGCGGACTTCGATATAAGGCACGGTGTGCGCGCCGCACTCCTTGCCCAGCAGCAGCGAATCGCACTGGGTGAAGTTGCGCACGCCGTCGGCCTGCGGGGCTACGCGCACCAGCCCGCGATAGGTGTTCTGGCTGTGGCCGGCGCTGATGCCCTTGGACACGATGGTCGAGCGGCTGCCCTTGCCGTTGTGGATCATCTTGGTGCCGGTATCGGCCTGCTGGTAATTGTTGGTGACCGCGACCGAGTAGAACTCGCCGACCGAATCCTCGCCGTTGAGGACACACGAGGGGTACTTCCAGGTGATCGCGCTGCCGGTCTCGACCTGGGTCCAGCTCACCTTGCTGCGCTTGCCCTGGCACAGCGCGCGCTTGGTGACGAAGTTGTAGATCCCGCCCTTGCCCTGGGCATCGCCGGGGTACCAGTTCTGCACGGTCGAATACTTGATCTCGGCATCGTCGAGCGCGACGAGTTCGACCACCGCGGCGTGGAGCTGGTTTTCATCGCGCATCGGCGCGGTGCAGCCTTCCAGGTAGGAGACGTAGCTGCCCTTGTCGGCGACGATCAGCGTGCGTTCGAACTGGCCGGTATTCTCGGCATTGATGCGGAAATAGGTGGAAAGCTCCATCGGGCAGCGTACGCCTTCGGGAATGTAGACGAAGGTGCCGTCGGAAAAGACCGCGCAGTTCAAGGCCGCGAAGTAATTGTCGTGCATCGGCACGACCTTGCCGAGCCAGCGCTTCACCTGCTCGGGGTATTCGCGGATCGCCTCGGAGATCGAACGGAAGATGACGCCGGCGGCTTCCAGCTCCTTGCGGAAGGTGGTGGCGACCGAGACCGAATCGAACACCGCGTCCACCGCGACCCGGCGCGCGCCTTCCACCCCCGCGAGCACTTCCTGCTCCGCCAGCGGAATGCCCAGCTTTTCGTAAACGCGCAGGATTTCGGGATCGACCTCGTCAAGGCTGCCGAGCTTGGGCTTGGCCTTGGGCGCGGCCCAGTAATAGGCGTCCTGGTAATCGATCGGCGGCACGTTGAGCTTGGCCCAGTCGGGCATCGGCATCGTCAGCCAGTGGCGGTAGGCCTTGAGCCGCCAGTCCAGCATCCATTCCGGCTCGTCCTTCTTGGCCGAGATATAGCGGACGGTGTCTTCGTTCAGCCCCTTGGGGCCGTATTCCTGCTCGATATCGCTCGACCAGCCGTGTTCGTAATCGGCGACTTTCGCAGCGGCTTCGCGCGCGGCGGCGTCCTTGATCTGGACTGTCTCGTTCATGCCGAATGTCCTGCCAGGCGAGTGAGGGAAACGCCGGCCAGCGCGCCGCGCAGCGTGTCGTTGACGATGGCCCAGTGGGGCCGCACGCTGCACGCGCCCTCCAGCTCGCAATCGTGGCGGCCGTGATCGACGCAGGCCGTCAGCGCGATCGGGCCTTCGACCGCCTCGACGATGTCGGCGAGGCTGATCGCCGCCGCCGGGCGCGCCAGCTTCAGCCCGCCGCCCGCGCCGCGGGTGGAACGCAGCAGGCCCGCCGCGGTCAGCCGGCTGACAAGCTTCTGCACCGTGGGCGCGGGAAGGCCGGTTTCCTCTGCCAGCTGGGCGGCCGACACGCGCGCGTGCCCGCAATGCCGCGCGGCGGCGGACATCGTGACGACGGCATAATCGGCCATGCTGGAAAGGCGCACGGGGGCTGGTTCCTGTAATCGGAGCGAATCGCTCCGATTAGCTAGGCGCGGCTGCGCGGTTCCGCAAGATCAGGCGTTGAGGTCGTCCGGGATCGGCGCCACGCGGGGGCGCCCGCCGCTCCAGCTGCGGTGGTCGAGCAGCGCCGACAGGTACGGCTGGTCGCCGTCGCCCAGCCGCGCAGGGGTGCGCCCTGCGAACAGGCGGATCTCGCGGATCATGTGGCTCTGGTCGTAGAAATGGCCGGCGATCGCGGGCACCGCCGCGTCGGGCAGGTTGGGATCGACCAGCAGCGCGGCAGCGCGCAGCGCGCGGTACTTGCGCGCCAGCGCCTTGGGCGCGAGCCCGTAATAGCGCAGCACCAGCCGCTGGGTCTGGCGCGGCGAAAATCCGCTGCGCGCATAGAGATCGTCGAGCGGGGGCGACAGCGAGGCGCCGAGCCAGTCCTTTACCGCGGCGATCAGGCGGTCGTGCCCGGCCGGCAGCGGCCGCGCCACCGCCAGCATCGCGCGTTCGAATAGCAACGCGAGATCTTCGGCACTGGCGGTGTCGAACACCGCGCCGACCGCGTCCCCCAGTTCGGCGAAGGCCGGGTGAATCGCGGCGGCATCGTACATCGAATCGCTGTGACGCGCGGCATCCATGCCGGTCAGGCAGGCCCAGCCGGCCGGGCTCAGCGCCGCGCCGAAGGTATGCCACGGCCCCTTGATCGCTATGCCCGCCGCGGCGCGCATCGGCGTGCCCAGCACGACCTTGTGGCTGGGCATCGAGCGCCCGTCGGCAAAATGGACCGCGCCCGTGCCGCGCACGAACACCGCCAGCACGCCCACCGACGCCGGCTGGATGTCGACGATATCCGCCTCGTCGCAGCGGGTGCGGAAAAACGTAGTGACGAACGGCAGCGTTGCCGGCGTCGGCGCGACATAATCGAGCTGGAACAGCGCCTGGCTGGTCAGCGGCCGGTCGCGAACGCTTGCGGCGTCGGGCGCCAAACCGCTCATGCCGCGACTGTGCCTGCGACCATTTGCTACCAGCCCCCTGATGCCCGCGAAAAATGCCGCGCCGGCTCGGCAGGTCAAGCAAACCGCACGAAAAGAGAGGCAGCCGGCGCGCTGCGCCAACTGCCTCAATCAAGTTTAGAGGGGCACCGGTGCGCCTTGCGGCGTCGGCACCCTTCGGGTCGCAGGAGCGTCAATAAGTCCGGGCGCGCCTGAAAGATTGTATGGATTCGCCATCCGCCGCGGCGATACCGCCGGATCGGATGCAGTCGCTGGCGGTGGACAGGGCGCAAGGTGCCCGATAGGCGCGGCGGCCATGCTCTATCCGCTGCTGAGGCCGCTGTTGTTCGCGCTCGATCCCGAGCGGGCGCACGGTCTGTCGCTGGCGGCGCTGAAGGCCGTGCCGCACCGCGCGCCGGCCGCGGCCGGACCGCTGGCGAGCGCGGTGGCCGGGCTGCGTTTTCCCAATCCGCTGGGGCTGGCCGCCGGTTACGACAAGGACGGCGAGGCGCCAGACGCGCTGCTGGGTCTGGGATTTGGTTTCGTCGAGGTCGGCTCGATCACGCCGCTGCCGCAGGCGGGCAATCCGAAACCGCGCCTGTTCCGCCTGGTGGAGGACCGCGCGGTGATCAACCGCATGGGATTCAACAACGGCGGCGGCGCGGCGGCGCGGGCGCGGCTGGGGGCGCGCGCGGACCGGCCCGGCGTGGTGGGCATCAACATCGGCGCCAACAAGGATTCACCCGATCGCGTCGCCGACTATGCGGCGATGACGCGGCTGATGGCACCGCTGGCAAGCTACCTGGCGGTCAACATCAGCAGCCCGAATACGCCGGGCCTGCGCGCGCTGCAGGACGAGGGCGCGCTGGCGGCACTGCTCGACGCGGTGCTGGACGCGCGCGGGGCCGCCGGCCCGCCGGTTTTCCTTAAAGTCGCCCCCGACCTCGAGCCGGCCGACGTCGCCGCCATCGCGCGCATCGCCGTGGACAAGCGGCTGGGGGCGCTGATCGTGTCCAACACCACCATTTCGCGCCCCGCGCTGCGCTCAGCCTACGCCGGCGAAAGCGGCGGACTTTCGGGCGCGCCGCTGCACGACCTGGCGCTGGCCCGGCTGCGCGCCTTCCGCCGCGAAACCGGTGGTGCGCTGCCGCTGGTGGGCGTGGGCGGGATCGCCAGCGCCGAGCAGGCCTGGGCGCGCATCCGCGCCGGGGCCAGCCTGGTGCAGCTTTACAGCGCGCTGGTCTATGAAGGACCGGGGCTGCCGCGCCGCATCGTGCACCGGCTGGAGGCGCTGATGAAACGGGACGGGTTCGCTTGCCTTGCCGAGGCGGTGGGAAGCGAATAGCAGTTGCGGCGATGAAAATTCGCCTCCTAGCCGCCCGAACCTTCGCCATGATGGCCGCCCCGCTGCTTGCCGGGGCCTGCGCCGCCGTTCCCGCCCAGGCACCGCAACCGGCGTCGAGCGCGCCGGCGCTCTATCCCGATGGCATGGTCAGCGCGGCCGATCCGCGCGCCGCCGATGCCGGCGCGGCGATGCTGCGCCAGGGCGGCAGCGCCACCGATGCCGCGATCGCCACGATGCTGGCGCTGACCGTGGTCGAACCGCAAAGCTCGGGCATCGGCGGCGGCGGGTTCTACGTGACCGCCGATGCCGCCGGCCATGTCAGCACGATCGACGGCCGCGAAACGGCGCCCGCCTCCGCGACGCAGGACTGGTTCGTTAAGGACGGGAAGGTCCTGACCTTTGCCGAGGCGGTGCCCGGCGGCACCAGCATCGGCGTGCCCGGCAACCTGGCGCTGGCGGCGCGCGCCCACGCCGCCCACGGCAAGCTGGCGTGGAAGGCGCTGTTCGCCCCCGCGATCGCGCTGGCGAAGAACGGGTTCGAGGTTACGCCCCGGCTTTACGGCATGCTCAAGACCAGCAGCAACACGGCTGCCTTCACCCCGGCGGGCAAGGCGCTGTTCTATGGCGCGGATGGCAATCCCCGTCCGGTTGGCACGCGCATCGTCAACACCGCGCTGGCCGCGACGCTGGAAAAGCTCGCCAGCGGGGGACGCCCGGCGTTCTATGCCGGCGCCAACGCGGCCGCTGTGGCCGCCGCGGCGCGGTCGGCCCCGATCAATCCGTCGTCGATGACCCAGGCCGACATCGCCAGCTACGTCGCCAAGCCGCGCGACGCGGTCTGCGGCACCTACCGCGGCTATCGCATCTGCGGGATGGGACCGCCGTCCTCGGGCGCGACTACCGTGCTGGCGACGCTGGGCGCGCTGGAGCGGTTCGACATCGGCAAGCTGGGCCCGGATTCGCCGGTCGCCTGGCACCTGATCGCCGAATCGATGCGGCTCGCCTATGCCGACCGCGCCAAGTACCTGGCCGACGCCGATTTCGAGAGCGTTCCCGTCGCCGGGCTGGTCGACAAGGGCTACCTGGCATCGCGATCGGCGCTGATCGATCCGGCCCGCACGATCCCGGCGGTCGATGCCGGCACCCCGCCCGGCGCGAAGACCGCGTATGCCCCGGCCCCGGCACAAGTCGAAAACGGCACCTCGCACTTCGTCACGGTGGACCGGGCGGGCAATGTCGTGACGTATACATCGACCATCGAAAGCCCGTTCGGTTCGGGGATGATGGCGGGCGGCTATTACCTCAACAACGAGCTGACCGATTTCGACATGGCGCCGACCGTTGGCGGCGTGCCGGTCGCCAACCGGCCGGGCCCGGGCAAGCGCCCGCGCAGCTCGATGGCGCCGACGCTGGTCTATGGCCCCGACGGCGCGCTGCGGCTGGCGGTGGGCGCGGCCGGGGGCGCGACGATCCCCGCGCAAGTGCTGCGCGCGATCATCGGCGTGATCGACTGGAACCTCAGCGCGCAGGCCGCGATCGACCTGCCGGTGCTGTTCGCGCCGACCGGCGATACCGTCTTCGTCGAAAAGGGTTCGCGGCTCGAGGCGCTGATCCCCGCGCTGACCCAGCTCGGTCACAAGGTCATGCCGCGCGAGCTGCCGCTCAAGGCCAACGCGATCGAAGTCGTCGGCGGCAGGCTGGTCGGCGCCGCCGATCCGCGCAGCGAAGGACGCGCCGTCGCCGAATGACTTGCCGCTAGGGTACCGCCGCCTTAGGCTGGCCGGGCCGCGGCAGACGGCGATCGACGAAGGGGCTGAGAGCGCTTGAATACCGAAGAACTTGGCACGCTGGACAACCTCGTCCAGCTGTTCCTGCGCCGCGCCGATGCCAAGGGCGAGGCCCCGTTCCTGTGGGCGAAAAACGCCGGCGCCTGGCAGCCGATCAGCTGGGCCGAGACCGCGCGCCGCGTCTGCCTGCTGGCGGAATCGCTGCGGGCGCTGGGGCTGGAACCGGGCGACCGCGTGCTGCTGGTGAGCGAGAACCGGCCCGAGTGGTGCATCGCCGACCTGGCGATCATGGCGGCGGGCTGCGTGACCGTGCCGGCCTACACCACCAACACCGAGCGCGATCACCTGCACGTCCTGGAAAATTCCGGCGCCCGGGCGGTGATCGTCTCCGACGCCAAGCTGGGCAAGGCGCTGCTGCCGGCGGTCCTGCGCAGCGGCCAGGTAGAGCACCTGGTGATGATGGCGCCGTTCAAGACCCCGCAGCTTGGCCATGCCGCCAGCCACTTGTGGGACGACCTGGTGGCGGGTGACGCACGGTCCGCACGCGCGGCGGTCGATGCCCGCGTGGCCGCGATCGGGCGCGAGGACCTGGCCTGCATCATCTATACCAGCGGCACCGGCGGGGCCCCGCGCGGGGTATGCCAGCCGCACCGCGCGATCCTGGCCAATGTGCGCGGCGCAGCGCGCATCCTGGACGAGGACTTCGGAATCGACGACGAGGTGTTCCTGTCGTTCCTGCCGCTCAGCCACGCTTACGAGCATACTGGCGGCCAGTTCCTGCCGATCGGTGCCGGCGCGCAGATCTACTATTCGGAAGGACTGGAAAAGCTCGCCGCCAATATCGAGGAAGTGCGGCCGACCATCATGGTCGTGGTCCCGCGCCTGTTCGAGGTGCTGCGCACGCGCATCATCAAGCAGGTCGAGAAGCAGGGCAAGGTCGCCAACTACCTGATGGAGCGGGCGCTAGACATCGCAGCCCAGCCCAGGAAGCGCCTGCGCGACCGGCCCGCCGACCTTATCATCGAAAAGCTGCTGCGCCCCAAGATCCGCGCGCGCTTCGGCGGCCGGATCAAGGCGATGGTATCGGGCGGGGCGCCGCTCAACCCCGAAGTGGGCCAGTTCTTCGACGCGATGGGGCTGACGATGCTGCAAGGCTACGGCCAGACCGAGGCCGGCCCGGTGATCAGCTGCAACCGCCCCCGCGCCGGGATCAAGATGGACACCGTCGGCCCGCCGCTCGACGGGGTGGAGGTCCGGATCGCCGACGACGGCGAGATCCTGGTCCGCGGCGAGCTGGTGATGACCGGGTACTGGCGGGGCGAGGCCGACACGCGCCGCGCGCTGCAGCCCGACCCGGCCGAGCCGGAAAAAGGCGCCTGGCTGCACACCGGCGACATCGGCCATCTCGACGAGCGCGGGCGGATCGTCATTACCGACCGCAAGAAGGACATGATCGTCAACGACAAGGGCGACAACGTCAGTCCCCAGAAGGTCGAAGGAATGCTGACGCTGCAGCCCGAAATCGGCCAGGCGATGGTGGCGGGCGACAAGCGTCCTTACCTGGTCGGGCTGATCGTGCCCGATGCCGAGTGGGCCTGCGATTGGGCCAAGCGCGAGGACGAGCGTTTCGACATCGTCGCGCTGCAGGCGCTGCCGGCTTTCCGCGCGGCGGTGCGCAGCGCGATCGACCGCGTCAACGCCGAGCTGTCGGTGACCGAAAAGGTCCGCCAGTTCGCCTTCGCGGACGAACCTTTCGCCATCGACAACGAGGAAATGACCCCGAGCCTCAAGATCCGCCGCCACAAGCTGAAGGAGCGATACGGCGCGCGGCTGGACGCGCTTTACAAGGGCTGACGCGCTTTCGCGGGTGCCTGCAGGAGGTCGGCCGGCAGCTCGATCCGCACCAGCTTCCAGGTGATCAGGCCGCGCCGTTCGAACAGGAACGCCGGGCCGGGCGCCGGGGTGGCGGCGTTTTCGATACGCACGCGGAAACGGTCCAGGCTGAGCCAGTCGTAATGCGCCTTGATCCGCGGCGCGGCCGTTGCGGCCGGCGCGGGACGAGCCGGAGCGCCTCCCGCCGGCGCCGGAGCAGCGGGGGCCGCTGCGGCGGGCTTCTGGCCCTTCGCCAGCGCGGCGATCGCGGCGGGTGTCACGTAGGCATCGACGCCGCGATCGACCACGGCGGGCACGATCAGCGCCGCGATCCCGGCGAAGGGATTATCCTTGAGCTGAGGATCGCTTGCCAGCGAGCGCGTCAGCGCCGCGCCCAGATCGCTCTTGAGGTTGTCGCGCACGGCAGGGAAATCGACCGCGGCGTCGAGCCGGTCACGGTCGCCGGCCTGCGCGGCGGCCTGCAGGTTGTGGGCGGCGCGGTAGGGCGCGGCGGCGAACACGCCGGCAGCCAGCAGCACGATTGCCGCGACAAGGATGAGCCAGCGCGCTTTCATAAGTCGATTCCCCGGTTGCCTGCCACGCCGGCTATTCCGGCGCGGGGCGCGGGGCAAGTCAGGCTGCCTCGGCCTCGATCCATTCGGGATAGAACGCCGGCTCGCGCGCCGACCAGCCCGGCGCGGTGGCGGCGGCCTCGCTGATCGACTGGAGCAGCAGCTTGCGCGCGGCGGGACGGATCTGCGGCAGCGCCGCGGCGGCGCAGAAGGCGCTCGGCAGGAACGGGCGCGCGTCGGCGCCGAGCAGGCGTTCATAGAGGAAGCGGAAGGCGGAAAAGCTTTCGATCCGGCCCTGCGCCAGGTCGAACGCGGCAACGCGGATGAGCTTGCCCAGGAACGCCTCGAGCGGGCCGAGTGCATGCTGCGACGGCACGTTGCCGCGCAGCACCTTGAGGTCCTGGTAGGCGCAGTACTGGCTGCGGATCGAGGCGCGTTCGGCGGCATCGCGCGCCCAGGCCTTGAACGCGTCCTGCCGCCCCAGCCCGACGTCGAGGCTGCGCTTGATGTAGCGCTGCTCGGCGCCCGAAAAGCTGGCGAATTCGCGCAGTTCGGCAATCGTCAGCGATGTGGTCGCAGTCTCGGCCATGGAATCGGTGCCCCCGTGTGCGAGAGTCACCATGGCAGGCGATGGTTAACGGCCCGTAAGCGATGACCGCGGCCGCGAACCCGTCAGATCAGGCCGGCCAGCGGGCTGCTGGGATCGGCATATCGGCGCGTCGCCATCCGGCCCGACAGGTAGGCGTGGCGGCCGGCCTCGACCGCCAGTTTCATCGCGCCGGCCATGCGGATCGGATCCTTCGCCTCGGCAATGGCGGTGTTCATCAGCACGCCGTCGCAGCCCAGTTCCATGGCCACCGCCGCATCGCTGGCGGTGCCGACGCCCGCATCGACCAGCACGGGGACGCTGGCGCCTTCCACGATCAGGCGGATCGTCACCCGGTTCTGGATGCCCAGGCCCGAGCCGATCGGGGCGCCCAGCGGCATGATCGCGACCGCGCCGGCGTCTTCGAGCTGCCTGGCCGCGATCGGATCGTCGACGCAGTAGACCATCGGCGCAAAGCCTTCGCGCGCCAGCACCTCGGTTGCCTTCAGCGTCTCGCGCATGTCGGGGTAGAGCGTGCGCGCCTCGCCCAGCACTTCCAGCTTGACCAGGTCCCAGCCGCCCGCCTCGCGCGCCAGGCGCAAGGTGCGGATGGCCTCGTCAGCTGTAAAGCAGCCGGCGGTGTTGGGAAGGTAGGTGACCTTTTTCGGGTCGATGAAGTCGGTCAGCATCGGCGCCTTGGGATCGGATACGTTGACCCTGCGGACCGCGACGGTGACGATATCGGCCCCCGATGCCTCCACCGCCGCGGCGTTCTGGGCGAAATCGGCATATTTGCCGGTCCCCACGATCAGGCGCGAACGAAAAGTGCGGCCGGCCACGGTCCAGGTATCGGCGGGCGCTTCCGCCGCGTCGCCGCCGCCGACGAAATGGACGATCTCGAGCACGTCGCCCTCGGCGATCGCGACCGCCGCCAGCGCCGAGCGCGGGGCAATGGCGCCGTTGCGCTCGACCGCGACCTTTGCAGGGTCGAGGCCGAGGTGGCGGACCAGGTCGGCAACGGTGCCGGCGGGGGCGCGGCGCGGTTCGCCGTTGACGGTGAGGGCAATGAGGGAGGCTGTCATGCCCCGCGAGATAGCGTTCAGGCGCGGCGGCGCAAGTTGCGGATATGCGCCAGCGCGACCAGCGTGACGCCCAGCACGGTCAGTCCGGCCTCGACCAGGCCGTGATCGACCGTCAGCGCGCCGCCCATCAGCCCCAGGCCGACCGCGCCCAGCCGCAAGTTGTCGTAACGGGCGTGGCGGACGGCGCCGAGCGCCAGCGTGAACAGCCCGACGACGATGGCCGCGCCCAGTCCGACGCGGTGAATCCACGGGCTAAGGAGGACCTGCCCGCCGAGGCCCAGCACGCCGACCAGCACGATGCTGAGCAGGCAATGCACGGCGCAAAGCCCCGAAATGAGGACGCCGGCCTGGTCGAGCCGGCCGCGAATCGATGGAAAGGCTGCGGGCATTGCGGGTCGCGATGTATGATACGATGTAACATTGCGCAAGGGCCGCGGGCTCGGCTCGTCCACGCGAAGCTTGCGATTCGTCGCGCGGCGACGCAGGACTGCCGCCGCTATGAGAGATATTGTCACATCCGCGGATGCTGGCCGGTCACGGCCCGCCGCGCTGGCGCGCTGGCTGCTGGTCGTGGCGGCGCTGATCGTCGCCATCGTCGCGGTCGGCGGGATTACGCGGCTGACCGAATCGGGCGTGTCGATCACCGAGTGGAAGCCGGTGGCAGGCGCGCTGCCGCCGCTGAACCAGGCGCAGTGGCAGGCCGAATTCGACGCCTATCGCCAGACCCCGCAGTTCACCCAGGTCAACGGACCGGCCGGGATGACCCTGGCGACTTACAAGACGATATTCTTCTGGGAATGGGTGCATCGCCTGCTGGCCCGCGCGATCGGGCTGGCGCTGGTGGCCGTGATCGCCGCCTTCGCGTGGCGGCGCCGCATTCCCGCGGGCTACCTGCCGCGGCTGCTGGCGCTGGTGGCGCTGGTCGGCCTGCAGGGTGCGATCGGCTGGTGGATGGTGGAATCGGGCATCGTCAACGACGTGCGGGTCAGCCATTTCCGCCTGGCGCTGCACTTGCTGACGGCGCTGGTGACGCTGGCCGGGGTGGTGTGGACGGCGCTGGACCTCCTGGCGCTGCGGGACGGGCGCCCGCCGGCGCGGCTGCGAAGGATCGGCGTCGCCGCGCTGGCGGTGCTGGCGGTCCAGGTGCTCCTGGGCGCGTTCGTGGCCGGCCTGCGCGCCGGCCACGTCGCCGCCGACTGGCCGCTGATGAACGGCGCACTGGTGCCCGACGGGATCGACTGGTCGCAAGGCGCCCTGCACGCGTTCGCCTACGACCCGTTCCTGCTCCACTTCGTCCATCGCTGGTGGGCCTGGGTGGTGGTGGCCGTCCTGGTCGTGCTGGCGCGACGGGTGAAGCAGGGGGGCGACCGGCGCGCGAGCATCGCCATTCACGCCGCCTTCGGCACCCAGATCCTGCTCGGCATCGCGACGGTGATGAGCGGGATCGCACTGTGGCTGGCGGTGGCGCACCAACTGGTCGGCGCGCTGCTGGTAGCGGCCACGACCTGGGGCGCGCACGCCGCGGGCCAGCGGCGGTGAGCCCGCGCGCCGCCCTGCTGTGCGGCCTGACGATGTTGGCCGGACTGGCTATCCCGGTGGGCGCGGCAGCCCCGACGCAAGGTTTCGCGCCGACCGGCCACCCGATGGTCCTGACCCGGACCGTCTGGCGCGCGCTGGCGGACGGACGCGAAATAAGGGTTTCCCGCCGCTTCCGGATCGAAATCGAGCGCGACGGTTCGGGCTATGCCGTGCGCGGCCGGCAGATCGGCGTCGACGTCGATGCGCCGGCGCAGATCGCCATGCTGGCCCAAGTCGAACGCGCCCGCGACGAAAGCAGCCTGTTTCCGCTCCGCCTCGACGCAGGGGGCCGGATCGTGTCCGGGCCGCCTGCCGGCGGCTCCGGTGCCCGCCGGGAGGGCGTCGCCGCGGCGCACGCGGTGATCGCCGCGCGCGCGCCGAACCCCGCCGCCGCGCGCGAGGGTATCGCCTTCGTCGATGCGGTGGGCGGCAGCGGCGCGCTCAATCGCTGGCCCGACGACTTGTTCAGGGCCAGGCCGGGCGAGCGAGCGGAATCGCACCCAGTGGCGCTGCCGGACGGCGGCTCGGGCAACGTCGTCGTAACGATCGAGGCCGGCGCGGCGATGCCCTGCGGCGTCCCCACCGCGGTCGAGCGCCGGGTCAGCACCCGCCTTGGCGCAACCACGCGGGTCAACCGCGAGCGGTGGACGTTCGAGATGCTCTAGACGGCGTGCGGTATTATTTTACCTCTCCGCAAAGCCGCCGAAAAGCTTGACTTGAAGCGCCCGATCCACGAAAGGGCCGCGTCCCGCGCCGGAGATCGACTCCAGTGCGCGCACAATATCAAAGGGATTGCAGCCATGAAGGCGCTCAGCAAGACCACCCGGTCGATCAAGCCGGCCGAGGTGGAAAAGAAGTGGCATCTGATTGATGCCGAAGGTCTGGTCGTTGGCCGCCTCGCGGTGGTGATCGCCGATCTCCTGCGCGGCAAGCACAAGCCGAGCTTCACTCCCCACGTCGATTGCGGTGACCACGTCGTCGTCGTCAACGCCGACAAGGTCCGCTTCACGGGCAACAAGCTCAAGCAGAAGACCTATTACAAGCACACCGGGTATGCCGGCGGCATCAAGGCGGTGACCGCCGACAAGATCCTCGACGGCCGCTTTCCCGAGCGCGTGATCGAGAAGGCTGTCGAGCGCATGATCCCGCGCGGCCCGCTGGGCCGGGCGCAGATGCGCGCGCTGCACCTCTACAACGGCACCGAGCATCCGCATGCCGGCACCCAGCCGCAGGCGCTCGACGTCGCTTCGATGAACCGCAAGAACAAGGTGGGTGCGTAAGCCATGGCCGACACCGATCAGAACACCGCCGCCAGCTCCGCCAACACCTCGGTGAGCGACCTGGCCGACCTCAAGACCCTGACCGCCGACGCGGCGGCCGCCCCGGTCGCAGCCGACGCTGCCGCCGATGCCGGCACCGACGCGGCTGACGGCGCCGAAGAGGCCGCCCCGCCGCCGCCTCCGCCGCCGTCGACGCCGGCGATCCTGCGCGAGAAGGAAATCGACGCGCAGGGCCGTGCTTATGCCACCGGCCGCCGCAAGGACGCGGTCGCCCGCGTCTGGCTCAAGCCCGGCACCGGCAAGATCACGGTCAACGGCCGTGACCAGGAAACCTACTTCGCGCGTCCGACGCTGCGCCTCGTGATCGACCAGCCGTTCCAGGTTGCCGATCGCGCCGGCCAGTACGATGTCGTCTGCACCGTCAAGGGCGGCGGGCTTTCGGGCCAGGCCGGCGCGGTCAAGCACGGCATCGCCCAGGCGCTGTCCAAGTTCGAACCGAACCTGCGCACCGCGGTCAAGGCCGCCGGCTTCCTCACCCGCGACAGCCGCGTGGTCGAGCGTAAGAAGTACGGCCGCGCCAAGGCTCGCCGCAGCTTCCAGTTCAGCAAGCGCTGATTTCAGTTTACCGCGACGGCGGTATTGGAACGGGCGGTCCTTCGGGGCCGCCCGTTTTCATTTGGGGTTGCGAACCGCTACGATCAGTGGACCGGCGGATCCTCGGCCGGGACGTGGCCGACGGGGGCGACCGGGTCTTCCGGCTGGCGCGGCGGCAGCGCGTTTTCGGGAACCTGGCCGATCTGCATCGCCGCGGTCGGCACGTCGGTCAGGTTGCGGACGTCGACATCGATGCCGTCATCGCCCACGCGCAGCACGTTGAAGCTGGGCGGGGTCGATCGAATCCGCTTGGACAGCGTGCCCGCGCCGATCATCCGCAGACGGCCCGCCGGGGTCGGCTGGTCGATATCGAAGGCGTCGTGGACGTGCCCGGTCAGGATCGCGAACACGCCGCGCTTCGCCAGCGCCTCCATCGCGGAGTTCCCGTTGATGGTCAGCAGCTTGCCGCGCGGATCGCGCTCGGTCAGCGGGTGGTGCGCGGTCACTATCGCGCGCGTTCCCGCCGGCAGCCGGTCCAGTGCGGCGCAGCATTCGTCGAGCGCCTGGCGGGTCACCCAACCGTTAGACCAGGGGAAGCGCCACTGCGCCCGGGTCACCGTCTTGAGCGGGATGACCGCGAGACCGGGCAGATGCAGCGCCTTTTCCAGCAAGCTCTCGATCGCGCGGAAGCGGCGATAGGGATCGACGAAGCGTTCGATCAGGTTGAAGTACGGCATGTCGTGGTTGCCGACCTCAACCGTGACCGGAACGTCCAGCGACGACACCCAGGCACAGGCGGCGCGAAATTCGCGGTGCCGCGCGCGCATCGTCAGGTCGCCGGTGATCAGAACGGCGGCGGGTTTCTCGCGCGCAAGCTCGGCCTTGAAGAAGTCGAGCGCGCGGGGATCCTCCAGCCCGAAGTGAAGGTCGCTGATATGAAAGAGCGTAAGGGGATAGGCCATCAACGCCCCGACAGCAGATCGACCCGCAGCGAATCAAGCGAAAAGCGGATCTGCGCCGCGCCGCTGGCCCGTTCGCCGTCGAGCATGAGTTCGATGCCGCTGCCATCGACCGAGCGGCAGACGAGTTCGGGATGGCGGCCCAGCTCGTCATGGGGCCCCTCGCGGAAGTCGCGGCGGAGCAGGGCGACGCCTTGCTTGAGGTAATCGCCGATGCCTTCGGCGCCGTAGCCCGCGGCCACGATCCCGTCCGCCTCGGGCACCATGCGCACGCCCGAATAGCCGTCGGGCCGGCCCAGCGCAGGCTCGGCCACCGCAACCATCGGTCCCGAGGTGCTCTGGCGCGCCGCCTCGACTGCCCGGGTGGCGGTAGCGGTCAGGTCGCCCTCGCGCAGGCCTTCGCGCACGTCGCTCCAGGTCGCGCCGGGTCCGGCGACGACTTCGATCAGCGCGGTGCCTGCATCGCTGCGGATGCAGGTGCGGCGCGTGCGGCGCATCGAATCGAGATCGGCTACGATCTCCGCACTGGTCCGGTCGCCGTGAAGCGCCTTGGACAGCAGGTTGGTGGTGCCGCCGGGCAGGACCAGCACGGCCCCCGCCCAGTCCTCCAGCCCGGTAAGGAGGGCATTGAGGGTGCCGTCGCCGGTATGGCAGACGACCAGGTCCACCCCCGCTCCCTTAAGCGCGGAGCGGGTCGGCAGATCGTCCTGGGCACAGTCGACGACACGCGCGGGCGCCATTCCGGCGCAGCCAAGCCGCTCGATCAAGTCGCGGTTGGCATCATCGTCATTGCTGCCGCTGGCCTGGTTCAAAACCAGCCACGGACCGTCCCCGGTGCTCATGCGCGCAATAGCGCCGGGCCGCCGGCAAAGTTCCCCGCGGTCACGCGCGGCGCGACAGGATAAGCCAGGCTGCCAGCGCGTTCATGACGCTGTAGGCGCCGTAGAACCACGCCCACCCGGCAGTGCCCTGGGCGATCATCAGCATCGTGCCGAAGAGCATCAGGAACTCGACCCCGAAACTGACCCGTCCGCCAAGCGACTGCCCGTACCACGAAACCGTGCCCAGCAGCGGGTGGCCGCTTTCCAGCACGGCCTTGTGAACGGCGAAATTGCCGATCCCCAGCAGGAAAGCGAACAGCAGGCCCATTCCCGCACCCTAACCGCTGCGCCGACGAACGCCATCGCCATGTCGTTCGCCGGCACGCCGGCGCGCTCCGACGGCGCCCGGCGCACCTCGATCGATGCTTGCTTCGAAAATACAGATTACTTTTGTAATCGGTCGTCAGCGACGCCGGATGGCCAGCGTCGGGGGCACTCCGAGGAGACAACCCATGAAAGCATGTTCCAGTTTGGCGGCTGCCGCGATGCTGCTGGCGTCGACCGTCCCGGCGCTGGCGTCGGAAAGCAACGTGGCGACGCTGCGCTACGACGACCTCGACCTGAGCAGCGGCGCGGGCAAGGCCGCGCTCGACCGCCGGATCGACCAGGCGGCGCGGCAGGTCTGTGCCACGATGATGACGACCGGCACCGTCGCCGGCGAAAACGCCATGCGGCTGCGCTGCGAATCCGATGCCCGCGCGCAGGCCCGGGCGCAACTGAACCGGCGTAGCGACTGACGCCGGCGCGGCCCGGTTCGGTCCCCTTGCCGAACCGGGCCGATTTTTTTCACAAGGAAGTCAGCGGCGTGGGCGGGTTTCCGGCATCAGCCACAGCACCGGCGCAACCGCGAGCGCGACCACCGCGATCATCACGCCGGGCACGATGGCCAGGCCGGTGCGCTCGATCCAGATCTGGGCCAGGAACGGCGTAAGCCCCCCGAACAGCGCCGTGGCGCCGGTGGCGCCGATGGCCAGGCCGCTGAGCCGCCCCTCGCCCGCCAGCAGTTCCGCCGTGGCCACCGCGCCAACCGCGCTGAACGCCCCGCCCAGCGCCGCCAGCGCGATCGCGCCCGCCAGCGCCCCGGCAAAGCCCGATCCCGCCATCGCCGCGAACAGCGAAACCGGCATCAGCGCACACAGCAGCGTCACCCCCAGCAGCACCGGCCGGCGCCCGACCCGGTCCGATACGTGGCCGACCAGCGGCGTGACCGCGATCACGACCACTGCCGCGATCGTCGCCAGGCCCAGCGCGTCCGCTTCGGTCATCGCGCGGGTGGCAACCAGGAAGGCGGGGACGTAGGTAATGCCGACGTAATAGCTGATCGATCCCAGCGCCGAGATCGCGAAGCCGCGCGCGATCCCCGCGCGGTTGTCGCGCAGCGCGTGAAGTGCAGGCCGGCGCGGCACGCTACCGACGCGGCGCTGACGCTCGAACTCGGGCGATTCGTCCAGCCGCAGCCGGGCCAGCAGCACCGCCGCCGCCATCGCCGCGCCGAAGAAGAACGGCAAGCGCCAGCCCCAGTTCGACACCGCGGCGGCGTCCAGCGCGGCCAGCACCAACGCCCCGATCCCCGCCGCCAGCAGCCCGCCGATCTCGCTTGCCGCCGCCGCCAGCGAGGTGATCAGGCCGCGCCGGCCCGGCGGTGCGCCTTCGATCAGGTAAGCGACGACGCCGGTGTATTCGCCGCCCACCGCAAACGCCATCACGCAGCGCAGCGCGATCAGCAGCGCCCCCGCTGCCGGCCCGATCTGGTCGCGCGTCGGCAGCAGCGCGGTGGCCAGCATCGCCAGCGTCATCAGCGCCATCGAGGCCAGCATCGTCAGGCGGCGGCCGTGGCGGTCGCCCATGTGTCCGAACACGAACGCGCCGAGCGGGCGCATCAGGTAGGCGAGCGCAAAAGCCGCCAGCGTGATCGACAGCGAGCCGCCGCCCGTGCCGAAGAATACCCGCGACAACACGGTGACGAGGTAGAGGTAGAGCGTGAAATCGTACCATTCGATCACCGTCGACAGCCCGGCGATGACCATCGACGCGGTCGAAATCCGCTCACACGGAACGCCCGGGTCCGCCGCCTGCTGCTCAATCGTCATTGCCACCCCCTGCTCCGTCCCGCCCACACTACAGCGCGCTGTCGCGCAGACCAGCCATCGGCTAACCTGCGCAGGATGAGCGACGCCGATCCTGCCGCCGCGTTGAAGCGGGCCGCCGCCGAGGCCGCGCTGGATGAGGTCGCGCCCGGGATGATCGTCGGCCTGGGCACAGGGAGCACCGCCGCCTTCGTCATCGCCGGGCTGGCCGCGCGTGTGCGCGCCGGGCTGCGGGTCCGCACCGTGGCGACATCGATGGCGACCGCGCGCCTGGCCGCCGCCCAAGGCGTGGTGGTGGCGGACATGGCGGACCTGGCACAGATCGACCTCGCCATCGACGGGGTCGACGAGATCGATGCAGCGCTGCGCGCGATCAAGGGGCGCGGCGGGGCGCTGCTGCGCGAAAAGATCGTCGGCCGCGCGGCCCGCCGCATGATCGCGGTGTGCGACGTCTCGAAACGAGTCGAGAAACTGGGGGCGGCGCCGGTTCCGGTCGAAGTGCTGCCGTTCGCACGCACCGCCGCCGCCGCGGCGATCGCGGCGCTGGGGGCAACGCCCGTGCTGCGGCGCGATGGCGGCAAGCCGTGGCGCAGCGACCAGGACGGACTGATCCTAGACTGCCGCTTCGGCGATCTGGGTGACCCGGCTTCGCTGGCCGCCGCGCTGCAGGCGATCCCCGGCGTGCTGGGGCACGGACTGTTCGTTGGTGAAATCGACGCGGCCTACGTCGCCGGACCGGCGGGCGTCACGCGACTGGGCGCGGCCCCGGTCTAGCGCCCGGCCATTGCCTTGGCCTTGGCCAGGTAAGTCCGCCCGATCCGCACCGCGCTGCCGTCCGCCAGTTCGGCCGACCACACCCCCAGCCCATCGTGGCGCAGGCCGGTGATGCGGTCGCGGCGCACGATGGTGGAGCGGTGCAGGCGAATGAACTGCCTGGGGTCGAGCCGTTCCTCGAGGCCGGTCACGGTCTGGAGCAGCAGGTAGCTGCGCTCGCCCACGTGGAGCCGCACGTAGTCCCGCTCGGCGGCGATCCGGTCGACGTCGGCAGCGGCGATCCGCAGCAGTTCGGATCGGTAGGGGACCCAGAACTCGGTCAGCCCGGGTTCGGCCGGCTTGTCGGACCCGCCTTGGCGGCGCGCGGCGACGCGGGCCACCGCGCGGCCCAGCCGCTCGGCATTGACGGGCTTGAGCACGTAGTCGACCGCGTCGAGGTCGAAGGCTTCGACCGCGAAGCTGTCATGCGCGGTGACGAAGATGACCGCGGGCGGGTTGTCCCCGCCGGCGAGCGCGCGCGCCACGGTCAGGCCGTCGGCCTCGGGCATGGTCATGTCGAGCAGGACGAGGTCGGGCGACAGCCGCCCCGCTTCGCGCAGCCCGGCGGCGCCGTCGAGCGCGGTTCCGACCACCTCGATTCCCCCGACCGCGGCGCAGACCATCTGCAGGCGCTGCACCGCCAGCGGCTCGTCATCGACGATCAGCGTTCGCAAACTTGCGTGGTCGGCCATCGCCCTCGTCCCCCTTTCGTCCGTTTTAGTCTGCGCCCGTCACCAGCGGCAGGCGGATCACCGTGCGCCAGCCGCCATCCTGCGCCGGCCCGCTGGCGACGCTGGCGGCATCGCCGAAGCGGGCCACCAACCGGTCGCGCACGTTGGCAAGGCCGATCCCGGTTCCCCGCGCGACCGGGGCGGCGGCGCCGGGCCCATTATCGGTCACGGTCAGCACCAGCCGGCCGTATTCCTCTTCCGCCGAGATCGTGAGCGTCACCGGCGCGCGCGTTGTCGCCACCGCGTACTTGACCGAGTTTTCCACCAGCGGCTGCAGGATCATGCCGGGTACATGCGCACCCGCCAGCTCTTCGGGAACCTGGAAACGCGTGCGCAACCGTTCGGGAAAGCGCACGGTCTCGATCTCGAGGTACAAGCGCTGCAGGCGGATTTCCTCTGCCAGCGAAACGTCGGCGGTGGGGTCTTCCGACAAGCTCCGGCGGTAGAAATTCGACAGCGTGTCGATCATCTTTTCGGCGGCTTGCGCCTTCCCCGTCATCACCAGCGCCGACAGCGAGTTGAGCGTGTTGAAAAGGAAGTGCGGGTTCACCTGGTAGCGCAGCGAGCGCAGCTCGGCGGCCTTGGCGGCGCGCTGCGATTCGCCGGCCCGGCGTTCGGCCGCGCGGGCCTGCTCGGCGCTGACGAAGGCAAGGTACAGCGCCGCCCAGGTCAGCAGGATGAAGTAGCGCCCCAGCGCCAGGTCGGCGATCTGGCTGATGCGGTCACTGAACGGGACCGGCAGGCCGCCGATCGCCGCGGTCGGCGCAGCGCCGGAAGCGTCCGCCTTGGTGCGGTCCGGTACATCGACGAGCAGGTTGCCCGATTCGTCGCGGTGGATCTTGATGCCCTTGCTGTCGCCGAGCCTCTCGAACGCCTGCGCCTCGATATCGGAGAACACCCACTGGTTGATCGCGGCGATCGCGATCGAGGCGGGCAGCGCCAGCGCCAGGACCACCGCCGCTCGCGCCCACAGCGGCCGCGCGCGCATCGCCGCCAGCAGGGGCCAGAACGGCACCGTCACCGCCATTGCCGCCGCCGTCACCGCCAGTCGGCGCCCCATCATCGGCAGCGACGATTCGAATCCGACCATCGACGAGCGGACGGTCGCCAGCACGAAATAGAACAGCCACACCCCGGCGATCGAGGCGAGGACAAGGCGCGGGGACAAGCGCGGCGCGGCAGAGACGGCAGGGGGCACGATCACGGCGCTAGCGACGGCCGGCACCGAGCGCACCGCCGCTTCGGCAGGCGTATCACCTGTGCCGACCAAGGGCGCGTCAGCCGGCAGGCAGCAGGCCTTCCTCGGCGATCTTCTTGCGCCACTGCGCCGGGGCCAGCGTGTGGACGTTGGTGCCGCGCGCATCGACCGCGACCGTCACCGGCATGTCTTCGACCGTGAACTCGTAGATCGCCTCCATGCCCAGGTCCGCGAACGCGACTACCTTCGATTCGCGGATTGCGCGCGCCACCAGGTAGGCCGCGCCGCCGACCGCCATCAGGTAGGCGACGCCGTGCTCCTGGATGACCTTGACCGCGCCCTGGCCACGTTCGGCCTTGCCGATCATCGCCAGCAGCCCGAGGTCGAGCATCATGTCGGTGAACTTGTCCATCCGCGTCGCGGTAGTCGGGCCGGCCGGGCCGACGACCTCGCCCATGACCGGGTCCACCGGGCCGACGTAGTAGATTGCGCGGCCGGCGAATTCGACGGGCAGCTCTTCGCCCTTTGCCAGCATGTCCTGGATGCGCTTGTGCGCGGCATCGCGCCCGGTCAGCATCTTGCCGTTGAGCAGCAGCCGGTCGCCCGCCTGCCAGCCGGCAACCTCCTCGCGGGTCAGGTGATCGAGGTCGACGCGCTTGGCCGCCTTGTCGGGCGTCCAGTGAACGTCGGGCCACTCGTCGAGCTTGGGGGTTTCCAGGAAGGCCGGGCCCGAACCGTCCATGGTGACATGGGCGTGGCGGGTCGCGGCGCAATTGGGGATCATCGCCACCGGCTTGCCCGCGGCGTGGCACGGCCAGTCGAGGATCTTGACGTCGAGGATGGTGGAAAGGCCGCCGAGGCCCTGCGCACCGATGCCCAGCGCGTTGACCTTGTCGAAGATCTCGACACGGAGCCTCTCGATGTCGGTCTGCGGACCGCGCGCCTTGAGCTGGGCCATGTCGATCGGTTCCATCAGGCTTTGCTTGGCCAGCAGCATGCAATGCTCGGCCGTGCCGCCGATGCCGATGCCGAGCATTCCCGGCGGGCACCAACCGGCACCCATCTGCGGCAGCATTTCCAGCACCCAGTCGACGATGTTGTCGCTCGGGTTCATCATCTTGAACTTGGACTTGTTCTCGCTGCCGCCGCCCTTGGCGGCAACGTCGATCGAAACGGTATTTCCCGGCACCATCGTGACGTGCAGCACGCAGGGCGTGTTGTCCTTGGTGTTGCGGCGGGTGAAGGCGGGATCGGCCAGGATCGAGCCGCGCAGCCGGTTCTCGGGGTTGAGGTAGGCCCGCCGCACGCCTTCGTCGACGATCTCCTGCAGCGAGGTCCGCGGGTCGGCGGCGACCAGGCGGCAGTCCTGCCCCCAGGCGATGAAGACGTTGACGATGCCGGTGTCCTGGCAGATCGGGCGGTGCCCTTCGGCGCACATCCTGCTGTTGGTGAGGATCTGCGCGATCGCGTCCCTGGCCGCTGGCCCCTGCTCGGCCTTGTAGGCTTCACCCAGCGCGCGGATGTAGTCCATCGGGTGATAGTAGCTGATGAACTGCAGCGCATCGGCCACAGTATCGATGAGGTCCTGTTCGCGGATCGCCACCATGTCGTTCATCGAATGCTCCCGGCTTCACGTGGATTGGCCCATAGGCGCCGGCGCGCGCCCGCGTCAAAGGCAGCATTGCCATGCAAGCCGCGCCCATGCTGCACGTGCAAAGTCGCTTGGCGGGTGCGGGGGCTTGGCTTAAGAGCAAGGCGATTGCATGACTGTATTATGTATGCAATACAGCCCGGCATATCGTCGCCCGGCGAAAGGTTCACGATGACTGCTGCCCCTGCCATGACCGCGATGCCAGCGCCGGCCGAGGATTACGCCCGCGCGCGCCGCGCGATGATCGACAGCCAGCTGCGCGTCAGCGAGGTCAACGATCCCGCCGTCCTGACCGCGATGGACCGCGTCCCGCGTGAGGATTACGTGCCCGCCGCCGCGCGCGGCCATGCCTATATCGACCGCGCGATCCCGCTCGAAAACGGCGCTCTCGCCGCCCCGCTGGTGCAGGGCCGGATGCTGGTGGAGGCGCGCATCGCCCCCACCGACCGCGTCCTCGTGGTGACCGGCGGCAGCGATTACCTGCCGGCGCTGGTGCGCGCGATGGGCGCTGCCTGCGATGCCATCGATGCCCCGACCGCCGCGACCCGGAAAGGCAAGGGCGTGTACGACCTTGTGCTGGTCGACGGCGCGCTGGAGGTTGTCCCCACGCCGCTCGCCACACAGCTGGTCGACGGCGGCCGGATGGTGACCGGGCTGGTCGAGCGCGGGGTGACGCGCCTGGCCGTGGGGCGCAAGGTGGCGGGATCGGTGGCGCTGCTGCCGCTGGCGGAAATCGGGATGCCGGTGCTGGCGGCCCTGGCGGCGCCGAAGGGGTGGAGCTTCTGACAATGGGCGCCTTGCGAACCAAACGGCTGGCCTTGATGGCCGGCGCCGCGATGCTGGCCGCCTCGCCGCTGCGCGCCGACGACCTGCGCCAGGCGCTGGAGCTGGCCTATCGCACCAATCCGCAGCTCGAAGCCGCACGCGCCCAGCAGCGCGCGGTGGACGAGGGCGTGCCGATCGCACGTTCGGCGCAGCTTCCGTCGATCGCGGGCACTGCCGCCTACACCGAGTTCGTCAAGAAGAGTTCGGATTCCTCGGTCTCGCCCGACCGGGCGTTTTCCGCCGGCGTCGACGTGTCGGTGCCGATCTTTGCCGGGGGCGCGATCAAGAACTCGATCCGCGCCGCCGAAACCCGCGTCAAGGCGGGCCAGCAGGACCTGCGCGGCACCGAATCGGACGTCTTCACCCAGGTCGTCGCGGCTTACATGGACGTGATCCTGGGGCAGGCGATCGTCGGCCTCAACCGCTCGAACATCCAGGTCCTCGACGTCAACCTGCAGGCCACCCGTGACCGCTTCCAGATCGGCGACCTGACCCGCACCGACGTTGCCCAGTCGGGCGCGCGGCTCGCGGTTGCGCGCAGCCAGACGCGCACCGCCGAATCGAACCTGATCGCAGCGCGCGAACGCTATATCCAGGTCGTCGGCAAGCCGCCGGTGAACCTGCAGCCGCCGCCGCCGCTGCCCGGCCTGCCCGCGACCGCGGAAGAGGCGGTGCAGACCGCGCTGGAAAGCAATCCGGACCTCGAGGCGGCGCGCCAGCGCTCGCGCGCGGCCGGGTACGATACCAATGTCGCGGGCGCCGGTCGCCTGCCCCGGGTCAGCGTCTTCACCGGCGCGGACTATTCGGATTACCTCGGCTCGCTCGGCGGGCCGTCGATCCCGCCCGGCTCGATCTCGCAGCGCTCCACCGCGGCAACCGCGGGCGTGCGTGCCACGATCCCGATCTTCCAGGGCGGCCTGCCCGCCGCCCAGGAACGCCAGGCCCAGGCGCGCGAGGGCGCGACACTGGAAAACGAGATCGCGATCGAACGCCAGATCGTCGCCGGGGTTCGCACCGCGTTCGCGCAGTGGAAGTCGGCCAACGACGTCATCACCTCGTCGCAGACCGGCGTCGATGCCGCCACGCTCAGCCTCGAGGGCGTGCGGGCCGAGAATACTGTCGGCAACCGCACCATTCTCGACATCCTCAACGCCGAGCAGGAACTGCTCAATGCCCAGGTCCAGCTGGTGACGGCGCGGCGCAACGCTTACGTCGCCGGCTTCAACCTGCTGGCGACGATGGGCAAGGCCGACGCGCTCGACCTCGGGCTCGACGGCGGGCCGCTGTATGATCCGATGACCAACTACAACCGGGTCAAGGGCAAGATCTGGGACTGGGCGAAGGACCCCGATCCTGTGGCGAAGTCCACCCGTACCGTTGACACGCCGGCCCAGGACGGGTCCATTCCGCCGTCCTGACACGGTAGCGAGCCCAAGGTAGCGATGCGACACGAAGGCGAACCCTCGGTCGAGGAAATCCTCGAATCGATCAAGAAGGTGATCGCGCGCGACAATCGCGCCGCGTTCGCCCCGCCGCCGCTGCGCACGATGGACGACCATGTCCGCGCCGAAGCGGCGCCCGACCTTGCCCGCGCGCCCGAGGCCGAACCCGCGCCCGAACCCGCTTTCGAGGACGAGGCCGACGACGTCCTCGACCTGGCCGAGGCGGACGAACTGGTCGAGGCGCCGGCACCGCGGCGGGCGCCGCTGATCGACGATGCCGCCACCGCGGCGATGCGTGAATCGCTGGCCGCACTCGCGGTCCTGACCGAACCCGGCGTGCGGCCCCAAGTCGTCCGCAGTGGTGAGACCTCGCTCGAAGAACTGACGCGCGAACTGCTGCGCCCGCGGCTGGCCGAATGGCTCGACGCCAACCTGCCGCAACTGGTCGAGCGGATGGTCGCGGCGGAAATTTCCCGCATCGTCGGCAAGCGCACCTAGCGAACCGTCGCCGCTTCGGGCTAGGCTGGGGCCCATGAAATCGATCCTGCTCGCGGCTGCCGCCGCCTCCGCCATTCTGTCCGCCCCGGCCTTTGCCGCCGCGCCCGATACCCCGGCGATGTCGGTGGAGGACCTGCTGACGCTCAAGCGGGTCGCCGCGCCGATCGCGTCGCCCGACGGGCGCTGGGTGGTGTGGCAGCAGACCGACACCGACCCCGCAACTTACAAGCGCGAGACCGGGCTGTGGCGCGTCGCCGCCGGCGGCGGAGCCGCGGCGCGGATCGCCGACCTGCCCGGCGCCAATGAACACGATGCCGCCTTCAGCCCCGACGGCAAGAAGTTGTGGTTCATCTCGGGCAGGAGTGGCTCCGACCAGCTCTACACCCTCGACCTTGCGGCCGGCGCCGCCCCGGTCCTGGTGCGCAGCTTCCCCACCGACGTCGCCGGCTTCAAGCTGTCGCCCGACGGCACGAAAGTGGTGGTGTGGGGCGACACAGCGCGCGATTGCCCGACACTGGGCTGCGACAACGATGGCAAGGGCGCGCTGCCCGGCCCGGGCACCGGCCGCCTCTACAAGGATGGCAGCGGATTCGTGCGGCATTGGGACCAGTGGGAGACACCCGGCACTTACAGCCGCGCGTTCGTCTTCACGGTCAGCCCCGACGGTTCGCTGAGCGACGGGGGCACGCCGCTCGACGGGACGGACGCCGCGGTCCTGACCGGCGACACGCCGACCAAGCCGTTCGGCGGCGGCGAGGAGATCGCGTGGAGCGCCGATTCGCGCAGCGTCTATTTCACCGCCCGCCAGGCCGATCGTAACGAGCCGACGTCGACCAACCTCGATATCTGGCACGCCCCGCTGGACGGCAGTGCGCCCCATAACCTGACCGAAGCCAACAAGGGCACAGATGCGCACCCGGCCGCCTCCCCTGATGGACGCTGGCTGGCGTGGACGGCGATGGCGCGGCCCGGCTTCGAGGCCGACCGCCTCGTGGTCCAGCTGCTCGACCTCAAGTCGGGGGCGCGCCGCGCGCTGACCCGGGACTGGGACCGTTCGGTCGATTCGCTGGCGTGGACGCCCGATTCGAAAAGCCTGATCGTCACCGCCGGCGACGTGCTCGACAACCCCGCCTTCCGCGTCGATCCGGCCACCGGCAAGGTGACCCGGCTGGCGCTGGCGCCCAAGGGCCTGACCGAAGGCCATATCTCCAACATCACGCCGCTGGCGGGCGGCGCGCTCCTGTATACGCGCGACGCGGTCGCATCGCCGGCAGCGGTCTACCTGGCGAAGGGCAAGGCGCTCCGCCAGCTCAGCCACGTCAACGACGCGCAGCTGGCGCGCCTGGCGCCGCTGGTGTCGCAGCGCCTCAGCTTCACCGGCGCGCACGGCGACACCGTCTGGGGCATGATCCACAAGCCGGCCGGCGCCACCGGCAAGCTGCCGGTGCTGCTGCTGGTTCACGGCGGCCCGCAGGGCAGCTTCAACGATGGCTGGTCGTGGCGCTGGAATCCGCGCACCTTCGCGGCCGACCGCTATGCGGTGGTGACGATCGATCCGCACGGTTCGACCGGCTATGGCCAGGCCTTTACCGATGCCGTTTCCAACGACTGGGGCGGTGCCCCGCTCGAAGACTTGCAGAAAGGTCTGGCCGCCGCCATCCAGCGCGACGCCCAGCTCGACGGCACGAACGCCTGCGCGGCGGGCGGCTCCTACGGCGGCTACATGATGAACTGGATCGAGGGCATGTGGCCCGACCGGTTCAAGTGCCTGGTCCAGCACGACGGCGTCTTCGACGCCCGCGCCATGGCTTACGAGACCGAGGAGCTGTGGTTCGACGAGTGGGAGCACGGCGGCAAGACCTATTACGAGGATCCCGCCGCGTTCGAGAAGTGGAACCCGGTCAACTACGTTGCGCGCTGGAAGACCCCGATGCTGGTGATCACCAGCGAGAAGGATTTCCGCATCCCCTACACGCAGGGCCTGGCGGCCTACACCGCGCTGCAGCGCAAGGGCGTGCCCAGCCAGTTGCTGGTCTTCCCGGACGAGAACCACTGGGTGCTGAAGCCGAATAACTCCAAGCAATGGTACCAGACCGTATTCGCGTTCCTGGCTGAGCACCTGGGCCAGTGAGAGAGCGCGGGACGGTCGCGGAGGCCGAGGACTCGCTCGCGAAGCTCGGCGGCTTCGCGACCGTCCGGCATATCTTCCTCTGCGCCGACCCGGACGAGGACAAGTGCGCCCCGCGCGACGTCGGCGTGGCGGCGTGGAAATTCCTCAAGCGGCGCATGGGGGAACTGGGCCTGGGCGGCCACACCGGTTTCCTGCGCACCAAGGCAAGCTGCCTGCGCGTCTGCCTGCAGGGTCCGGTCGCGGTCGTCTATCCCGACGGCGTCTGGTACCGCAATGCGACCGAGCCGGTGCTGGAGCGCATCCTGCAGGAGCACCTGGTCGGCGGCGTCCCGGTCGAGGACTACCGCCTGCACCCGCCCGCCTGATCAGCGCGGCGGGCGCGGGCCGCGGTATTCGGGCTCAGACGGCTTGGGCCGGGGTTTCGGCCCGGGCCGGGGCGTGTCCTCGAAATCGGCGACGGCATCGTCGTGGCCGGTCCCGTTGGACAGGAACACCAGCCCCATCAGCGCCGCCATCAGCATCATCGCCGCGGCGATACCCAGCCCGGTCGCGATGATGAAGTGGATCGAGACCAGCGCGCCGGTGCGATACAGCACCACGAGCGCGGCGGCGACCGTCAGCGCCGTAACCAGTGCCATGAAGAGCATCAGCCGCTTGTAACGCCGCCATGCGAAAGCGGCCTGGTCGGGATCGTCGAGCGGGGAAGGCGGCGGGGACATGGCCCGCCGTCCATGCGCCTGCGTCCGCGGGCTGGCAAGCGTGCCACGTTGATGGCACAATGGCACGGTCAGCCGGACACGAAACCAGAAACGGGAGAGCGGCCATGACGATTGCGACGATCCTTGCCAACCGCGCCGACGGGGCCGTGCATTACTGCCCCGCCGGTACCAGCGTCCGCGACGCGGTGGGCGTCCTGTCGCGCGAACGCATCGGCGCGATGCCGGTGATGGCGGACGGGCGCGTGGCCGGCATATTTTCCGAGCGCGATCTGCTCCACTGCATCGCCAGGGAAGGCGCCGAAGTGCTGGACCGCACGGTCGACGAGGTGATGACCGCCCCGGCGATCACCGTAACGCGCCAGACCCCGGTGCTAGAGGCGCTGTCACTGATGACGCGCCGGCGTGTTCGCCACCTTCCGGTGATCGAGGCGGAGGCGCTGGTCGGGTTCGTTTCGATCGGCGACCTGGTCAAGCATCGCATGGATCACATCCAGCACGAGGCCGAGACGATGCGGTCCTACATCCAGTCGGCATAGGCCGCCGCGCTCTAGGAATCGCCGCCCGCGACGCCTACATCGCTGGCATGGACACCCCCACGCTCAACCTGTCGCCGTCTGCCGCCGCGCGCGTTGCCGCGATCGCGCAGCGCCAGGGCAAGGCGCCGCTGCTGCGTCTCGCGGTCGAAGGCGGCGGCTGTTCCGGCTTTCAGTACCGGTTCGAGCTGGCTGACGCGCCCGACGCCGACGATACCGTCGTCGAGGGCGACGGTGCCCGCATGGTGGTGGACCCGATCAGCCTCGACCTCGTCGCCGGTTGCACGGTCGATTACGTCGAGTCGCTGGGCGGCGCCGCCTTCAAGGTCGAGAATCCCAACGCCGTCGCCGGATGCGGCTGCGGATCCAGCTTTGCGGTTTGATGCGCTGATCCGCTGACAGCCAGGCTGCCAGCTATGCCCCTCAGGGCCTGACCGCCCCCGCCGCTAGCCTGACACGGACCTCAACTCCACCCAGACCGGCGTGTGGTCGCTGGCGCGCTCGCGGCCGCGATAGTCCTTGTCGACGCCGCTTGCGACCAATCGGTCGGCGGCCTCGGGCGACAGCAGCGCGTGGTCGATGCGAAAGCCGTGATCGCGCTGCCAGGCGCCAGCCTGGTAATCCCAGAACGTCCACACCCCGCCGCGCGGATTGTGCAGCCCCAGCGCGTCGGTCCAGCCGTCGCCCAACAGGCGGAACCAGGCATCGCGCGATTGCGGCTGCATCAGGGCGTCGGCCGCCATCGCGGCGGGCGACCAGACGTCCGCATCGGTGGGGATGACGTTATAATCGCCGGTGATCACCGCCGGCACTTCCTCGGCCATGATCTGGGCCATGCGCGTGCGCAGGCGGTCCATCCAGGTCAGCTTGTAGTCGAACTTGGGCCCCGGCACCGGGTTGCCGTTCGGCAAGTAGATGCAGGCCACGCGCAGGCCGAAGACGTCGCATTCGAGGTAACGCGAATGGAGATCGTCGGGATCGCCGGCGAGGCCCCTCCCGACCTCGACCGGCTGTTCCCCCCGCGCAAGGATGGCGACTCCGTTGAAGCTCTTCTGGCCGTGCCAGACCGCCCGATAACCGGCCGCCTCGATCTCGGCGGCGGGAAACCCCTCATCCTGCGTCTTGATCTCTTGCAGGCAGGCGACCGCCGGCTGCGTCTCCTCGAGCCACTCGAGAAGACGCGGCAGGCGCGCCTTGATGCCGTTGACGTTGTAGGTCGCTATTCGCAGGGTCATGACCCTGCCTTAGCACGCGTCCTCAGCGATAGAAGACGTGGTTCTGGATCTGCGCGACGCGCGTCAGGTGCCAGCCCGGCGAGACGCGGGCGGCGTGGAAATAGAGCGCGCCTTCGGCCGGGCTCTTCCAGCTGCCTTCGTTGGCGATGCGGGCGATCGCGACCGCGTTCTTCCACTGCCGCGAAGCACGGTTGATCGGCGGCATCCCGCCGCCGCGCACGAACGAGAACTGCGAGCGCTGGTAGACGACGCCGCAATAGGAATTGGGGAAGCGGCCCGACTTCGAACGCGCGACGATCACGCGGCCGACGGCGAGCTGGCCGGCCAGCGGCTCGCTCTTCGATTCGAAATAGACCGCGCCGGCGAGGCATTCGAGCTCGCGCGAAAGGTCGGTGGAATTGTCGTTCTGGTCGACCAGCGCGGCCAGGCTGGCGGCGCGCGGGGCGTCATCGTCATCGGCGGCGGCTTCGTCCGCGGCGGCCGGGAGCGGCTGCACGATCGGGGTCGAAACGGCAACGACGGGGAGATCCGGAGTCGATTCCTGAGGTGCCGCGACCGGAACGGGCTGAGCCGCGTTCGGGGTCTGGGCAATTGCGCCGGAACCGGTGGCGCTGAAAAGCGTAGTCATCAGTGTAGCGACCACTGCAATGGCAGCGGAGCGATTTAAAATGCGGCTCATTCGACCGTCTTCTTGGGCGGTTGGCGAGCCTGAACAGGTTGGACGGACCACCGGGGCTTCATCGCCCCTCACACGTGGTCCGGCAAAATCTGCCGGCTGCCCCCCGTCTGCGTGCCAGCGCTGCGGACCGATTTGTCCGTCAGTGCCGCCTGCGCACAATCACAAAAGGTGCGCGCCCCTAGTTACCGCAGCTGCGAAGAGTCAAACGGCGGTTCCCGACTCTGCGATGAACCGTTCCGGGTCAGCGACGTCCAGTTCAATTACCCACAAATCGGGGTCCTGAGCATGCCGACGCGCCAAATATTGGCTGAAATCATCATTAGATTCAAGCCCTTGGATGGTTAATTCGGTCCACCTGCGGGTGTCGTCGAGACCGGGCATCCGCTCCCACAAGCGCGGATTGCCGCCCCTTTGCGTGGTTAACAGCAACAATGTTCCCGCCTGGTCGTCGCCGCGATGAAGCACGGCTGCGAATCCGCCACCGACTTCGGCGCGGCGAATCAGCGCACCGATCTCGAACCGGGGGCTGAGCCTGGGTTCGCTCATGACGCCGAGGCGACCGCATAGCCGGGCAGGGCCGACAGTGGGATACGGCTTTTCATGAACGTGCCGGTGCCGCGGCCGATCTCCTCGCCCTGAGCGTCGACCAGCCGCGCCTCGGCCACGTAGACGCGGCGCCGTCCCGAGATCCACCTGCCCTCTGCGACGACGCGCCCGGCCTTGACCGGGGCGGTGAAGTGAAGGTTGAATGCCGTGGTCAGCAGGAAGCGGTCAGACACCAGTGTGTTGGCGGCGTAGAACGCCGCATCGTCAAGCATCTTGAAGTAGATCGTGCCGTGCGCGGCGCCGGCGGCATGGAAGTGCGCCGGTTCGATATCGAAGGCGATCCGCGCCAGTCCTTCTCCGCTGATGGTCAGGGCCGAGCGGAACAACTGGTTGATCGGCGCCGAGGCATACAGCGATTCAAGCGCGCGCCAGTGGCCCTGGGCCCCGGCGGCGGGCGCCTGGTGCAGTTCGTCAGGCAGCGTCGCGGTCGATGACATTGGCGAGCAGGGCGTAAAGCGCCTCGGCTCCCGGGGCTTCGCTCAGCGCCACGTGCATCCGCTCGTCGCGCATCATCCGGCTTATCGCGGCCAGCGCATGCAAGTGCGCAGCGCCGGCCTGTTCCGGCGACAGCAGGCCGAACACCAGGTCGACCGGCAGCCCGTCGGCGGCATCGAAGGCAACCGCGTGATCGAGGCGCAGGAACGCCGCCACCGGCCGGTTCAGCCCCGGCAGGCGCGCATGGGGTATCGCCACACCGCGCCCGAACCCGGTGCTGCCGAGCTTCTCACGCTCCTCGATCCGTTCGAGGACGAGCACCGGGTCAAGCCCGTAGACGCCGGCGAAACGCTGGGCGAGCTGGTCGAGGATAGCCGACTTGCGATCCGCACTGACGGTGCAGACGGCGTCGGGAAGCAGCGTGAAAAGGGCAGTCATCGTCCGTGTGGACCCCTTACCGCACGCCAAAAGGGGCGCCGGGAGCGAGGGGCCATGCCCTGCTCCCAAGCCCCTTCCACGTGCCTGGAAAACGGCGCGCCCATAGCGGTCGCGTCAGGACGGTTCAACCCAGCCGATCGACCCGTCGCCGCGGCGGTACACCATATTGTGGCGGCCCGTGCCAGCGTTTTTGAACAGCAAGGCGTTGGTATTCCTGAGGTCCAGCATCATGACCGCGTCCGAAACGGTGGCTTCGGGCACGTCGACGCGGGTCTCTGCGATGACCAGCGGCGCGTAAGTCGGCTCGACATCCTCGCCGTCAGGTTCGGCAAAGACGGTATAGGCGGCTTCTTCCTCGCGCTGGGCCTGGTTGACCTGCTCATGCCGGTCGGTGAGGCGGCGCTTGTAGCGGCGCAGCTGCTTGTCGACCTTGGCGATGGCATCGTCGAGCGCGAGATGCGCGTCCTGGGCCAGCCCCGCCGCCTTGATGATCACCCCTTGCATGACATGGGCGACGATATCGCAGCGGAACGCGCCGTTGGGGGCCTTGTTGAAGGTAACCTGCGAGGACAGCGCCCGGCTGAAGTATTTCTCCACCGTGGCGGCAAGGCGATCCTGGGCGTGGGCCTGAAGCGCTTCACCGGTGGCGATCTGGTGGCCGGATACGCGAATGTCCATGGGGCGAAACTCCTTGTTGTCGTTGGCTGCGGCCGGCTTGGATCGGGGCGCGCGGTCAAGTCGCCCAGAGCGGCTCCTTGATGGTATCCAGAAAGGCCGAGTGCGCGGCAAGTTCCGCCGCGCTGGCGGAATGGGGGCGAGCCGGGCGGAACACGCGATTGCGGACCGTCTCGACCACCGAATCGACCAGCGCCTCGACCTCGTCGGCGAGGCCCAGCCCGATCTGGCGGCCGCCGGTCAGCTCTACATAGACTTGTGCCAGCAGTTCGGCATCGAGCAGCGCACCGTGGCGGGTGCGGTGGCTGCGGTCGATCCCGTAGCGCGTGCACAGCGCATCAAGGCTGAGCTTGGCGCCGGGATGGCGCACGCGGGCCAGCTGCACGGTATCGACCATGCGGCTGCGGCAGACCGGATCGAGGCCGCACATCGCCAGTTCGGCGTCGAGGAAGGCGAAGTCGAAGCCGGCATTGTGTGCCACCAGCTTGGCATCGCCAAGGAATTCGAGCAGCTCGGCCGCCTTCTCATGGAAGCGGGGCTTGTCGGACAGGAACCCGATCGACAAGCCGTGGACGGCCTCGGCGCCGGCGGGCATGTCGCGATCGGGATGGAAGTAGGCGTGGAACACGGCGCCGGTGGGCACCCGGTTGATCATCTCGATGCAGCCGATCTCGACCATCCGGTCGCCGCTGCGCGGATCGAGGCCGGTGGTCTCGGTATCGAAAATGATTTCGCGCATGGGTTCGGGTATCTGCCTGACGCGGGCGCAAGGCAAGGGGGTGATGCGCCGCCGCCGTGCGATTATCCGGCGACCAGCCGCTCGATCAGCGCGGCCACCTGCGTCTCGGTCTCGGCCAGGCTTGTGCCGGTGTCGATAACATAGTCGGCGCGCGCGCGCTTGGCGGCATCGGGAACCTGCAGCGCCAGGATCTGGGCAAAGCGTTCGGGCGTCATCCCGGGGCGGGCGAGCACGCGCTCGCGCTGCGTGTCCGCCGGCGCGGAGACCACCGCCACCGCGTCGAGCCCCTGCCCGCCCCCCTTCTCGTACAGGAGCGGGATATCGAAGACGACCAGCGGCGCCGCGGCATGCGCGGCGAGAAATTCTTCGCGCATGACAGCGACGGCGGGGTGGACGATCACCTCCAGCCTGGCGAGCGCGTCGCGGTCGCCGAACACCGCGGCGCCGAGTGCGGCGCGGTCGACCCCGCCGGCGCCGGTCGTGCCGGGAAAGGCGCGTTCGATCGCCGCCAGCAGCGCGCCGCCCGGACCCTGAAGCTGGTGCACGGCGGCGTCGGCATCGAACACGGGCACGCCGCGCGCTGCGAACATTTCCGCGACCGCGCTCTTGCCCATCCCGATCGAGCCGGTCAGGCCGAGGACAAACGGCCGCTTCATCGTGCCAGCAGCGCGCGCAGTTCGCCGTCGCGATCGCGCGGCGGGTGCGCGGCGAAAAACCGTTCGAATGCAGCGGCGGCTTGCCCGATCAGCATCGCCAGGCCGTCGATCGTCGGCATGCCGCGCGCACGTGCGGCCTTCAGGAACGCGGTGTCGGCCGGATCGGTCACGATATCATACGCGATCGCGCCGGGCGGCGCGTGGGTGAAGTCGAACGCCAGCGGATCCTGCCCGCGCATCCCTAGCGGGCTGGCGTTGACGATCAGGTCGAAGCAGCCGGCGCGGTCGTCGAAGACGAAGTCGGTGGGCGGGGCAAAGTGCGACAGCGCCACGGCGTGATGCTCGCCGCCGGGATCGAGCTCTGCCAGCAGTGCTTCCGCCTTGGCGGGATCGCGCGCGGCGAGGACGATCGTGACGCGTTCCGCCGCCAGGCCCGCCACGATGGCGCGTGCGGCGCCGCCAGCGCCCAGCACCCGCGCCATGCGGTACAAGTGCCGCTTGCCCAGCCAGCCTTGCAGCGGTTCGAGGAAACCGGCAACATCGGTGTTGTAGCCCACCAGCGCACCGCCTTCGGGCACCACGGTATTAACCGCGCCGATCCGTTCGGCCAGCGGATCGAGCCGGTCGAGATGCGCGATCACAGCCTGCTTGTGCGGCATCGTCACGTTGCAGCCGCGCCAGTTCGGATCGGCACGGCGCGCGGCGAAATAGTCGCCGAGGTCGCCGGCGGCGACGCTGTGAGCGCGGTACTCGGCCGCAATCCCCAGCGCCGCCAGCCAGAAGCAGTGGATCGCTGGACTTTTCGACTGCGCGATCGGATCGCCGACGACCTCGGCATAGGGCTGGCTCATGCGGGCAAGGCTCCTTCGGCACGCAGCGCCGTCAGTACCGGCAGCAGCGGCATGCCGAGCACGGTGAAATGGCAGCCCTCGATCTGTTCGAACAGCTGGATACCCAATGCCTCGATGCGGAACACGCCGACGCATCCGGCCACCGCCGGCCATTCGGCGTCGAGATAGCGCTCGATGAAACCCTCCGAGAGGTCGCGCACGGTCAGCGTCGCGATCTCCGCGTGGCTCCAGACAATGCGACCGTCCCGCGCCAGCGCCGCGCCGCTCGCCAGAGTCATCGCCTGCCCCGAAAAGGTGCGCAGGTGCGCGGCCGCCTCGGCGCGGTCGCGGGGCTTGGAAAAGCGCCGGCCGGCGACCTCGACCAGCGAATCCGAACCCAGCACCAGCGCGCCGGGTTCCGGCACCGCCAGCGCTTTCGCCTCGGCCAGCGTGCGCGCTATGGTCGGCGCCGCGGCACCGGCCAGCGTGGCTTCGAGTGCGCGTTCGTCGACGTCGGCCGGGCGCGCCTCGAAAGCGATGCCGGCTGCGGTCAGCATGGCCTGGCGCGAAGCGCTGCGGCTGGCGAGGATCAGCATCGGGTCGACATCAGGCGTTCTCGTTCGCGGCTTCGCTGGCCTCGCGCTCGTTCATCAGGTTGATGATCGCGGCGGCGGTCTCCTCGATCGAACGGCGGGTGACGTCGATAACCGGCCAGGCGTTGTCGGCGAAGATACGCCGCGCGTACTGCAGTTCGCGGGCAACCCGTTCCTCGTCGACATAGGCCGTTTCGGGCGCCTGGTTGAGCGACAGCAGGCGATTGCGGCGCACCGCGATCAACCGGTCGGCCGCCGTGGTCAGCCCGACCACAAGCGGATGCCTGAGCCCGAACAGCAGCGCTGGCGGCGGGCTTTCCACCACGATCGGAATGTTGGCGACGCGGTATCCGCGGTTGGCGAGGTAGATCGACGTGGGCGTCTTCGATGTGCGCGATACGCCGGCCAGGACGATATCGGCTTCTTCCCAGTCCTCCCAGGCGATCCCGTCATCGTGCGCGATGGTGAACTGGATCGCCTCGACCCGGTCGAAATAGGCCTCGTCCATCATGTGCTGACGACCTGGACGAGCCTTGGGCGCGCGGCCGAAAAGCCCTTCGAGCGCGTCGGTGACGGCATCGAGCGCGGCGACCACCGGCAGGCCGAGCGCGCGGCACTTGTCCTCAAGCCGGGCACGGGTCTCGTCGTTGACCAGCGTGAATAGCACGAGCCCGGGATTGGCGGCGATTTCGGCCAGGATGCGGTCGAGGTGCTGCTGCGAGCGGACCATCGGCCAGAAATGGCGTACCACGTCCTCGCCCTCGAACTGCGCGAGCGCGGCCTTGGCCAGCATTTCCAGCGTCTCGCCGGTCGAATCCGACAAAAGGTGAAGGTGCTGGCGTTGCATTTGGCGGCGATGCGGACCCTGTGGATGAATGGCGGCATAAACCACGGGAGCAATCCGGGGACAAGGCAATCACCGGGTTTCCTGCCCGCTGTCAGCCGATTCCTCCCGCCACCCGGGCAGGCAAACGCGGCTGTTCCCACAGCGCCGGGACAGCGGGGACAACTCCTGCTTGACGCGGCGGGGTCCGGAGTCGGAGCGCGGGTTTGATCTGTTCACGCCCGGACATTTCGGGCAGAGGCGCGCCGTCCCCGCTTTCCACAGGGCCAACAGACTCCATCAATCCTTCAAAAAGACTCTTTTATTTAGATTAGAGACGCGCGCGCATGGCCGGATTGCTCCTCGATACGCTCAACGGTGTGAATGCTGACCGGCGGCCGGTGTGGCTGATGCGCCAGGCCGGGCGCTACTTGCCCGAATACCGGAGCCTGCGCGCCGAAAAGGGCGGTTTCCTGGCGCTGGTATACGACGCCGAGGCCGCCGCCGAGATCACGATCCAGCCGCTGCGACGGTTCGGATTTGACGGTGCGATCCTGTTTTCCGACATCCTGATCGTTCCTTACGCGATGGGCCAGGACCTGCAGTTCCTCAGCGGTGAAGGCCCGCACTTGTCGCCCCGGCTAGTGGACCATGCCCTGGACAGCCTCCAGGCAGTGCCAGAGCGGCTTTCTCCGATCTATGCGACGGTGTCCCGCGTGAAGGCGGCGCTGAGCCCTGAGACCACCTTGCTGGGCTTTGCCGGCAGCCCGTGGACAGTGGCGACTTACATGGTGGCCGGCGAAGGGAGCCGCGACCAGCACGACACCCGCGCGATGGCCTATCGCGATCCGGCGGCGTTCCAGGCGATCATCGATGCCATCGTGCGCGTCACCACCGATTACCTGGTCGGCCAGATCGAGGCCGGCGCGGAAGCCGTGCAACTGTTCGACAGCTGGGCCGGCAGCCTTGCCCCGGCCGAGTTCGAGCGCTGGGTGATCGCGCCCAATGGCGCCATCGTGGCGGCACTGCGTACGCGCTGCCCGGGCGTGCCGGTGATCGGGTTTCCCAAGGGCGCGGGCGAAAAGCTTTCCGCCTATGCGCAGGGTGTCGCGCCCGACGCGCTCGGCCTCGACGAAACGATCGATCCGGCGTGGGCCGCGCGCACGCTGCCTGCCGGAATGCCGGTCCAGGGCAACCTCGACCCGTTGCTGCTGCTGGCCGGCGGGCCCGAGCTGGAGCGCCAGGCGCTGCGCGTGCTCGATGCCTTTGCCGACCGGCCGCACGTCTTCAACCTGGGCCACGGCATCGGCCAGCATACCCCGATCGAAAACGTCGAGGCGTTGCTCAGGGTCGTGCGCGGCTGGCGGCGATAGGCTATGCAGGCGCGATGGAGTTCCTGGCGATGACTTACCTCTGGCTCAAGGCCGGCCACGTGATCTTCGTGATCTTCTGGATGGCGGGGCTGTTCATGCTGCCGCGCTTCTTCGTCTACCACCAGGAAAGCGCGCCCGGATCTGCCGAGGACAAGCTCTGGGCGACGCGTGAGGCCAAGCTGCTCAAGATCATCCTGTGGCCGTCGCTGGTCGTGGTGTGGGTGCTCGGCCTGTCGTTGGCGCTGACGACCGGCGCGTTCCAGCAAGGCTGGTTTCACGCCAAGCTGGCCCTTGTCCTGGCGTTGAGCGCGTACCACATCTGGATGGCCGGTTACGCCGCCGCGCTTGCCAGGGGTGAGCGTAAGCTGGCGGGCAAGCGGCTGCGGCTGCTGAACGAAGTGCCCGGGATCGCCGCCGCGTTGATCGTCATCCTCGTCATCGTCAGGCCGTTCTAAGCTTTCGTTGACCGCGCCCGCAGAGGCGCGTATTTCCCGTGCCCACCGGCAGGCCGCACGCGCGGCCGCCTGACCTGCTTTCTCCAAGCCCATCGGTCCGCCGGCCACATCCCAATCGGACACCTGCAAATGCACCTCAAAGAACTGAAAAAGAAAACCCCCGCCGAACTGGTTGAAATGGCCGAGGACTTCGGCGTCGAGGCAGCGTCCACGCTGCGCCGCCAGGACCTTATGTTCGCGATCCTCAAAGAGGTCGCCGAAGACGGCGAGGAAATCGTCGGCCACGGCACGATCGAGGTCCTGTCGGACGGCTTCGGCTTTCTGCGCAGCCCCGAGGCCAACTACCTCGCCGGGCCGGACGACATCTACGTTTCGCCCAACCAGGTCCGCAAATGGGGTCTGCGCACCGGCGACACCGTCGAAGGCGAGATCCGCGCGCCCAAGGACGGCGAACGCTATTTCGCGCTGACCAAGCTCACCAGCGTCAACTTCGACGATCCCGATGCGGTCCGTCACCGCGTGAACTTCGACAACCTGACCCCGCTTTACCCGGAATCGAAGCTCAGCCTCGATACCGTCGACCCGACGGTCAAGGACAAGTCGGCGCGCGTGATCGACATCATCTCGCCCCAGGGCAAGGGCCAGCGCGCGCTCATCGTCGCGCCGCCGCGCACCGGCAAGACCGTGCTGCTGCAGAACATCGCCAAGGCGATCACCGACAACCATCCCGAGGTCTTCCTGCTTGTCCTCCTGGTCGACGAACGACCCGAGGAAGTGACCGACATGCAGCGCAGCGTGAAGGGCGAGGTCATTTCCTCGACTTTCGACGAACCCGCCACGCGTCACGTCCAGGTCGCTGAAATGGTTATCGAAAAAGCCAAGCGCCTGGTCGAGCACAAGCGCGACGTCGTGATCCTGCTCGATTCGATCACGCGCCTTGGGCGCGCTTACAACACCGTCGTGCCGAGCTCGGGCAAAGTGCTTACCGGCGGTGTCGACGCCAACGCGCTGCAGCGTCCCAAGCGCTTCTTCGGTGCGGCGCGCAACATCGAGGAAGGTGGCAGCCTGTCGATCATCGCCACCGCGCTGATCGATACCGGCAGCCGCATGGACGAAGTCATCTTCGAAGAGTTCAAGGGTACCGGTAACTCGGAAATCGTCCTCGACCGCAAGGTGGCGGACAAGCGCATCTTCCCGGCGCTCGACGTCGGCAAGTCGGGCACCCGCAAGGAAGAGCTGCTGGTCGGCAAGGACCAGCTCTCCAAGATGTGGGTCCTGCGCCGTATCCTCATGCAGATGGGCACGATCGACGCGATGGAATTCCTCCTCGACAAGATGAAGGATTCCAAGACCAACGAAGACTTCTTCGCTACGATGAACCAGTAAGATGCTGGCGGGGAGGTCGAGACGCGAGCCATGACCTCCCCGGCCGATCCGCTGCTCCAGGCCCAGGCCGCACTGGCGGCGGGCGATCTGCCGGCCGCCGAAGCGGCCCTCGACCGTCGGCTCGGAGCGGCCAGCCGCGATGTCGGCGCCCTGCTCCTGAAAGGCATGCTGCGCGAGCGCGCCGGCGACCTCAGGGCCGCGGTCAGTTTTTACCAGGCCGCGCTTGCGCAGGACGGGGCGTTCGGAGGCCTGCCGCCGACGCTGGCGCCGCTTGCCGACCATGCCCGCGCCGCCATCGATCGCGCCCAGGTCGAATTCGCCGCGCACCTTGCCGCCAGTATCGGGCCGCTGCCCCCGCGCGTTCAGGAAGCGGTCGAATTGATGCGCGGAGAACGCCAGCTCTATTTCCAGCAGCCGAGCGTGTTCTACCTGCCCTGCCTGCCCCAGCGCCGTTTCTACGAGGTCGAGGAATTCGACTGGCTGGGCTCGATCGTCGAAAAGATACCGGCGATGCAGGCGGAACTGGCCGCCGTCATGGCCGGCGGCGAGGATGTCTTCGCGCCTTATGTCGAACGGCCCGAAAACCGGCCCGCGCCCAACAATCCGCTGCTTGAGAAGCCCGATTGGGGCGCGTTCTATTTCTGGCGCGATGGCGAACCCGTCAAAGATGCAGCGGCGCGCTGCCCCGTCACCATGGCCGCGCTCGAGCTGGCACCGATGCCCCGCATCCCAGGCCGCTCCCCAAACGCGCTGTGGTCACGGCTCAAGCCCGGAACGCATATCGGCTCCCACGTCGGAATGCTCAATTCGCGCCTGATCTGTCATGTGCCGATCCGGACTGCCCCCGCCTGCACGTTGCGCGTCGGTAGCGAGACGCGGGCGTGGAGCGACGGCGTGCCGCTGATCTTCGACGATTCGATCGAGCACGAGGCCCGCAACGACGGCCCCGAAGAGCGGGTTGTGCTGCTGTTCGAGATCTGGCGGCCAGAAATCACCGAAGAGGAGCGCGCCGGGATCGGCTCCATCCTCGCAGCGATCCAGAGTTACGGCGTCGGTTGACCCGCCGGCCCGTCCCTCCGGCAAGTGACGTGGACTTTGCCGGGGGCCTGTGTAAGCACCGCGGCCAACGCGGCAAAGGAGATGCGCGATGAAGGTCCATGTCGAGATCGATTGCACGCCGGAAGAAGCGCGCCAGTTCATGGGCCTGCCCGACGTCGCCAAGGCCAATGACGTTTACATCGACGCGGTGACCAAGGCGATGAAGGGTGCCGCCAACGTCGACCAGATACAGGATTTCGCCAAGAGCCTGGCGCCGATGGGCCAGATGGGAATGAAGCTGTTCCAGCAGTTCGTCGATAACGGCGGCGCCTTTTCCGCGGGATCGAAGAAGAAGGACGGCTGAGCCCGGTCAGCCGGGCCGGCGTGTGCAGCGGCAATGCGTGACACGATTTTCGCGCTGTCCAGCGGCAGCCCGCCGGCAGCGATTGCGCTGATCCGCATCAGCGGCCCGCAGGCAGCGGCCGCGCTCGAGGCGGTTGCTGGCCGCCTGCCCTCACCTCGACGCGCCGTCTCGGCTAGCCTTCGCGACGACGCCGGCATCCTCCTCGACCGGGCGCTGGTCCTGTGGCTACCCGGCCCGGGCAACGCGACCGGCGAAGACCTGGCGGAACTGCACTGCCATGGGGGCCGCGCGGTGGTTGCCGCCGTGCTGAGTGCCCTTGCCGCCCTGCCCGGTCTTCGCGCGGCGGAAGCCGGGGAATTTACCCGCCGCGCTTTCGCCAACGGCAGAATCGACCTGGCCGAGGCCGAAGGCCTGGCCGACCTCCTCTCCGCCGAAACCGACTTGCAACGCCGCTCGGCCCTCGCGCTTGCCGAAGGCGCGCTGTCACGCACCGTCGAGGACTGGCGCGGGCAGGTGCTGTCGCTTTCGGCCGCCGTCGAAGCGGTGCTCGATTTCGATGACGAGGGCGACGTCGCCGGTCTCGACCCGGCGTTTTATGCGGCCATCGGCGCGCTTGAGCTGGATTTGGGTGAATGGTTGGCCCGCCCGCGCGCGGAAAGCTTGCGTGAAGGCGTCAAGGTCGCGATCGCCGGGCCGCCCAATGCCGGCAAGTCCACCCTCTTCAACGCCCTCGTCGAGGACGACGCGGCGATCGCAACGCCGATCCCCGGCACGACGCGCGACGTGCTGATGCGCCCGGTCGCGCTGTCGGGCGTGCCGTTTCGCTTTTTCGACACGGCGGGCCTGCGCGACCAGGCGGGTGACCCGGTCGAGGCGATCGGAATCGAGCGGGCGCGGGCCGCCCTGACTGATGCGGACCTCGTCCTATGGCTGGGTCCGGAGGGTGAGGGACCGCCCGGTGCCTGGGAAATCGCTGCCCAGGCCGACCGGGGTGGCGCGGGGAAAAGCGCCCCGCGCCACGCGGTTTCGGCAGTGACAGGCCTTGGCATCGACGGCCTGCGCCAAGACCTCGTAAAAGCAGCGCGGGCCACACTTCCCAGGCCGGGTGTAGCGGCGCTCAACGCACGGCAGGCGGGGCGAATGGAAATGGCCCGCGCCGCGCTGTGCGAAGCGGCCTGCGAACGCGACCCCCTTCTCATTGCCGAGCAGCTGCGCGTGGCGCGGATCGGCTTCGACGGATTGATCGGACGCACGGCGACCGAGGACATGCTTGATACGCTGTTCGGCCGCTTCTGCATCGGCAAGTAGGGCATGTGTTTCACGTGAAACACGGGGGACTTTGACGCTCCGGGACCCTGGGGTATGGGCCGCATCGATGAGTGATTTCGATGTCCTGGTTATCGGCGGCGGCCACGCCGGGGTCGAAGCGGCCACCGCTTCGGCGCGGCTCGGCGCCCGAACGGCCCTCGTCTCGTTTTCGCGCGAAACGATTGGCGCGATGAGTTGCAACCCGGCGATAGGCGGTCTGGGTAAAGGCCATCTGGTGCGCGAGGTCGATGCCTGCGATGGCATTATGGCCCGTGCCGCCGATGTGGCGGCGATCCATTATCGCCTGTTGAATCGCAGCAAGGGCAGCGCGGTGCGCGGACCGCGCGTGCAAGCCGACAGGCGCCTGTTCAAGACGGCGGTCCAGCAAGCGATCGCGGCCCAGAGCGGCCTGACCGTTATCGAGGGCGAGGCCGCGGCGCTGGTCATCGATGGTGGCCGGATCGTGGGACTGACGCTGGCCGATGGATCGCTCATCCCAGCGCGGCAGGTGGTGCTCTGCACCGGGACGTTCCTGGGCGGTACGTTGTTCCGCGGTGAAGAACGCATGGTCGGCGGCAGGATCGGCGAACAGGCAGCCACGCGCCTTGCCGAGCAACTTCGCGACGCCCTTCCCCTCGCCCGGCTCAAGACCGGGACGCCGCCGCGCCTGGACGGTCGCACCATCGACTGGGCCGTTCTCGACGAGCAACCATCGGACGAGGATACCTGGACGATGTCGGACCTGAGCCGCGGGCGCACAAACCCGCAGCTTGCCTGCGCCATCACGCGCTCCAATCCGGCGAGCCACGATATCATCCGCGCCGCGCTCGACCGATCGCCGCTGTTCAGCGGCGCGATTGACGCCCGCGGCCCGCGGTATTGCCCTTCGATAGAGGACAAGATCCACCGGTTCGCCGATCGGGACGGCCACCAGGTCTTTCTCGAGCCCGAGGGTCTGGATACGCACCTCGTCTATCCCAACGGCATCAGCACGTCACTGCCCGCCGACGTCCAGCTCGCCATGTTGCGCACGATGGACGGCCTTGAGAGAGTGGAGATGGTGGTGCCGGGATACGCGGTCGAATACGATCACGTCGATCCGCGCGCCTTGCGCCCCAGTCTCGAAGTGCGCGCAATCCCTGGTCTGTGGTGCGCCGGGCAGATCAACGGCACGACCGGCTACGAAGAAGCCGCGGCGCAAGGGCTGGTCGCCGGTTCCGGCGCCGCTGCAGCCGCGCTTGGCCGCGGTGCAATGCAGTTCGACCGCGCCAACAGCTACATCGGCGTAATGGTCGATGACCTGACGCTACAGGGCGTAAGCGAACCGTACCGGATGTTGACGGCACGTGCCGAGTACCGGTTGCGCTTGCGAGCCAACAACGCGGCCAGCCGGCTTGCCCCTGCTGCGATGGCCGCAGGACTGGTCGGGCCCGTTCGGCAAGCGTGGTGGCACAGGCGCGAGGCCGACAGGGAGCGGCTGGATCACGCGCTCGATACCCCGGTGCCGGCGCGTGATCTGATCGCCGCCGGCATGACGGTGCGCGACGACACGGGCACATTGGCGCTTCGCGAATGGCTTCGCTTCGGGGATGTTCAGCGCGAAAGGCTCGGCTCCTGGTTGCCGGACGATGTCGATCCCGGCCTGACCGAGGAATTGACCGAAGACGCAGCGTACGCCCCCTATCTGGCCCGGCAGGACGCGGAGCTGCGCGATCTTCGCGCCAGCGAGAGTTTGGCCTTGTCCGACGATTTTCCTTTCGCGGCCACCCCTGGCTTGTCTCGCGAGATGGTCGAGCGCCTTTCGGCGGCACGGCCCACGACGTTGGCGGCAGCTGGACGCCTTCCGGGCATAACGCCGGCGGCGCTCGCTGCCCTTCTCGTTCATGCACGGCGGGCAGCGGCGTGATCGGCAGCGAGGACGAGGCGAAGGCCTGGCTAACCGAACAATTCGGCGCGGCAACCCTGTCCCGGCTGGAACTGTTGGCAGAACTTCTCGTCACTGAAAACGCCGCCCAGAACCTCATCGCGGCGGGAACGGTACCGCATCTTTTCCAGCGCCACGTTGCCGATTCAGCGCAGCTTTTGCGGTTTGTTTCACGTGAAACAGCGGGTCACTGGCTGGACTTGGGATCAGGCGCCGGATTCCCTGGGCTCGTTGTTGCCGCTTGCCGCCCGGACTGGGCCGTCGGCCTGGTAGAGTCGCGACCCTTGCGCGTCGACTGGCTCCAGCGTGCGGCCTTGGCTCTGAAGCTCGAAAACGTCACCGTCTTTGGAAGTCGAGTCGAGCGTCTTGAGACGATGCAATGCGATGTGATCTCGGCGCGCGCGTTCGCGCCGTTGCTCAAAACGCTTCACGTCGCGGCTCGTTTTTCCACCAGCGAAACGCTTTGGCTCTTGCCGAAAGGGCGCTCGGCGCAGCAAGAACTGGCGACAGCAGGTTCGAGTGCAGACATGTTTCACGTGGAACAGTCGTTCACCGATCCTGACGCCGGCATCCTGGTCGGGCAAATAGGCGGGAAAAGGGGCGGAAAAGCGTGATTCGCGTCGCAATTGCCAACCAGAAAGGCGGTGTCGGCAAGACGACCACGGCCATCAACATTGCGACAGCAATGGCGGCTACGGGGTGGCGGACCTTGTTGATCGATCTCGATCCGCAGGGCAACGCTTCGACGGGAATCGGAATTCCTGCTCACAGTCGCGAAACGTCGTCCTACGACCTTCTCGTCGACCAGGCGCCGCTGGCTTCCTGCATCGTGCCGACGTCGATTCCGGGCCTCGATATCGTTCCGGCCACCGTCGACTTGTCGGGAGCCGAAGTCGAACTGGTCAATGTCGACCAGCGGACGGACCGGCTTCGGCGCGCGCTGGCGCAGGATACTGCGCACGATATCGCGTTTATCGACTGCCCTCCCTCGCTCGGGCTCCTGACGCTTAACGCGCTGAGTGCCGCCGATACGCTGATGGTGCCGCTGCAGTGCGAGTTTTTCGCACTGGAGGGCCTCAGCCAGCTGCTGCAGACGGTCGAGCGCGTGCAACAGCGTTTCAACCCTGACCTCGGCATCGTCGGTATCGCGCTGACGATGTTCGACCGGCGCAATCGCCTGACCGACCAGGTTGCCGATGACGTTCGCGCCTGTCTGGGCAACCTGGTGTTCGAGACCGCAATTCCGCGCAACGTGCGCTTGTCCGAAGCGCCAAGTCACGGTTTGCCGGCGCTTGTCTACGATCACGCCTGCGCGGGCAGCCGCGCTTACATGTCGCTGGCGCGTGAGTTGATTGCCCGGTTGCCCGAACGAAGGAAGGCCGCATGAGCGACGAAAAGGTCGTTACCGCCCCCACCGGTGGCTCCGCCCCGGCCCGCCGGGCCGCTTTAGGGCGCGGACTGGGTGCGTTGCTGGGCGATTCGCGGCGCGAAGAGCCGCTGGTCGTGCCGCGCGGCGAGATTCCGGCCGATTCGCACGAAAGCGGCCTGCGCCAGCTTCCCGTGGCCAGCATCAAGCCCCACCCCGGCCAGCCGCGCCGCCGCTTCGACGAGGCCGCGCTCGAGGAACTTGCCGCTTCGATCGCCGCTCGCGGCATGATCCAGCCGGTAATCGTGACGCGGCACGAGGACGGCTACCGCCTGGTGGCCGGTGAGCGGCGTTGGCGGGCGGCGCAAAAGGCCCAGTTGCACGAGATTCCGGCCTTGGTCCGCGATCTCGACGAGCGCGAAGTGACGGCACTGGCCCTGATCGAGAACCTTCAGCGCGAGGACCTGAACCCGGTCGAGGAGGCGCGCGCTTATCACAAGCTGGCCCAGGACGATGGGCTGACGCAGGCGGAAATCGCCGCCTTCGTCGACAAGAGCCGCAGTCACGTCGCCAACCTGCAGCGCCTGCTGGCGCTGCCCGAACCAGTGCTCGACATGGTCGAGGCCGGCGAACTGTCGATGGGGCATGCGCGGGCGTTGATCGGCGCCGACGACGCCGAGACGCTGGCCCGCCAGGCGGCGTCGCGGCACATGTCGGTGCGCGATGTCGAGAAACTGGTGCGCAAGGGCGCGGCGCCCGCTCGGCGCAAGGCGCGGGGCGAGCGCGATCCGGCCGGTGCAGCGGATATCGCCGCGGTCCAGAGCCACCTCGAGGAGTTTCTTGGCCTGTCGGTGCGAATCAATGCCGATGCCGATCCGCGGTCCGGTTCGGTGACGATCCGTTATCGGACCCTCGATCAGCTCGACCTCGTTTGCCAGAGGTTGACAGGCGGCGGAATATAAAGCCTTTTCAACGCCTTGCGCATTCATGGTTAAGCTTATTGCGTAGGGTATCCGGACGATTAACCTTGTGACAAGCCTTGGCCGCTATCCGGCTCAGGGGGACAGGGGATTATCGTGACCATACGCGTGATCGGAACGGTGTTGGCAGCGGGGGCAATCGCCTTCGGCACGCCCGCGTCCGCCGCGCAGAAGTCCGCCACTTTCCAGGCCAGCCTCAACGTGACGACCGGCTGCACGATGCGGGTGAGCGGCCTCGACTTTGGGGACGTGAAAGTCATCACGCCGACGGTCGACGCACAATCCGACATCGACGTGCGCTGCACCGCCTATACGCCCTTTGCGGTTTCGATCGACGCCGGCAGCAACGCAGTCGGCCTGGTCCGCAACATGCGGGCTGACAAGTTTCCGACTCGCGTGCAGCCTTATGCAATCTATCGCGACGCGGCCCGCACCCAGCTGTGGAACCCGGGCACGAGCGTCGCCGGAAATACCGGCAACGTCGGCATGGTCCGCGTCTCCGCCTACGGCCGCGTCGCAGGAATGACGCAGATCTTCCCGAGCCCGTATCGCGACCAGGTGACGGTTACCCTCACCTTCTGATCGGCGCTCGCCGGTCTTTTTTCAAATTGCGCAAGTATTTCCCGCCCCGCTCTTAATTGTGCGGGCGTTACTGGTTTTTACGCGACGTTAACCATGCCCACGCTAAGTATTCGCCCGCGGGCAATAGCAAATTTCTGTGTAACTATTAGGAATTTTGCAACCCGATCGGAGGCATGGGGGCAGGGCCAACAAGGCTACTGCTTTTTCGGGGAATAAGAACATGCGTAATCTGATCATCGGTTTTGCTTCGCTTGCCGCGCTCGGCACTGCCATGCCGGCCGCCGCCGCGACTGTCGTCAACCAGGACATGACCGTGACGCTCAACGTCGCGAACACCTGCACGCTCGCGGTCAACAACCTGACTTTCAACGCCAACTTCATCGGCGGCACCGCCGTCGACGCGCAGAGCTCGGCCGTTGCCAAGTGCACCAAGGACACCGCCTACAACGTGACCTTCGGTGACGGCGCCAACGTCGCTTCGGGCCAGCGCAACATGAAGAACGGCACCGTCCTGGTGCCTTACAACCTCTATTCGGACTCGGGCCGCACCGCTGCCTTGTCGTCCAGCACCCAGATTCCCGGCACCGGCACCGGTTCGGACCAGACCATCAACGTCTACGGCCGCATCCCGGCGTCGGCCGCCGCTGTCGCGGCCGGCCAGTACACCGACACGGTGACGGTCACGCTGACGTACTAACCATCAGGAGACATGGATGATTCGCCTAGCATTTGAGACCAAGCGCGCGCTGCGAGCAGCGGGCGGATCATCCATCGCTCTTCTGATGTTCGGTCTGGCCGCATCCGGCCAGGCCGCACCGGTCGCCGCCGGGGGCATCGCTGCCCCCGCGGCCACCACCGGCCCTTCTGCCCTTGCCGCCCCGGCCGATCCCGGTCCGGCGCCGGGCCAGATCATGACCGGCCCGCAGCTGAGCGTTACGCCGCTGCGCTTCGAATTCGACAGGAACGCCACCGGGCAGACGATGCGCCTGATCAACACCGGCGCGCAGCCGCTGGTGGTCCAGGCTCGCCTGTTCGCATGGAGCCAGACACTTGACGGCGACAGCTTCGCGCCCAGCCGCGCCATCACCATTTCACCCGCCATCGCCACGGTCGGGCCGGGCCAGACCCAGATCGTGCGGTTGCTTCGAAACGATCCCGCCAGTGCCGGCGAAAAGCCGTTCCGGCTGACGATCGACCAGCTTCCCGATCCGCGCAACGACGGCAAGAGCGCCGCCAACACGCGAATTCGCTTCGTGCTGCCGCTGTTCGTCGACCGCGACCAGGCGGCCCCCGCGCAGCTTGGCTGGAAGACCACCGGCGACGGGATCGAGGTTACCAACAGCGGCGGGCAGACCGCGCGGCTGGTCAACATTCGCGTCACCGCCGGCGGTGCGCCGGTTGCCCTCAGCGAAGGGGGGCTGCGCTATGTCCAGGGCGGCCGCGCCATTCGTCTCGCCATTGCCGGCGCGTGCAATCGGGGGCCGCTGCGCCTCGTTGCCGATGCCGACGGCCAGGCCGTAGATGTCCAGCCCGCTCCGTGCGGCTGACAGGGCCCTCCTCCTAGCGCTTGCGTGCATCGCCGCGGTTTTTGGCGCGGTTCCTGTTTCGCATGCGCAGGAGGATCCCTTCGCCCTCCCCCAGGGGGTGACCGCCGGCACGGTTTCCCGTGCAGGCACCCCGGGGCTGTCCGACATCATCGTCGACGGCGAACGCCGCGCGCGCATGGTCGACCTCGAATGGCAGGGCAATGTCCTGACGATCGAGGCCGATCAGGCGCGCGCGGCCGGCTTGCCCGTGCCGGCGGAGGCCGGCGGCAAGATATCGCTCGCCTCGCTCGGTCTCGCCAGCTTTCGCTTCGATCCGCTCAGCCAGACGCTGGTCGTGGCGCTGATGCGCAAGAGCGACGGCGGCAACCTGATCGACCTGACCCACAGCAAGCAGCAAGAGGGGCAAAGCGCCCCGCTTACCTGGGCGCGGCTGGATTATGACGTCACGGCGTCGCGAACGCCGCAGCAAGCCGCGGCAGGCGGCGCCTTTGCGGCCGCGCTCGGTCGCGGCAACGTCTATGGGGCAACGACGATAACCGCGACCGCCAGCAGCGGCGGGCATGGCCAGGTCCAGCGGCTCGACAGCTTCGTCCAGTGGCTGATCCCGTCGAAAGGCGTCGTCGCCACTGGCGGCGACGTGGTGACCGCGGGATCGCGCGGGCAACGGCCGGTCCGCATCGGCGGTATCCAGATCGCCTCGGACTTCGCGCTGCGGCCGGACCTGGTGACCTTGCCCCTCCCCTCGTTCACCGGGCAAGTCTCTGTGCCGACGGGTGTGGACCTGCTGATAAACGGGCAGCGATCGGAAGTCGGCAAAGTCGATCCCGGGGAATTCACCGTTCGCAACGTGCCAGCCTCGCTCGGGCGCGGGACCGTTTCGCTGATCGTCAAGGACGCGCTCGGGCGCGAGACGGTCCAGACCGTGCGATTCTATGCCTCGACCGACTTGTTGACGCCCGGCTTGCAGCAATACGCGCTCAATGCCGGGTTCGTGCGACGACGATACGGGCTGGTCAGCAACGATTACGGTCCGTTCGCGGCCTCCGGCTTCTTTCGCCGGGGGCTTTCGCGCTATCTGACCGCCGAAGTCAGCGGCGAGACCGCGCGCGGCCTCGTCAACGTGGGCGCGCGCGCCGACGTTGCGCTCGCCAACGTTGCGCTTGCCTCGTTCGAACCGCGTTTCAGCCGGACGCGCACGGGCCAGACCGGGACCATGCTGACCGGCGCGATCGAATCGGTGAGCCAGAAGCTGTCGGCGCGCCTCGCCTTCTCGCTACCCAGCGGAGGGTACCGCGATGCCGCCAGCGAACTGGGCGATCCTGCCCCTCAGCGCACGCTCGTAGGGCAGATTTCGTACGCTCTTGGCGATAATCGCCTCCAGTTCAGCGCGGGCCGCTTTACCCGGCTGGCCGATCCGCTGCACCAGCGCCTGGCCGAGACAGGGACCGTCGCCAACGCCGCCTTCGGCGTATCGCTGGGCAAGCGGATGTCCGCCAACTTTGCCGCGGTCTATCGCACCTCCACTGGCGAGCGACGTTCGCTCGCAGCCTCGGTCAGCCTGTCGGTACGGCTTGGCCGCGACCGTTTCGCAGGCGGCTCGGCCAGCTATTTCGACGACCGGAAAGCCGAGTTTTCCGCCTATTACCGCAAGCCGGAGTCCATCGTGGACCCGATCGGCTACGCGCTGGAAGCCTCGACCGGCGAGCGGACCCGCGCCCTGGCCGAGCTGACCTGGCGCCCGCACCAGGGCGTGTTCCAGGCCCAGGTCCTGCACGAGGACGGCGCGACGTCGGTGCGCGGAAACGCCCGTGGAACGCTGATCGTGGCCGGCGGCGGGGTGTTCGCGCGCACCCAGTCGGAAAACAGCTATGCCCTTGTTCGCGCCGGCAATGTCGGCGGCATCACGGTGATGCGCGAGAACCGCCTGGCCGGAAAGACCAACGGCAAGGGACTTCTCCTGATCGACGACATCCCCGGCTACGTGCCGATCAGCTACGATATCGATGCCGACAAGCTGCCCGCCGACGTGCTGGCGCGGCGCACGCAGTTGCGCGTCACGATCCCGCGCCGCGCCGTCGGCCTCGTGGCGATGGACGTGCTGCGCTACGTGCCGTGGTCGATCCGCCTGCTCGGCGCCGACGGGATGCCGCTGCCGGCAGGAACGATGCTGGTGGCGCGGCCATCGGGCGAATCGATCATCGTCGGCTTCGACGGAATGGCCGAGATAAACCGCGACGGGCCCGACCGCGTGTTCGAGCTCGACAACGGCACCGGCGCCATCTGCCGCTTCGCCATCCCGGCCAAGGCGCAGGCAAGCGGCGAGATGCCGTCGTTCGGCTGCATGCCGATCCTGGTGCCGACCACGCTGGTGAAGGCCGGCGTCGACAGCGGCCCGATCGCAAGCGCCAGCCGGCGGTGAAGTTGCGCTGCGCAACTCGGTTGACGGCCGGCCGGGCCGGGCACAGGCTCGCGCCGTAACGGGAGATCCATACCATGCCGCTCGATGACCTTGCGCGCACAGCTTACGGCGAGGACCACGAGGCGTTTCGCCAGACCGTCCGCCGCTTCATGGCCGAAGAGATCGCTCCGCACGCGGCGCAGTGGGCCGAAGCGGGCATCGTCCCCAAGGACATCTGGCCCAGGGCCGGCGCACTGGGCCTGCTGTGTCCCACCGTGCCGGAGGAATACGGCGGCCTCGGCCTCGACTTCGGCTATAACGCGATCGTCGACGAGGAGAGCGCCTATACCGGCGGCGCCACGACCGGCTTTTCCCTCCATTCGGATATCGTCGCCGATTATATCGTTCACTACGGTTCGGACGAGCAGAAGCGCGAATGGCTGCCCAAACTCGTCTCGGGCGAGGCGATTACCGCCATCGCGATGACCGAGCCGGGCACCGGCAGCGACCTTCAGGCCATGCGCACGACCGCGCGCAAGGACGGCAATCACTACGTCATCAACGGGTCGAAGACCTACATCACGAACGGCCAGAACGCCGACCTGGTCCTGGTCTGCGCCAAGACCGATACCGACGTGCAGCCCGCCTGGAAGGGGGTGTCGATCATCCTCGTCGAGGCCAGTCGCGACGGGTTCACGCGGGGCCGCAACCTCGACAAGATCGGCATGGACGAAGCCGATACCTCGGAATTGTTTTTCGAGGACGTGCGCGTGCCGATCACCAATTGCCTCGGCGAGGAGGGCCAGGGGTTCGTCTACCTGATGAGCCAGCTGCCGCAGGAGCGGCTCTCGATCGCGGTGTCGGCGCAGGCCAGCGCGCAGAAGGCCTTCGACCTGACCGTGGCATTCACCCGCGAACGCAAGGCCTTCGGCAAGCCGGTGATCGACTTCCAGAACACCCGCTTCGTCCTTGCCGATCTCAAGACCCGGCTGCAGGTCGGCTGGGCACACCTCGACTGGTGCCTCAATCGCCACAATGCCGGAGAATTGACGCCCGAGGAAGGCGCCGCGGCCAAGCTGTGGCACACCGAACTGCAGTGGGAGACGATGGACAAGTGCCTGCAGCTTCACGGCGGCGCCGGCTACATGAACGAGTATCCGATCGCGCGGATGTGGCGCGCCGCGCGCGTGACGCGCATCTTCGGCGGCACGAACGAGATCATGAAGGAACTGATCGGGCGCAAGCTCTAGATCGCGGCGGCGGCGATCCGGGCCAGCGCCTCGATCCCGGCGGCGTCTTCGGCGTCGAAGCGCGCGGGTGACGGGCTGTCGAGGTCGATGACCGCGATCACCTGCCCGTCGCGCAGCACCGGTACCACCAGCTCCGAAACGCTGGCGGCGTCGCAGGCGATGTGACCGGGGAACGCGTGGACATCGTCGACGCGCTGGGTTTCGCCGCTGGCAGCCGCCGTCCCGCAAACACCGCTGCCCAGGGCGATGCGAATGCAGGCGGGCTTGCCGATGAACGGCCCGAGCACCAGTTCACCGCCGATCACCCGGTAGAAGCCGGCCCAGTTGAGCTCGGGCAGGAACTGCCAGATCAGCGCCGCGAGGTTGGCCATGTTGGCGACACCGTCCGGCTCGCCCGCGACCAGCGCCTTCGCGGCGGCGGCAAGGTCGTCATAGACGGTGGCTTTCGGGGCATCGGCGGCGGGGGCGAAATCGTACATTCGCAATGCTTAGCGCGCCGCGCCGCGATGCGCCATTGCCGCCGGCGCCGCGGCTGCTAGATTCGCGCCATGACCATGTCCCGCAAGATCCTGTTCGGCGTCGTTGCCGCCGTCGTCCTCCTGGCCGTCGCCGCCTGGTTCCTGCTGCGCCCGACCGAGGCCAAGCACACCCCCGACGAACTGTCGGGAAAGTGGCCGACGATGGTCGAGGCCAAGACCGAGACGATCCCCGCCTTCGCCATCGCCAAGCCGATCGGCTGGGCCGCGAACGAAGCGCCCACGGCGGCCGCCGGCCTGCAGGTGACGCGCTTTGCGCAAGGGCTCGATCACCCCCGCACGATGCTGGTGCTGCCCAACGGCGACGTGATCGTGGCGGAGACCAATTCGCCCCCGCGAAGCGGCGGCGGCATCACCGGCTTTTTCGAGCGGCTGCTGATGAAGCGCGCCGGCGCCGGCGCCCCCTCGCCCGACGCACTGGTGCTGCTGCGCGACAGCGACGGAGACGGGCGCGCCGACCAGCGCAGCGTGCTGCGCCAGGGCAATGGCCTGTCTTCGCCCTCGGGCCTGGCCTGGGCGAACGGCAAGCTTTACGTCGCCAATCACGACGCGGTGCTGGCGTTCGATTTCCAGCCCGGACAGACGACGCTGACCGGCACGCCGCGCAAGATCGCCGATCTTGCCCCCGCCGGGCGCCACTGGATGCGCGGGCTGGTGGTCAGCCCCGACGGCAAGCTGCTGTACATCTCGGTCGGATCGTCGAGCAACATCGGCGAGAACGGCATGGATGCCGAGCACCGCCGTGCCGCCATTCTCGAGCTCGACCTTACCACCGGGCGGCTGCGTGAATATGCCAGCGGCCTGCGCAATCCCAACGCGATGGCGTGGAACCAGTCGACCGGCGAACTGTGGACCGTGGTCAACGAGCGCGACCAGCTCGGTCCCGATACCCCGCCCGATTACCTGACCAACGTCCCGATCGGCGCGCAGTACGGATGGCCGTGGTTCTACTGGAAGACGTACGAGGACAAGCGCGTATCGGCGCCGATCCCGGACTATATCGAGGAGTACATCCGCAAGCCCGAATACGGCCTCGGCGCGCATACCGCCCCGCTGGGCGTGGCCTTCGTGGCCGAGGGTGCCAGGCTGGGCGGCGGTTTCGCCAGCGGTGCGGTGATCGCGCGCCACGGTTCGTGGAACCGCAAGCCGGCGGCGGGCTATGACGTGGTATTCGTGCCGTTCGACGGCAACGGCAACCCGCTGGCCAAGCCGCTGCCGCTGCTGGGCGGATTCCTGACCAGGGACGGCAAGACTCATGGCCGGCCCACCTGGGTGGCGTTTGCCAAGGACGGCGCGCTGCTGGTGACCGACGATACCGCCGGCATCGTCTGGCGGGTGATCGCCCCCGGCGCCGCGCCGGCGCCCGCGGTCAAGCCGGTGGTTACCAAGCACCTCGAGCCGGTCAAGGAGCTGAAGGGCGATCCGGGTGCCGGCACCCAGGCCAGCTTCCGCGACGATCCCGCCAAGCCCTGAGGGGCTAGAGCGGGCGGGCGGCCCGCCCGGCCAGTTCGGTGACGTACTGCCACGCGACCCGGCCCGACCGGGCGCCGCGCCGCCGGGCCCATTCCAGCGCGTCGGCGGCGTCGAAAGCCAGTCCGTGTTCGGCTGCATAGCCGGCGACGATGGCAAGGTAATCGTCTTGCGAGCAGGCGTGGAAACCCACCGACAGGCCAAAGCGATCGGCCAGTGCCAGCCGGTCATCCACGGCGTCGCGCGGGTTGATGGGCCCGTCGCCTTCGAAATGCCCTTGCTCGGACTGCGAACGCGCCACGATCGCGCGGCGGTTCGACGTCACGGCCAGGCGCACCCCGCCGGGCCGCGCCTCGACCCCGCCTTCCAGCCATGAGCGCAGGCGGCGCGGCGCGGCGCTGTCGCCCTCGTCGAAGCCCAGGTCGTCGATGAAGACAAGGAAACGGCGGTTCGCGTGCGCCAGCTCGGCGAACAGCCGCGGCAGCCCCGGCAGCGCGTCGGGCCCGACCTGGACCAGCGCCAGCGCCGCGGGCGCCGCTTCCTGCGCTGCCAGCACCGCGGCCCGCACCAGTGCCGACTTGCCCATTCCGCGCGCGCCCCACAGCAACATGTCGTGCGCAGCGTGGCCGCGGGCATGGCGCAGGACGTTTTCGGCAACGGCGGCCTTTTGCGCGTCGATCCCGCGCAGCAGCGCCAGCGGCGGCGCGGTCAGCCCGGGTACGTCGCGCGCGGCCTCGCCGTCCCAGACGTAGGCGGGGGCGCCGTCCCAGGTCACGCCGTCAGCTGCTCGGCGTCGAGGCTGTAGAGCGGCGCCGCGCCCGCCATGGCCGCCGCCTTCAGACCGCGAATCTCTTCGGCGAAGTCGTGCGCGAACCACCGCGCGACGACCGGCTTGGTGATGGCCAGCGCGCCCTCGGCCGCCGGGACCTGCCGTTGGAGCTGCCAGCCTGCTACCGCCGCGGCGAACATCGCCAGGAACGGCACGCTGCCGGCCAGCTTGTCATCGACCGAGGCGCCGTCCGCCATCCACGCGGCCACCGCGCCGGCGTCGCGCGCCAGGGCGCCGAGCGGCGTGTCGGCACATTCGCGCGCCACCTCGGCCAGCAGGGACATCACGACCGCGCCGTTCTCGTAGCCGAGCTTGCGGGTGACGAGGTCGGCGGCCTGAATGCCGTTGGTGCCTTCATAGATCGGGGCGATGCGTGCGTCGCGGTAGTGCTGCGCGGCGCCGGTTTCCTCGACGAAGCCCATGCCGCCGTGAACCTGCACGCCCAGGCTGGCGACCTCCATGCCGATGTCGGTGCCCCAGGCCTTGAGCAGCGGCACCAGCGCGTCGGCCCGCGCCTGCGCGGCCGCGTCACCCAGTGCGCCGCGGTCGACCTGCCCGGCGGTATAGTAGAACAGCGCCCGCGCCCCTTCGGTCAGCGCACGCATCCGCAGCAGCATGCGCCGCACGTCGGGATGCTCGGCAATGGCAACGCCCTGCCCGCCGCGCACGCCCTGGACACGCTCGCGCGCGTAGGAGCGCGCCTGCTGCCAGGCGCGTTCGGCGATTTCGACGCCCTGCCCGCCCACGTTGATCCGGGCCGAGTTCATCATCGCGAACATGGCCTTGAGGCCTTCGTTCTCGCGCCCGATCAGTTCGCCGATGCAGGCGTCGTTGTCGCCGAAGCTCATCACGCAGGTCGGCGATGCCATGATCCCCAGCTTGTGCTCGATCCCGGCGCAGCGAAGGTCGTTGCGCGCGCCGATCCGGCCATCGCCGTCGACATGGAACTTGGGCACCAGGAACAGGCTGATGCCGCGCGTTCCCGCGGGCGCGCCCGGGGTGCGCGCAAGCACCAGGTGGACGATGTTGGCGGCCAGGTCATGCTCGCCCCAGGTGATGAAGATCTTGGTGCCGCGGATCGCGAACTTGCCGGCGTGCTCGCCATTGGTGATTGGCGTCGCGGTGGTGCGCAGCGCGCCGACGTCGGAGCCGGCCTGCGGCTCGGTCAGGTTCATCGTCCCGGTCCACTCGCCGCTGATGAGTTTCGGCAGGAACACGTTCTTCTGCGCGTCGCTGCCGTAATGGCCCAGCGCGTCGATCGCACCCACGGTCAGCATCGGTAGCAGCGAGAACGCCAGGTTCGCGGTACCCAGGTTCTCCAGCACGTTGGCGGCCAGGCTGAAGGGCAGGCCCTGTCCGCCGTAGGCTGGATCGCCGCCGATACCGTTCCAGCCCTGCTCGACATAGGCCCCGTATGCCTCGCGAAAGCCCGCCGGAAGTGTAACCGTGCCGTTGGCGAGCGTTGCCCCCTCATGGTCCCCGATGCGGTTGAGCGGGGCGAATTCGCCAGCGGCGAACTGGCCGTTACCCTCGACGATGGCCGTGACCATGTCAGGGCTGGCAGCCTCGAAACGGGGATGGGCCGCCAGTTCGTCGATGCCGGCGCAGACCTTCAGCGCCAGGAGCTGGTCGGCAGTAGCGGGGGCAAAGTCCATCGGCGGTTCCTTGTCTGTGCGGCCTCGCTATAGCGGTCGCCGATGGCCGACAAGCGCTCTGTCCTCGCCGCGGTGCGACCCTGCGATGCCGTAACGGCAGCCGAGGCGGCGCGCCTGCTGACCGCGGGCGAGCTTGTCGCGGTGCCGACCGAGACGGTCTACGGACTGGCCGCAAGGGCCGATTCGCCCGCTGCCGTCGCGCGCATCTATGCCGCCAAGGGCCGCCCCGACTTCAATCCGCTGATCGTCCACGTTGCATCACTTGCAGACGCCGAGCGGCTGGCGCTTTTCGGCACCCGCGCACGCCAGCTGGCGGCACGCTTCTGGCCCGGCCCGCTCACGCTGGTGCTGGCGCTTCGTCCGGATGCGCGGGTCGCCCCCGCGGTCACCGCCGGGCTTCCGACGATCGCGCTGCGCTGCCCGGCCCATCCCGCCATGCGGGCGATTCTGGATGCCTGCGCGTTGCCGCTGGCGGCGCCATCTGCAAACCGCAGCGGTGCGATCAGCCCGACGAGCGCGCGGCACGTTGCCGAAGGGCTGGGAGACCGCGTTTCACTGATTGTCGATGGCGGGGCGTGCCATGCCGGCCTCGAATCCACCATCGTCGCCCTGCGCAGCGACGGATCGTGGCAACTTTTGCGTCCGGGACCCATCGCGCGCGAAACGCTGGAAACCCAGCTGGGACCGGCGAGCGACGTCACGGCGCCAGGCATCGAGGCGCCAGGCCAGCTTGCGGGCCACTATTCACCCGGCAAACCCGTGCGGCTGGACGCACGCAGCGCCGCTGCCGACGAGTTCCTGATCGGTTTCGGAGCCGTGCCGGGCGCGATCTCGCTCTCGCCGCGCGGCGACTTGGAAGAGGCGGCGGCACGGCTTTACGATGCGCTTCACGCCGCTCGCCTGGCATCGCAGCCGCGCGTGGCGGTGGCGCCGATCCCGGACATTGGCGTGGGCGCGGCGATCAACGACCGGCTGCGCCGCGCCGCGGCCTAGTTCGGCTCGGCGGGGACCAGCGGCATCAGCTGCGCGATCTCGGCGCCGAGCTTGTCGCGCCTCGCGCAGGCATCAGCGTCGCCGCCGAAACACTTTTTGGCCTGCTTGTCGTAATCGCGCTTGAGCTCGCCAAGCCTTTGCTCGCGCTTGCGCAGCTCGCGGCCGCGCTTCTGGTCGGCCTCGGCCTGGCTTGTGGTGACCGCGTCGACGGTCTTGCTAGCGACCTTGACCGGCAGCGTGGCGACATCGAGCGCGGTCTTGGCGAGACACCCGCTCAGCGCGGCGGTTGCCAGTGCGGCAGCGATCAGCTTGTAAAACATGGCAATCCCCGTGCGGCCAGGCGGGTGCCATAGCCGCACGGGGTTTGCGCGCAAGTGAACCGCTCAGCCCTTGGGGGCAGGCGGTGCCGGCGGTGCCGGGGGCGTGGGGGCTGGCCCCGCAGGAGCGGTGCCGTTTTCGCAGACCAGCCGGCCCGAACCCATCGCGCTGACCCGGCAGGTGGCGCGGCCGATAACGCGGACTTCGCCCGACCCCAGGATGTCGGCCTTGACGTTGCCGTCGGAAGCGAAGCTCGCGCTGCCAGACCCCGCCACCGTAACCTTGGCTTCGTCGACCTTGAGCGCCTCGGCGTGCGCCGATCCGCTGCCCAGTATCGTCAGCTTGAGGTCATGGGCGGTGCCGGCGGCGCGAAAATCGCCGGAGCCCGTGATGGTCAGTTCGAGTTTCTGCGAGGCAAGCGATCCGCCATCGACCGTGCCCGACCCGGCCACGGTCACCTTGGCGTCGCTGGCAAGGCCGGGCGCGGTGACTTTGCCCGATCCTGCCAGCGTGACTTCGGCGGGATCGGGCATGGTAACGTTGACGACGACGGTCTTGTCGCCGTCGTGCCACTTGAAGCCGTCGTCGCGCATAATGCCGAGCGCCCCGTCCTTGAGCGTGAAGCGGACATGGCCGGCGGCCTCTCCGTCGCCATCGACGGTAATCGCCAGCTTGTCGCCGCGCGTCACGCGGATCTCGTCCGGGCTCGCCAGCACGAGGTGCTCGGGCGCCTTGCCCGACAGGTCGAGCTCGGACAAGGGCACGCCCTTGCTGCCGTTGACGCTGACCTCGCCGTTGCAGGCCGAGATGCTGCCGCTGAGCGCGATCGCCATGATGGGGGCCAGGGCCTTGAACAGATTGTTGATACGCATCGCCACTCTCCGCGCGGTTATTCCGTGTTACTGATGTAATACAGCAAAGCTTGGGCGACAAGCGGGACGGCAAGCCCCTCGTCGGCGGGCGTCGGACGTTGATCGAGGGCACAGCAAAAAGGCCGGCCCTTGCGGACCGGCCCTTTCGGCATAGTTGCGCGGCGCAACCGCGATCAGGCGGTTGCCTGCTCCGCGTAGTACTTGGGCGCGTGCTCGTTGAGGATCGCGAGGATCTTCTGCAGCGCGGCTGGCTCGTCGGTCTTTTCCATCGCCGCCAGTTCGCGGGCGAGGCGCGACGAAGCGGCCTCGAAGATCTGGCGTTCGGAATAGGACTGTTCGGGCTGGTCGTCGGCGCGGAACAGGTCGCGCGTGACTTCCGCGATCGAGACGAGATCGCCCGAGTTGATCTTGGCTTCGTATTCCTGGGCGCGGCGCGACCACATCGTGCGCTTGACCTTGGGCTTGCCCTTCAGCGTCTCGAGCGCTTCGCGCAGGGTCTTGTCACTGGACAGCTTGCGCATGCCGATCGCTTCCACCTTGTTGGTGGGAACGCGCAGCGTCATGCGCTCCTTCTCGAAACGCAGCACGTAGAGTTCGAGCTGCATGCCGGCGATTTCCTGCTTTTGCAGTTCGATCACCCGGCCGACCCCGTGCTTGGGGTAAACCACATAGTCGCCAACGTCGAAGGCGTTCGCCTTGGTTGCCATGAATCGTCCTTTCACCCGGCAGGGCGACCTTGCGGGCCGCAGACGACCTTCAGCGGCTTTCGAGGGTGGGCGATGCGGCAAATGCCAACCGTCCCTCCTGTCGAGCCTGGCTGTCGAACCTGCCTTTCGTGCTGCAAACCCACGGCGGAAGTCCGCGGGACGTGTGACGATTATATAGCACACCGGTAACAAAATTGCCAGCGCGCAGAATCACCGCGCGCTGCGCCTGCGAAGGCGGACTTGTCCAATGCGCGACGGGCCGCGCCGGCGGCGCGAATCAGTCGCCTTCGCCGGGCTCGGGCGAAAAATACTTGTCGAACTTGCCCTCTTCGCCCTTGTGCTCGTCGGCATCCTCGGGGCTGTCGCGCTTGACCGTGATGTTGGGCCACTCGGCCGAATACTTGGCATTGAGTTCGACCCACTGCTCAAGCCCGCCTTCGGTGTCGGGCAGGATCGCTTCGGCCGGGCACTCGGGCTCGCAGACGCCGCAATCGATGCACTCGCTGGGGTTGATCACCAGCATGTTCTCGCCTTCGTAGAAGCAGTCGACGGGGCAGACTTCGACGCAGTCCATGTACTTGCAGCGGATGCAGGCGTCGGTGACGACGTAAGTCATGGCAGAACTGTCCCCTCGGGCGTGTGGTCTGTCGCTGCTATGGGATTTGAGCCGGAGCCGTCAAGCACGCGGTAACATGCCTGTGCCTCGGCCGGCGGCCCGCGGCGCACCGGCAGGGCCATGACCTCGACCACGCGCACCTGCGAGCGCATCGGCAGGGTCAGAACGTCGCCCGCGCGCACCTCGCACGACGGTTTCTCGACGCGGCGGCCGTTGATGCGCATGTGGCCGGCCTCAGCCCACGTCCGCGCAAAGCTGCGCGACCGGGCGAGCCGGAGGAACCACAGCAGTTTGTCGATCCGCATCGGCGCTCAGGCGATCAGGTCGGCCAGCGCCGCGAACGCGCCGCCCGGCGCGGTGCGCGGCGCGCTTTCCGCGGGGGCGCGCCGCGGCGGCCGCCAGCGCCAGCGCGGCGGTGCCGGCGGCCCGTGGGCACCATCGGCGAGGGGGCGAAAGACGCGGGCCTGGAATCCCGCCTGCGCCAGCAGCCGTGCATAGGATGCCGTCGTCAGCCCCATCGACACGGCCGGCGCGGGATCGAGCACCACATCGCGCGGCGGCCTGGCCTGGGCCTTGACCCGGGCTTCGTGCGCGGCACGCAGCAGGCGCTCGGCAAGATCGACGCGCAGCGCCTGCTTGCCCAGCTTGCGGTGAGTGAACGGTGCATCGCGAAGCGGCACGACGGGCCGCGCCGCCAGCCCGTTTCCGTGGCCCACCAGCGCCAGCGCCGCCAGCGCGGCAGGCTTGAGCAGCGCCGGCACGAACAGGTCGAGCGCGCCGATTGTCACACCCAGTCGGCGCAGCCGCTGGCGCTGCCCATCGTCGATGCGGTCCAGCCCCGACCCCGCGCGCGCCAGCACCCCGCCGGCATCGGCCAGCGCGATCAGCAGCGCTCGCAGGTCGGCCCCGGCGGCCGGATCGCGCGCCGCCGCCAGCAAGGCGTCGAGCGGTGCCAGCGGTTTGAGCCGCGCCGCCAGCCAGTCCTCCATCGCGCCCAGCAGCGGGTTCGCCGCCGCTCCCAGCGCGCGCAGCGCCGGATCGACAATTAACTGCGGCCGGCCCGCCCCCTTGCGGCGATCGAGCGCGGCGATCGCGATGCCGTCCCACGTGATCGCGCCGTCCGCGATGGCGATCGCGGCGCTGCCATCTGCGATCGCTTTCGCCAGGTCGCCGGCTCGCTTCGCCAGCAGTTCGGGTACGTGGCGTTCGGCGGCGGCAAGCAGCAGCTTGCGGTCGGCATGGCGGGTCGCCGGATCGACCTTGAAGCGAAAGCCGGCCAGCGTTCCGATGGCTTCCCCCTCGACCAGCACCGTGTCGCCAGCCAGCTCGACCGCCAGCAGGCCCGCGTCGGGGCCGGTACGGCGCATCAAAACGCTGGTGCGGCGGTTGACGAACCGCTCGGTCAGGCGGGCGTGAAGCGCGTCGGACAGCCGCGTCTCGGCGGCGCGGGCGCGGGCGGCCATTTCCTCGCGCGCGATGACCCAGTCCGGGCGCTGCGCGATGTAGGCCCACGACCGGATCGCGGCGATGCGGCCCTGCAGCGCGTCGATGTCGCCCTGGACGTTGTCGAGCTGCGCGATCGCGCCGGCCACCGTGTCGAGCGACAGCTGCCCGTGCGCCAGGTCGTCCCACAACCGGGCGACGAAGCGCGCATGCGTCTCGGCACCATGCTGGCGGAAGTCAGGCAGCGAGCAAACCTGCCAGAACCGGTTCACCTGCCGTTCGCCGCGAACGCCGGCGGCGATCGCGGGGTCGTCGGCCAGGCGGCGCAGCACGGCCAGGTCGACCGCCTCGGGCGCGGGGGCGAGTTCAGGGCGGGGGGGCGGAGTCTCGAGATCGGCGATCAAGCCGGCCAGTGTCGCGCCGCGCGGGTCCGGCTGGCGCCAGAACAGCCGGGTCAGCGGCGCGAAGCGGTGCTCCTCGATCGCGAAGACCTCTTCGGCGGTGAACTCGGCATCGCGCCCGTCCGTTCTGGCGCCTGCTCCCGCCAGTGCGCCGAATGTGCCGTCACGCTGGTGGCGCCCGGCACGGCCAGCAATCTGTGCCATCTCGGCGGGGGTCAGCCGCCGCTGGCGCACGCCGTCGAACTTGGACAGGCCGGCAAAGGCGACGTGACCGACATCGAGGTTGAGGCCCATCCCGATCGCGTCGGTGGCGACCAGGTAGTCGACCTCGCCCGACTGGAACAGTTGCACTTGCGCGTTGCGGGTCTGCGGGCTGAGCGCGCCCATCACCACCGCGGCCCCGCCGCGAAACCGGCGCAGCATTTCGGCCACAGCGTAGACCTGGTCGGCCGAAAAGGCGACGATCGCGCTTCGCGGGGGAATCCGCGACAGCTTCCTGGGCTCGATATGGCTGAGCGTCGAGAAGCGCGGACGCGAGACGATCTCGGCCTCGGGGACGAGGCTGCGCACCAGCGGCTCGATCGTCGCCGAGCCGAGCAGCATCGTCTCCTCGCGCCCGCGCGCGTGCAGCAGCCGGTCGGTGAAGATGTGGCCGCGCTCGCGGTCGGCGGCGATCTGCGCCTCGTCGAGGGCCACGAAGGCAAGATCGGGACGAGCGGGCATTGCCTCTGCGGTGCACAGCAACCAGCGCGCGCCCTTGGGCTCGATGCGTTCCTCGCCGGTGATCAGCGCGACCTCGTTCGGACCCTTGATCGCCACCACGCGGTCATAGACCTCGCGCGCAAGCAACCGCAGCGGAAAGCCGATCGCGCCCGAGGAATGCGCTATCAGGCGCTCGATCGCGAGGTGCGTCTTGCCGGTGTTGGTCGGGCCCAGCACGGCCTTGACGGTCGTGTCGCGGTCCCGGCGCGGGCCCGGAAGGATGCGGTGCTGCGCCATTGCCACTCCAATCTGGCGCGCGCAGTCCCTGGCGGCAAGGCCGCGGCGGGCACTTTTTCCCCGCCCCCGCCAGCATCTTAGGCTAAGATTAACCCTGTGATGCCAGAGCGGGGGCTAGGGTCCGCAGTGCGGGCTGCGGGGAATCACGTCGATGTTCAAGCCGCGCGAGGCACTGGAGCCGGGACAGGGCGGGCCGCACGGGCCGGTCCTGCTCGGCGCCGGGCATGCAATCGGGAGCCAGATCGTGGCCGCGCCGATCGCGCGCGACTGGCGGACGCGCCTTGCCGCCGTCGACTGGGCGCCCGACCTGGCGCACGACATCGGTTCGCGGCGCTGGTTCCGCGGCCTTGGCACTCTCCTCGCCCTCGCGGCCGCGGCGCTCGCCTTTACGCCCGAACTCGCCCGCGTCGAGGCCGCCGAGCCGCATCTCACCGCCCGCGACCAGCGCGACCAGCTTGCCAGCCTGGGCACGGCGCCGCTGGCCTATGGCGCCGAATCGGGACGCCGCAGCGCCCCCGGGCCGCTGGTGCGTCCCGCAATCGGGCCTGTGGCCGAGCGGGCGCAAGTCTCGCTGGTGGCGGTGCTGGGCGGCGACGACGACCTTGCCGGGCTGCTGACGCGCGCCGGTGCGCCGGCGATCGATGCCTTTGCCGCGCGCAACCTGATCGGCAGCGCGGTGGCCGTGGGCGAGCTGACGCCGGGCACGCCGGTCGACATCACACTCGCCCGCGCGGCAGACGGTTCGCACCGCCTGCAGCGGCTGGCGCTGCGGGCGCGCTTCGATCTGGCGCTGACGGTCTTGCGCGCGCCGGGCGGGCCGCTGGGGCTTGTGCGCCAGCCGATCGCGGTCGACACGACGCCGCTGCGCATTCGCGGCACGGTCGGCGCCAGCCTCTATCGCTCGGCGCGCGCCGCCGGCGCTCCCGCCGAGGCGGCGGCCCAGTACCTCCAGGCGCTCGACCGCCATCTCGCTCTCGATACGGACATCGCGCCCGGCGACACGTTCGATATCGTCGTCGCGTTCAAGCGTTCGGCCACCGGCGAGGTGCAGGTCGGGGACCTGCTGTATGCCGGGCTCGACCGCGGCGGAAAGCCGCGCGCCCAGCTGCTGCGCTGGGGCAGCGACGGCCAGTTCTTCGACGCCGATTCGATGGGCGCCCAGCGCACCGGGCTGCTGATGCCCGTTGTGGGCCACATCACCAGCACCTTCGGCGCGCGTCGCCACCCGATCCTTGGCTACACGCGGATGCACGCCGGGGTCGATTTCGGTGCCGCCTGGGGCAGCCCGATCTACGCGGTGGGCGACGCCACGGTGGTCTTCGCCGGTTGGCACGGCGGGCACGGCAATTTCGTCAAGCTCGACCACGGCAGCGGCTTCGGCACCGGCTATGGCCACATGAGCCGCATCGCGGTCAGTCCGGGCGAGCACGTCCGCGCCGGCCAAGTGATCGGTTACGTCGGCTCGACCGGGCTCTCGACGGGGCCGCATCTCCATTACGAACTCTATCGCGGCGGAGTGCCGGTCAATCCGCTGACCACGCAGTTCACCGTCGCCCAGGCGGTCGATCCGGCCGAGCTCAAGGCCTTCCGCTCGCGCCTGGCGCAACTGCGCGCCGTGCGCCCCGGGGCGGCGCTGGGCCCGGCGGTGCTGGCATCCACCGCAAGCCCCACGCGCGAGATTGCCCGCGCCGGGATCTAGCCACCATTGAAGCGGGCGCGCGCCGCGCCTAAGACCCGGCTGATGACCGCCGCCTACCCTCACTTGCGCCTGCGCCGTACCCGCGCTGCAGCGTGGAGCCGCGCGCTGCACCGCGAGACCGCGCTGACCCCCGCCGACCTGATCTGGCCGCTGTTCGTGACGAGCGGAAGCGGCGTGGAAGAGCCGATCGCCAGCCTTCCCGGCGTCTCGCGCTGGTCGGTCGACCGTATCGGCCAACGCGCCAGGGAAGCAGTCTCGCTCGGCATCCCGGTCCTGGCGCTGTTTCCCAATACGCCGCGCGACCTGCGCTGCGAAACCGGCCGCGAAGCGCTCAATCCCGACAACCTGATGTGTCGCGCGATCAAGGCGGTGAAGGACGCGGTCGGCGCCGACGTCGGCGTCCTGACTGACGTCGCACTCGATCCCTACACCAGCCACGGCCAGGACGGCCTGGTCGACGCGGGCGGCTTTGTCGTCAACGATGCCACGGTCGAGGTGCTGGTCGGGCAGAGCCTGAACCAGGCTGCCGCCGGGGCCGACGTGATCGCCCCGTCCGACATGATGGACGGCCGTGTCGGCGCGATCCGCGCGGCGCTCGAGGGCGCGGGCCATCACAACGTCCAGATCATGGCCTACGCCGCCAAGTATGCGAGCGCATTTTACGGCCCGTTCCGCGACGCGGTCGGCTCCGCCGGGCTGCTCAAGGGCGACAAGCGGACATACCAGATGGATTACGGCAATGCCGAGGAGGCGCTGCGCGAAGTCGCCGCCGACCTGGCCGAAGGGGCCGACAGCGTGATGGTCAAGCCCGGGTTGCCGTACCTGGACATCGTGCGCCGGGTGAAGGAGCGCTTCGAGGTGCCGGTCTTCGCGTACCAGGTGAGCGGCGAATACGCGATGATCGAGGCTGCCGCCGCGGCCGGCGCCGGTGACCGCGACGCGCTCGTGCTCGAGACGCTGACCGCGTTTCGCCGCGCCGGCGCCTCGGGCGTGCTCACGTACCACGCCGCGCACGCCGCGCGGATGATCAACGGCTAGGGCGGGGGCGATGATCGTCACCACGCGGCTTGTGCTGCGCGCGCCCGTTCCCGGCGATATCGCGTTCCGCCGCGCGGCGCTCAATACCCCGGCCGTGCAGCGCCACCTGGGCGGCGTGGCCGACCGCGCCGCAATCGAGGATTCACTGGCGCGCGATCTCGCCGCTTTCACGCGCGACGGCTACGGTTTCTGGGTCGTGGCGCGGCGCGACAACGGTGAGACGATCGGGCGCTGCGGCCTGGCCACGATCGCCAAACAGCCCGAAGCGATCAGCGGCCGGGCGCAAATCGGCTGGGCTTTTGCCGAGCCGTACTGGGGCCAGGGGTACGGCGCCGAAGCGGCCGGGGCGGCGCTCGATTATGCGTTCGAGACGCTGGGCCGGGGCGAGGTCTGGGGCCAGACCAGCGCCTCCAACACGGCATCCACCAAGTTGATGAGCCGCCTCGGCTTCGTCCGCCGGGCCGATCTCGATTACCATGACGTCGATTTCCCCGCCGCCGACAATCCCACCACGATTCATTGCCTGGCGCGGCGTGTATGGCGCGCGCGGGAGGCCGCGTGATCGAGACCGAGCGGCTGGTCCTGCGCGGCTGGAGCGCCGACGATCGTGACGATTTCTGGCGCCTCGGTGCGGACCCGGCGGTGATGGAGCATCTCCCCGCGCTGGACCGCGCCGGATCGGACGCGCTGATCGGGCGCCTGCAGGCCCTGCAGGACAGCCACGGCCACACCTTCTGGGCGGTCGAGCGCAAGGAAGATCGCCGGGTCCTCGGCTTTTGCGGCGTGATCCCGCCGCGCGAACCGCTCAGCGAAACCGAAATCGGCTGGCGACTGGCGCGCGATGCCTGGGGGCGGGGCTATGCCGGCGAAGCCGCCCAGGCCTCGCTCGCCTGGGCCTGGGCGAACCTGCCGGGGGACAGTGTCGTCGCCATCACCACGCCGGGCAACGCCCGCAGCCAGGCGCTGATGGTTCGGCTCGGCATGGAGCGCGCGCCCGGCGAGGATTTCGACCATCCCTCGCTGCCCCAAGGACACCCGCTGCGCCCGCACGTGCTGTTTCGCATCCACCGTCCGTGACCATGCCTGCGGCCAGCCCGCCGCGCGACGCGCGCGCGCTGTTCGTCGTCACGATCCTGGCGGGCAGCTTCCTGTTGTTCCTGGTCCAGCCGATGATCGCGCGCATGGCGCTGCCGCGGTTAGGCGGAACCCCGGCGGTGTGGAACAGCGCCATGCTGGTTTACCAGGCGCTGCTGCTGGCCGGATACGGCTATGCCCACATCATCGGGCGCTATGCGCCGGCGCGGCAGGCCCGCATCCACCTGGCGCTGTTGGCGGTGGCGGTGCTGACCCTGCCCGTGGGACTGGTGACGCTGCCGGCGCCGGCAGCCGGCAGCGAGCCGCTGTGGGTACCGGTGCTGCTGCTCCTGTCGATCGGGCCGGTGTTTTTCCTGGTAGCGGCGCAGGCGCCACTGATGCAGCGATGGTACGCCGCGCAGGACCGCGCGCGGGCGCCGTGGGCGCTTTACGCGGCGTCGAACATCGGCAGTTTCGCCGGCCTGCTGTCCTATCCGCTATTGGCCGAACCGCTGCTGGCGCTGCACTGGCAATCGTGGGGATGGAGCGCCGGCTACCTGGCGCTGATTGCGCTGGTCTGGGCCTGCGCGCGGGCGCGGCGCGGCGCGACCGGCAGGCCCGCTGACGTCACGGCGCCGGGTGCGCCGCTCGGCTGGCGGCGCGTCGCCCTGTGGATCGTGCTCTCGGCGGTGCCCTCCGGCCTGATGCTGTCGACGACGACGCACCTCACCACCGACATCTTCGCGATGCCGCTACTGTGGGTCATTCCGCTCGGCTTCTATCTCCTCAGCTTCTCGATCGCCTTTGCCGACCGGCGCGGCGCGGCAGGCTGGATCGCGCTGGCAACGCCGCTGCTGGTGCTGTTGGTCGGCGGGCTGGCGATGTCGTCTCGTGGCAACCAGGGGCTTTCGCTGGTCTTTGCCACCGTCCTGTTGCTGTTCGCGGTCTGCACGGCACTGCACACGCGGCTGTACCTGGCGCGGCCCGAGCCGGCGCGGCTGACCGCGTTCTACCTGGCGATGTCGGCGGGCGGGGCGCTGGGCGGGGCGTTTACCGCGCTAGTCGCACCGCTGGTGTTTGACTGGGTGTGGGAGCACCCGCTGCTGGTGCTTGCCGCCGCGGCGCTGCTGCCGCCGCTGCGCACGCTCGACTGGCGGGGGCGCGGCGGGTTGGAGCCGGGGATGGAACGGCTGACCGGCGTCATCCTGTTCCTCTTCGCGCTGTTCTGCGCCTGGCAGATCCGTCTTATCTTCATGGAGGACGGCTCCGGCTGGCAGCGCCTGGCGTGGACGCTCGGCGCGGTCTTCGCGGGGGTTGGCCTCTATCGCTGGCGCGCCGCCTACGTCGCGGTGCTGCTGGTGCTGATGCTGGCCCAAGGCGGCTGGGAAACGCTCGAGGCGTCGCGCGATCACTTGCGCACGCGGAGCTATTTCGGCGTCTACACGGTGCGCGACTATCCCGACGATCACGTGCGCACGCTCGCTCACGGCACGACGCTGCACGGCCAGCAATCGACGCTGCCGGCCCTGCGCGATGTACCGACCAGTTATTACGGGCCGACCTCTGGCATCGGATTGGTGCTGCGGCAGGCGCGCGGACTGCTGGGCTACGGCGCGCGCATCGCGGTGACCGGGCTGGGCAGCGGGACGGTGGCCTGCTTCGCCCAGCCCGACCAGCAGTGGACGTTTTTCGAGATCGATCCCGCGGTGGTTCGCTACAGCCGGCAGGGCACCTTCACTTACATCCGCGATTGCGCTCCGAACGCGCGGATCGTGATCGGCGACGGGCGGCTCGAGATGGCCAGGCGCGCACCCGGCAGCTTCGACCTGATCGCACTCGACGCGTTCAGCTCCGATTCGATCCCCCTCCACCTGCTCACGCGCGAAGCCTTCGCGACCTATCTGGACAAGCTCAGTCCCGACGGGCTGCTGCTGGTACATATCTCCAACCGCTATATCGACCTTGAGCCGGTTGTTGCGGCGCTGGCCCGCGACGCAGGCCTTGCCGCCGCAATCCGTGACGACAACCCGGACACGCCGCAAATGGTCCCTTCGTCGTATGTCGTGCTGGCACGCAACCCGGCGCGGATCGCCGCGCTTCGCCGCGGGTCGGAGCCATTCGAATGGCGTCCGCTGAAGGGCATGGCGCCGCGCGCGTGGAGCGATGACCACGCCTCGATCCTGCCCTATGTGACGTGGTCGCACATGTTCAAGAAGGTCCGCTGACAATGATCCCGCGCCCGGGCACCACGATCATACCGCTTCACGGCAAGGTGCCGCGGATCCACGATTCCGCGTTCGTCGCGCCCGGCTGCGTCATCGTCGGCGATGTCGAGATCGGGGCGGATAGCAGCATCTGGTACAACTGCGTGCTGCGCGCCGATGTCAGCCGCATCGTCATCGGTGCGCGCAGCAACGTGCAGGACGGTTCGGTCCTGCATTGCGATCCCGAACGCCTCGGCGATCCCGGGGGCAGTCCGCTGATCATCGGCGATGACGTGCTGATCGGACACATGGCAATGGTCCACGGCTGCCGGATCGAGGATCGCGGCTTCGTCGGCCTGGGCGCAATCGCGATGAACAAGGCAGTGATCGGCAGCGACGCGATGCTCGCCGCCGGCGCAATGCTGACCGAGGGCAAGGTGATGGCGCCGCGAACGCTTTGGGGCGGGCGGCCGGCGCGCTTCATGCGCGAACTGGACGAGGCCGCGATTCTGGCCATGCGCGCCGGGGTCGCGCACTACGCCCACAATGCCAAGGATCACGCCGCCGCGGTTCGCGCGGCGGGAGTTGCGCCGCGCAACTAGGCGGCGGGGGCGCCCGCCCCCTTGCTCACGTGCCGGAACATGTAGGGCAGGAAATCGCGCTTGCCGATCTCGAGCCCCTTCATCCGCAGGATCGCGTAAGCGATCGAGACGTGAAAGGTCAGCTGCGCGATCGCCCAGTCGACCAGGTAGTCCTCGGCCGGCATCGCGAACGACATCCCGTTCGGCAGCGACAATTCGATCTGCTTGTCGGCGGTCACGAAGCCGGCATCGGCCTGCGCGGCCAGGGCGGCCTTCGTGCCGGCAACGCGCTGGCGCGCGGCGGCGATCGTCGTGTCGGGGTCGTCCGAAAGCGAAAAAGTGCTGTCGCTGACGCGCTTGAGCGCCATCGACACCTGGTCGCAGGCGATCCGCACTTGCGCGGCCAGCGGCAGCATGTCGGGCGCCAGCCGCGCTTCCAGCAAGGCGTCGCCGCCGTTGTCGGCCGCCTTTGCGAGCAGGCCGTCGAGCGTGGTCAGCATATTGTCGGCGGCGGGTTTGAGCAGGCGGGCGAGGTCCATCACGGCATTCTCCGGTTTCAGGTTGCAACGCGTTTACGGCGGCGCCGACGCGGGCGCAATCGGGCTCAGGCCTCGCCGCCTTCCCTGTCGGCATGGACGTGCTTCCACACCTCGGAGATCGTCACCGACCCTTCGCCGACGGCAGAGGCGACGCGCTTCACCGACCCGGCCCGCACGTCGCCCACCGCGAACACCCCGGGGACCGAGGATTCGAACGCACTGCCCCCGCCGGCATCGCGCCCGGTTCGCACGAATCCCTTGTCGTCCAGCGCGATGCAATCGCCCAGCCAGCGCGTATTGGGCGCCGCGCCGACCATGACGAAAAGCGCCTTGACCGGCAGCTCGCTGGTTCCTTCCGGTGTCGTCACGCGGATGCCGTCGAGGCGCTGGCGGCCGATCAGTTCGCGGCATTCGACCTGGTAATGGATCGTCACCGCGGGGTTGGACGCCAGCCGGCTGGCCAGATATTCGGACATCGAGGCGGCCAGCGACGTGCCGCGGACCAGCAGGTGGACGCAGCTGGCCCGGCGGCTGAGGTACATCGCCGCCTGCCCGGCCGAATTGCCGCCGCCGATGATCGCCACCTCGGTGCCTTCGCAGAAGCGGGCCTCCATGTCGGTGGCAGCATAATAGACGCCGACGCCCTCGAGCTCGGCCAGCCCCTCGATCGGCAAGCGGCGGTATTGCACGCCGGATGCGACCACCACCGCGCGTACGCAGACCCGCTGGCCGCGATCGAGCGCGACGCAGAACGTACCGTCAGCGCGCTTTTCGATTTCGGTCGCGCGGGCGGGAATCGCGAAGCGGGTGCCGAATTTCATCGCCTGGACCTCGCCGCGCCACACCAGGTCCCCGCCCGAGATCCCGGTCGGAAACCCCAGGTAGTTCTCGATCCGGCTCGATGTGCCGGCCTGGCCGCCGATCGCCGCGTCCTCGACCACCAGCGCGCTCAGCCCCTCGGCCCCGGCGTAGACCGCCGCGGCCACGCCGGCCGGCCCGCCGCCGACGATCAGCACGTCGAACGTCTCGTCCTCTCCGATCGCCAGCGCCATCCCCAGTTTCTCGGCGACGGCGTATGCATCGGCACCGGGTATCGCGCGTTCGCCCCAGACCACGGCCGGTTCGTTTTCGGCAATGCCGGCCTTGCGGGCCACTGCCCGGGCATCGGCGCTGGCGGGATCGAGCAGGCGGTACGGGATGCGGTTGCGGTCGGCGAAGCGGGCCACCGCCATGATCGCCAGGTCGTCGTCGTGCCCGAGCAGCGCCAGGCTGGCGCCGTCCGATTCGAACAGACGGCGCAGCCGGGCCGCCAGCACCGTGATGACGATGTCCGACATTTCGGGCAGTTCGCGCATCAGCGCCAGCATCGGCTCGCGATCGACCTCGATCGCGTGGACCTCGGTGGTGGCCTGGTAGGGCAGGCTGAAGACACCGCCGGCCAGCAGGCCGATGTCGCCCATGAACTGCGCCGGGCCGATGTTGCTGGGCAGGAACGGCTGGCGGGTCACCGGGTCGAGGACCTCGATCGTGCCGTCCACGACATAGATGAAGCGGTCCTGCAGATCGCCGGCCTCGGCCACGATGGTGCCGGCGGGAAAGTGCCGCTCGCGCCCGGCCTGGCGCAGCCGGGCGACGTGATCCTCGCGCAGCGGCGTGCGCTGCATCTCACTCAGGTTGCCGGCCAGACTTTCCATGGGACCCCCGCAGGTTCGGACATCTATCTATGCCGGGCGCGGGCGGGTTCAATCGCGAATCAGCGCTTTCAATGTTTCGAGCCGGTCGGCCTCGTGCGCGGGCTTGTCGGTGCGAATGCGGTTGATGCGGGGAAAGCGCATCGCCACGCCGGACTTGTGACGCTTGCTCTCGTGGACCGAATCGAACGCCACTTCGAAGACCAGGCTCTTGTCGGTTTCGCGCACCGGGCCAAAGCGGTTGACGGTGTGATTGCGGACGTGGCGGTCCAGCATCTTGAGCTCCTCGTCGGTGAAGCCGAAATAAGCCTTGCCCACCGGCAGCAACTCGGCGCCTTCATCGGGGTCGCCGTCCCAGCAGCCGAACGTGAAATCGGAATAGAAGCTGCTGCGCTTCCCCGACCCGCGCTGCGCATACATCAGCACGCAGTCGATCAGCAGCGGGTCGCGCTTCCACTTGAACCACAGACCGGTCTTGCGACCGGTGACGTAGGGGCTGTCGCGGCGTTTCAGCATGACGCCTTCGATCGCGTCGTCGCGCGCGCGCTCGCGAATGGCGGCAAGGTCGTCCAGCGATGACGCGGCGATGACCTGCGATATGTCGAAGCGTTCGGGATCGAGCCGCGGCAGGAACGCTTCCAGTTCGGCGCGGCGCTGTTCCCAAGACAGCGGGCGCAAGTCTTCGTCACCTAGGATCAGGATGTCGTAAAGCCGCACGAAAGCGGGGTAGTCGCGCAGCATCGCCTTCGACACGGTCTTGCGGCCAAGCCGCTGTTGCAGCGCGTTGAAGCTGGCCGCCCCGCCCTCCTCGCCGCCCTGGTGGCTGCCGCGCACCAGCAGTTCGCCGTCGAGGACACAGGGGGCCGACAGTGCCGCGGTGACTTCGGGAAACGTGGCTGAAATATCGTCACCGCTGCGCGAATAGAGCCGCGTTTCGCCGGCGACGTGGACGAGCTGCACGCGGATGCCGTCCCATTTCCATTCCGCCGCGAACTGGCCGAAATCCCCCTCTACCGCCGCCATCGCCGGGGCTTCGAGCGGGTGGGCGAGCATGAACGGGCGGAACAGCGGCAAGTGGCTGGCGTCGGGCGCTTCGGCCCCGTCGGCAGCCCAGGCGAACAGGTCGGTGTAAGGCGGAAACTGGCCGTGCCAGTACTCCTCGACATCGTCGATCGAGACGTCGAAGGCCTGCGCAAAGGCTACTTTGGCAAGGCGGGCGGAAATGCCGATCCGCATTGCCCCCGTCGCCAGCTTCAGCAGCGCATAGCGGCCGTTGGCGTCCAGCCGGTCGAGCAGCTCGGCAAGCTCGGCCTGGACGGTCGCGCGGGTCATGCCCTGAAGCGCTTCCACCGCTTCGGCCACCGATGGCGAAGCCGCGACGTCGCCCGCGATCGCCCCGGGTGGCTCTGGCCACAGCAGCGACACGGTCTCGGCGGTATCGCCGACGTAGTCGCGGCTCATCTGGAACAGCTCGGGATCGGTGCGGTCCATGATCACGGCGCGGATCGCGCTGGATTTCACCGCCGGAAAGTCGAGCCCGTCGGTCAGCGCCGCCAGCGCCCAGCCGCGATCGGGATCCGGCGCGGCGCGCAGGTACTCGGCGATGAGTCGCAGCTTGGCGTTGCGGCTGCGGGTGTAGACGAGCGAATCGACCAGCGCGGCAAAAGCCTCCATCGACGCAGGGGCGGGGGTGCCGGGTAGCGCCGCCTCAGTCATCTTCGTCCTCGTAACCGACAAGGGCGAGCGCGCGGGCCTTGCGCTGGTGCAACTGGCACCAGCGCAGCAGCGCGTCCTCGCGCCCGTGCGTGATCCAGGTCTGCTGCGGGTTGACCTCCTCGATCGTGCGCGTCAGCTCGTCCCAGTCGGCATGGTCGGAGATGACCAGCGGCAACTCGATCATCTTCTGCCGGGCGCGCTGCCGCACGCGCATCCACCCCGATGCCATCGCGGTGACCGGCTCGGGCAGGCGGCGGCTCCAGCGGTCGGTCAGTGCCGAGGGCGGGCACAGCACGATCTGCCCGCTCAGCGCACCCTTCGGCTGGTCCGCGACCAACTGCAGATCGCCCAGGTCGACACCGTGCTCCTCGTAAAGCCGGCACATCTTTTCCAGCGCGCCGTGCAGATAGATCGGCTCGCGGTAGCCGGCGGCGCGCAACTCTGCGATCACCCGCTGCGCCTTGCCCAGTGCATAGGCGCCGACCAGCACGCAGCGATCCGGATTGGCGTCGCGCGCGCTCAGCAACTTGGCCATCTCTTCGGCGATCGGCGGGTGGCGAAAGACTGGCAGGCCGAACGTCGCCTCGGTCACGAACACGTCGCACGCGGTTACCTCGAACGGCGGACAGGTGGGGTCCGGCCGGCGCTTGTAGTCGCCGGTCACGATCACGCGCTCGCCCGCGTGTTCCAGCAGGATCTGCGCCGATCCCAGCACGTGCCCAGCGGGCAGATATGTCGCCATGACGTCACCCGGCAGGCGGTGCGTCTCGCCGTAAGCCACGGGAATCGCGCCTTCATCGGTGAAATAGCGCAGCTTCATGATCGCCAACGTCTCGGGCGTGGCGATCGTCGTGCCGTGCCCGCCGCGGGCATGGTCGGCGTGTCCGTGAGTGACCAGCGCGGTATCGACCGGGCGCGCGGGGTCGATCCAACAGTCCGCCGGCAGCACGCGGATGCCCATCGGCTCTGCACGTATCCATGAAAAAGCCGCCGCCATCGCCGGATCAAACGGCGGTGGCGGCGGCCTTGTTCCGCAAGCGCCTCTGCAAGCGCCGCGTCAGCGGTTATTCGGTGCCGTCGTCGCTGCCCGGTTCGCTGCTGGTCTCGGGCTCGGCGCGCGGCTTGCGGCTTTTCGGCGCCGACCCTGAAGCGGATTTCGCCTTGCGCTTCTTGTCGAGCTTGGGCGGAGCGGGCGTAAGCTCGAACGCTAGTGCGCCCTCCTTCACGCTGACATGGACCTCGCCGCCGTGGCGCAGCTTGCCGAACAGCAGTTCCTCCGCCAGCGGCTGCTTGACCTTTTCCTGGATCAGCCGCGCCATCGGCCGTGCGCCGTACAGCTTGTCGTAGCCACGCTCACCCAGCCAGCCGCGCGCGTCGGTATCGAACTGGATGTGGACGTTCTGGTCGGCCAGCTGCAGCTCCAGCTCGAGCACGAACTTGTCGACCACGCGGCTCACGACCTCGGTGCCGAGGTAGGCGAACGGCACGATGGCATCGAGGCGGTTGCGGAATTCAGGGCTGAACATCCGCTTCACCGCCTCGTCGCCGGCGTCGGCCTTTGAGACGTTGCCGAAGCCGATGCCCTCGCGCGCCATGTCGGATGCGCCGGCGTTGGTCGTCATGATCAGCACGACGTTGCGGAAGTCGACGGTCTTGCCGTGATGATCGGTCAGGCGGCCATTATCCATTACCTGCAGAAGGATGTTGAACAGGTCGGGGTGTGCCTTCTCGATCTCGTCGAGCAGCAGGACGCAGTGCGGCTGCTGGTCGATCGCATCGGTCAGGAGCCCGCCCTGGTCATAACCGACGTAGCCCGGAGGGGCGCCGATCAGGCGGCTGACCGAATGACGCTCCATGTATTCCGACATGTCGAATCGCTGGATCGGGATGCCCAGGATCGAGGCCAGTTGCTTCGATACCTCGGTCTTGCCGACGCCGGTGGGACCGGAGAACAGAAACGACCCGATCGGCTTTTCCGGATCGCGCAGGCCCGCGCGGCTCAGCTTCATCGCGCTGGAGAGCACCTCGATCGCCTTGTCCTGTCCGAACACGACGCGCTTCAAGTCCTTTTCCAGGTGCTCGAGCGCGGTGCGATCGTCGCTGGAGACGGACTTGGGCGGGATGCGCGCCATCGTCGCGATCACCGCCTCGATCTCGCGCGCGGTGATGGTCTTCTTGCGCTTGGACGGCGGCACCAGCATCTGCATCGCGCCGACCTCGTCGATCACGTCGATCGCCTTGTCGGGCAGTTTGCGGTCGTTGATGTAGCGCGCGCTGAGTTCGACCGCGGTCTTGATCGCCTCGGGCGTGTACTTGACCTTGTGGTGCTCCTCGAACGCCGAACGCAGGCCCTTCAGGATCTTGACCGTGTCCTCGACGGTCGGCTCGTTGACGTCGATCTTCTGGAACCGGCGCAGCAGCGCGCGGTCCTTTTCGAAATGGTTGCGGAATTCCTTGTAAGTGGTCGAACCGATGCAGCGGATCGACCCGCCCGACAGCGCGGGCTTGAGCAGGTTGGAGGCATCCATCGCGCCGCCGCTGGTGGCGCCGGCGCCGATCACGGTGTGGATCTCGTCGATGAACAGGACCGCGTGCGGCATCTTTTCCAGTTCCGAGACGACCTGCTTGAGCCGCTCCTCGAAATCGCCGCGATAGCGCGTGCCGGCCAGCAGCGCGCCCATGTCGAGGCTGTAGATCACCGCCTCCGACAGCACCTCGGGCACTTCGCCCTCGACGATCTTGCGCGCCAGGCCTTCGGCGATGGCGGTCTTGCCCACGCCCGGATCGCCCACGTAAAGCGGGTTGTTCTTGGAGCGCCGGCACAGGATCTGGATCGTACGGTCGACCTCGGGCCCGCGGCCGATCAGCGGGTCGACCTTGCCGGCCAGCGCCTTGTCGTTGAGGTTGACGGTGAACTGCTCGAGGGCGGTTTCCTTTTTGCCGCCCTTGCTATCGGCCTTGTCCTCGGGCGGGGGCGCCTCGCCCTCGCTGCCCTTGGGGGTGCGGTCCTCGACCCGCTTGCCGCCCTTGCCGATGCCGTGGCTGATGTAGCTGACCGCATCGAGCCGGCTCATGTCCTGCTGCTGCAGGAAATAGACGGCGTAGCTGTCGCGTTCGGAAAACAGTGCCACCAGCACGTTGGCGCCGGTCACGGTGTCCTTGCCGCTCGACTGGACATGCAGGATGGCGCGCTGGATCACGCGCTGGAAGCCGGCCGTGGGCTGGGGATCGCCCTTGTCCTCGGTCTTGAGCGACTGGTATTCCTGGTCGAGGTACTGGCGAACCACGTCGCCCAGTTCGCCCAGATCGACCCCGCAGGCGGACATCACCTGCGCCGCGTCGACATCGTCGATCAGCGCCAGCAGCAGATGCTCAAGCGTCGCGTATTCGTGGCTGCGATCGCTCGCGTTGGCGAGCGCGGAGTGCAGCGTCTTCTCGAGGCTCTGGGCGAAGCTGGGCATCTATCGGGTCTTTCGCTGGGTCTTGTGTACCGGCCACGGCAGGGCGCCGGGGCGGAAGCGGTCGATGGCGGAGAATGAACGTACGGGCTGAACGAACCCTATATGGGAAGGCTGCTGGCAGGCGAAAAGGGCCTGCCCGGTCACGGTGTGGTTCGCCGGAACAGCGCGTCGGCGGCCTGGCGGTGCGCGGCCGCCTTGATCCGGTGCGCCTCGACCCGCGCGATCTCGGCCTCGAGCCTGGCAATCCGCTCCGCCAGCTCGTCCTGCGAATAGGGGTCGAGACTTTCGCTCGCCAGCCGGGCGGCGGCATCGTCTTTCACGCGGGGGCGATCATCGTCATCCATCGCGGCGTCAGTGTGCGAACCGCGCCGCTTGCTGTCAACGGGCGGTGCCGATAGGGCGCGGCCTAGTGACTTTGATGTAACGTGACCTTGGCGCCACAGGGGATTTTCCGGACGATGGCCGACTTCGCGCTCCCGCAGACGATCCCCCAGGCGATGACCGCCATCGGAATGGACGCCCCCGGCGGGCCGGAGGTGTTGCGACCCGAAAGCGTGCCGGTTCCCACGCCAGGCCCCGGCGAAGTGCTGATCAAGGTGGCCTTTGCCGGCGTCAATCGCCCCGACGTGATCCAGCGCCAGGGCTTCTACCCGCCGCCGCCGGGCGCCTCACCGATCCCCGGGCTGGAGGTAGCCGGGCAGGTCGTCGCACTGGGTGAGGGCGTGACTGCGCTGCTCCCCGGCCAGCAGGTCTGCGCGCTTGTTTCGGGCGGCGGCTATGCCCAGTATTGCCTCGCGGTTGCCGAACATTGCCTGCCGGTGCCCGCCGGCCTGCCCCTGGACCAGGCCGCAGCGCTGCCCGAAACGCTGTTCACCGTGTGGCACAACGTGTTCGAGCGCGGCTATGCCCGCGAGGGCGAGACGATCCTGGTCCACGGCGGCACCAGCGGGATCGGCTCGATGGCGGCGATGCTGGGCAAGCTGTTCGGCATTACCGTGATCGTGACCGCCGGCGGGCCGGAAAAATGTGCCGCAGCGCTCAGGATCGGTGCCGCGCACGCCATCGATTACAAGAACAGCGATTTCGTCGAGGAGGTGATGCGCATCACCGGGGGCCGCGGGGTCGACCTCGTGCTCGACATGGTCGCGGGCGAATACGTCGCGCGCAACATCAAGTGCCTGGGCGACGACGGCCGCCACGTTACCATCGCTGTCCAGGGCGGGGTCCGGGCAGAGATCAACATGGCCGAAATCATGCGCCGCCGCCTGACGTTGACCGGATCGACGTTGCGGCCGCGCGGCAACGCGTTCAAGGCGCTGCTGGCGCAGGAAATCGCCCAGACCGCGTGGCCGCTGGTCGAATCGGGTGCGCTGCGCCCGGTCATGGACCGCACCTTCCCGCTGGTCGACGCCGCGGCCGCCCACGCGCGGATGGAAGCCGGCGACCACATCGGCAAGATCGTGCTGGAGGCCTGACGGCCATGCGGCTGGTGCTTCACGAAGACCCGGTCAGCGGCAACTGCTACAAAATCCGGCTGACCGCCGCGCTGCTTGGCCTCCCGCTCGAACGCGTGGCCTACGACATTACCAGGGGCGAGACGCGCACGCCCCAATTCCTCGCCGCGGTCAATGCCAACGGGCGCATCCCGGTGCTGCAGGTCGGTGACCGGATGCTGCCCGAATCGAACGCCGCCTGCTGGTACCTGGCCGATGGCAGCGCGCTGCTTCCCCACGATCGTTTCGATCGCGCCGACGTGCTCCGGTGGCTTCTGTGGGAACAGTACAACCACGAACCCAACATCGCGACGCTGCGCTTCTGGTTGCGCGTGACCGGCGAAGACGCGCTGAGCGACCTGCAGCGCCTGCAGATCGCGCCCAAGCGTGCCGGGGGCGCAGTGGCGCTGGCCCTGATGGAGGCGGAGTTTTCGGCGCGCGACTGGCTGGTCGGCGGCGCGGTGACGATCGCCGACCTGGCGCTTTACGCCTACACGCACGTCGCCGGCGATGCGGGGTTCGACCTTGCGGACCATCCCGCCGTCCAGCGCTGGATCGCCCGGATCGAGGCGCTGCCCGGCTTCGTGCCGCTCCATGTTCCCCCTCCGGGTTAGCCCGCTGCCGCTGACGCTTGCCGCGGTCCTGACGGCACGATTGCCAACGCCTGTCCGGCGTCGAAGCGTGGCAGCCATCCAAAGCCTTGCTCCGCGCGGCGATTCCCCTTACATCGCGCGGCGCAACGGCCGCTCCGCAAAGGGGCGGCCCTTCTATTTTGTGCCGGAGAAAGACGTGACCCAGCCGACCCCGCTGATGCCGCATGCCACCGCCTCGTGGCTGGTCGACAACACCGCGCTCAGCTTTGAGCAAATCGCGGAATTCTGCGGTCTTCACATCCTCGAGGTCCAGGCCATGGCCGACGACCTGGCCAGCAGCAAGTATACCGGCCGCGATCCTGTTCGCGCCGGTGAACTGACCATGGCCGAGATCGAGAAGGGCCAGGCGGATTCGGGTTACTCGCTGAAGATGCAGAAGGCGCCGGTCACCGTCGCGCGCACCAAGGGCCCGCGCTACACGCCGGTGTCCAAGCGCCAGGACAAGCCCGACGGCATCGCCTGGATCCTGCGGAACCACCCGGAAATCTCCGACGCGCAGATCGGCAAGCTGATCGGCACGACGCGCACGACGATCGCGGCGATCCGCGATCGCAGCCACTGGAACATCGCCAACATCCAGCCCAAGGACCCGGTGACGCTGGGCCTGTGCAGCCAGCGCGAGCTCGACGGGATCGTGGCCAAGGCGGCCAAGAAGGCCGGCCTGGTCGACGAAGCAGCCGACGACGCACGCCTGGGCGACGATCGCAGCGCCCTGATCGAGGAACTGCGCGCCGAGCGGGATGCCAACACCAAGGCCGCCGCCGAAGCCGCGCAGGAAGCCGAAGCCGCCGCCTGGCTCGAAGCCAAGCGCGCCGCCGAATCGGCCGGAGAAGCCTGAGCTTCGACCGCGTCCGGACGATGCGCCTGCTGGTCGTCCTCGGAACGCGTCCCGAGGCCATCAAGCTGATGCCGGTGGTGACGGCGCTGCGCGCCGATCCCGCCGTGCACGTAGAGGTATGCGCCACCGGGCAGCACCGCGGGCTGCTGGATCAGGTGCTGGCCCCTGCGGGTCTCGTCCCCGATCACGACCTTGACCTCATGCGCCCGGGCCAGTCGCTCGACTCGCTGCTGGCCGCCGCGACCGAGGGTATCGGCCGTGTTCTCGATGCCGCTCGGCCCGACCGGGTCATCGTGCAGGGCGATACGGCCAGTGCGCTGGCCGGGGCACTGGCCGCCTTTCATCGCCAGGTCCCGGTCGCGCATGTCGAGGCGGGCCTGCGCTCGGGCGATCCGGCGCAGCCCTTCCCCGAAGAAGCCTATCGCCGCACGATAACGCTGCTGGCCGACCTGCACTTCGCCCCGACGCAAGGCGCGGTCGACGCGCTGCTGGCCGAGCGCGTCGACGCAGCCAGCGTTCACCTGACCGGTAACACCGGGATCGACGCGCTGTTCGCGCTGCGCGGCTCGTCGCCGGGGTCCGTCGTTGCTGCCGTGCTCGGAAATCTCGGCGCGCGCCGCCTGCTGCTGGTGACGTGCCACCGTCGCGAGAACATCGGGCCCCCGCTCGATGCGGTGATCGAGGCGCTGGCGGCGCTCGCCGCGCGCGGCGACGTCGCCGTCGCGCTGCCGCTGCATCCCAACCCGGCGGTGGCCAGCCGCATCCGGGCGCGGCTGGGCGCCCTTGGCGGCGTGATCCTGTTGCCGGCCCTGTCCTATCCCGATTTCGCCGCGCTGATGGCGGCCGCCAGCGTGATCCTGACCGACAGCGGCGGGGTCCAGGAAGAGGCGCCCGCACTCGGCAAGCCGGTGCTCGTCCTGCGCGAGACGACTGAGCGGCCCGAGGGTGTCGCCGCCGGGACCGCGCGGCTGGTCGGCACCGACAGCGCCCGCATCGTGGCCGAGACGGCTCGCCTGCTCGACGATCCCGCCGCCCATGCCGCGATGGCGCTGGCGCACAGCCCGTATGGCGACGGCCGCGCGGCACGGCGGATCGCTGCCATCCTGGCCGCGGGGGCGCCGCGCTGACAAAGCGTTGGACGGCGCCGGCCGCCGCCGCTAGCCATGCTGACATGGATGTCAGCAACCCGCCCGAACCCTGGCGCGCCGGCTACGCCCATCCCGGCGCCTGGGATGCCCCGTTCGCGCCGCTGTCGATGCCCGACCTGTTCGCAAGGGCGGCGGCGACGCACGGGCCGCAGCCGCTGGTCGACTTCATGGGCCGCCGGTTCAGCTATGATCGGCTTTACCGCGAAGCGACCGCGTTTGCATCGGGCCTGCAAGCGATCGGGATCGCCAAGGGCGAGCGGATCGGCATATTCCTGCCCAACGTGCCGATCTATGTCGCCGCCTACTACGGCGCGATGATGGCCGGCGCGGTCGCGGTCAATTTCAGCCCGCTCTACTCGGCTGCCGAGCTGGAAGCGCAAGTGGTCGATTCCGGCGTGCGGGTGCTGGTTACGCTTGACGTCGCGGCGCTGCTGCCGACGGCGCTGACCGTGCTCGACAACTCGCCGCTGGAAACGCTGGTGGTCGGGTCGATGGCCGCGTTGCTGCCGGCTTTTAAGGGCCTGGCGCTGCGCACGCTGGGGCGCAAGGCGCTGACTGCGATCCCCGTGCGCGGCGACGTCACCCGCTGGGACGACCTCTTGTCCTGGAACGACCCGCCCCGCCCGGTCGCGATCGAGCCTGAGCGGGACCTGGCGCTGCTGCAATACACCGGCGGCACGACGGGGCCGCCCAAGGGCGCGATGCTGACGCATCAGAACCTCAGCGCCAACGCGCGCCAGGTCGAAGCGATCGATCCGCACCAGGGCGGGCGCGACGTCATCATGGGCGTGCTGCCGCTGTTCCACGTCTTCGCGATGACCTGCGTGATGAACCGCACGGTCGCCAACGGCGGCTGCATCGCGATGCTGCCGCGCTTTGCGGCGGGACAGGCGCTGAAGACGCTGGCCCGCGTGCGCGCCACCGCGATGCCGGGCGTGCCGACGATGTACCAGGCGCTGCTCGACCATCCGGACCTGGCGACGACGGATTTCTCGTCGCTGCGGGTCTGCATCTCGGGCGGGGCGCCGCTGCCCGACCCTGTGCGCGACGCCTTCATGCAACGCACGGGCGCGCGCCTGGTCGAAGGTTACGGGCTGACCGAAAGCGCCGGGGTCGTCGCCACCAACCCCTACGAAGGCCCGCTTCAGCCCGGCTCGATCGGTCAACCGATCCCGGCCACGCGGCTGCGCCTGCTCGACAAGGACGATCCGGCGCGCGATGCGCCGCCCGGTGAGCCGGGCGAACTGGCCGTCCAGGGGCCGCAGGTCATGGCCGGCTACTGGAACCGGCCCGACGCCGATGCCGACGCTTTTGCGACCCGGCCAGACGGGCGCTGGCTGCGCACCGGCGACGTCGCGACGATCGACGCGCACGGCTGGGTGCGGATCGTCGACCGCCTCAAGGACATGATCGCCGTCGGCGGCTTCAAGGTGTTTCCCAGCCAGCTCGAGGACATGCTGCTGACACACCCCGCGATCCGCGAGGCGCTAATTATCGGCGTGCCCGATCCCTACCGCGGCGAAATGCCGCGTGCCTACGTGACCGTGCGCGATCCGGTCGAAGGAACGGCGCTGCGCGACTGGCTCAATGCCCGCGTCGGCAAGCATGAGCGCGTCGACAGCGTGGTCGTGCGCGAAAGCCTGCCCAAGACGATGATCGGCAAGCTTGACCGCAAGGCGCTGCGCGCCGAGGCCGGGCTCTAGCTCGCGAGCGTCAGCACCGGCGCGTCCTCGCCGGCCGCGCGCGGGGCCAGGCGCCCTTCAAGCTGCGCACCCTGCTCAACCGTCAGCGCGTCGTAATGGACGTCGCCCAGGATCCGCGCGCTCTTGAGAACGACCAGGTGCCCGGCGGTGACCGTGCCGCGCACGGTCCCGGCCAGACGGGCGCTGGTGGCCGAGATGGCGCCGACGATCTCGCTCGCCTCGCCCTGGACCAGGTTGGTGCAGGCGACGTCGCCCTCGATCCGCCCGTCGACGTGCAGGTCGGCGGCGGCAACGACATCGCCGGTTATCCGGATGTCGGCGCCGAACACCGAAAAGGATGCGCCCGCCATCGGGTCAGCCCCGGTTCGCTCGGCCCTGGGCCGCTGGGTTTCGTTTTTGCTGAACATCTGCCGTTGCTTCCAGGAAGGGCCGCGGGTTAACCGGCGAACCGTTGATCCGGACCTCGAAATGAAGGTGCGGGCCGGTCGAGCGTCCGGTCGACCCGATCAGGCCGATGATCGCGCCCGGGGCAACCTCGCGGCCGACCAGGGTGCGGAAACCAGACATGTGCGCGTAACGGGTTACCAGGCCGTTGCCATGGTCGATCTCGACGCAGTTGCCGTATCCCGACTTCTGCCCGACGAAGCTGACCCGCCCCGCCGCGGCGGCGTAGATCGGCGCGCCGATCGGTCCGCGGAAATCGAGGCCGGGGTGGAACGCGCCGCCGCCCGTGAAGGGGTCCGTGCGAAAGCCGAAGCCCGATGAGATGTATTCGAGGCTGGCGGGCAGGACCTGCGGCAGCGCCTGCAGCCCGCGCTCCAGCGCGTCCATCCGCGCCAGGCTGGCGCCCAGGCGCTCGAAGCGCGGATCGAGGGTACCGTCGGCGGATGTCATCATCGCCATCAGCGGACCGCCCATCGCTTCGCGGTCGTTAAGCCGCGCCAGGATGGTGCCGGGGTTGAGGCCAAGCCGTGTCAGCCGGCTTTCGGCGGCGGCGGAGCGGCGGTCGGCAAGGCGGGTCAGGTTCTCGACATAAGCGAGCTGGCGGGCTTCGAGCTGCGCCAGCGAGCCCGCTTCGGGCAGCGCGGCGCTGACCTTGCGCACGGTTTCGGCGGCGGCGCCCGACGATTGCGACACCGTCTCGCCGCTGCGCACGTCGCTCGGCAAGTCGCCGAGGTGGGCCTCGGTCACCTTCTCGATGAAGGCCTGGCGGCGCTGAAGGTCGCCGACCACCTTGTCGAGATCGCCGCGATAGGCCGAGACGCGGCTCTCCGCGCCGGCGACCTTCGCCTCACGGTCGAGCAGCGAGAGCCGGTCCTTGACGGACAACACGTGCGAGACGCCCATCGCCGCCATGCTGATCAGCCACAGTGCGACGAGCCCGGCGGCGACGCCGGCTACCGTCATCTGCAGACGCGAGGACAAGGTAATGAAACGAACCTGGCCTTCCGAGCGCATGAAGAACTCGCGCGTCGGAAACCAGCTTCGCAGGCGAGCGATCGGCCCGCCCCTGGAAACAGCTTTCAAGTCGACCCCTAACCCCGGTCAGTGCATACCCCGCCGGGCCGGTAGCCCGCGCAGGTACCTGAATCGAATCAACTTCCCGGGACTCGCGGCCAAGCGCCCGAGCGGCACGACGAGTCGTTGGAACGCTTAGCGCACGAGCGGAATCGCTGCACGGAATGACAAGGCAGCGGCAGCCTGTTAGGCGCCCGCCATGGCTGAATCCGCCGCCCGACTCGATCCCGGCCTCCCGCCAGAGCCGCTGATCGCCGCAATGGCGGGTGCGGGCCGCGCCGCGCAGCGCCTTCTGGCCAGGGCCGATACCGCCACGAAGGCCGCGGCGCTGCGCAGCGCCGCTCGCGAAATCCGCGCCGACGCCCAAACGATTCTCGCCGCCAACCGGGTCGATGTGTCCGCCGCTGCCGCCCTGCCCGCCGCAATGGTCGACCGCCTGCGCCTTGATCCCGGCCGCCTCGAGGGCATTGCCGCTGCGGTCGAGGCGGTTGCCGCGCTGCCCGATCCGGTTGGCGCGGTGATCGACCGGTCAACGCGTCCCAACGGCCTGACGCTCGAGCGCGTGCGCATCCCGATCGGCCTGATCGGCATCGTTTACGAAAGCCGCCCCAATGTCACCGCCGATGCCGCCGCGCTGTGCGTGATGAGCGGAAACGCGGCGCTGCTGCGCGGCGGCAGCGAGGCGGCGCACAGCAACCGTGCGCTGCACACCGCCTTTGCGCGCGGCATCGCTGCCGGCGGCCTGCCCGCTGACGCGGTCCAGCTGGTGCCGACGCAGGACCGCGCCGCGGTCGGCGCGATGCTGCGGGCCGCCGGGCTGATCGACATGATCGTTCCGCGCGGCGGCAAGGGCCTGGTTGCGCGCGTGCAGGACGAGGCGCGCGTTCCCGTCCTCGCGCACCTCGACGGCATCAACCATACCTACGTCCACGCCTCGGCCGATCCGGACAGCGCGGTGCGCATCGCGCTCGACGCCAAGCTGCGCCGCACCGGTGTGTGCGGGGCGATGGAGACGCTGCTGGTCGACGCGACCTATCCGGCCGCGCCGGCACTGGTCGCGGCGCTGGCCAATGCGGGCTGCGCGCTGCGCGGCGATGCGCGCGCGCAGGCGCTCGACCCGCGGGTGACAGCGGCGAGCGACGAGGACTGGGACACCGAGTACCTCGATGCGGTCCTGGCGGTTGCGGTGGTCGACGGGCTCGACGCCGCGCTTCACCACGTCGCGCGCCATTCCTCCGGCCATACCGACGCCATCGTCGCGCGCGATTCGCAAGCTGAAGAGCGCTTCCTGGCCGAAGTCGACAGCGCCATCGTGATGGCCAACGCGTCGAGCCAGTTCGCCGACGGCGGCGAGTTCGGTTTGGGCGCCGAGATCGGCATCGCCACCGGGCGCCTTCACGCGCGCGGGCCGGTGGCGCTCGAAGGGCTGACCACTTACAAGTGGCTGGTGCGGGGAAGCGGGCAGATTCGCGGCTGAGCCGCCCTTGCTGGGGCTGCGCGCGCGCCCCATCTTGCGAAGCGAAAGGTATTCCCGACCATGCATTACAACCGCCTCGGCTCGACCGGCCTGATCGTTTCGGAACTGTGCCTCGGCACGATGACCTTCGGCACCAACCCCGGCCGCTTCGGCGCGATCGCCGGGCTCGACCAGGATGCCTCGACCGCGCTGGTGCGCCAGGCCTTCGATGCCGGGATCAACTTCGTCGACACCGCCAACGTCTACACCACCGGACAGTCCGAGGAGTTCACCGGCGGCGCCATCCGCGCGCTCGGCCTCAAGCGTTCGGGCCTCGTGCTGGCGACGAAGGCGATGGGCACGATGGGCGAAGGCGCGAATGACGCCGGCACCAGCCGCAAGCACTTGCTCGACCAGATCGACGCCAGCCTGAAGCGGCTTGGCACCGATTACGTCGATTTGTACCAGATCCACGGCTGGGACCGGCAGACCCCGATCGAGGAAGCGCTGCGCGCGCTCGACGATATCGTCCGCACCGGCCGCGCCCGCTATATCGGCGTGTCGAACTGGGCGGCGTGGCAGATCGTCAAGGCGCTGGGCATTTCGGAGCGGCTGGGGCTGGAACGCTTCGCCTCGCTCCAGGCCTATTACACCGTCGCCGGGCGCGACCTTGAGCGCGAGATCGTGCCGATGCTGCAAAGCGAGGGCGTGGGCCTGATGGTGTGGAGCCCGCTGGCCGGCGGGTTGCTGTCGGGCAAGTATTCGCGCGACGCCGATGGCGCGAAGAAGGGCGAAGGCCGCCGCGCGGTGTTCGATTTCCCGATCGTCGACGAGGACCGCGCCTGGAACGTGATCGACGCGATGCGCGCCATCGCCGATGCACGCGGCATTACCGTCGCCCAGGTCGCGCTGGCCTGGCTGCTGTACCAGGACGTGGTTTCCACCGTCATCGTCGGGGCCAAGCGGGCCGACCAGCTGGCCGACAACATCGCCGCGACCACGGTGGAGCTGAGCGCCGCGGACCTCGAAACGCTGAACGCGGTCTCGGCGCTGCCGCGCGAATACCCCGGCTGGATGATGGAGATGCAGGGGCCGTACCGCGATACCAAGGTCACGCCGCGCCGCGTTCCCGGGTGAAACGCGTCGGGCTTCTGGGCGGGAGCTTCAACCCGGCGCACGGCGGCCACCGCCGGATCAGCCTGTTCGCGCTGAACGCGCTTGGCCTCGACGAGGTGTGGTGGCTGGTATCGCCGGGCAATCCGCTCAAGCCCGGGGCGGGCATGGCGCCGCTCGCCGCCCGGCTGGCCTCGGCGCAGGCAGCGGCGCGCGGAGCGCCGATCCGGGCCACCGCGATCGAGCATGAGCTGGGCACCGTCTACACGCTCGACACGCTGCGCGCGCTCAAGCGCCGCTATCCCCGGATCGCCTTCGTGTGGCTGATGGGGGCGGACAACCTGGCGCAATTTCACAAGTGGAAGAACTGGCGCGCGATCGCCCGGACCATGCCGATTGCGGTTATCGCGCGTCCAAGCTATGATGGCGATGCCGCCGCGAGCCCCGCGATGGCCTGGCTGCGGCGCTACCGGGTGCCGCCCGCCAGCTTGCAACACCGGGCAGGATGGAGCACCCCGGCCCTGATTTCGCTGCGTTTCGACCCCGATCCGCGCTCGGCAACAGCAGTCCGCCGCCGCGATCCCGACTGGGCGAAACGCCACCTTGGCCGACCCATCCGCGACTCCGTCACGCACCGATTGGTGACGGCCGCCGCCCACCCTCCAGGAGCCGATCCCGCCTAAATGAACGCTTCGCCCTCCGTGCCGGCTGCCGCCGGCCATCCCGCGCCGCTGAATCTCCAGGATTTCGGGGCCGCTCCGGGCTCGCTTCACGCGCTGGTCCTCCAGTCGCTGGATGACGATCAGGCCCAGGAGATCGTCTCCATCCCGCTCGAAGGCAAATCCTCCATCGCCGACCACATGATCGTGGCGTCGGGCCGTTCGACGCGTCAGGTCGCGGCGATGGCGCAGAAACTGTCGGAACGGATCAAGCAGGGCGGCTTTGCCCCAGCCCGGATCGAAGGCCTTCCGGCCGCCGACTGGGTCCTGATCGATGCCGGCGACGTGGTCGTCCACCTGTTCCGCCCCGAAGTGCGCAGCTTCTACAACCTGGAGCGGATGTGGGCGTTCGGGGACAGCGGCAGCGCCTGATCCCGCGCGATGCTGCTGCACATCGTCGCGCGCGGCAAGATTGCGCGCTCTGCCGAGGGTGAGCTGCTCGATCGCTACCTGAAGCGCATCGCGTGGCCGACCAGGCATACCGAGCTGCCCGAAACCGGCGGATCGGTACCCCCGCCGCTGACGCCGACGCGCACCATCGTCCTCGATGAGCGCGGCAAGCCGCTGGCCTCGGAAGCCTTCGCCGCCCTGCTGGGGCGCTGGCGCGACGACGGCGTGCGCGAGGCCCGCTTCCTGATCGGCGCCGCCGACGGCCATGCCGACGTGGTCCGATCCGGCGCCGACCTGGTGCTCGGCTTCGGGGCGATGACCTGGCCGCACCTGCTGGTGCGCGCGATGCTGGCGGAACAGCTGTTTCGCGCCACCGCCATTCTTGCTGGCCATCCCTACCACCGTTCGGGATAAGGCGCGCCGATGCCGCGCCCCTCCCTGCCCCTTCTTGCCGCCGTTGTTCTGCTCGCCGCGGGCGCGGTCGGTGCGCAAGTCGCCGGCCAGAACACGGACCTGCCGACGCCCGATGCCTTGCGCAATGTCGAGGCCGAGGCCGCGCGCGCGCGGCGTCGTGCCGAAGGCCTCGAGCGCGAGGCGGAGCGCGCCACCGCCGCCGCCGATCGCACGCTGGCCGAATCCGCCGCGCTGGCCGCGCGTATCCAGCAGGACCAGGCGCAGATCGCCGCACACGACGCCCAGGGCCGCCTGATCGCCGCCCGCCGTGCGCAGCTGCGCGCGCAGCTCGCCGCGAAGCAGGCGCCGCTGGTGCGACTGACCGCGGCGCTGCAGCGCCTGTCGCGCCGCCCGGTTCTGCTGTCGCTGCTGCGTCCCGGTTCTTTGCAGGAAACGGTGCGGCTGCGCGCGGTGCTCGCCTCCGCGCTGCCCGAGGTCGAGCGGCGCACCGCCGCCCTGCGCGGCGACATCGCGCTCGCCCGCCGGCTCGAGGGCGAAGCCGCCGCAACCAGCGCCGGTCTGCGCGCCGACCGCGCCGAACTGGCCCAGCGCCAGGCCGCGCTGGCCGCGCTGGCCACGCGCCAGCGGCTGGCCGCGCGCGATGCCGGCAGCAGCGCCGCGGTCGAGGGCGAACAGGCGCTGGCCCTGGCCGAGCGCGCGCGCGATCTTTCGGCGCTTGTCACCACGCTCGGCCAGTCGGCGCAGCTGCGCGCCGAGCTCGGCGCCTTGCCCGGCCCGGTGCTGCGCCCCGGGCTCCCGGGTAGCACGGCGGTCGTGGCCGCGCCGCCGCCGCCGCCCGGTCCGCCGGCGCGGTTTCTGCTGCCGCTCGACGGGCGGATCGTCACGGGATTCGGCGACGCCGGGCCCGACGGCGTCCGTACCGAGGGGATCCTGCTCGCTCCGCGCGGCGGCGCCCAGGCGGTCGCGCCAGCCGCGGGCCGGGTGGCCTTTGCGGGGCCTTATCGCGGCTTCGGCAAGGTCGTGATCGTCGAGCATCCGGGCGGCTGGATCAGCGTGGTCACCGGCCTGGCCGATCTCGACGCGCGGGTCGGCGATCCGGTCGTCGCCGGCTCGCCGCTCGGCCGCGCCGCGGCGCAGGCGCCGGTGATCGGGATCGAGCTGCGCAAGGACGGCGTCGCCGTCAATCCGCTCGCGGCGATGCGGCCGGGCTGAAATTGGCGGCGCACGGCCATCTGGCGTTAACCCCCGCGGCACGATAGAACGCGGTCATGACGCTCAAAGCCAAGAAGCCGTTCCGGGCCCTGCCGATCCTGCGCGCGGCGCTGCTGGTCGGCGCTGTTTCGCTGATTCCCGCGGCCACCGCCGGGCTGGCCGCAGTCGATGCGCGCTCCGGCCCGGAATTCGGGCGGCTCCTGACGGTCTATCAACTGGTCAAGGCGCAATATGTCGAGCAGGTCGACGACGACAAGCTGATCGCCGGCGCGATCGACGGGATGCTGGCCAGCCTCGATCCGCATTCGAACTATCTGGAAGGGGCGACGCTGCAGCGCCTCAACACGATGATCGACGGCAACTACACCGGCCTCGGCCTCAGCGTGGTGATGGACGACGGCGCGGTGAAGATCGTCGCCCCGATGCGGGGCAGCCCGGCCGAGGCGGCGGGCCTCAAGGCGGGCGATTACATCACCCACCTCGATGGCAAGCTGATCTACGGGGGTGAACTGGACGACGCGGTGGCGCAGATGCGCGGCGCGGCGGGTACCAGCATCCGCCTGACGATCTTTCGCACCGGCCGCGACGCGCCCTTCGACGTGACGGTCAAGCGCGGCGTCATCAGCCTGGCCCCGGTGACCTCCAAGCTGACCGACAACGTCGGCGTGGTCAGCGTGAACGAATTCTCGCGCAATGTCGGTGTCGACGTCGCCAAGGCGATCGCCGATCTGAAGGGCCAGGCTGGCGGCAAGCTCGCCGGCATCGTCCTCGACCTGCGGCAGAACCCGGGCGGCTCGCTCGACGAAGCGGTCGGCCTGTCCGACTTGTTCCTGACCAAGGGCGATATCGTCTCGCAGCGCGGCCGCAACGCGCAGGACAACGAATTCTACCGCGCCGAAAGCGTGTTCAAGGGCGATGCAGCGGCGGGCCTGCCGGTGATCGTGCTGATCGATGCCGGCTCGGCCTCGGCCTCTGAAATCGTCGCCGGCGCGCTGCAGGACCAGCACCGCGCGCTGGTGATGGGCGAGCGCAGCTTCGGCAAGGGCAGCGTCCAGTCGCTGTTCACGCTCGACAGCGAACACGCGGTCAAGCTGACCACTGCGCGCTATTACACGCCGTCGGGCCGCTCGGTGCAGGAGGGCGGGATCGAGCCTGATATCCGCGTCCCGCAGCTCAGCGATCCGGATGCCGCCAAGCGCGCCCAGCTGGCGCTGCGCGAAAGCGACCTCAGGCGCCATCTCGTCAACGAGGTTTCGCTGGACGACAAGAAGCTGGAAGGCGACGCGCAGACCGATCCGCGCTTCAAGGAAACGCCCGAACAGCTCAAGGCCAAGGGCATCGACGACTTCCAGCTCTATTACGCGGTCCAGACCGTGCGCCGCACCGGCGCCGCCGCGGTTCCGGCACGGGCTCGCTGATGGCCGCCGGCGTGCTCGGCGATCCGCGTTTCGGCACCGCCGGCGAACCGGCCGCGCGGCTGGCGCGCCGGATCGTCCTCACCGTGCCGGCGCTGCTCCTCGCCGGCGCCTATGTATCGCAGTACGGCTTCGGCCTCTATCCTTGCGAGATGTGCTGGTGGCAACGCTACGCCCACTTCGCCACCCTGGCGCTGGGCGTGCTGGCGCTGCTGCGCCCGCGCACCCGGGCGCTGTCGTGGCTGGCGGCCCTCGCGCTGCTCTTCGCCGGGTTGCTGGGCGGCTATCACGCCGGGGTCGAATACCACTGGTGGCAGGGCTTCACCGCCTGCACCGCGGTCGCCTCGCACGGCGGCAATGCGCTCGACGCCATCCTCAATGCCCCGATGATCCGCTGCGACACGGCCCAGTGGACGCTGCTGGGCATCTCGCTGGCGGGTTACAACTTCCTGATATCGACCGCCGCCGCGCTGGTATCGCTGTGGCTGCTCGGCCGCGCGGGACGCCCGGCATGAGCAAGGCCGCGGACCGGATGCTGCGGGTCGACCAGGCGGGCGAATACGGCGCCCAGCGAATCTATGCCGGCCAGCTGGCGGTCATGGGCGATCGTGCGCCCCACGCCGGCGAAGTGGCGCAGATGGCGGCCCAGGAAGCCGCCCACCGCGAAAAGTTCGACGCCCTGATCGCGCAGCGCGGCGTGCGCCCGACCGCGCTTCAGCCGCTCTGGTCGGTAGCCGGCTACGCGCTGGGCGCTGCCACCGCGCTGCTCGGCCCCGAAGCGGCGATGGCCTGCACCGCCGCGATCGAGGAAGAGATCGACCGGCACTATTCGCGCCAGCTCGACGACCTGGGCGACAGCGATCCCGAGCTGTCGGGCCTGATCGCCGATTTCCGCGACGACGAGCGCGACCACCGCGCCGCCGCGCTGGCCGCCGGGGCGGAGCGCGCGCCCGGCTATCCGCTGCTGGCCGGTGCCATCCGGATGGGATGCCGCCTGGCGATCCGGTTGTCCGAGCGGGTCTGAAATCCGCCGCGCCTGCAACCCGGGCGCGGTTTCAGCCGTTGTTCACGCGCCGGCGGGCCTGTAGGCCTCGCCCGACCTAACCGAGGACTTGTCTGATGCGCCTGCCGATCGCCCTGCTCGCCGCCGTTGCCGCCCCGGCGCTTTACGCCGTTCCCGCCGCTGCGCAGGATGCCGCCGGTGACAAGGTCAACACCGTGATCATCTACGGCGACGACAAGTGCCCGCCCTCGACCAGCGACACCATCACGGTCTGCGCGCGCCTGCCCGATGGCGAACGCTATCGCATTCCCGAAGAGCTGCGCACCACCAGCGGTCCGCAGAGCGAGGCCTGGGTCAACAAGGTGATCGCCTACGAAGCGGTCACCAAGACCGGCACGATGAGCTGCTCGACCGTCGGGCCCGGCGGGTCGACCGGGTGCACGCAGAAGATGATCCAGCAGGCCTATGCTGAAAAGAAGACCGCGCCTGGCGTTCGCTTCGGCCAGCTGATCGAGGCCGAGCGCGAGAAGCGCCTCGCCACCATCGATGCCGACGCGGCCAAGACCCAGGCCGACGTCGAGAAGATCGAGGACCAGTACGAGCAGCGCGCCGCCGCGGCTGCTACGCCCGCGACCACGCCCGCTACGACGCCGGCGCCCGCCAAGAAGCCCTGAAGCGCCGCGCCGCTCGGGCGCTCAGACCTTGTCGGCGAAGTAGGCGATCGTCCGCCGCAGCCCTTCCTCGAGCTGGACCTTCGGCTCCCAGTTATCGAGGTGCTTGCGTGCCTCGCCGATGTTGGGCTGGCGCTGGGTCGGGTCGTCTGCCGGCAGCGGCAGTTGGATCAGCTTCGATGTCGACCCGGTCATCTCGATGACCTTTTCGGCCAGTTCGCGGATCGTGAACTCGTGCGGGTTGCCGATGTTGATCGGCCCGTGGACGTCGGGTCCGGCTTCCATGAAGCGGATGAAGCCCTCGACCAGGTCGTCGACATAGCAGAACGAGCGCGTCTGGCTGCCGTCGCCGAAGATCGTGATGTCGTGCCCCTGCAGCGCCTGGACGATGAAGTTGGAGACCACCCGTCCGTCCGACGCGTGCATGCGCGGGCCGTAGGTGTTGAAGATTCGCGCCACCTTGATGTCGAGGTCGTGCTGGCGAAGGTAGTCGAAGAACAGCGTCTCGGCGCAACGCTTGCCCTCGTCGTAGCAGGACCGGATGCCGATCGGGTTGACGTTGCCCCAGTAATCCTCGGTCTGGGGATGGATCTCGGGATCGCCGTAAACCTCGCTGGTGGAGGCCTGGAAGATCGGCACGCGCAGCCGCTTGGCCAGCCCCAGCATGTTGATGGCGCCCAGCACGCTGGTCTTGGTCGTCTGGACCGGGTCGTGCTGGTAATGGACCGGTGAGGCCGGGCAGGCGAGGTTGAAGATCTCGTCGACCTCGACGTAAAGCGGGAAGCACACGTCGTGGCGCATGAATTCGAAGCGCGTGTGCCCGACCAGGTGATCGATGTTGCTCTTGTCACCGGTGAACAGGTTGTCGACGCACAGCACTTCGTCACCGCGATCGAGCAGGCGGTCGATCAGGTGCGAACCCAGGAACCCCGCGCCGCCGGTGACCAGCACGCGCCGCCGTCCGTATTTATTCCTCGCCAAGGCGCTTCTCTCCCATGCGCGGCGTCAGACGCCGTGATAATCGCGGTACCAGCGCACGAAGCGCGGCACGCCGTCCTCGATCGTCGTCGTCGGCGCATAGCCCAGATCGTTCGCGATCGCATCGATGTCGGCATACGTGCGCTCGACGTCGCCCGCCTGCATCGGCAGCAATTCGCGCTGCGCTTCGCGTCCGCACTCGCGCTCGAGGATCTCGACCACCTTCATCAGGTGCTCGGACCGGTGGTTGCCGATGTTGTAGAGGCGGTGCGGCTTGAGGCTGCCGCCGGCCTTGGGCTCGCCATCGTCGGGCGGCGGATTGTCGAGCGCGGCGACCACGCCGGTGACGATATCGTCGATATAGGTGAAATCGCGCCACATCTCGCCGCCGTTGAACAGCTTGATCGGCCGGCCCGAAAGGATCGCGTCGGTGAACAGCCACATCATCATGTCGGGGCGGCCCCACGGGCCGTAGACAGTGAAGAAGCGCAGTCCGGTCAGCGGCAGGCGGTAGAGATGGGCGTAAGTCTCGCTCATCAGCTCGTCCGCCTTCTTGGTCGCGGCATAGAGCGACAGCGGGTGATCGACCCGGTCCTCGACCGCGAAAGGCAGCTTGGTGTTGCCGCCATAGACCGACGATGAGCTGGCATAGACCATGTGGTCGACCCCGCGGTGGCGGGCGATCTCCAGCATGTTGACGTGGCCGACCAGGTTGGCCTGGACATAGGCGTGCGGGTTCTCGATCGAATAGCGCACACCGGCCTGCGCACCCAGGTGGACGATGCGGTCGAACGTCTGCCCTTCCAGCGCGCGCTGCAGGTCGTCCATCTTCGAGAAGTCGATCTTGTCGAAGGCGTAGCGGTTCCCGCCGTCCTCGCGCAGCTTCCTCAGCCGCGCTTCCTTCAGCGTGACGTCGTAATAGTCGTTGAGGATGTCGATCCCCAGCACGCTGTCGCCGCGCGCCAGCAGGCGCTGCGTGACGTTGTAGCCGATGAAGCCGGCGCCGCCAGTGACGAGGACTCTCATGCCGTTTCCCTGTTGCAGTCGGCGTGCGTCATAGCGACCAGTCGGCCGCCTTGCCCAGCACGCCCTTGAGATCGCCCAGCGTGCCGCGCGGCGCCACCAGCTGGCGCAGCCGCTCGGCCCCGAGGTCGAGGTAGTCGCGGTGCGGCACGGCCAGCAGGACGATGTCGAAGGTTTCGCCGGGCAACGCCGGCTCCAGCGCGATGCCGTATTCGTGCTGCGCCTCGGCTGCGTCGGCGTGCGGATCGTGGACGCGCACCTCGTGGCCCAGGGCGCTTAGCGCGGCCACCAGGTCAGCGACCTTGCTGTTGCGCAGGTCCGGCACGTCCTCCTTGAAAGTCAGCCCCAGCACCAGCACGCGGCCGGCGGCGGCGCCGGCGGCTTCATGCAGCCGCTCGGCCGCCCATTTCGCCATGCCGTCGTTGACCCCGCGGCCCGCCAGGATGACGTGCGGGTCCTGGCCCAGCTCGGTAGCGCGGTGGCTGAGGTAGTAGGGATCGACGCCGATGCAGTGGCCGCCGACCAGCCCGGGCGCGAACGGCAGGAAGTTCCACTTGGTGCGCGCCGCGGCCAGCACGTCCCAGACGGACAAGTCCATCTTGGCGAAGATCTGGGCGATCTCGTTCATGAAGGCGATGTTGATGTCGCGCTGGGCGTTCTCGATCACCTTGGCCGCCTCGGCCGCCTTGATCGAAGTGGCCTCGAATACGCCGCCGCTGGTGACCGCGCCGTAAAGCGCGGAGATGCGCGCCAGTGCTTCCGGCGTCTGGCCCGAGACGACCTTGGTGATCTTGTCGATCGTGTGCTCGCGGTCGCCCGGATTGATACGCTCGGGACTGTAGCCGAGGAAAAAGTCCTGTCCGCAGACCAGGCCCGATCCGGCTTCGAGCAGCGGGGCACAGATGTCTTCGGTAACGCCGGGGTACACGGTGCTCTCGTAGACCACGATCGGCGTGCGACCTTCGGCGGCAGCGGCCCTGAGCATGGCGGCGACGGTGCGGCTGGCGGCCTCTACCAGGCGCAGGTCGGGCTTGTTGTCGGCGGTGATCGGCGTCGGCACGGTGACGATGTAGAAATCGGCCGGCGGGCAGGCGGCAGGATCGGCGGTGAGCGTCAGCGACGAGGCGGCGAGCCGCTCGCCGACGATCTCGCCGGTACGGTCATGGCCGCGCTTGAGTTCGTCGATGCGGCGGGTGTCGATATCGAGGCCGGTGGTCTCGAACTTCGCGGCCAGCGCCACGGCGAGCGGCAGGCCGACGTAGCCGAGACCAAGGACGACGACGCGGGTATCAGCAGAAAGCACGGAAATTCGGGCCTCGCAGTCAGGGAGGAGGGCGCGGGCCGAAGGGCCGTCGCACGCCGGGACGATGCGCGCCTTATAGGCGGGGGCCGATGGCTCGCAACCCCGGATGTCGTTGCGGTTGAAGCCTTGAGGGTGCGCCCCTAGAAGCGTCGGCGATGCTCAAGCGCGCGTTCGATATCGTGGTGTCCGCCGCCGCCCTGGTGGTGCTGTCGCCCTTGCTGGGCGTCACCGCGCTGCTGGTGCGGCGCCGGCTCGGCAGCCCGGTGCTGTTCCGCCAGCAGCGCCCGGGGCTGGGCGGCAAGCCGTTCCGCCTCGTCAAGTTCCGCTCGATGACCGACGCGCGCGATGCCGCCGGCAACCTCCTGCCCGATGGTGACCGCCTTCCGCCGTTCGGGCGCTGGCTGCGCGCCACCAGCATCGATGAACTGCCCGAACTGTGGAACGTGCTGCGCGGCGACATGAGCCTGGTCGGCCCGCGCCCGCTGCTGATGCAGTACCTGCCGCTCTATTCGCCCGAGCAGGCCCGCCGCCACGAGGTCCGCCCCGGACTGACCGGCTTCGCGCAAGTCGAAGGGCGCAACGCGCTGACCTGGGACCAGAAATTCGCCGCCGACGTCTGGTATGTCGACAACCGCGGTTTCTGGCTCGATCTGAAGATCCTGTGGCGCACCGCCGCGATGGTGCTGAAGCGCGAAGGCATCAGCGCCGCGGGGGAAGCGACGATGCCGCCCTTCTCGGGCTCCTAGCGCGCGGCCCCGGCGACGACCTCGGCCACGGTGCCGGCAATCCGCTCGACGTCCGCGTCGCTCAGCGTCGGATGGGTCAGGAACATCAGGCTGGTCTGGCCAAGTTCGGCCGCGACCGGCAGCCGCTGCGCCGGGCGCCAGTCGGTGCCGTCGAACGCCTTTTCCAGGTAGACTTCGCTGCAACTGCCCTGGAACAGCGGCACGCCGCGCTTCTCCACCTCGGCAACGATACGGTCGCGGTCCCAGCCGGCCTTGAGGCCTTCGGGCCGCACGTAAGCGTAGAAGCGGTAGGCGGCGTGGATCATGTCGGGGCCAGGAACCGGGGCCCGCACCGCCTGTGCGAACGGCGCCAGCGCGGCGCGATAACGCTCGGCGACGGCGGTGCGGCGGGCGTGCCAGGCCTCCATCCGGCGCAGCTGGATGCGCCCGATCACGCCCTGCATCTCAAGCATGCGCCAGTTGGTGCCGAACGATTCGTGCAGCCAGCGAAAGCCGGGCGGGTGCTGGCGGTTGTAGACCGCGTCCCAGTCCTTGCCGTGATCCTTGTAGGACCACATCGCCGACCACAGCGCCTCGTCGTCGGTCGTCACCATGCCGCCTTCGCCGCCGGTGGTCATGATCTTGTCCTGGCAGAACGACCACGCGCCGACCTGTCCGAAGCTGCCGACGCTGCGCCCGCCGATGCGCGCGCCGTGCGCCTGCGCGCAGTCCTCGATCACGGCGATGCCGCGTTCGTTCGCCAGCGCCACGATCGCGCCCATGTCGCAAGGCCAGCCGGCCAGGTGGACGGGGATGATGGCGCGCGTCCGCCCGCTCAGCACCGGTGCGATGGTGGCGGCGGAGATGTTGCCGCTGTCGCGGTCGACATCGGCGAAGACCGGCGTCGCGCCCACGTTCACCACGCACGATATCGAGGCGATGAAGGTGCGCGGCGTCACCACCACCTCGTCGCCCGGTCCGATCCCCAGCGCCGCCAGCGCCAGGTCGAGCGCGAGCGTGCCGTTAGCCACCGCGACCGCCCTGGCGCTGCCCGTCCAGGCTGCGAACTCGCGCTCGAAGGCGCGGCATTCCTGCCCGGTCCAGTAATTGACCCGGCCCGATCGCAGCACCTCGGCAACGGCGGCGACCTCTTCCTCGTCGTAGGCGGGCCAGGGGGCGACGGTAGTGCCGAGCATGGGCGTTTCGATCCTCCGGCGGCCAAGTGGCGGACATAGTTCGCTTTCGCGCCGGTGCCGATTGCCGCTAAGGGGCGCGGAATGAGCAGCCGCACGGTCCTTGTCAATGCGTCCTACGCCCCGTCGCTGACCATCTTTCGCGGCCCGTTGATCCGCGCGATGGTCGCCGCCGGGCACCGCGTCCACGCCTCGGCACCGGGCCTGACGGGCGAGACGGCGCGCGCGGTGGCGGCGCTGGGGGCGGAGCCGCACGACGTGCCGCTGTCGCGCGCCGGTCTCAACCCGGTCGATGACCTGGCCTACTTGCGCGCGGTGCGCGCCCTGATCCGCCGCACCGGTGCCGACCTGGTGCTGGGCTACACGATCAAGCCCTGCATCTTCGGTTCGCTCGCGGCGCGCAGCTGCGGGGTCGAATCGGCCTCGCTGGTGACCGGGCTGGGCTTCGCCTTCATCCCGGGCAAGGGCGCGGTGCGGCGCCTGGTCGGCCTGGCCTCGCGGCAGTTGTGGCGGCGCGCCACCGCCGCCAATCGCGTGGTGATCTTCCAGAACCCGGACGACCGCGACGATTTCATCGCCGCGGGCGCATTGGCCGATGCGGGAAAGGCGCGGCTGGTCAACGGCTCGGGCGTCGACATGGCGCATTACGCGCCGGCACCGCTGCCCGGCGATGCCCGCTTCCTGATGATCGCGCGGCTGCTCGGCAACAAGGGCGTGCGCGAATATGCCGAGGCCGCCTGCCGCCTGATCGCCGCGGGCAGCCGCGCCCGGTTCGCGCTCGGCGGCTTTTTCGACGAGGGTCCCGACGGGATCGACCCCGCCGAGCTTGCCGCCTGGCGCGCCGCCGGGCTCGACTACATGGGGCCGCTGGACGATGTCCGCCCGGCGCTGGCCGCCTGCAGCGTCTACGTGCTGCCGTCCTACCGCGAAGGCACGCCGCGCACCGTTCTAGAGGCGATGGCGACCGGGCGGGCGGTCATCACCACCGATGCGCCCGGCTGCCGGGAAACCGTGCGTTCAGGTGATACCGGGCTATTGGTGCCCGTCCACGACGTCGCCGCCACCGCGGCGGCGATGAAGGCGCTGTCCGAAGACGGGGCGGCGCGGGCGCGGATGGGCCGTGCCGGGCGCGATCTGTGCGAGGAGAAGTACGCCGTGGAGAAGGTCAACGCCGCCATGCTGGGTCACTTGCGACTCGCCTGATGATGCCCGTTTGCAACGCCCCTGCCGTTCGCGGCCCATTGCCTTGCACCCGCTTGAGGCATAATGCGTGCGTCGCTGACGCCGCAAAAGACGCGAATACCAAGGGTTAAGAACCAGATGGCAAGTCAGACCGGGGGGCGGGCGCTGGAAGCGGCGCGAAACGCGGCCAGTTGGCTGCTGGAAAAGGATCGCCCGTCGAAGCGCCTGCTGATGGCCGGCACCGATTGCATCGCCTGCATCGCCGCCGTCTGGCTTTCGTTCTCGCTCCGGCTCGGGTTCTGGGAATTCAATACCGCACCGGTGCGCGCGTTCGCGGTGTTCCAGCTGGTCACGTTCCTGATCATCTTCAATTTCGTCGGCGCCTATCGCAACATCTTCCGCTTCCACGGTGCACGCGGGCTGATCCAGCTGGCATGGTCGTGCGCGCTGCTGGCGATCCCCAACGTGATCGTGTTCGGCTTTATCGGCATGGCCGGCGTCCCCCGCACGCTCAGCGTGCTGTTCCCGATCCTGTTCCTGGCGCTGGTCGCGCTGGTGCGCATCACCGCGCGCTACGTGCTGCTCGATGTCTTTGCGCCCGACGTCGAGCGCCAGCGCGTGCTGATCTACGGCGCCGGGCTGCCCGGGCGCCAGCTCGCCTTCTCGCTTGATATCGAACCGACATACCGGATGGTAGGCTATGTCGACGACGATCCCGCGCTGGCCGGGACGCGGATCGAGAATTATCCGATCTACCACGCCGGCCAGCTCGAACAGGTCTTGCGCGACCGCGACATTCACATCGTCCTGCTGGCGATGCCCGAACTCAATCGCTCCGCCCGGGCGGAGATCGTCAAGCGCCTGCAATCCAGCGGCGTCCAGGTCCAGACGCTGCCCGGCGTGCGCGAAATCGTCGATGGCCGGGTCTCGATCAAGGACTTGCGCGACATCGCCGTCTCGGACCTGCTCAGCCGCGATACCGTCGCCCCCGACCCCGCGCTGCTGGCCCGCGCCATAAAGGGCCGCACGGTGCTGGTAACCGGCGCCGGCGGCTCGATCGGCAGCGAGCTGTGCCGCCAGATCCTGCGCCAGCAGCCGCGCCGGCTGGTGATGTTCGAGATGACCGAGGCGGTGCTGTTCGCCATCGACGGCGAACTGCGCCAGGTCGCCGCCGAGATCGGCAGCGACGTCGAACTGATCCCCGAGCTGGGATCGCTGGAAAACGAAGCCGCCACCAAGCGGCTGTTCGAACGTTTCCAGCCCGAAGTCGTGTTCCACGCCGCCGCCTATAAGCACGTGCCTTTGGTAGAGCGCAACACCGTTGCCGGGGTGCGCAACAACGTCCTGTCGACGCTCCACGCCGCGGTCGCCGCGTGCGAAAGCGGGGCTGAGCGCTTTGTCCTGGTCAGTACCGACAAGGCGGTGCGGCCCACCAACGTGATGGGCGCGTCCAAGCGGGTCTGCGAACTGATCCTCCAGGCCCTGGCGGGGCGCCAGGACAAGACCACCTTCTCGATGGTGCGGTTCGGCAACGTGCTCGGCTCGTCGGGCTCGGTCGTGCCGCAGTTCGAGCGCCAGATCGCCGCCGGCGGGCCGGTGACGGTCACGCACCGCGACGTGACGCGCTTTTTCATGACCATCCCCGAAGCGGCCGAGCTGGTCATCCAGGCCGGCGCCATGGCGCGCGGCGGCGAGGTCTACCTGCTCGACATGGGCGAGCCGGTGAAGATCCACGAACTGGCCCGCGCGATGATCCGCCTGGCCGGCCTGACGGTGCGGGACGAAGCCAACCCCGACGGCGATGTCGCGATCGAGGAAATCGGCCTGCGCCCCGGCGAGAAGCTTTACGAGGAGCTGCTGATCTCGGCCGAGGCGCGCGCCACCGATCACCCGCGCATCATGATGGCCGACGAGGACTGCATCGGCTGGGCCGAGCTCGAGCGCGCGCTCGACGACTTGTCGCGCCTGCTCGATCACGCCGACGCGCAGGGTGTGCGGGCGATGCTGCGCCGGCTGGTGCCCGGGTTCGCCGACGGCGAAGGCGCGGTGCCGGCCGCTCACGATGAGGACGACATGCCTGCATATCCGGCCGCGGTGCGGCGTTGAGTTCGCCGCAGCGCCAGCGCCGCGGCGGATCGCCGCGCGGCCGTTCGCGGCTGTCGTTTGCCCAGCGGCTCGAACTGCCGGGGGTGCGCTTCGGCGTGGCCGCCGGCTTCCTGCTGGCGGCGTTCCTGATGGGCGGCGGATCGCGCGGCGACATCGTCTCGCTGGTGGTGCTGCGCCCGCTGGCGTTCCTGGCCGCTGGCTATGCGCTGCTGCAGCCGGGCACGGCGCGGCTGCGCGCCCTGGGGATGCCGTTCTGGCTGCTGCTGGCGCTGATGGCCTGGACGGCGCTGCAGCTGGTGCCGCTGCCGCACGGGCTGTGGAGCGCGCTGCCCGGGCGCGCGCCGTTCGCGGCGATTGATGCCATCGCCGGGGTGCAGGACCAGGCGCGGCCGCTGTCGCTGGTGCCCTCGCGCACGCTCAACACCCTGTTCGCGCTGGCAGTGCCGCTGGCGATGCTGTTGCTGCTGGCGCCGCTTGGCGACGACCAGCGCCGGCGGCTGACCTGGTTCGTGTTCCTCGCCGCCGGGCTCAGCTTCCTGCTCGCTGCGCTGCAGATGATCGGCAAGAGCGGCGGGCCGTTCTATCTTTACCGCATCACCAACTACAACAACCCGGTCGGGCTGTTTTCGAACCGCAACCACTTCGCGATCTTCCTGGCCAGTGTGCTGCCGCTGCTGGCGTACACTGCCAGCGCCGGCAGCGTCGACCCGCGCCGCCGGCCGCTGCTCCTGGCGGCGGCGCTGGGCGGGGGTTTCTGCCTGACCTTCATGGCGCTCGCCACCGGCTCGCGCTCGGGCGCGGCAATGGTGCTAGTGGCCCTGGTCGCCACGGCGTGGCTGTGGCTGGCGCATGGCGGGCTGGCGCGCAGCCGCGGCTCGAAACTGCGGCGCTACGGCCCGGTTGTGGCGGCGATCGCCACGGTCGCGGTGCTGGTGCTGGTCGTGGCGCTCGGCTCGCGTTCGACCACGTTCAACCGCCTGTTCAGCGAAAGCGTCGACAGCGACCTGCGCGTCAAGATCCTGCCGCAGCTGATCGAGATGCTGCGCGCCTATTTCCCGGTCGGTTCGGGCTACGGCAGTTTCGAATACGCTTACCGCGTGGTCGAGCCGTATAGTATCCTGCGGCCCGACTACCTCAACCAGGCGCACAACGACGCGCTGCAGTTCCTGATCGAGGGCGGACTTGTCAGCGCGGCATTGGCGATCGCCTTCGCTGCGTGGTTCGGGCTGCGCGGGATCGCCGCCTGGCGCACCGTCGCGGCGACGCGGCGCGCGCGGACGCGACCTCGGGTTGAACCTTTTGCATGGGTCTCGCTTGCCATCGTGCTGGTCGCAAGCTTTGCCGACTATCCGCTGCGGACCCCGGCGATGATGGCCTATGCGATGTTGCTCTGCACGCTCATCGCCGCGCCCCGCGCATCCGGAGAGACGCGATGATCGCGCGGGCAAAGCGGCTTTACCGCCCCGGGCAATTTGCTATTGGGCGGGCCGGAATGGGCGGGGCAGCCCGTTTTTCGGTTTCCCGCCTGTCATGGGTTTTTGCTGCTCTGATGCCTAGTCACTTCAACCGGATCGCGGTGCCTGGCGCCGCATCCGCCCTGCGCAGGACGGCCGGCGCGCGCGCCGCTGCCACCGCGACCGCTTGCAACGCGGGCAAATTCGTTCACACGGGACGCCAATGGACATGAACTACGCTACGGCCGTACCCGCGGACTATGCCGCCGAGGAGCCCGTCGATCACGCCGGTGTGTTCGCGGCGCCGGCGCTGCTGCAGTACTGGCGCTCGCTTCAGCGCAACAAGTGGATCGTTGCCGCGATCATCGCGGTCTGCCTCGGCATTGCGCTGTTGCTGACGCTGCTGGCGACCCCGGTCTACACCTCGACCTCGCGGATCGAGATCAGCCGCAACCAGGAAAACATCACCAACGTCGAAGGGCTGCAGAAGGAAGACGCCGGGCAGTCGCTCGAATTCTACCAGACGCAGTACGCGCTGCTCGAATCGCGCTCCCTGGCGGAGCGCGTGGCTCGCAGCCTCAACCTGCTGAACGACAAGGCCTTCCTGACCGCCTTCGGGATCAACCAGGAAGCCGATTCGCAGGCCGCGCCGGTATCGGCCGACGCGCGCATGAAAACCGTCGTGGGCATCCTGCGCGCCAACGTGGCAGTTGCACCGATCCGCGGTTCCAGCCTCGTCGACATCAGCTTCACCAGTCCGGACCCCGCGCTGTCGGCGAAGATCGCCAACGCGTGGAGCGAGCAGTTCATCGCCGCCAGCCTTGATCGCCGGTTCTCCTCCACGCGCGAGGCGCGCGATTTCCTTGAGCGCCAGCTCGGCCAGCTGCGCCAGAAGCTCGAGGCGTCGGAGCGCGACCTGGTCAACTACGCCTCGAACAAGCGCATCATCGCGCTGTCGACCAGCGAAGGCGCGAAGGGCGAAACCCGCAACGAGCAGACCCTCGCCGCCGCCGACCTCGAGGCGCTGAATACCGAGCTTGCCGCCGCCACCGCCGCGCGCATCACCGCGCAGAGCGCGCTGCAAGGCGCGCGCGGCGTCACCGCGGGCGAACTCGCCAATCCCACCATCAACGCGCTGCGCCAGCAACGCGCCACCCTGGCGGGCGAATACGCACGCCTGCTGCAGCAGTTCCAGCCGGGCTATCCGCAGGCCCGCGCGCTCAAGTCGCAGATCGATTCGCTCGATGCCGCGATCGGGCGCGAGGAAGCGCGCGTGCGCGGCAGCTCGGGCAACGGCTACCAGCAGGCGGTCGCGCGCGAGAACGCGCTGCGTGCCAAGGTCGAGGGACTCAAGAACGAGCTGATCGGCCAGCGCCGCGATTCGATCCAGTACGCGATCTACCAGCGCGAGGTGGATACCAACCGCCAGCTCTACGATTCGCTGCTTCAGCGCTACAAGGAAATCGGCGTCGCCGGCGTCGGCAGCAACAACATCGCCATCGTCGACCGTGCCGAGCCCGCGGGCGGCCCGTCGAGCCCGATCCTGCTGTTCAACATGGCGCTTGGCCTGCTTGCCGGCCTTGCCCTTGCAGCCGGCCTGATAATCGTGCTCGAATACCTCGACCAGAAGCTCAAGGACCCGCAGGAAGTCGACCGCATGCTGGGCGTGCCCCTGCTTGGCAGCGTCCCTCGCCTGCGTGACCTCGACATCTCGAGGGACCTGGAGAACCGCAAGTCCGAGGCTTCGGAAGCCTACTTCTCGATCAAGACCAACCTGTCGTTCCTCACCGAACACGGCGTGCCGCGCTCCTTCGCGCTCACCAGCACCGCCCCGAACGAGGGCAAGACCGTCTCTTCGTTCGCGCTGGCGGCAACGCTGGCGAAATCGGGCAAGCGCATCGCACTGGTCGATGCCGACTTGCGCAACCCGTCGCTGCGGGCGCTCCTTGGCCTGCCGAGCGGACGCGAGGGCCTGGCCAACTACCTGGCCGGCGACGACGACGTCGCGCGCCTGCTCCAGCCGAGCGGGGTCGATGGCCTGGCGATCATGGACACCGGGCCGATGCCGCCCAACCCGGCCGAGCTGCTGGGCGGGGTGCGCATGCGCCAGCTGATCGAGCGGCTGCAGACCGACTTCGACCATGTCGTGGTCGACGGCCCGCCGATCCTGGGCATCGCCGACGCGCCGCTGCTGTCCACCGCGGTCGAGGGCGTGATCGTGACGATCGAATCCAATCGCCATCGCCTGCGCGGGATCAAGAGCGCGGTCGACCGGCTGCGCACCGCGCGCGCTCATATCCTGGGCGCCATCGTCACCAAGCTCGATGAGCGCGATGCTGCTTATGGATACGGTTACGGCTACGGTTACGGCTACGGCAACAAGGACGCGGCCGAGGACGACACGGCCGTCGTCGGCTGAACGCGGTGCTGCGCAACGGGATCATTGCTGCGCTGACGCTGGTGCTGGCCGTCCTGGCCGGCAGCGACGCACTGGGCCGCGCGGCCGGCTGGCGGCTGCCGGCGCTGGCGGAGGCGATGCCGCTGGCAAACGGCTTCGATCATTCCAACATGGCCGACGTCGTGCTCGCGCCCGGCCTCCAGACCGACGTTACCGCCCCGCTCAAGCTGACCGGTGCGGCCAAGCAGCGGGTCGAATCGCTCAGCAAGGCCGGTTACGCCGCCGAACCGCTCAACAGCGAGGCGCTGCGCAACATGGCGCTGATCGCGCAAAGCCGCGGCGAGGCGGTGCGCGCCCGGGCGCTGATGCAAGCCGCCGGGCAGCTCACCAAGCGCGATCTGGCGGTGAACCTGTGGCTCGCCAACGATTACGCACGCGCCGACAAGGTCGACGATGCGCTGGCGATGTACGACCAGGCGCTGCGCACCAGTTCGCAAGCGCAGAGCCTGATCCTGCCATCCGTAATCCAGGCCCTGCGCGGCGATACGTTGGTCGATCCGGTCATTCGCCTGCTGTCGCGGCGGCCGCCGTGGCTCGACGAGTTCTGGGCGACCGCGCCGCGCTTTCCCGATTCGCTCGGCAACCTGGGCCGGATCCGCATGGCGCTGGCGCAGCGGGGCATCGGCATTGCGCCGAACCTGGACCGCGAGCTGGTCGAGGCGCTGGCCGCGACCGGCCACTTCGATACCGCCAGCGCGCTGGTGCACCGGCTCGCCCCCGGAGCGCGCGGCGCGGAGGCTGTGACCGATCCGGGCTTCGACCATCCGATCGGCTTCGCCCCGTTCGACTGGGCGCCGCTGTTCGACGAATCGCTGACCACCGACCTCGACCAGCGCGCCGGCACGCTGCGCATCTCGACCATCGGCGAGGGCAGCGGCGAGGCCGCGCACCAGTTGGTCGACCTGCCGGTGCCCGCTTACCGCCTGTCGGTCCGCGTCGCCGACTGGGACGATGCCAAGCGCGGGCGGATTTTCCTGCGGCTGCGCTGCGCGCAAGCCGCCAATCCCGCCGAAAGCGCGCAGATCCCGGTCGAATCCCCGCAGTTCGCGGTCCGTGTTGCCAAGCCCTCGCCCGGGTGCCGCTACAACTGGCTGTCGATCTATGCCGCGGTTCCGAGCGACCATGCCGACAGCGCGGTCACGCTCGACCGAGTATCGCTCGTCCCCGCGCCCTAGGGGGCGGCAGATCAGCCAGCAGCGCGGCCGTTTACGCGGCTCGCGCGCAGCCGGATCCCGTTCGAACCGCTCGACAGCAGGCCCCCGGTCACGTCGCTGCTTTCAACGTCGATGCTGCCCGGGCTGTCGGCGATCAGCACCGATGCACCCGCTGCCTTGCTGTTGCTCAGCCGCATCCGCCCGCGCACGTTCTGGAACGCCGGCTGACCGGCTCCGCTGATGGTCAGGCCGCTGGCCTCGAAGCTGCCCAGCGACTGGCTGACCACCCGCCCGCTGACGCGCCCGCCGCGCACCGTGAACGCGGTCATCGCGTCGCCGCCAAGGAACGTGGCGATCGCGGGCGACGACTTGGTGCTGGCTTCGATGGTGTCGACCGCGAACTGGCGGGTCTTGTGCGTGATGACCTGGTAATTGGTCGCCGATCCGCAATTGGCGATCGTCAGCGAACCGAACGAGACCTGGCCCGAGACGCGGTCCTGGGGCCGCTCGGTAATGTCCTCGATCGCCGCGCGCGAAAAGCCGCGGATCGACGCGCGATCAACCCGCAGCGTGCCGACCCCGGCATAGCGGATGCCGACGTTGAACAGGGACGGGGTCTTGCGCTCGCTGACGCCGCCGCCGTCGAGCGGCGGGATTGATGACGGGCGCGCCCGGTCGAGGTCGAGGTCGCGGATCGTGACCGAGCCGATGCCCACGGCGGGCGCCCCGCCCACCCCGAGCCGGTGGCCGCGCACCGTGCCGACAGTCCAGCTGCCGATCGGGGCGCTGGTCGGATCGGGTTCGAAATCGGCGGTATAGAGCCCGCAGCCACCGGTCTGGATCACGCCCGCGACCGTGCCTGCGGCCCCGCTCGTGACCGACAGGCAGTTGCGGTAGACGTTGTCGCCATAGATCGTCCCGATCGTGCAGCTGCCCAGGAACCCGCGCGCGTCGCAGCCGGTTTCGACCACGTCACCGCCCAGGTTGCGGCCATAGACGTCGCCGCATTCGAAGCGGCCGATGCGCGCACCGGGGCCGGCGTAGACGTAGACGCCGGAATTGAACCCGGTGGCATTGGTGCCGCGCGCGGTCATGCCCCCGTCGATGGTCGCCGCGCCGCCCGGCCACAGCCGCACGCCGTCGGCACTGACGACGATGAAGCGTTGCCCACGCCCGCGCGTGTCGAGCTGGCGGAACACGGTGGCGCGCCCGTCGGTCAGTACCGTCAGGCCCGCAGGCGGCGACCAGGTGAGCATCGTGTACGTCCCCGCCGGGACGCGCAGCGCCATTCCGGACGATACCGCCTCGCGCGCGGCGCGGTCGAAATACGGGGCCAGGTCGGCGCGGACCGAACCGTTGGCGATGGCGGCGCGCAGCGCCGCGGGCACCGCGTCGAGCACGCTGCGCGCGGCCTGGGCGCTGGCACAGGCGGGCGCGGCAAGCGCGGCGGCGGCGACCAGCAGGCCGCCGATGAAGCGGCGGCGGTCGGGCGCGGCAAGGGTCTGTCGTTCCATCGTGCCTCGTTACAACAGGGTGCCTGAACCGCCGCGATCCGCGCGGGCAGGCCGATGTTCAGCAACGGCCGGGCGGCGGACAGGTTGCCGCCGCGGCGGCGCGGCGACGATCGGCGTTGTCATCGCGGCCATCGGCGCTATGGACGGCGGCTGGTTTTCTCCTGCTCCCTGCCATCCGGCAAGGGGCTGTAACGGCACCGGTTTCGGCTGATCGAGCGATGAAGATAGTTCTGACGACCGGAATCTTCCCGCCCGATATCGGCGGCCCGGCCAGCTATATCCCGCGCATCGGTGCCGCGCTGGTTGACCGCGGCCACGAGGTCGAGGTGGTGACGCTTGCCGATGCCGAGGCAATTGCCGCGCCGCGCGCCTTTCCCTTTCCGGTCCACCGCGTTCCCCGAGCCATGCCGCGCGCGGCCCGGATGATCCGCACTGTGCGCACGATCAAGGCGCTCGCCCGGTCGAGCGACGTGATGCTGGCCAACGGCCTGCATCTTGAAAGCGCGCTCGCCGCCCGGCTGGCGCGGCGCCCGGCGGTGGTAAAGGTGGTGGGCGACACGATCTGGGAACGCGCCCGTCACGCCGGCCGCACCGAAACGCTCGACCAGTTCCAGGTCGCCGCGCTGCCGCGCCAGTGGCGGGCGATGCGGGCACTGCAAAACCGCTATGTCGCCGCCTTTGACCGGGTGCTGACGCCCAGCGCCTATCTCGGCCGGATCGTCCACGGCTGGGGCGTCCCGCAAAGCCGGATCGATGTGATCTACAACGCCGTCCCCGATCCGCTGCCGGGCGCGGCCGCGCCCACGGTCGACATCGTCAGCGTTGGCCGTCTGGTCCCGTGGAAGGGTTTCGCCGACCTGATCGCGATTGCCGCGGAGCACGGCTGGAGCCTCGACATCGTCGGTGACGGACCGCTGCGCGCGGACCTGGAAGCACAGGCGCGTGCCGCCGGCGGACAAGTGCGGTTCCGCGGCCACCTGCCGCAAGCGGACGTAGCCGGCGCGATCCGCGCGGGCCGCGTCTTCGTGCTCAACTCGAGCTACGAAGGGCTGCCGCACATCGTGCTGGAGGCGATGGGCGCGGGCGTCCCGGTGGTCGCCAGCGGCGCTGGCGGCACGCCGGAAACGATCCGCGACGGCGAAACCGGCCTGCTGGTTCCGGTGGGCGACAATGGCGCGCTCGCCGCCGCGCTGGAGCGGATGCTCGGCGACGCGGCCCTGCGCGCCGAGATGGCCGCGCGCGCTGCCGCGCTGCTGGCAGAGCAATTCTCGTTCGCGCGGATGGTCGCCGATACCGAGGCGCTGCTCGAACGCGTCGCCGCCAGGCGCCGGGCATGAGCACTCCGCTGCGGTTGGTGATCCTGGGGCAGGATTCGCACATGTTCGCGCGCCCCGGCGGCGCCCCGAATGACACCCGCGCACGTCATCTCGAATACGTGCGCGAATTCCTGCGCCGGCGGCCGGGATCTGAGGTGCGGATCATCGTCCATACCCGCCGCGGCGACGGCTTCGTCCATGACCGGCCGTTCGCGGGCCTGGAGATTTTCGGCACCGATTCGCCCTCGCGGCTGCGCGCCCCGCTCGACATGCTGCGGCTGCTGCGTTCGATGCTGAAAAAAGGCTGGCAGCCCGACCTGATCACCTGCCAGACCGGCTACGAGGAGGGCCTCGTGGCGTTCCTGTCGGGTGCGAGGCGCGCCCGCATCCAGGTCCAGGTCCATGCCGATGTCTACGGCGCCGCCTTTGCCGCGCGCGGGCGCATCAATCGCCTGCGCGCGTGGGGCACACGGCGCGCGATCCGCCGGGCGGATCACGTCCGCGTCGTCTCCAGCGGGATCGAGCGCGCCATCGTCGCGGCGGGCGACATGCCGGCGGACCGCATCGCCGTGGCGCCGGTGCCCGTGGCCTTTGCCGCGCAGGAGCGCCGTCCCGATGCCGGCAACCCGGTGCTGCTGTTCGTTGGCCGGCTGGTGCCCGAAAAGGACCTTGGCCTGTGGTGCAGGACGGCGCGGCTGGTGCGCGAAGCGATGCCCGAGGTTCGCCTGGTAATCGCCGGCGATGGGCCCGAGCGCGCGGTCGTCGCGCGCGAACTGGCGGGCCAGGTCGACGCGCTGACCATGAAGGGGGCGGTTGCCTATGACGATCTTCCGGCGCTGTTCGCCGCCGCCAGTCTGTTCCTGTTCACCTCCGAACACGAGGGGCTTGGGCGCGTCGTGGTCGAGGCGATGATGGCTGGGCTGCCGATCGTGTCGACCGACATCGACGGTCCGCGCGACCTGATCCAGGACGGGGCGACCGGACGACTGGTGCCACGCGATGCCGCCAGCCTTGCCGATGCCTGCCTGGCGCTGCTGCGCGATCCGGCGCGGGCGGACGCAATGGCTGCCGCGGCGCGCGCGTGGGCAGACGCCCATTACTCGTTCGCGGCGGTGACGCGGCGACTGGTCGACAGCTGGGAAGCGGCGGCGGCGCTGCCGAGGCGGCGGCCATGAACCTGCTGCTCCTCAACCTCAGGGTGGACCGCGACGACACCGCGCTGGGCTTCACGACCGACTGGATCAACGAGCTGGCGAAGCATTTCGACGCCATCACCGTGATCACGATGTACCGCGGGAAGCTGGCGGTGGCGAATAACGTCACCGTGCTGAGCTGCGGGCTCGAGAATGGGTGGTCGAAACCCCACCGCGTCGCCGTGTTCTACCGCCGCCTGTTCGAGGCGCTGCGGCTGCGCCGGCACGACGTCTGCTTCGCGCACATGAACGCGCTGTTCCTGGCGATGGCAGGGCCGGTGCTGAAGGCGCGCGGCATTCCGGCCGCGCTGTGGTACGCACACAACCACCGCAGCCGCATCCTGTCGACCGCGCTGTTCTTCGCCGACCGGGCGCTGGCGTCCACCAAAGCGGGCTTCCCGATCTCCACCCCCAAGCTCAAGGTCATCGGCCAGGGTATCGACACCCGGCGTTTCCGGCCTGCAGAGGGGCCGCGACCGGCCGGACCGCTGCGGCTGATCACGATCGGTCGTTTCGCCCCGGTCAAGCAGATCGACTGGATGATTGCGGCGCTCGCCCGCTTGCGGCGCGAGGAGCCGGGCCTGCCGGTAAGCCTGGCGATCATCGGCGAGGCACTGGGCGCGCCCGATCATGCCTACGTCGAGCGGTGCCGGGCGCTGGCCCGCGAACTGGGGGTGGAAGACGCGATCGAATGGTGCGGACCGGTCGGGTTCGCCGACGTTCACCTGGCCTACCATCGCGGCGACGTGTTCCTGTCGGCCGGCGGCAGCGGGCTCGACAAGACGATCCTCGAAGCGATGGCGAGCGGGCTTCCGGTCATCGCCATCAATCCGGCGCTGGCGGAGCCGCTGGGATCGTTCTACTGCGCCGACATCGACGCCTATGGCGATGCGCTGGTGCGCATGGCCCGTCTCGGCGACGAGGCCCGCGCCGCGACAGGAGCGAACTTGCGCGATTATGTGATCCGCGAACATGACCTCGTCGGGCTCGGCCGCAAGATCGCGGGCGAGCTCAAGGCGCTGGTGCGATGAACGCGGTCCCGCCTGCCGCCGCGGCGCCTGGTCCGCGAGATCCGCGGCAGCGCCCGGGTGCGCCGGGCGCTGCCACGCGGCGCATGGTCGTGCCGATCGATTTCGTCACCCTGGCCGCCTTCGCGGTGGCACCGGCCATGGCGCTGTACCAAGGCATCACCGCCGGACTGGGCGTGCTGCGGCCGCTCGATCCCTATACCGCCACGCTGGTGCCACTGCTGGTGATCGTCGGCTGCCTCGTGCTGCGCCTTACGGGCGTGAAGCGCATCCTGGCGCTGCGCGGCCTGCGCCGCTCGATCTGGTATCTGCTCGGCTATCTGCTGGTGGTGCTGTTTTCGACGCTGGTGGTCTTTGCCGACCCGATCGAGCGCGATCCCTCGCAGATGTTCCAGCAATACCTGTCGACCGCCGGGGCGGCGCTGGTGTTTTTCGTGATGATCGCGGCGCCGTCGTTCCCGGCGGCGATGCGGGCGATGAAGATCGGCATCCTGGTCTGGGCGTTCGCCGCGATCCTGACCCCTCTGACGGTTCTGACCCCGTTGCCCATCGGCGAAGTGCAGGGCGCCTACGAAGGGTCCGCCGGCGTGCGCAGCTTCGGCGTGCTGGGCGATGGCGGTGCGTTCGTAGTGTCGTTCCTGGCGGTGGCGTTCTTCGTCTCGCGCCGGTTCGGCTGGCTGGCACTGGCGATGCTGGCGCTCGTGATGTCAGGCTCGCGAATTCCGCTGATCGTGGCCGGCGCGGGGATCGCCGGAGCCATCGTGCTGTCGAACCCGGCGGGCGCCGGCCGCCGCCCGGGCGCGCGGGCGATTCGCGTGGTCCTGGCCAGCCTGATCGCAGCGCTGCTGCTGGTCAGTATCCAGGTGCTGTTCTCCACGCTGTCGCACAAGTTCGGTGCGCTCAACGCATTCGACCGACTCAACGATACCGACTTCACCCAGTCGGACCGGTTCTTCTCGATCGTCCAGGGCCTCGAATGGGCAAAACTGTCGCCAATTTTCGGCAGCGGCTACAACTCCTATTTCTACTTCTCGCTGCGCTCCGCCGCGTTCGGGGCCAACGCCAGCTCGGCGCTCAACCAGATCATCCAGACGCTGGTCGACGGCGGCGTCCTGGCGCTGCTGTTCCTTGGCCTTTTCTTCTACGAGACGCTGCGTCCCGGGCCGGGCCGCCTGATGATGGACCGCCGCGTCGATCCCCTGGCGATGCGGGTCTGGCTGCTGACCTTCCTGGTCCTCAACCAGAGCGCGGTGTTCATCTCGCCGGCGGGCTACCTGACGATCCTTGTCTTCGCGCTCAGCGGCATGGCCGTCTACGGGCGCGAAGTTACCACCGCGGCAATGCCCCGCCTGCCCGCGCGGCGCCCGGCGGGGCCGCCGTCCGGCCCGGTCCGGCCGGGGACCGTTCCGCACCCGCGATGAACCAGCTGTGGAAGCGGGCCTGGGCGCTCGTCGGCTTCGGCCGCTTGCAGACGCTGTCGATGGTGACCTTTTCGCAAGGGTTCGTGGCGATCGCCTATTTCGTCCAGATGGCGGTGCTGGCGCGCATCCTGCCGATCGCGGAATTCGGTAAACTGGCCACGTTGTTGTCGGTTGCGAACGTGATGGAAGCCGCCGTCGGCGCCCGCGCCGCCGAAACCGCGCTGGCTGCCTTCGCGGAATTGCGGCTCGACGATGTTGCCGGGCGCAACGCACTGGTGGCGCGGCTGCTCCGCATCGATTTCGCCTGGAGCAGCGCGATCTATACGCTGCTGGCGCTGGGCGTGCTGGGCTACGACTACATGCGGGGTACCAATTCGCACTGGTTGCTGGTGCTGATGGTCGGCTCGTGGTTCGCGTTCCCGTGGGGCACGCTGAAGGCCTACCTGACGATCTACCGGGGACCGCGCGTCTTTCCCGCCATCGAGATGAGCTATGCCGCGGCGATCGTACTGATCGGGCTGGGGCTGGCGGTACTTCTGGGCGGCTTCGGCTTCGTGCTGGGCATGGTCTTCGCCGCGATCGTGCGCAGCGTCCAGGGGCTGCGCCAGTCGCAGCTGTCGCTGCGCAAGCTGGCGGGCGAAACGCCCGAGGATCGCGGCGTCACCTCGCGCCGGCTGTGGTGGTTCGGGCTGACCGGCACGGTTCGATCGGGGCTGATGAACTTTGCCCAGCAAATGGACGTGCTGCTGCTATCGGCCGCGGCCTCGCCCACATCGGTTGCTCTCTACCGCGCTGCCAAGACGATCAGCGGGGTCAGCCAGCGTTTCACCACGCCGATCTGGTTCGTGCTGAAGCGGCACATCATCCTCGGCAGCCGCGCCGATGCCGCCGAAGCCTCGCTCAAGCTGGTGCTGCTCGCCTCGCTCGGCTTCGCGGCCATCGGATTCGTGGCGATCCCGCTGGTGATCTGGCTGGGTGATCCCATCATGGGGCTGGCCTTCGGGCAGAACTACCGCGCCGGTTCGGGCGCGCTGGCGTGGCTGCTGATCGGCGCCTGGACGCTCTACGCGGTCACCGGCTGGTCCAGCCTGTTCGGCTCGGTCGCCAACACGCGCCTCACCGTCATCGGGCTCTACGTTCTGCAGATCGCCTGCTTCGGCACGGTCGCGCTGGTGCGCGGCGTCGATCACGTCTCGCTGGCGTTCGCGCTGGCGCTATCGCAGGTCCTGGTCGCGGGCTGCTTCTGGGTGCTGCTGGCACGCAGCCGCCGCGCCCGGCGCGCCGCTCAGGCGGCGGCCGGGTAAGGCTTCTGTGCGATCCGCGCCGTCTCGTCGACGCGCGCCAGGAACACCGGAGTGGGCTGCGCGGCCAGGAACTCGTCCACCGCCTTGCGGGCCCCGTCCCAGCCGCCGTAGTCGTCCAGGATCAGGATCCCGCCGGGCTTGAGCAGTGCGTAGAGATGCTCAAGCTCCGCCTTGGTCGAATCGTAGAAGTCGGTGTCGAGCCGCAGGATGGCGATCTTTCCCGGCAGGTTGCCGGGCAGGGTGCTGGTCACGTCGCCGACTACGTAATGGAGCTTGTCGGCCGGATAGTCGGCCCGCGCGAGGCATCCCTTGACGTCCTCGAGGCTGGCATAGCACCAGGCGTTGTGGTCGTCCTTCTGCTGGGCCTTGAAATTCACCACCGTGCTCTCGGGCGTCTTGCCGGGCTTGGCATCGAACACCGTCGGCGCGGTCATCCCGGCGAAGGTATCGTACAGCCACAAGTCACGGCTCTGGTCGCCCAGGTGCTTGAACGTCAGCGCCGCCAGCAGCGAACTGCCGCCGCGCCACACGCCGCATTCGACGAAGGCGCCCTCGATCCTCTTGGCGGTGACGAACTTGGCCGCGCGGAAAAGCGCGTACTGCCGCAGCTGCGACGTCATCGTGAAGCCGCGCACTTGCGCCGCGAGCGGAAAGAAGGCGGGATCGAAGTCGGTCGTCTCGGCCGTCAACCGCCGTGCCAGCACGCGCGTGACCGAAACCAGACGCTGTTTCGCCGTCGTGAACACACCCATGAACGTCCCCTCCGTTCGTGTCAGTGGTGATGAGATGACGGCTGTAAACGGCGATATCGGCGGTTGTCCACCCCCTCCAAACGCGCAGTTTTGCACGCGCGCGGCGTGCCGCGTGCCCACCGCGATTGCTTTCGGCGGGCGGGGCACTATCAACCGCAGCCCAATCCCGGTGACCCTCGAATGCATGTTTTCCACGTCATAACAACGCTCAGCAAAGGCGGTGCGGAATCGCACCTGGCCGACCTTACCGCCGGCCTGGCGGAGCGCGGCGTGCGCCAGACGGTCGCGTTCCTTAAGGGCGACGGTTTCTGGACCGCGGCGATGAACGCGCGCGGGATCGCCACGATCGACCTCGGGGCGAAGCGCTATGCCGATCTGGCCGCGATTGCACGTCTGCGCGCGGCGATAGCGGCGGCGCGGCCCGACCTCGTCCATGCCCACATGCCGCCGGGCGAGCTTTATGCCGTGCTGGCGCTGATCGGCCAGGACGTGCCGCTGGTTACCAGCAAGCACAACGATACCGAACCGTTCTACCGCGGCCCCGGTGCCGCTGCGATCGAGCGGTTCTGCGCCGGGCGGGCGCGGCGCGTGATCGCTATCTCGCAAGCGGTGAACGATTACTTCGCGGCGCAGTGGCCGGCCCGGCTGGCGCGCAAGCTGGTGACCGTACGCTATGGCCTGAGCCCGGTCCCGGGCGGCGCTGAAGCGGCACGAGCCGCGCGCGGGCTGCGCGCGGAATGGGGCGTGGGCGCCGACGAAGTTCTGTTCGGAATCGTTGCCCGGCTGGTCGAGCAGAAATCGATCCCGACTCTGCTGCGCGCCTTTGCGAAGCTGCGCGCCGAGAGTGCGCAGCCGGTCCGGCTCGTGCTGGTCGGCCACGGCCCGCTCGAGGACGAACTGCGCGCGCTCACGCATGAACTCGGCATCGCCGCGGCGGTGATCTTCGCCGGCTTCCGCACCGATATCCCGGCCGTCATGCGCGCGCTCGACGTCTTCGTGCTGAGTTCGATCTATGAGGGCTTCGGGCTCGTCCTGCTCGAGGCGATGGAAGCCGCGGTGCCGATCGTCGCGTCGGGGATCAGCGCGATACCCGAGATCGTGGTCGAGGGGGAAACCGGCTACCTCGTCCCGCCGCGCGATCCCGAGGCGCTGGCCGCGGCGATGGCAAAGACATTGCCGGCAGCGCACCGGCATGCGCTGGGCGAAGCCGGGCACGCCCGGTTGCTGAGTGCCTTCACTGTCGCGCGCATGGTCGACCAGACCCAGGCGGTCTACGCCGCGGCGCTGGGCAAGCCCGCCTGAGATGTGCGGTTTCGCAGGCCTGTTCGCTCCCGGCGGGCTGAGCGCCGCCGACCGCGCCGCGCTGCCGGCGATGGGCCTGCCGATCGTTCATCGGGGGCCCGACGCCGGTGACACCTGGTCCGACGACCCGGCCGGTATCGGCTTCGTCCACCGCCGCCTGGCGATCATCGACCTGTCGCCCGCCGGCGCGCAGCCGATGGCATCGGCCAGCGGGCGCTACGTGATCGCCTATAACGGCGAAATCTATAATTACCCCGCCATCCGGGCCGAGCTCGATGCCGCCGGCAAGGCACCGGCCTGGCGCGGCCATTCGGATACCGAGGTCCTGCTCGCCGCGATCGAGGCCTGGGGAATCGAAGGCGCGCTGGCGCGCTCCGCCGGGATGTTCGCCTTCGCCTTGTGGGACCGCGAAGCGCGCCGCCTGACGCTGGCGCGCGACCGGTTGGGCGAAAAGCCGCTTTATTACGGCTGGCAGGGCGAGGGCGCGGCGCGCCGGCTGCTGTTCGGCTCCGACCTGGCGGCACTGCGCGCGCACCCCGCCTTTGCCGCGGAGATCGAGCCGCGCGCCATCGCCGAGCTGTGCCGCAAGCTCTACGTGCCCGAGCCGCTGTCGGTCTATCGCGGCATTGCCAAGCTGGCGCCGGGAACGACCGTGACGATCGAGGCAGCCAGCGGCGCCGAAACGATCGCGCGGTGGTACGACCTGGTCGCGGTCGCCGCCGCCGCGCGCCGCGATCCCTTTGCCGGCGACGAGCAATCGGCCGTCGATGCCCTCGACAACGTGTTGGGCGCCGCGATCGAGCGCCAGATGGTCTCCGACGTGCCGCTGGGCGCATTCCTGTCGGGCGGGATCGATTCGACCACGGTGGTCGCGCTGATGCAGCGCGCCTCGCCCCGGCCGGTCAAGACCTTCACCATCGGCTTCGAGGACGAGCGCTTCGACGAGGCGCTGCATGCCCGCAAGGTGGCCGCGCACCTCGGCACCGAACATCACGAACTGCGCGTTGCACCCGCCGATGCCCTGGCGGTGATTCCGCAGTTGGCGGCGATCTATTCGGAACCGTTTGCCGATTCGTCCCAGATCCCGACGTTCCTGGTCAGCCGGATGGCGCGCGCGGAAGTTACCGTCGCGCTGTCGGGCGACGGCGGCGACGAGATGTTCGGCGGCTACAACCGCCATCGCTACGCGCAGCAGACCTGGCCGGCGCTGTCGCGCATTCCGCGCCCGCTGCGCAGCGGCGCGGGGCGACTGATCCACGCCGTCTCGCCCGCCGCGTGGGAGCGCGCGCTGGGACGCGTGTCGCGCGGCAAGGTCGCGCTGGTGGGCGACAAGCTGCACAAGGCCGCCGACGTGCTGGCAAGCGGATCGGTGGCGGAGCTTTACGGCCGCCTGATCGCGGCCAATCCGCTGGTGGGCGAACTGCTGCGCAGGTCCCATAGCGACGCACCGCCCGCGCTTGGCGTCACGGCGGACTGGGCGCCGGCGGAAACGATGATGGCGCTCGATTCGCTCGGCTATTTGCCCGGAGACATCCTGGTCAAGGTCGACCGCGCGGCGATGGCGGTGTCGCTGGAAACGCGCGTGCCGTTCCTCGATCCCGGTGTCGTCGCCTTCGCGTGGACCCTGCCGATCGGGATGAAGATTCGCGGCGGTGAGACCAAGTGGCCGCTGCGCGCGCTGCTCGATCGGTTCGTGCCGCGCGCGCTGATGGAGCGGCCGAAGATGGGCTTCGGATTGCCGCTGGCCGAATGGCTGCGCGGGCCACTTCGCGACTGGGCCGAAGACCTGCTCGATCCGCGCGCGCTCAGGGACGGCGGCCTGTTCGATGCCGCCGCCGTGCAGCAGCTGTGGCAGCTGCACGTGTCGGGCGCGCGCAATGTCGAGCACCGTTTGTGGCCGGTGCTGATGACGCAGGCCTGGCTGGCGCACGAAGCGGCGGCGGCGGGGAAATGAGTTGACGCGCCGCGCCGCTGTTCACATCAGGTTGCCAATCCGCGGCTAGGGCGCGTTTTTTCGGGAATTGCGCGCCCACGCAACAAGACATGGTTTGAAACGATATGAAGCTGATTTCCCTGACTCTCGCGGCGTTCTCGCTCCTGCTCGGCGGCTGCGCCGTGATGGGGACCAGCGGCGGACAGCTGGGCGCCAGCGGCGCCAGCCAGGTCGTCAACGAAAGCGAGCTGCCCGCGCCTGGCCGCGCTGACCTCGTCGCCAGTTCGCGCGCCTACCTGATCGGCCCGTTCGACCAGCTGGTTGTCGACGTCTTCGGCATTCCCGAGCTGACGAATCGCCAGGTCACCGCCGATGCCGCGGGGCGCATCGCCTTCCCGATTGCCGGCACCATCGATGCCGCCGGGCTCACGCCGCTGCAGCTGTCGCAGGAAATCGCCCGCCGCCTAAAGGCCGGTTACGTGCGCGATCCGCAAGTCACCGTGAACCTAAAGGAAACGACCAGCCAGACCGTCACGGTCGATGGCCAGGTCACCCAGCCGGGCGTTTACCCGGTGGTCGGCGGGATGACGCTGATGAAGGCGGTGGCGACCGCGCGCGGCGTTGCCGAATACGCCAAGCTCGACGACGTGGTCGTGCTGCGCACGGTCGGCGGGCAGCGCTATGCCGCGCTATATAACCTGGCGGCGATCCGGCGCGGCAATTACGTCGATCCGCAGATTTACGCCAACGACACCGTGATCGTGGGCGAAAGCCGTGCCCGGCGCCTGTTCAACAGCCTGATTCAGGTCGCACCGGTGCTGACCACCCCGCTGATCCTGCTCCTGCGCGGCTGATCCCGCGCGGGGCCGCGGCCCTCGAAAGTGCGCGGGGGCGGGCGGCCTCAGACCAGGGCGATGTCGGGCGCGTCTTCCTGCTTCATGCCGATGGTGTGATAGCCGGCGTCGACGTGGTGCGTCTCGCCGGTCACGCCCGAGGACAAGTCCGACAGCAAGTACAGCGCGGCACCCCCGACATCGTCGATCGTCACGTTTCGGCGCAGCGGCGCGTTGTATTCATTCCACTTCAGGATCAGGCGGAAATCGCCGATCCCCGATGCCGCCAGGGTCTTGATCGGTCCGGCGCTGATCGCGTTCACGCGCAGGCCGCGCGGGCCGAAATCGTTGGCCAGGTAGCGCACGCTGGTTTCCAGCGCCGCCTTGGCCACGCCCATCACGTTATAGTGCGGGATGACCTTTTCGGCGCCGTAGTAGCTTAGCGTCAGCATCGCCCCGCCTTCATTCATCATCGCCGCGGCGCGCTTGGCAACCGCGGTGAAGCTGTAGACCGAGATGTTCATGGTCATCAGGAAGTCGTCCAGCGTGACGTCGCTGTAATTGCCGCGCAGGGCTTCCTTGTTGGTGTAGCCGATGGCGTGGACGACGAAATCGATCCCCGGCCAGGTGTCGGCCAGCGTGGCGAAGGCAGCGTCGAGGTTGGCCATGTCGGCAACGTCGCAGTCGATCAGCAGGTCGCAGCCCAGCTCTTGGGCCAGCGGCTTGACGCGCTTGAGCATGACTTCGCCCTGGTAGGATATCGCCAGCTCCGCGCCGGCTTCGCGAAGCTTCTTCGCGATACCCCAGGCCAGCGACTTGTCGTTCGCCAGCCCCATGATCAAGCCGCGCTTGCCGGCCATCAATTCGCTCATGCCGTCACCATCACTCTGCAGGTTTCGTCGTTGTCCGGGCGCGATTGTCGGCCTGGCCGATCATGTCTCGTTCCTCGGGCGTCTCGGCCAGCGCGGCGTTGAGTTCCGCGCCGACGACCATCCCTAGTCCCACGAGCCAGAAAAAGAAAAGCGCGATCATCACCCCCGCCAGGCTGCCGTAGGTCAGGTCGTACTTGAACACCGTGCTCAGCAGCGTCGGCAACGCCAGCGACACCAGCGTCCACCATCCCGCCACGAACAGCGCCCCGGGCCACTTGGGATAGGTCCGCTTGCGATAGGCGCTTGGCGTCAGCGACAGGAACAGCAGGTACAGCGAGGCATAGAGCGCCACCGCCGGGATGTAGCGCGACAGCGCCAGCGAATGAAGCAGCCCGGACAGGATCGGGGCGCGATCGGCCAGCCCGCTGTCGAAGGCTGCCAGCAGGACCTGCGCGATCAGCGCCGCCAGCAGCAGCACGACCGCGGCCAGGATCACTCCCGTGGACAGCAGCCGGTAGCGCCAGAACGCCTGCGTCGCCGGGGTGCCATAAGCGCGCCGCAGGATATCGCGGATCGTCTCGATCAGGCTGCCGACGGTCCACAGGCCGACGATCCCGCCCGCCCACAGCAGCCAGCCCGATCGCGCGTCGATCACCGTCAACGCCACCGGCTCGATGACCTTGGCCACGACCGGGGGCAGCGCCAGCAGGATGGCGTTGATCGAGGCGGCGCGCTGGCCCGGTTCGCCGATCAGCGAAAAGATCGCCGCGCCGACGATGAAGAACGGGAACAGCGCGATGATCGCCATGTAGGCCAGGTTGCCGGCGTGAATGAACCCGTCGTTGTAGACCCCCGTCCAGACCCGGGCGATGATCTGGCGCGCCTTGGTGCCGGGACCGATATGCTCGTCGACCGACTCCTTCAGGCCCGCACGCCAGCGCAGCGCGTCCTTGCGGCGCGCCTCGGGCGAAAGATCGGGAACGGTCAGCGCCGGCGCGTCCTTGTCGGCGCGCACGGTTGCGATGGGCCGTTCCTCCACGCGCTAGACGCCGAGCTTGCCGCGCAAGTCGCGGGGATCGCGCCAGCCCTCGAGCCGGCTGGCCAGGTCGGCATCGCTGTCCGGAAGCTGGATTTGCAGGGTCACCAGCTGGTCACCGCGGGTGCCGTCCTTGCGGCTCATGCCCTTGCCCTTGAGGCGCAGCGTGCGCCCCGATGACGATCCCGGCGCCACCGTCAGCATGACCGGGCCCTCGGCCGTGGGAACCCGCACTTTGGCACCGTGGACCGCTTCATCCAGGGCGATCGGCAGATCGAGCCGCAGCGCGTCGCCGTCGCGGCGCAGGAACGGGTGCGACTGGACATGGATGGTCACCAGCGCGTCCCCGCGGCCGCCCGGGCCCTGCTCGCCCTTGCCGGCCAGGCGCATCTGGGTGCCGTCCTCGACCCCGGCGGGCAGCTTGAGATCGATCGTCTTGCCGTCGGCCAGGGTGATCCGCTGCGTGGCGCGCGTCGCCGCGTCGGTCAGGCTGACGTTGAGGCGGTACTGGGCATTGGCACCGCGCGGGGCCGGCCGGGCGCGCGGGCCGCTGCCCATACCGCCACCCATACCGCCCATGCCGCCGCCCATTCCGCCGCCGCGACCGCCGAACAGGCCTTCGAAGATGTCGCTGATATCGGGTCCGTCCTGTCCGCCGAAGCCCTCGAAGCCGCCGCGCTGGCCGCCGGGAAACCCGCCGCCGAAGCCGCCGCCGCCGCCGCCGCCGCCATAGCCGAACGGCATCGCCGGATTGCCGTCGGCATCGATCTCGCCGCGGTCGAACTGGGCGCGCTTGTCCTTGTCCGACAGCAGGTCATACGCGCGGGTGACCTCGCTGAAGCGCTCGGCCGCCTTCGGGTTGGCGGTATTGCGGTCGGGGTGAAGTTCCTTGGCAAGCTTGCGATAGGCGGACTTGATGTCCTTTTCGCTGGCGCCGCGCGCCACGCCCAGGGTCGAGTAGGGATCGGCCATCGCGCCTAGCTAGGGGTGCCGCGCCCCGCCCGCAAGCGCCGCCTGCGCCGCGCCTTTCCTACGCGCCCCGGCGCGGCTATGCACCGCTGGGCCCGGGGCGCTTTCCCGGGGCCGCCCTCTTGCCCCAGGACAGTGTCAAACGTGTCAAGCGACGCCCACGATCCCGAAGCCGAGATTGCCCGCGAGACGATCCCCGACGGCGATCCCTTCGCCACGATCGACGCCTGGCTGGCCGAGGCGCGCCGGACCGAACCGAACGATGCCAACGCGATGGCGCTGGCCACCGCGACGCCCGACGGGCGGCCGTCGCTGCGCATGGTGCTGCTCAAGGATCACGGTCCCGAAGGATTCCTGTTCTACACCAACGCCGACAGCCGCAAGGGCCGCGAGATTCACGACAACCCTGAGGCGGCGCTGCTGATCCACTGGAAGTCGCTGCGCCGCCAGATCCGTGTCGAAGGCAGCCTGGCGCGCGTCGATGCCGAGACCGCCGACGCTTATTTTGCCAGCCGCAGCCGCGATTCGCAGCTTGGCGCGGTGGCGTCGGAGCAGTCACAGCCACTCGCGAGCCGCGCCGAGTTCGCACGCCGCTATCGCGAGGCGGAAGAGCGCTTCGAAGGCGGGGCGGTAGAGCGGCCGCCGCAGTGGACCGGCTTTCGGCTGGTGCCGCGCGCGATCGAACTGTGGGTCGATCGCCCTTTTCGCCTTCACGAACGCCGCCGCTTCACCGCCCGCGCCGACGGCGGCTGGGCCAGCACGATGCTCTATCCGTGAGCCAGGCCGCGTCTCACCACAGCGGACGCCTCAACCGCAGCGCCGCGATGGCGAGCATCTCGGTGGCGCTATTGCTGGCGGGCATGAAAAGCTGGGCGGCGTGGCAGACCGGTTCGACCGCGATGCTGGGCAGCCTGGCCGACACCGTGCTCGATCTCGTCGCCAGCCTGGCGACGCTGGCGGGGGTATGGATCGCCGCGCAACCCGCCGATGCCGAGCACCGGTTCGGGCACGGCAAGGCCGAGGCACTGGCGGCGATGTTCCAGGTCGTGCTGATCTCGATCTCGGCGCTCATGCTGGCGCTTCGCGCGGGGCAGCGCATCATTGCCGGCGGGGAGACGGACGCAGCGGGCGACGGCATCGCCGTGTCTGCGATCGCGATGGTGGCAACCGTCGCGTTGCTGGCATGGCAGCGCCATGTGATCGCCCGCACCGGCAGCCTGGCGATCGCGACCGACCACGTTCATTACAAGTCGGACCTTTTCCTCAACCTGGCAGTGATCGCTGCGCTCGCGCTCGACCAGTATGCCGGGCTGACCGGCGCCGATGCCGTGTTCGGCCTCGGCATTGCCGCGTGGCTGGGGTGGGGTGCGTGGGGCGCTTCGCAGGCCGCGATAGAACAGCTGATGGACCGCGAGTGGCCCGACGATAAAAAGACCCGCTTTCTCGAGGTCGTGGCCCGCCATCCGGAGCTGCGCGGCGTCCATGACCTGCGCACGCGCACGTCGGGCGATCGCGACTTCGTGCAGTTCCACGTCTGGGTCGATCCGGCGATGACGGTCGCCGCCGCGCATGAGGTGATGGACCAGATCGAGCACCGCCTGATGCGCGAATTTCCCGGTATCGAGATCCTAATCCATCCCGATCCCGAAGGGCTGGTCGACGAACACGGCCTGGCCGCACAAGACCTGCTCGCGGCGGGCTAGGACCGCGTCCTAGGTCCGCCTGGCTTCGCCGGCGAGAAACGATTCGTAGGCCCGTGCGATACCTTCGCGCAGCGGCACCTTGGCCTTCCAGCCGAGCGCGGCGAGGCGGGCATTGTCCATGAGCTTGCGCGGGGTGCCGTCGGGCTTGCTTTCGTCGCGGATCACCTCCGCTTCGTAACCGACGACGTCCATTACCACCTGCACCAGCTCGCGAATGGCAATGTCCTCTCCGCTGCCGACGTTGATGTGACCGGCATCGGAGTAATGTTTCATCAGGAACACGCAGGCGTCGGCGCAATCGTCGACATAGAGGAACTCGCGCCGCGGGGTTCCGGTGCCCCAGATCGTTACGGCACTGCCGGTTTGCTTGGCTTCGTGGACCTTGCGAATCAGCGCCGGCATGACGTGACTGGACGTCAGGTCGAAATTGTCGCCGGGGCCGTAAAGATTCGTCGGCATCGCCGAGATCATGTCGGCGCCGTACTGCTTGCGGTAGGCCTGGGCGAGCTTGATCGCGGCGATCTTGGCGATCGCGTACCACTCGTTGGTGGGCTCCAGCGGGCCGGTCAACAACGCATCTTCGGGGATCGGCTGGGGAGCGAGGCGGGGGTAGATGCAGCTCGATCCCAGGTTGAGCAGCTTCTCTGCACCGCCTTCGTATGCGCCGGCGATGACCGCGGTGGCGATCAGCAAGTTGTCCTGCAGGAAATCGACCGGGGCGCTATCGTTGGCAACGATGCCGCCCACACGCGCGGCCGCCAGGAACACGGCGTCGGGCTTCTCGCGCGCCACCCACGCGGCGACGGCCTGCTTGTCGGTCAGGTCGAGTGCATTGCGGTCCGCGGTCAGGATTTCGCAGTTTTCGCTGGCGAGACGGCGCACCAGCGCCTTGCCGACCATGCCGCGATGGCCCGCGACCCACACCCGTTTGCCGTCCAGCCGATAGTCGCTCATCGCCCCGTCCGTCCCATGCCGAATCGCCTTCGCGCTAGGGGTTTGCGCGCCTAGCGGGAAGGAAAAACGCGCGCCAGCCGGGCGATTCCGGCCTTGACCGGATCAAGCTTGCCCTCGTCGGTGCGACCCAGGCGAACGATCGTCAGCCCTTGCGCGGGGGAGACGAAGATGAACTGGCCCAGGTGCCCGTTGGCCGAAAAGGCCTGCGCCGAGGCCCCGGGGTACATGCGCTTGTCGGCGGCGCCGCGGTTGAGCCAGGTCTGGGCGCCGTAACCGGGGTTGGCCGGACTGGGCGTGGTCATGAAGGTGACCCAGCTGCGCGGGACCAGGGGCACGCCGTTCGCCGCGCCGCCGTTGCGGAGGACTTCGCCGAACTTGGCCCAGTCGCGCGCGGTGCCGTGGATCAGGCTGCCGCCGATCAGCGTGCCGGCAGCGTCGAACTCAGGCACCATGGATGTCATGCCTGCCGGGACGAACAGCCTGTCCTGCAAGTAGCCGCGCACGGCGTCGCGGCGCTGGCGCGGGGTGCCGCCGGGTGCCAGCGCGCGGGCCGCCAGGTCGGCCAGGATGACCGCGGTATTGCTGGAATAGACGAACTTGGTGCCGGGCGCGGTGACCAGCGGCTGCGCCTCGGCATAGGCGGCCATGTCGTCGCGCCCGTCGAGAAACAGCATCCGCACTTCGTCTGACCGATAGACCGGATCGCCCGCCTCGAGATGCTTGAGGCCCGACCGCATTTGCAGGAGCTGGCGAAGCGTGATGACCCCGCGCGGATCGCCGGTGCGCTGCCAGGCCGGGATCGGCACCGGGGCATCCAACCGCAGGCGCCCGTCGGCAACCAGCATTCCGATCATCAGGCCGGTAATAGTCTTGGCCATCGACCACGACACGAGGCGGGTCTGCGGCCCGTATCCGTCTCCGTAGCGTTCGGCGATGATTCGCCCGTCCTTCAGCACCAGCAGGGCGCGGGTCTCGGCAAGTGGAGCCTGCGTGAAAAAGGCGTCTACCGCGCGCGCAATCCCTTCACGCGCAGGACCAGCCGCTGGCGTGACCGCAGCCAGCGCAGCCGGGCCGAGCGGCGCATCGCCATGCTGGTTGCATCCCGCCAACGTAAGCGTGGCCGCCAGCACGAAAACCAGCGCTGGGCGCGGGAAGCGATTCAGGCGGCGCATGGCAGCGACATGGCGAATTGCCGCCACCAAGACAATCGCGGCGCCGGCGACGGACAAAAAAATAGCGGCCCGAAGGCCGCTATTCCCTTGAACTGATCAGTTCGCGCAGAGCCTACGGGCTCGACGGCGAATTGTCCTTGTTCGACGCGATCAGGATGATGCCCGCGATAATCGCGGCAGCAGCCAGAAGCGCCAGGATGGTCGAACCACCACCGAGCTGCTCGCTATCGCCCGAAACGCTGCTGGCGCGAACCGCGTCGGCAGGGGCTGCCAGGGCCGGAGCCACCGACATCGAAGCGACGGCGGCAGCCATCAGATACTTATTCAAGCCCATGACGAACTCCATTTCCATCAAAATTGCATTGCGCCCTTAGCCCTCACAACTTCCTCCTGTCAACCAGCAAGACGTCGCAAAGGCTTGGTTTACGGTCTGTCCCGTACAGCCAGCCGCAACCTAGCAAACGTAAGGTCGCGGCAAAAGGTTTCCCTTTCATGACTGCCAACCGCGCGTTTTTCGCCTATTCGGACGCCACCATGTCGCCAATCCCTGCCGACCGTTGCATTTATGTCACCGAATCGTCGGGGCGGCTGCGCCGTGCCGTGCGGCGGGCCGTTGCTGGCGCGGGTCTGGCGGTTGCGATCTTTCTGCCTGCGGCGCTCGCGGCAGCCGAATCGCCCCAGCCAGTGGCGACAATGGATGCCGCGATGGAAACACTGCGTGCGCAGGACGCCGAACTTGCGCGCGCCGCGTGGCGTCTGACGACAGCCAATGCACCGCTGTGCGACGCGCTGATGCCCGGAACCGGCCTCGTCCTCCATGCCGAATCGCAGTACGCCCGCAGCAGCCTGCCGTCGGCGCGGCGCGTGTTCGGATTCCCCGCGCCGCTCGCGGCCGAATGGGTCGTGCCCGATTCGCCCGCCGCGCGCGCTGGCCTTAAACCAGGTGACGGAATCGCGGCCCTGAACGGTACGCCGGTCGCTGCCAGCGGCACCGGTCCGACCAGTCTGCGCGACGAAACGGAGGGCGCGCTCACACTGCTGCCGCCGCTTGCCGCACTGGATGTTACTTATCGCCGCGCCGGGCAGGACGCCTCGGCCCGGATCGAACCGGTCGCCGCCTGCCGCGCGCGGTTCGAAGTCGTAGCCGGGAAGGACTGGCTGGCGCGTTCAAACGGCGAGCTGATCCAGGTCGCCGCCGGCCTCGTCGCCCAGATGAGTGATGACGAGGTCGCAGTGATCGTCGCTCACGAACTGGCCCACATCGTGCTGCACCATCGCCGCCGGCTTGCGGCGGCCGGGGTCAGCAAGGGCGTCTTCGCAGAGTTCGGCAAGAACGGCCGCCTCAACCGCCAGGCCGAGGACGAAGCCGATCGCCTCAGCGTGGTGCTGCTGCGCAACGCCGGCTACGATCCGGCGATCGGCCCGCGTTTCTTCCGCGATCACTCGAGCCGCTTCGGCGGTATCTTGCGTTCGCGCACGCATGCCTCACCCGAATCGCGCGCCAGGATGATGGAGGCTGAGCTGGCCACCATTCCGGCCGCCGCGGGTCCGGCCTGGATACCGCCGCTGGTGGCCGCGCGCGACGCGCCGATGCGCTGAGCTGCGCTTGCCTGCGCGCGGGCGGCGACCTAAGCGGCGGCAATGGCTGCAAGCTCCTCCCCGCGCGCACGGCGCTGGCCGCTGGTCCTCCTGGCCATCCTGGTCGTCGCCGCGCTGTCGATGCGCGAGGCGATCGGCGGCTATGCCATCACCGGCGCGTCCTACGGCGCGCGCGTAGGCTGTTCGTGCCGCTATATCGGAGGCCGGACGCTGTCCGATTGCCGCAAGGACTTCGAAAACGGGATGCAGCTCGTCATGTTGTCCGAGAACGAGGCCGATCGCAGCGTGACCGCCACCTTTCCGCTACTGGCGCGCCAGACCGCCCGCATGGTCGAGGGTGAGGGCTGCGAGCTGGAGCCCTGGCGCCGCTGATCATTCGGCCGGCGTGGTCCCCGCGATCCAGCCGCCGCCCACGACACGGTCGCCGCAATAGAGGACCGCGGCCTGTCCAGGTGCGACGCCGTACTCGGGCGCGGCGAACCGGATCGTCGCCGCGCTGCCGCCGCCAAGGACTCCGTCCAGCCTGACCGGCACGGGCTTTGCCAGGGACCGGACTTTCGCGGTCAGCGGCGCGGCCGGGTCAAGCGGGCCAATCCGGTTCGTGTCTACCAGGCGCGCCGCGCCGACCGCCAGCTTGCGGCGCGGTCCGGCAATGACGGCGTTTGCCGCGGCGTCGATGCCGACGACGTAGAGCGGCTCGGCCTGGCCGCCGATTTCCAGCCCGCGGCGCTGGCCGACGGTGTAGTGGATGACGCCGCGGTGGCGGCCGATCTCGGCGCCGGTTTCGGCATGAAGGATGGCGCCGGGCGCCTCTGCCTCGGGCCGGACCGCGCGCACGACCTTGGCGTAATCGCCATCGGGGACGAAGCAGATGTCCTGGCTGTCAGGCTTGGCGGCGACCGCAAGGCGCTCGGCAGCGGCGAGCTCGCGCACGGTGTCCTTGGCCAGCCCGCCGAGTGGGAAGCGCAAGAAGGCGAGTTGCTCCTCGGTCGTGGCGTAAAGAAAGTAGCTCTGGTCGCGCGCTGGATCGATCGCGCGGTGCAGCGTGCAGGCGTCGCCGTCCTGCGCCCGCCGGACATAGTGTCCGGTCGCCAGGCAATCGGCACCCAGTTCGCGGGCGATGCCCAGCAGGTCGGTGAACTTGGGTCCCATGTTGCAGCGGATGCAGGGAATCGGGGTGCGCCCGACCATGTAGTCATCGGCGAACTGCTCGATCACTTCCTCGCGGAACGCGCTGGCGTGATCGACGACATAGTGGGCGATACCCAGCCGGTCGGCGACTGCGCGCGCGTCGCGGATGTCGTCCCCGGCGCAGCAGGCGCCCTTGCGTCCGGTCGCCGCTCCGTAATCGTAGAGCTGCAGCGTCACGCCGATCACTTCGGCGCCGCTGCGCGCCGCCAGCGCGGCAACAACCGAGCTGTCCACCCCGCCCGACATCGCAACGACGATGCGGCGTGCCGCGATCGGCGCGTCGAGGTCGAAGAGGTCGGCGGCCTGGGCCGGTGCAAGTGCGGTCGCGGTCATCGCCGGGCCCGTACACGCAGTCCGGGACTGCCGCGAGTCCTGCGTGCGGGCGGCACCCGACCCGGCGTTAACCTTCGTAGATTCGCGTACACCCGCTCTTTACAGACTGTTGACTCTGACTCGCTAAGCCGGGGGTATGGAATTCGTCAGCGATTTCTTTGCCCGCAAGTTCGGGACCGTGGCCGACACCGGTCGCGTTCCCGAATGGGCGGGAATCCGCCTCAGACTAGCGGCGGCGCAGTCCGCGCGGCGCGAACTGCTGGCCGCCGAGGCTGATTCGATGTCGCGCAGCGGCAGCTTCGCATCGGGCGCCGCGATGGCGCTGGCAGATCTCGATCGCTGCAAACGCGTCGTTAACCCGGATCGTTTAGAAGCCGGAAAACCAGACGCGGCAAGGAATGACTCCTCACCCATCGGCGAGGCGAAAGTGGCAGGATGATTGAGAACCAGAAAATCCGTCCGGCGATGGTGATCGGCCCCCTCGGCGAACCGCTGACGGTCGATTCACTGCCCTCCCCGGATACGACCCGCTGGGTCGTGCGCCGCAAGGCCGAGGTCGTGGCCGCGGTCAACGGTGGCCTGCTGTCGATCGACGAAGTGTGTGAGCGTTACAACCTGACGCTCGAGGAATTCGCTTCATGGCAGCGCGCCGTCGATCGCTCTGGCATGCAGGGCCTGCGGGTCACCCGCATCCAGCACTACCGCGACTTGTACGAGCGTCAGCTCAAGTACTGACCGCGTCGGCAAGGCGCCCGCGCTTGGACATAGCACTGGTCTGACCCGATCTGCCGTTCGCCGACCGGCGCGTTGCGCTGCAGCGCGCCCGGGCGTATGCCCGCGCGAGTGTAACGCAGACGCCGGCCACCACTGAAAAGGCTGCTTGCCCGCGGTGGCTTATGCCGGTAATACACCTGCGGGTGGAACGACGGTCTCCGTCGGCAAAGGGCTATCGACATGAATTACGACACGCGGATCAATGGCGACGGTTCGGCCGCGATCGAAACGACCACGATCGTCGACCCGCTCGAGGAGGTCGAGGAGGATCGCCGCGATCGCCGCCGGTTGTTCATCATCGCGGCTGTCGTGCTCGTGCTGATCGTGGCGGTCTGGTTTCTGACTCACCGGGGCGGTGAACCTGTTGACCAGGCCAAGACCAACCAGGCGCCCGTTGTCACCGTGATCCAGCCGGGCCGCACGACCGTGGTGGGCGAAATCAGCGCCACCGGTTCGCTGGCGGCACGCGTGGACATGCCGGTCGGCGTGCCGGGAGAGGGCGGCCAGGTCGTTTCCGTGCTGGTGCAGCCAGGCAGCTGGGTTCGCGCCGGCCAGGCGCTGGCGGTGATCGACCGGACCGTGCAGGTCCAGCAGCAGGCCAGCCAGGCCGCGCAGATTCAGTCGGCCCAGGCCAGCCTCGCGCTGGCGCAGGCGAATTACGATCGCGCCATCAAGCTTCTCGACCGCGGCTTCATTTCAAAGGCCGATATCGATCGCCTGCGCGCCACGCGCGACCAGGCAGCCGCGCAGGTGCGCGTCGCCGGCGCCCAGCTCGGCGTCCTGCGGGCGCAGGCGGACCGCCTCAACGTGGTCGCCCCGGCGGCCGGGCTGGTGCTTGAACGCAGGGTAGAGCCCGGCCAGGTGGTTGGCCCCGGCAGCGGCATGCTGTTCCGCATCGCCAAGGGCGGCGAGATGGAAATGAAGGCCGCGCTGGGCCAGACCGACCTGGCCCAGATCAGCACCGGCATTTCCGCTGACGTCGTTCCCGTCGGCTCGCCCAAGCACTTCGTCGGCCAGGTCTGGCAGGTGGCGCCGGTGATCGATCCGGCCAGCCGCCAGGGCTTCGCCCGCATCGCGCTGGCCTATGCGCCCGAACTGCGTCCCGGCGGCTTTGCCAGCGCAACGATCCGCGCCGGGAGCGTGGTCGCGCCCATGCTGCCCGAATCGGCGATCCTGTCCGACAACAAGGGCAGCTACGTCTATATCGTCGGCGCCAACAACAAGGTTGAGCGGCGCGCGGTCAAGACCGGTACCGTCTCCGACACCGGCATCGCCGTGGTTGAGGGGCTTTCGGGTACCGAGAAGGTCGTGCTGCGCGCCGGCGGGTTCCTGTCGCCGGGCGAGACCGTCCAGCCGCGCGCGTCCAAGTAAGGCGCGCGTGCGATGAATTTCCGCAACATCTCGGCCTGGTCGATCAAGAACCCGGTCGTTCCGATCGTGTTTTTCCTCGGGTTGGTGATCGCCGGCCTGATGGCCTTCAGTAAGATGCAGGTGCAGAACAACCCTGACATCGAGTTCCCGATGGTCATCGTGGTGATCGCGCAGCCCGGCGCCGCCCCGACCGAGATCGAGACCCAGATCACCCAGAAGGTCGAGGCCGCGGTGCGCGCCATCGCGGGGGTCGAGACGATCAGCTCGACCGCCAACGAAGGCAGCAGCCAGACCCAGATCCAGTTCGCCATCGGCGAGGATATCAACGAGGCCACCAACGAGGTGAAGAACGCGGTCGACCAGGCCCGCGGCGACCTTCCCGACGGCATTCTCGAGCCGCAGGTGTTCAAGGCCCAGACCTCGTCCGACCCGATCGCCTATTTCGCCGTCACCGCCGATGACATGACGCTCGAACAGCTGTCGTGGTACATCGACGATACGGTCGCCAAGAGGCTGCTGTCGATCGAAGGCATGGCCGAAGTCAGCCGCGGCGGCGGGGTCAACCGCGAGATTCGCGTCACGCTCGATCCGGCGCGGATGCAATCGCTCGGCGTCACCGCCAGCCAGGTGAACACCGCGCTGCGCTCGCTCAACGTCAACGCAGCCGGCGGCAAGGCGGAGATCGCGGGTTCGCGCCAGTCGGTGCGCGTGCTCGGCAATGCCAAGACCGCGTTCGACCTGTCACAGACCGACATTCCGCTCAGCGGCGGCCGCACGATCAAGCTGGCCGACTTTGCCACCGTATCGGACAGCTACAGCGAGATCACCTCGGCCGGTAAGATGAACGGCAAGCCGGTCGTCACGTTCGGCATCAGCCGCGCGCGCGGCGCTTCCGACGTGACTGTCTACGATGACGCCGTGGCCGAACTGGCCAAGATGGAAAAGGCCAGCCCGGGCATCCACTTCATCCGCCTGTTCTCGTCGGTCGACTACACCAAGCAGCAGTACGAAAGCTCGATGTCGTCGATGGTCGAAGGCGCCATCCTGGCGGTCATCGTGGTGTTCTTCTTCTTGCGCGACTGGCGCGCGACGGTGATCTCCGCGATCGCCATTCCGCTGTCGGCGATCCCGACCTTCTGGTTCATCAGCACGTGGTTCGGCTTCACGCTCAACTCGCTCTCGCTGCTGGCCCTGGGCCTGGTGGCTGGCGTGCTGGTCGACGATGCGATCGTGGAGATCGAGAATATCGTGCGCCACATGCGCATGGGCAAAAGCGCGTACCAGGCCTCCATCGACGCCGCCGACGAGATCGGTCTGGCGGTCGTCGCCACCACGTTCTCGATCGTCGCCGTATTCCTGCCGGTCGGCCTGATGCCCGGCGTATCGGGGCAGTTCTTCAAGAACTTCGGTATAACGGTCGTGGTCTCGGTGCTGATGAGCCTGCTCGTCGCGCGGATGGTCACGCCGATGGTGGCGGCCTATTTCCTCAAGGCGCACGGCCATGCCGAACATGCCAGCGGGCCGTGGATGGATCGCTACCTGCGCGTGCTGCACTGGTCGCTCTATACCGGGTCGGCAAAAGCCTATCGCGACAGGTTCGAGCGGGCCGACGGGACGGTGCCGATGCGGCGCCGGTTCGCCGCACGCCTGCGCGATCACCGGGTGTGGATGGTGGGCATCGGGTTTGCCTCGTTCGCGGCCACGATCGTCCTGTTCATGAACATTCCCAGCCAGTTCTTCCCCAACGTCAACAGCGACTTCAGCCGCGTCCAGATCGAGATGGTTCCGGGCACGACCCTAGACCAGACGCAGGCGGTGGCGGACCGGGTGGCCGATATCGTCCGTCAGCGGCCCGAGGTCGAAGGCGCGCTCGAACGGGTGAGCGAAGGCAACGCGCGCGTCCTCATCACGCTGAAGAAGGACCGCGAGAGCAGCAGCCAGGAATTCGAACGCGCGCTGACGCCGCTGCTTCAGGACATTCCCGATGCCCGCGTCACCGTGCAGGACCAGAACGGCGGCGGCGGCGGTGGCACCGGCCGGCCGATCTCGATCATGTTCTCCGGCTCCAACTCCGAGCTGCTCGACCAGACCGCCGGCCGCCTGGCAGAGGAGATGAAGTCCATCCCCGAACTGGTCGCCCCGCGCGTTGCCGCCGACATGCGGCGGCCCGAGGTGCTGATCAAGCCGCGGCTTGAGCTCGCTGCTTCGCTCGGCGTCACCACGCAGGCGCTCAGCCAGACGATCCGCATCGCCACGATCGGCGATATCGACCAGAACGCGGCCAAGTTCTCGCTATCGGACCGCCAGGTGCCGATCCGCGTGCGCTTGTCGGAAGATGCCCGCCGCAGCTTGTCGACGATCCAGAACCTCCCTGTGCCTACGACCAGCGGCGGCTCGGTGCCGCTGTCGACCGTGGCCGACATCGGCTTCGGTTCGGGCCCGGTTTCGATCCAGCGCTATAACCAGAACCGCCGCGTGTTCATCGGTGCCGACCTTGCCCCCGGCGTGGTCAAGGGCACCGCGATGGAGAAGATCAACAAGCTGCCCGTAATGCAGAAGCTGCCGCAGGGCGTGTCGAAGGAACCCTTCGGCGACGACAAGTGGCAGGCCGAGATGATCAGCAACTTCATGGTCGCCCTGGCCGCCGGCGTGCTGCTGGTGTTCTCGGTTCTGGTGCTGCTTTATCACCGCGTGGTGTCGCCGCTGGTCAACATGGGGTCGCTGTTCCTGGCGCCCTTCGGGGGGCTGCTGGCGCTGCTGGTGGTGGGACAGCCGCTGTCGCTGCCGGTGTTCATCGGGATCCTCATGCTGTTCGGCATCGTCGCCAAGAACTCGATCCTGCTGATCGATTTCGCGATCGAGGAAATGGCCACCGGAAAGTCCAAGTTCGACGCCATTGTCGAGGCCGGGCACAAGCGCGCGCAGCCGATTGTGATGACGACAGTGGCGATGGTTGCGGGCATGATCCCGACCGCCGCGTCGCTGGGTGGTGACGGCGCCTGGCGCGCGCCGATGGGTACCGTCGTGATCGGCGGCCTTACACTGTCGACGCTGCTGACGCTGCTGATCGTGCCGGCGGGCTTCAGCCTGGCCGACGGGATCGAGAAGCGCCTCGGGCCGCTGCTGCGCCGGCGTTTTCTGACCTACACGCCGGAAGACAAGGTTCGCGCCGAGTACCCGCACCACGGGCATCCCCCCGAGGCCGTGCCCGCCGAGTGAAGGCTGCCGCCACCCCGCCCGATCGTGCGCGCCGCATGCGCGTCTTCGCAACGGCCATGCTGGGCGCGATGGCGGCGACATTCCTGGTGGCTCGCCATTTCGGCGCGCAAGGCGGCGCGCATGGGGCCTGGGGCTATGTACTTGCCTTCGCCGAGGCGGCGATGGTCGGCGGATTGGCAGACTGGTTCGCGGTGACCGCGCTGTTCCGCCGTCCGCTCGGCCTTCCGATCCCGCACACCGCGATCATCCCTGAGAACAAGGACCGCATCGCCGATACGATGGCCGCGTTCCTGCGCGAGAATTTTCTGACTCCGCAAGTCGTCGCACGGCGCTTGGCCGGCATGAACCTCGCCGCCGCGGCCGGTGCGTGGCTGTCCGACCCGCGCGACGACAATGGCGGACGCGTGCGCGCCGGGGCCGCCGAGCTGTTTGCCCAAGTGCTGGAATCGCTCGATCCCGAACGGCTCGGCAACCAGGTCCGCGCCGGGCTGGTCAAGCAGCTGGGCAAGCTGGAGGTGGCGCCGCTGCTGGGTCAGCTGGTGTCGGCGGCGATCGCCGACAAGCGCCACTTGCCGGTGATCGATTCGTTGGTGCGCTGGACCGGGCTGACGCTGGAGGACAACGAGGACATCGTCCGCGACATGATCAACCGCCGCGCGGGTGCGGTGCTGCGCTGGACAGGGCTCGACGAACGGCTCGCCAACTCCGTGATCGATGGCCTCTACAAGATGCTGGCCGAAGTGATGGTCGATCCCGAACATCCGCTGCGCGCGAAGATCGAGGAAGGGCTTGCCAAGCTGGCCGACGACCTTGGCACCGATTCCGATCTGCGCGGCAAGGTCGAGGCGATGAAGGCCGACCTGCTTGCCAACCCGGCCGTTTCGAACTGGTGGCAAGGGGTGTGGGAACGGCTGCGCACCGGACTGATCGAGCGGGCACGCAAGCCCGGCTCAGGTTTTGGCGGCCAGCTGACCGAGGCGCTGGGCGAGCTTGGCGCCACTTTGCGCGACGATCCGGCGCTGCAGGACCAGATCAACCGCTATGCACGCCGCAGCCTGGTCGGCATCGCGACGCGCTATGGCGATCACATCGTCCGGCTGGTGTCGGAAACGGTCAAGCGCTGGGACGCGCGCACCGTCACCGACCGGATCGAGGGCGCGGTCGGACGCGACCTGCAGTTCATCCGCATCAACGGCACGCTGGTGGGCGGCCTGGTCGGCGTTGCCATTCACACGTTCGATACCCTGCTGTGACCGGCCCGGTGCTGACGACCGAACGGTTCACGCTGTCGCCGCCGGTTGCGGGCGATCTGGACGACCTTTACGCGTTGACCGCCGCCGAGGAAACGCGCCGCTTCCTGGGCGGGATCGAGCCGAGCCGGATGGATTCGTTCCAGCGCCTGCTGCGCAACGCCGGATCGTGGGCGCTTCACGGTTACGGCACGTTCATGGTCCGTCCACACGGGCAGGACCGTATCGTCGCCAATTGCGGCGTGTTTCGCAGCTTTCGCGGCTTCGGCAAAGGGCTCGACGACGTGCCCGAGGCCGGCTGGATCATTCACCGCGACTGGTGGGGCAACGGTGTCGCCGGCGAGGTGATGCGCGCCGTACTCGCCTGGTTCGACGCGACGCAAGGCGAGCAGCGCGTTGCCTGCATGATCGAGGACGGTCATGCCGCCTCCGCGGCGATCGCGGCCAAGCTGGGGTTCGTCGAATACGCCCGCCACACGCCTGAAGGCGGGCACGAGCTTGTGCTTTATGAGCGAGGCCAGCCCTTGCCCTGACGCGCTGGCTCGGCCAACCTTGTCCGGGCAAGGGGGCGCGTTTCCATGACAATGACGAAGTTTTTGGCGGCGACGCTTGGTATCGCCACCTCGACCGCCGCCCTGGCCGCCGAGCCAGATCCGATCCTTCAACCGACGACGCCGTGGAAGGTCGATTACGCGGACAAGGAATGTCGGCTGCTGCGCCGTTTCGGCAGCGGCGATTCCGCGATCACTCTGCGCATGGCGATGGGCGGAAGCCTGCGAACGTTCGATCTGGTCCTGGCCGGACCATCGATCCCGAAGCTGACCGAGCGGGTCAAGCTGGCCATGTCCTTGGAACCCCAGGGCAAAAGCCAGACAATCGACGGCTACTCGCTTGCGCTGAAGGACCAGTCCGAGCGGTTTATCCGGTCCTATGATGCCAGCTCCGGACTCATTTACACGTTCACGCCCAACCAGGTCGTCGCCTTCACCGTCGCTCCGGCGTTCTCGGTTCGTCTGAACCTGACCGACGCCAGCGCTGCCATCCTGGCGCTGCGGTCCTGCTACGACGACCTGCTGCAAAGCTGGGGCGTCGACATCGCAGGAATACGTCGCGCCGTTGTGCCGGCCGAGCCGCTGGTCGATGAATCCCATTTGATGACTGCGGACGATTATCCGACCGGGCCACTTCGAGACGAGCAGCAGGGCAGCGTCCTGTTCCAGCTGCTGATCGACCCCACGGGCAAGGTCACCGAGTGCCGCGTGGTCAGCTCGAGCAACAATCCAGTGCTCGACAAGACAACTTGCGATCTGGCGATGCGACGCGCTCGTTTTGCACCGGCTCGCGATGCCGCTGGAAAGGCGGTGCCCGGTGCTTACGTCAATCGGGTGCGGTGGATGATCCCGGCGGATTGACACCCTCGGCAACCAACGCGCCGGGCGCCCCCCGGGCGACCGATGCCTGATCAATCGTCCAGTCCGGAAAGGCCGCGCGCAGGGCGGCCAGGGTTGGTACGGGCAGGGACGGGGCGCCTTGCGGCCTGACCACGATCGCGCGCCGGGCGGCGAGATCGACGGTCACCGCGCCGCCACCGTTCACGACCGCGACAAGTGCGGCGCGCAGGCGTGCCGCGCTGGCGGCGCGGGCGACGTCGTCGGCGGCCTTGCGCGACTCGGCGGCGCGAGCGGCCTCGGCCTCGGCGCTGCCCGATCGCAATTGCAGTACGGCACCGTCGACCGGGCGACCGAGCACCTTGGCCGCTTCGGCAAGGAAGCGCGGTTCAAGCTGCGGGACGAAGCGCGGTTCGATGACCAGCGCGTCGACGCGCGCCGGATCGCCGCTTAGCGTGATCTCCAGCCGGTCGATCCGCGCGTCTTCGCCCGCCATGTCCTGAAGCGAGGCCCGCAGGCTGGCCTGGGCTGACGCATCGTGGACGATCGCCGACAAGCGCAGCCCCAGCGGCACCGCCAGGACCGCAAGAAGCGCCAGGATCCCACCCGACTGCGCCCAGGTCTGGCGCGGCGAGAGCATGTGGCCAAAGTGCGCAATGCGGGCCGTGGCAGTCGCCATCAGCGCGATCGCCGTGGTGTTGGTGACGAACAGCAGCAGCGCCCCGACCGCGAAATCGCTGCGCGCCGTGGCGATGGCGAACCCGACAACCGCCAGCGGCGGCACTAGCGAGGTAGCGATCGCCACGCCGACCAGTTCGATCATCGTGCGCCGGATAACGGCATAGGCACCGGCGATGCCGCCGGCGACGGCGATCAGCAAGTCGAGCAGGCTGGGCCGGACCCGCGCAGCGATTTCCGGGGTGACGTCGCGAATCGGGGACAGCAAGGTCAGCACGCAGGCGAGCGCGATCGCCGTTGCCGCCATTGCGGCCAGCGATTGCAGCGATCGCCGCACCAGCGCGCCTTCGAACACCGCGAAGCCGAAGCCCAGTCCCACGATCGGGCCGAGCAGCGGCGATATCAGCATCGCGCCGATGATGACCGGCGCCGAGTTCATCAGCAGGCCAAGGTGCGCGATCGCCGTCGCCAGCGCGACCAGCATCAGCTTGTCGCGCGTCAGCCGTGCTCCGCGGGCAACGCTTGCCAGCGTGCCCGCGCGCCCGTTGCCCTGTTCGGGCCCGGCCGCAGGGGCCGCCGGCGCATTCACAGCTTGCCGGTCAACTCCGGCACCAGCGTGAACAGGTCGCCAACCAGGCCGATGTCGGCAACCTGGAAGATCGGCGCGTCCTCGTCCTTGTTGATGGCGATGATGGTCTTGGAGTCCTTCATGCCCGCAAGGTGCTGGATCGCACCCGAAATGCCAACCGCGATATAGACTTCCGGCGCCACGATCTTGCCGGTCTGGCCGACCTGGAAATCGTTGGGTACGTAGCCGGCGTCGACCGCGGCGCGGCTGGCGCCGACGCCGGCGTTCAGCTTGTCGGCCAGCGGGAAGATCAGCTGCTTGAAGGTCTCGGCATCCTTCAGCGCCCGGCCGCCGGAAACGATGATCTTGGCGCTGGTCAGTTCGGGGCGCTCGCTCTTGGCGAGCTCGCTGCCGACGAAGCTGGAAAGGCCGGCGTCTCCGCTACCCGACACGGTCTCCACCGTGCCGGTGCCGCCGCTGGTCGCCGCCTTGGCAAAGGCGGTTCCGCGCACGGTGATGACAAGCTTGGGGTCGCTCGATTCGACCGTGGCGATCGCGTTGCCGGCGTAAATCGGCCGCGTGAACGTCTTGGGCCCCTCGACCGAGAGGATGTCCGAGATCTGCATCACGTCGAGCAGCGCGGCGACGCGCGGGGCGACGTTCTTGCCAGTGGTGGTGGCGGGCGCGACGAAGGCGTCGTGATCGGCCATCAGGCCGGCGATCAACGGCGCCACGTTCTCCGCCAGCGCGTGCTCGTAAGCTGCGTCATCGGCCAGGTGGACCTTGCCCACGCCGGCGATCCTGGCGGCTTCGTCCGCCACAGCCGAGCAACCCTTGCCGGCGACAAGCAGATGGACCTCGCCGATCTGCGAAGCGGCGGTGACCGCAGCCAGCGTCGCGTCCTTGACCGCGGCGTTGTCGTGTTCGACCCAAACGAGCGTCTTGGCCATCAGGCTACTCCCAGTTCCTTGAGCTTGGCGACGAGTTCGTCGACCGAGCCCACCTTGATGCCGGCGCTGCGCACCGGCGGTTCGCTGACCTTGAGCGTCTTGAGGCGCGGCGCAACGTCGACGCCGTAATCGGCCGGCGACTTCATCGCCATCGGCTTCGACTTGGCTTTCATGATGTTGGGCAGCGAAGCGTAGCGCGGCTCGTTGAGGCGCAGGTCGGTGGTGACCACCGCCGGCAGAGCCAGTTTGACCGTCTCGAGTCCGCCGTCGATCTCGCGCTTGACGACGACCTGGTCGCCCTCGACCGCCACTTCGTTGGCGAACGTGCCCTGCGGCCGTCCCAGCAGCGCTGCGACCATCTGGCCGACCTGATTGGAATCGTCGTCGATCGCCTGCTTGCCGGTGATGATCAGGCCTGGCTGCTCCTCGTCCGCGACGCCCTTGAGGATCTTGGCGACAGCCAGCGGCTCAACCTCGACGCCATCGTCGACCTGGACCAGGATCGCGCGGTCCGCGCCCATGGCGAGCGAGGTGCGCAGCGTTTCCTGGGCCTTGGCCGGACCAACCGAAACCGCCACGATCTCCGTCACGACGCCCTTTTCCTTCAGACGGATCGCTTCTTCGACCGCGATCTCGTCGAACGGGTTCATGCTCATCTTGACGTTGGCGAGATCGACGCCGCTGCCGTCGGACTTGACCCGCGGCTTCACGTTGTAGTCGATCACGCGCTTGACGCAGACCAGGGCTTTCATCGGATTTGCCAGCCTTTCCCAATTACACGCAGCGAGGCCGCGCTACTTTGCGTTTACGTAAACGTCAACTACCCGAGGGGCGCTCCAGCGGCCGAGCCGGGTTCCCGACCACGACCGCGCCCTCGGGCACGTCCTTTGTGACCACCGCGCCCATGCCGACCGTCGCGCCCTTGCCGATGCGCAGCGGCTTTTCGGCGGTCCCCTGCCTCAGGACCGCGCCGGTGCCGATGTAGGCATCGTCGTCGATATGGACATTGCCGTTGCAGCACACCCGCGGCGCGAAGGTGACATAGTCGCCAATAACGCAGTTGTGCGCGACGTAGCTGTAGATGTTGCACTGGAACTGCGCGCCGACGCGAAGATCGCCGGTCAGCATCGTGAAGTCGCTCAGCAGCAGGCCTTCGCCCGTAAAAACCTGGTGGCCGATCACTGCGGTCGGGGCGGTCAGCTCGAACGGCAGCGCGCCGCGCGCCGTCAGCGTTTGATGCAGGCGGCGCCGCACCGCGCCGGCGCCGATTGCGATGACGAAGCTGTCACCCGCCGCCACATCGCCCAGCGGGTGCACCGGTACGCCCAGGAAACTGTCGGCGTCCGGATCGTCGACCGCGAACGCCAATTCGACTGCGCCGTCCCCGCCCGGGCGCCAGGTCGAGCGCAGGGTGCCGAGGACTTCCGCCCCGAACCCGCCCGCGCCGATGATCCAGAGCCGGGTCACGCCGCGCTCAGGCGACCTTCTGCACTTCGGCGACGATCTTGCGCGCCGCATCGCCGAGGTCGTTGGCGGGAACGATCGCCAGGCCCGAGTTGGCGAGGATCTGCTTGCCCTGCTCGACATTCGTGCCTTCCAGGCGGACGACAAGCGGGACCGACAAGTTCACTTCCTTGGCCGCCGCGACGATGCCGTCGGCGATGATGTCGCACTTCATGATCCCGCCGAAGATGTTGACCAGGATGCCCTTCACGTTTGGATCGGCTAGAATGATCTTGAACGCGGCGGTGACCTTTTCCTTCGAGGCGCCGCCGCCAACGTCGAGGAAGTTGGCCGGGAACATGCCGTTGAGCTTGATGATGTCCATCGTCGCCATGGCAAGGCCGGCGCCGTTGACCATGCAGCCGATGTCGCCGTCGAGCTTGATGTAGGCCAGGTCGTACTTGCTGGCCTCGATCTCGGCCGGGTCTTCTTCGGTCTCGTCGCGCAGCGCCATCACGTCGGGATGACGATAGAGCGCGTTGGAATCGAAGCTCATCTTGGTGTCGAGCACCAGCAGCTTGCCGTCTTTCGTTTCGACCAGCGGATTGATTTCGAGCATGGCGCAATCGAGCGCGACGAACGCGTCGTAAAGCTGCTTGCCCAGCACCTGCGCCTGCTTGTTCAGATCGCCCTTGAGCTTGAGCGCGAAGGCGATGGCGCGGCCGTGATGCGGCATGAAGCCTTCGGCAGGGTCGATCGTGATCGTGGTGATCTTCTCGGGCGTCGAGTGGGCGACCTCCTCGATGTCCATGCCGCCTTCGGTCGAAACGATGATGGCGATGCGCCCCGTTGCGCGGTCGACCAGCAACGACAGGTAGTATTCGTGCGCGATGTCGACGCCGTCGGTGACGTAGAGTCGATTGACCTGCTTGCCGGCCTCGCCCGTCTGGATGGTCACCAGCGTGTTGCTCAGCATTTCGCGCGCGAACTCGCCCACTTCCTCGACAGACTTGGCCAGGCGCACCCCGCCCTTGGCGTCGGGACCCAGTTCCTTGAACTTGCCCTTGCCGCGTCCGCCCGCGTGAATCTGGGCCTTGACCACGTAAAGCGGCCCTGGAAGCCGCTTCGCCGCGGCCAGCGCGTCCTCGACGGTCAACGCCGCGATTCCGGTCGGGATTCCGACGCCGTACTTCGCCAGCAGTTCCTTGGCCTGGTATTCGTGGATGTTCATGCCTGTTCCTGTCGCCGGGATTTGCGGCCACGAATGGGCCGGGCAAGGCGCCCTAAGCATGGTTGGGCGCGGTTGAAAAGACCTTTGCCGCCGCGCAGGCGGGCTTGCCAGCCCGCTCGGCGGTGCTCACAAACACCCGATGATCGACCGCGCGCACCTGGCCGAGATCGTTGCCGAAGCCGGCCGCATCGCCATGGCCCGGTGGCCCGGCGCCGGGCACACGCTGCAGGTCTGGGAAAAGGCGCCCGGCAATCCGGTGTGCGAGGCGGACCTGGCGGTCGACGCCTTCCTCAAGCGCGAGCTGACGCGGCTGCTGCCCGCAGCCGGCTGGCTGTCCGAGGAAACTATCGACGCACCGGACCGACTGGCGGGCGAGCTGATCTGGCTGGTCGACCCGATCGACGGGACGCGCGACTTTATCCGCGGTCGCCCCGGTTGGGCCGTATCGGTCGCACTGGTCAGCGCCGGCCGACCGCTGCTGGGCTTCCTTGCCGCGCCCGCGCGCGGCGAGGCTTGGGAGGCGGAAGCGGGACACGGCGCGATGCGCAACGGGGTGATCCTGATCGCTTCGCGCCGAACCGAATTGGCCGGCGCGCGCGTGCCGGCAAACGACCTGCCCCGCGAAGACGCCGACCTTGTCCTGGTCGATCAACCCAACTCCATCGCCCTGCGCATCGCTATGGTCGCCGCTGATGAGGCCGACCTGGTGGCGACGCTGCGCTGGGGCTGGGAATGGGACATCGGCGCTGCGGCACTGATCGCGCGCGAGGCCGGCGCCGCGGTCACCGATGCGTTCGGCCAGCCACTCAATTACAACAAGCGCGACCCGCGCGCCTTTGGCGTGCTGGTCAGTTCGCCCGCAATCCACGACGCGGCCGTGGCCCGCATTGCCGAGCGGGCCGCGTCGCTGCGCTAGGGCCTAGCCGACTTTCGCCGAACGCAGGATCTTGTTGGCGGTGTCGGTTACCACTTCGTAGACCGCCCCGTCGCTGGCGCGCAGGCGGCGCACGGTATTGCCAGCGGCATCGACCGTGGACGAAACTGTCGACAGCCCGCTGCGCGCGATGTCGAGCACCGCGCCCGAGCGCAGCAGCCCGGTGGTCAGGTTGCCGACCGTGTTAACGGTGTTGTTGACCACGCCGCCGACGGTGCCGACGGTGTTGTTTACCGTGCTGCCCAGCGTCTGGATGATGGCCGGGTTGTTGTCGATCGTCTGCAGCGTGCGCTCGATAATGGCGCGCACGTTGTCGAGCCGTACGATCAATGTCGCCTGGGCCTTCACGCCCTTGATGTCGAGCTTGACCTTGTCGATCGAGGCGTCCGCGCCAGCGGTCAGCTTGAGCAAATTGCCGAGCCGCGCGTCGAGCGCGATGTGCGCCTGCAGGTTGTCGACCTCGAGCGTGATCTGTTCGACCGACAGGTTCGGGATGTCGAGCAGGACATCGGGCTGGGTGCTGGAATTAAGGGCCGCAGCGGCGGCGGGCGAGGGGTTGGCGACGCCGGTGCGGTTCTGGGCGAGGGCCGGGGTGGCGGCCAGTGTGCCAGCGGCGGCGGCTGCGAGCGCGAGGCTGCGGATCATGGGTTTCCTCCTGTTGACGGGGTCTGCGTGACGAGCGCGGGTTGGGATGGATCGGCCAGCGTCACCGCGGCGTCGAGCGAGACGGTGACGTTGGAGACGGTCGTGCCGTTCGGCACCAGTTTCGAAGGTGTGATCAGCGTGGTCTTGTCGAGCAACGGCTCGGCATGGACTGTCACTTCGGCGCGGCCCTGACGCTCGACCCGCAGCGACTTTGCGGACACGCGCGCGTGCAGTTCGATGTCTGGCTGCGGCGCGGCCGCGGCAGTCTGCTGAAAGAGGAGAAGTGCTGCTGCGATCATGGTCGCAGGGCAATACGCACCAGCGCGCCGCAGGTTGCAACGCCGGGCATAAATACCCCGCCGGAACAAGGAACTGGGTGCGCGGGCTGCCGGTGCCTGCATGGGGACCAAAAAAAGGCGGCCCGCGACATGCGCGGACCGCCCCTTTTCGTTTTCGACCTGGAAAGGCCGAAGCGCTTACTTGACCTCGACGGTCCCGCCAGCGGCTTCGATCTTGCCCTTGATGTCTTCGGCCTCGGCCTTGTTGACGCCTTCCTTGATGGCCTTGGGAGCCGATTCAACGAGGGTCTTGGCTTCGGTCAGGCCCAGGCCGGTGATGGCGCGGACTTCCTTGATGACCTGGATCTTCTTCCCGCCGTCGCCGGTCAGGATCACGTCGAACTCGGTCTTCTCTTCGGCGGCTTCGGCAGCGGCGCCACCGCCCGCGGGGGCGGCAACGGCGACGGCAGCGGCGGCGGAAACGCCCCACGCTTCTTCCAGCGCCTTGGCAAGGTCGGCCGCCTCGAGGACGGTCAGCTTCGAAAGGTCTTCAACAAGCTTGGCAATATCGGCCATGATGCTTCACTCCTGATTGTGGGCGCCCGGCAAACGGCCGGGCGAAATCGTTTAAAGAACGGTCTTAAGCGGCTTCTTTCGCGGCATAGGCGCCAAAGACGCGCGCCAGCTTGGCCGCCGGAGCGGTCGAGAGCTGGGCGATCTTGGTCGCCGGAGCGTTGACGAGGCCGATAAGCTTGGCCCGCAGTTCGTCGAGGCTCGGCATCGAGGCGAGCGCCTTGATCCCGTCCGCGTCCAGAACCTGCGACCCCATCGCACCGCCGACGATCTCGATGCGATCGTTGGTCTTGGCGAAATCGACGACGGCTTTCGCCGCGGCGACCGGATCGACCGAGGTGGCAATGGCGGTCGGACCCGAAAGCAGATCGCCGATGCCGACATAGTCGGTGTCCTGGATGGCCAGCTTGGCAAGACGGTTCTTCGCAACCTTGTAAGCCGCTCCCGCGTCGCGGACCTTCGTGCGCAATTGGGTGGACTGGGCCACCGTCATGCCGAGGTTGCGGGCGATGACCACCACGCCGGCCTCGTTGAAGACCGCGTTCAGGGAAGCGACCGAATCGGCTTTTTGCGAACGATCCATGCCTTACTCCTTCACACATGGCCGCGTTCGTTTTGGCGAACACGGCCGGCTACGTTGTCCGTGCCGCAGCTGCGGCACGGGCTATTCCGTTCGAAGGGGAAGGAGCGCGCCCGGATGGACGCGAAGCACCTGGCCAGCATGGCCGGTGAAACTCTTTGCCCCGTCTAGGCCGGAGATTAAGGGAGCCAGGAACCTGGCAGACCCACCGGCGGTCTCGGACGGACGTCCGGCAAGCGAACTTACCGGAACGGGCGCGCCACTGGCGCAAAGGCGCGCCGGAGTCAATTGTTATCGGGGCCGCGGCTCGCGCGGAAACTCCTTGTTAACCCTGTTCTGCCACTCCGAGGCTGTAACGGGGGACTTTCGACAATGGATCATGCCGCAACACTGGCGCCGCCGCGCTTCCTGCGTCCGGCGGTGCTCGACAGGATCGAGCAGGTGGCCGTCGTGCTCCTGTGGGTCTTCCTGGTCGAGCGGGTAATCGGCAACACCAACCCGTTCGCCCCGCTTGTCCTCGTCGCCGAGACAACCGTGCTGTTCTTCGTGCTGGTACGCCGCCCGACCGAGGCTATCTCAGTGCGGCTGGGCGACTGGCTGCTGGCGATCACCGCCACCGCCGCGCCGCTGCTGATGACCCCCGGGCCAAGTCCCGTGCCCGCGCTGGTGCCGCTGGGCGTGGCGCTGGTGGTGTTCGGCAACTGCTTCCAGATCTGGGCCAAGCTGTTCCTGCGCCGCAGCTTCGGCATTGCCCCGGCCAACCGCGGAATCAAGAGCGACGGCCCTTACCGCTTCGTGCGCCATCCGATGTACGCGGGCTACCTGGTGGTCCACGTCGGCATCTTTTTGCTGATGTGGTCGCCGCTCAACCTGGTGCTCTACGTCATCGCCTGGTGGGCGCAGGTCCTGCGGCTGCTGGCCGAGGAGCGCTTGCTGAGCGAGGATCCGGCCTATCGCGCCTTCATGCAGAAGGTGCGCTGGCGGATGATCCCCGGCGTTTTCTGAACCCGCCCGCGCGCAGGCGTCCCCAGAGCGCGGCTAGAAGCCCAGGTTCACCCGCGCGCCGATCATGTCGATGCCGGGGTTCTGGTCGCGGTTGAAGATTCGCGCATGGCTGATGTGCGTCCAGCTCGCCTCGACCGAGATGCGCGGGCTGACGTGGATGCCCGCGGCCAGTTCGGGTTCGAACAGCACGCGGCTGCCCAGGTCGGTGCGCCGGAACGTCACCGGGTCGAAGCGCAGGTCCGGTCCGGTGTGGACCACCATGCCCAGCCCCGGCCGTACGTACAGGCTCTTCCCGATCGGTAGCGGCCAGCTCAGCCCGGCGCCGGCGAACGAGGTGTCGCCCTGGGTGTTGATCGATCCGATCACGTAAGGCGCGGGCTTGCCGATGAAGGCCAGGCCGGCTTGCCGATCCCAGCGCACGCCGAACTGGATGTCGGCGCCGCCTTCGGGGATGTCGAGCGTGAAGGGCGTGTTCACCTCGTGCTTGTGCACCCCGACATAGGCTTCGCGGGCCTGAGCGGGAACGGCGGCAACGGCGGCGGCGGCGCAGGCCGCGATCAGAGCGTGACGAAGCATGCCGCGCCCATGATAGCACGGCGCTTTCGCATTGGTGAACGGTGCTGGCGCAGGCCCCGAGGGGCGGCTATCGCGGCCGGCCGATGACGCGCACAGACCTTCCTGCCGGCCTTGGCGCCTCCACCCGGCGCGGCGAACTTGCCGCCACGGTGGCGCTCGCGCTGCCGCTGGCGGGTGCCAACCTGATCCAGATGATGGTCTACGCGGTCGACGTGATCTTCGTCGCCCGGCTCGGGCCACTGGCGCTTGCCGCCTCGTCGCTTGGGGTGTCGATCTTCGGGCTGCTGATGTGGTCGTCGACCGGACTGGTCGGGGCAGCCGCCCCGCTGATTTCGGCCGAGCTCGGCCGCCGCCGCCACGCGGTTCGCGAAGTGCGGCGCACGTTCCGCATGGCGCTTTGGCTCGCGCTGCTGTCGGGCGTGATCGTCGCGGCGCTGTGCCTGGGGGGCGAGGCGTTCATGCGCGCCACCGGGCAGGACCCGGAGGTAACGCGCCAGGCCGGTGCGTTCCTGGCGGTGCTGGCGCTGGCCGCGCTGCCCAATGTGATGGCCTGGCTGCTGCGCACGTTCGTATCGGCGATGGGGCGTGCGGGCATCGCCACTGCGGTGACGTTGCTGGCGCTGGCGGTCAATTCGCTGGGCAACTACGCCTTCGTGTTCGGCCATTTCGGCGCCCCGGCGCTGGGACTGGTGGGTTCGGCGATTTCCAGCGTGATAACCGCCTGCGCGATGATGCTGGCCTACATGGCGATCATCTTTTCGGACCGGCGCTTTCGCCGCTACCGTCTGTTCGGGCGGTTCTGGCGAAGCGACTGGCCGCGTTTTTTCGATCTCGTCCGCATCGGCCTGCCGATCACCGGCACGATCCTGGCCGAGGCCGGGCTGTTCAGCGGCGCCGCCTTCCTGATGGGCCGGCTGGGCGAAGCAGAACTGGCCGGGCACACGCTCGTCCTGCAGCTGGCCGCGCTGGCGTTCCAGGTTCCATACGGCATCGGCCAGGCCGCCACGATCCGGGTCGGCTATCACTACGGCGCCGGGGACCGCGCCGGGATGGGTCACGCGGGCAATGCCGGCATCGCGCTGGGCATCGGCTTCATGGCGCTGACCGGGCTGGTCATGGCGCTGTTTCCGCGCACGATCCTGCGCCTCTACATCGACCCCGACGCGGCGCAGAATGCTGCCCTGGTCGGTTTCGCACTGCAGTACATCGTCGTTGCCGCCGCGTTCCAGCTGTTCGACGGCGCGCAGGCGGTGACCGCGGGCGCGCTGCGCGGCCTGCAGGATACCCGCGTGCCGATGGCCATCGCGATCTTCGGATACTGGCTGCCCGGCTTCGGGACGGCGATCCTGCTCGGCTTCCTGACCGCGCTGGCGGGAACGGGCATCTGGCTGGGGCTGATGGCGGGACTGGTGGTGGTCTCGATCCTGCTCGGCTGGCGCTGGCTGGCGCGCGACCGGCTGGGGCTGACTGCGGTCCATCCCGCCGGCTGATCGGATTGTGCCAGGCGCTGGCGCCTACCCTTGACGACCCGCCGGGCACGACCCATATGCGCGCCGCTGGCACTCTCCGTGTGGGAGTGCCAATCCGCACTTTGTCATGGAAAAAGGGAGCACCCCATGAACTTCCGTCCGCTGCACGACCGCGTGCTCGTGCGCCGCATCGAAGCCGATGAAAAGACCGCCGGCGGGATCATCATCCCCGACAGCGCCAAGGAAAAGCCGAGCGAGGGCGAGATCGTCGCCGTCGGCACCGGCGCCCGCGCCGAAAACGGCACCATCACCCCGATGGACGTCAAGGCCGGCGACAAGGTCCTGTTCGGCAAATGGTCGGGCACCGAGGTCAAGGTGAACGGCGAAGACCTGCTCATCATGAAGGAAAGCGACATCCTCGGCGTCATCGCCTGAGCACGCGCTTTTCCCATCCTATCTAAGCAAGGAAGCACACAATGGCTGCCAAGGACGTCAAATTCTCGCGCGATGCGCGCGAACGCATTCTCGCCGGTGTCGATACCCTCGCCAACGCGGTGAAGGTTACCCTCGGCCCCAAGGGCCGCAACGTCGTGATCGACAAGAGCTTCGGCGCGCCGCGCATCACCAAGGACGGCGTAACCGTCGCCAAGGAGATCGAGCTCAAGGACAAGTTCGAGAACATGGGTGCGCAGATGCTGCGCGAAGTCGCCTCGAAGACCAACGACAACGCCGGTGACGGCACCACCACCGCCACCGTGCTGGCGCAGGCGATCGTGACCGAGGGCATGAAGTCGGTCGCCGCCGGCATGAACCCGATGGACCTCAAGCGCGGCATCGACCTTGCGGTCGAGAAGGTGACCGAGAACCTCAAGGCGCGCTCCAAGCCCGTCTCCGGCTCGCAGGAAATCGCCCAGGTCGGCATCATCTCGGCCAACGGCGACCGCGAAGTCGGCGAGAAGATCGCGGAAGCGATGGAAAAGGTCGGCAAGGAAGGCGTCATCACCGTCGAGGAAGCCAAGGGCCTCGAGTTCGAGCTCGATGTCGTCGAAGGCATGCAGTTCGACCGCGGCTACCTGTCGCCGTACTTCATCACCAATCCCGACAAGATGACCGTCGAGCTCGATAACCCCTACATCCTGATCCACGAGAAGAAGCTGTCGTCGCTCCAGGCGATGCTGCCGATCCTCGAGGCCGTGGTGCAGTCGGGCCGTCCGCTGCTGATCATCGCCGAGGACATCGAGGGCGAAGCGCTGGCCACCCTGGTGGTCAACAAGCTGCGCGGCGGCCTCAAGGTCGCGGCGGTCAAGGCGCCGGGCTTCGGCGATCGCCGTAAGGCGATGCTGGGCGATATCGCCACGCTGACCGCGGGCGAGATGATCTCGGAAGACCTCGGCATCAAGCTGGAGTCGGTGACCGTGAACATGCTCGGCCAGGCCAAGAAGGTCACGATCGACAAAGACAACACCACGATCGTCGACGGCAATGGTTCGGCCGACGAGATCAAGGCCCGGGTCGAGCAGATCCGCGCCCAGATCGAGACGACGACCAGCGATTACGACCGCGAGAAGCTGCAGGAACGCCTGGCCAAGCTGGCCGGCGGTGTTGCCGTGATCAAGGTCGGCGGTGCCTCGGAAGTCGAGGTCAAGGAGCGCAAGGACCGCGTCGACGACGCGCTCCACGCGACCCGCGCCGCGGTAGAAGAAGGCATCGTTCCGGGCGGCGGTACCGCGCTGCTGTACTCGGCCAAGGCCCTCGAAGGCCTGACCGGTGCGAACGAGGACCAGACCCGCGGGGTCGACATCGTCCGCAAGTCGCTGACGGCACTAGTGCGCCAGATCGCCTCGAACGCCGGCCATGACGGTGCGGTCGTCTCGGGCAAGCTCATCGACGGCAACGACGAGAACATGGGCTTCAACGCCGCGACCGACACGTACGAGAACCTGGTGACCGCCGGCGTGATCGACCCGACCAAGGTCGTCCGCACCGCGCTCCAGAACGCGGCTTCGGTCGCCGGCCTGCTGATCACCACCGAAGCGGCGATCAGCGAAAAGCCGGACGACAAGCCCGCCATGCCGGCGATGCCCGGTGGCGGCATGGGCGGGATGGACTTCTAAAGACCCGCCAGGGTCGGCAAGTCCGACTTACCAACAGGAAAGGCCGGGGAGCGATCCCCGGCCTTTTTTTTGCGTCTACTTCGCCAGTGCCTGGGCGGCGGCGAGGTGTTTTTTCAGTGTCGGCAGCGTCGCCTTGGCGAGTGCGGTCACCTCGGCGGGATCGCTGCTGGCGGCTTCCTTTTCGAACGCAGCGATGTCCTTGGTATGGTCTTCGACCATGTAGCGCGCGAATTCCGTGTCGAAGGCGGCGCCGCTGAGGCCCTGCAGCTTGGCATATTCGGCATCGGCCTCGGCCTTGGTGGCGGTCGTGGTCGGCACGCCCATCTTGCCGGCCAGCGCCGCCACGTCCTTGGCGGCCTTGCCGTGATCGGTTGCGAGCATCGACCCGAAGGCCTTGACGCCAGCGGCGCTACCCATGCTGGCGGCGAGCTTGCCCAGCTTCACTTCGCTGTTGTCGCCCTTCATCGCATCGGTGAGGAACGTGGCCGCGCCACCTTGGGCCTCAGCCGTGTTCGGAGAAGCCATCGTCGACGACGCCATCGTGTCGGCCGCGTCCGCCGATGCCATGTCGCTGGCGGCGTCGCTGGCGGCGGTATCAGGCGTCTTGTCGGAACACGCCGCGGTGGCGAGCGCAAAGGTGCCGCAGGCGATCAGGGAAAGTACCCGGCTTTTCATGGTGATGACCCTTCGTTGTGAGACTGATCGAACAACATCTCCTCATCGGGCGAGTTCCCGCCACAAAAGTTCGTGCCATCGGCGGACCAAACGCGGCCGCCGCCCGTTAGGTAAGGGAGAGCCACGCACCCTTAGTCCCGGAGACGACCGCCATGATACTTCCGCCCCACACCCACGTCGCCATCGCCGATGGTGAACGCTTCGTGATGATGCGCAGCGGCAACGATACCACAGCGATCGAGCTGACCGCGCTCGGCACGCCGGAGGTGTCGGACACCAACCGCAGCGCCGGCATGCGCCACCAGGACAGCGGTACCTCGGGATCCGAGGACATGGACGAATTCGCGCACGCGGCCGGCGTGGCCGAATATCTGAACCACGCCGTGCTGACGCACGCGATCAGCGACCTTCTCGTCATTGCCGATCCGGTGACGCTGGGCGAGATGCGCAAGCACTATCACGGCAAGCTGCGCGAGGCGCTGGTGGGCGAATTGCCCAAGACGCTGACGTCGCATTCATCGGCCGAGATCGCCGCCGCCATCGCCGCGGCCTGATCCCCGGGAAGGCGCGGAAACCTCACCTGCAAGTGCGTTAAACGCATTTGCGCCGGGCGTGGACAGGCGTATTGGGCCGCGCCCGGCATCGTGCCGGCACAGGAGCCGGCGCCTTCATGTCGCTTTCCGAATTGGCCTCGCCGGGTGCGAGCGAACCGTCCCACCATCGCCCTCGAACCGCAGCGCTGACGATCGGCGCCATCGGCGTCGTTTTCGGCGATATCGGCACCAGTCCGCTTTACGCTTTTCGCGAGGCGCTCGGTCAGGCCGCGTCGGACGGGCTGGTGCGCGAGGAAATCGTCGGCGTCATGAGCCTGGCGCTGTGGGCGCTGATCGTGATCGTCACGCTAAAGTACGTCGTCTTCCTGATGCGCGCGGACAACGAAGGCGAAGGCGGGGTGCTGGCGCTGCTGGCGCTGGCGCAGCGCGGCGGTGCACGGCGCCGGGGCGGCTTCGTCCTGATGCTGGGCGCGCTCGGCGCGGCGCTGTTCTATGGCGACGCGGTGATCACGCCGGCCTTGTCTGTGCTGTCCGCGGTGGAAGGGCTCAAGTCGCTGCCCGCCGCCGCCCCGCTGTTCACCGAAAGCCGCATTATCCTGATCGCCCTGGCGATTCTGGCCGGGCTGTTCGCGATCCAGTCGCGCGGGACGGCAACCGTATCGAAGCTGTTCGGGCCGGTCTGCATCGTCTGGTTCCTGGCAATCGGCGCGCTGGGCTTGATCCACATCGCCGACGGGCCGGCGATCCTGCAGGCATTCCTGCCCTGGCACGCGGTCAACTTCGTAGCGCACGAAGGCGTGCTGGGGCTGTTCGTGCTGGGCGCGGTGTTCCTGACCGTCACCGGCGCGGAAGCGCTTACCGCCGATATGGGCCATTTCGGCAAGCGCCCGATCCGGCTCGGCTGGGCGTTGCTGGTGTTCCCGGCGCTGGCGCTCAATTACCTCGGGCAGGGCGCGTTCGCGATCCGCGTGCTTGAGGAGTCCGACCGTCTCGGCAGGCCGTTCGCCAACCTTGACTGGTTTTTCCTGATGATACCCGATGCGGTGCGCCTGCCGATGGTCCTGCTGGCCACGGCGGCCACGATCATCGCCAGCCAGGCCGTCATCACCGGGGCCTTCTCACTGACCCGGCAGGCCATCCAGCTGGGGCTGCTGCCGCGCCTCAAGATCGAACAGACCTCGCCGGGACATGAGGGGCAGATCTACATTCCCTTCGTCAACTGGGCGGTCCTGGCCGGCGTGGTTATGCTCACGCTCGGCTTCCGCACGTCATCCGCTATGGCGGCCGCTTACGGCATCGCGGTTACCGGGACGATGGTGGTGACCTGCTGCCTGGCGTTCGTGGTGGTCCGCAACCGCTGGAACTGGAGTGTGCCGGCGGCGCTGGCGGTCATCGTGCCGTTTCTGGCCATCGACCTGGTGTTCTTCGGCGCCAATATCCTGCGCGTGATCGAGGGCGGCTGGGTGCCGCTGACGATCGCGGCCGCGCTGATGCTGGTGATCGTCACCTGGATTCGCGGCCGCCGGATCGTGTCCGAACTCGAAAACGACGGCGCCGTGCCGTTGGCCGACATGGCGCGTGCGCTTGCCAAGCGGCCGCCTACGCGCGTGCCCGGTACGGCCGTGTTCCTGACCGCGCGAAACGAACTGACGCCGCACGCCCTGCTCCACAACCTTAAGCATAACGGGGTGCTGCACGCCCACGTCTTCGTAACCACGGTCAAGACGCTGCGCCGCCCGCAGGCGGAACCGGGGGAACGGGTGGCCGTCACGCGGATCGACGATACGTTTGCACGGGTCGAGCTTCGCTACGGCTTCATGGAAACCCCCGACGTGCGCAGCGATCTGATCGCCGCCGGCCTGCCCGGCGCGGACAAGGCCAGTTTCTTCATCGGCCGCAACAATTATGCTTTCGCCGATGGCGATGCGGGAATGCCGTTGTGGCAGGACGTCCTGTTCGTGACACTGCACCGGAACGCTGCCGATCCGACCGACTATTTCGCGATTCCGTCCAATCGCGTGATCGAACTGGGGGCGCAGTACGCGATCTGAGTCACGCGCGCGGCGTGAAACACTTCCACGAACACAGATAAAGTCTTGCGGAATCGCACAAGTTCCACGGTTCGTCAGCTAAGAGTCTCGCTTCGCCGCAGGATTGGTTGAACGCAAGGCAACCAAGTCGTTAGCCTTGTGGAAATCCTGAGGGGGATATGTAGGGCCGGTGATGAAGACCTTGAAAACTCGCCTTGCGGCGACATTCGCTGCTGCGGCCATCCTGGCAGTGCCAACCGCCACCGCCGGTGCCGACGCGCTGGAAAAGACCTTCGACACGGTTATTGGCGGGGCGAAGTCGGCCCCGGTCACGGCCGCGCCGCGGACCAACCCGCTGGTCGCGCGCACCGCGCCGACGTCCAGCGCGGCGATTACCCGGGTCAGCGTCGCCCCCACCGTCTTCGCCGATCCGCTGTACAAGCTGCTGGCCAGCGTCGCCGGCCCCGACCGCGGCCGTATCGGCGTTGCCGCCATGGACCTGGCGACGGGTCGCACGGTGGGCATGCTGGACAGCCAGCCGTTCCCGATGGCCTCGACCAGCAAGGTCGCCATCGTCGCTACCTTCCTGCAGGGCGTCGACCAAGGCCGCTGGGGCCTCGACGATCGCTTCCCGATGATGATGCCGATCCCGTCGGCCAAGCTGTCGAGCGCGGTCGCCCCGGTTCGTGCCGGGCCGATGCTGTCGGCGCGCCAGCTCATCGATCTGGCGCTGATCCATTCCAACAACCAGGCGACCGACGGGCTGCTGGCCGCTGTCGGCGGGCCCGCTGCGGTCAATCGCTGGGTTGCCGGCACCGGGCTGACCGGGTTCAACCTCCAGCGCGACATCGCCACGCTGGTACGCGACGATGGCCTGGTCGATCCCGCCACCCGCGTCGACACCCGCGATTCGGTCAATCCGCAGACGATGGTTCGCCTGCTTGCCGGGCTGCGCAAGGGCCAGTGGCTGTCCGATTCCAGCCGCGCGGTCCTGTTCTCCGCGATGGAACGCTGCGTCACCGGCAAGCGCCGCCTGAAGGCCCTGATGCCGGCTGGCGCCAGCGTGGCGCACAAGACCGGCACGCTCAACAACACGTCGAGCGACGTCGGCTTCATCCGGACGCCAGATGGACGCGAATACGCGGTCGCGGTCTATGTCACCGGCCAAGGCTCCAAGCCCGCCCGGGACGAGCGCATCGCGACGATCGCCCGCACCCTTTACGACGGGTTCGAGGCGGAATCGCGCGGCCTGCTGAAAGGCACGCAAACCGCGTCGCGCTAAGCCGCCGCAACGGACACGAAAAGGCCCGCGGGGATCGCTCCCCGCGGGCCTTTTCCTTAGCTTGCCGCGATCAGAAGTCGACCGAGACGCGCCCGTAGAGGAAGCGGCCGTTGAACCCGAACGGCGAGAAGGTCGAATAGGGCAGGAACTCCTGCGTCACCGGGTACTGTCCCCCGACCGTGGCCGGTCGCGGCCCGTAGGGTGAGCGGGTGGGATAGACGTCGAACAGGTTGTCCGCGCCCGCAGTCAGCGTGATCCGGCTGGTCGGCTTGAAGCGCAGTTCCAGGTCGGTGATCCACTTGGGGTCGAGGAACACGTCGTCCGGCCCGTAGTCGGTCAGGCTGGCGGGATTGGCGATCGGGAAGGTGGCGTTGGGCGAAACCACCTTGCCATAGCGCGTAGTGCGCAGCCCGACGCCGAACTTGCCGACATCGCCGTCGAGGCTGAGGACGATCTTGTCGCGCGGCTGGCCCTGCGTGAAGCGGATCGATTCGACCCGCCCGAAAGGCACCAGGCCGGGGATCGACGCGAGCGGACCAAGATCGTTGTGATAGGTCAGGATCTTGGTCTTGTTATAGTTGTAGGCCGCGGTCAGGTTCCAACGGCCTACCCCTTCGCCCAGCGGCAGGCGCCAGTTCATCACCGCGTCGACGCCCTGGGTGCGGGTGTCGAGGCCATTGATGAAGAAGCGCGCCGCGCTGACCTGCGGGAAGCTCGCCTGGATCAGGCTGGTGACCGCCGCCTGTACGGCGCTGGTGTTGCCAGTGCCGCCGTTGCCGAGAATCTCGGTCAGGACGATACGGTTGTTGATCTTGATGTTGTAGTAATCGACCGTGAAGTTCAGCCCGCGCAGCGGGTTGGCGGTAAAGCCGGCGGACAGGTTGACCGATTTTTCCGGCTTGAGCGGCTTGGACCCCAGGCGCTGCGCGATCGGGCTGTTCACCGACAGCGTCGCCACGTCGACAAGCTGGCCGCTGACGATGTTGGTCGACGTGGTGGTGAAGAACTGCTGGTGCAGCGACGGGGCGCGGAAGCCGTTGGAGACCGATCCGCGCACCGCGAACCCGGGCACGAATTCATAACGCGCCGCCAGCTTGCCGGTAACCGCGTTGCCGAAGTCCGAATAATGCTCGAACCGGCCGGCCCCGGTCAGGCTGAAGCCTCGGAACGGGTCGGTATCGAGCTCGAGGTAGGCGGCCTGGTTGGTGCGCTGCACGTTGGTCCGGCTCGACGCCGGGATGCCGGGGAAACCCTGCGCGCCCACGGCGGCGGCGCGGCCCGGGAACGAGCAGGTCGTGCCGCTGTAGGCGCCGCCCTGCGCGGTGCAGTTGGCCAGCGTGGTGTTGGTGATCGCGGGCTTGAAGTACGGCCCGGCGGCATAGGAGGTCACCTCGCCCGGGCGCTCGGCAAACCGTTCGAGCCGGTTCTCGGCGCCGAACGCGACGGTCAGCGGCTTGGCCAGGCCAAGGTCGTATTCGCGGCTGACATCGAGCGTGGCCAGGTACTGGCTGTAGCGCAACCCGCCGGCATCGAACGAACGCTGACCGCCCGGACCGTAGCTGGTGTTGAGCGAGTTCTCGACCCGGTAGTCGAACTCGTTGTGGCCGTAGCTTATCGCGGTTTCGGCCTTCCACTCACCCGCGGTGGTCCGCAGCCCGGCGGTCGCCGAATAGTCGGTCAGGTCGGACTGGATGAAGGGCAGAAAGCCGTCAGCGGTCAGCGGCACGAAATTGGCCGCGTTCGCGGTCTGGCCCGGCGCCAGCACCGAGTAGTCGCGGTTGGTCGATGCCGATTGCTGGCGGAAGTTGGCCGCGCTCAGCGAATCGCGCTGGTTGAAGCTGGCGTACGTGAAGAACTCCACCGAATCGCTGATCGGCACCCCGGAGTTGAGGAACAGGACGTAGTCGTCAGCGGCGGGATCGCCGAACCGGTACTCAAGCCGATCGAACGTCAGCTCGCGCGGGTCGAAAGCCGCGGTGGGACGGTTGTAGTTGGGGCGCAAGTCGAAGCCCTGGCGGTTGGTATAGCCGCGGTGGCGGTATTCGCCCGTCACGTTGATGAAGCCGTCGTTGTTGCCGAAGAAGGGCAGGCCGACGTTGCCCGACACGGTGTAGGTCTCGCCGTCGCTGACATGACGCTCGCCATCGGTGGTCGCCGCCAGATAGCGCGACGAAGCCGACCCGGCGGCATCGGCGGGATCGAAGAACGGCTGTCCGCTGGCGGTCTGCAGGCCGGTCACGTTGGCAACGCCGTCCAGCGTGGTGTCGAACTTGCCGTAGCTGGCGGTCATGCGGCCGCCGTGATTGGCGGTCTTGAGGCGCAGGTTGATCACGCCGGCGATAGCGTCGGAGCCGTACTGCGAGGAGGCGCCGTCGCGCAGCACCTCGACCCGGTCGAGCGCGATCGTGGGGATCGAGTTCATGTCGACTGCGGCCGAACCACGTCCGACCGAACCGTTGATGTTGAGCAGCGCCGAGACATGGCGGCGGCGGCCGTTGACCAGCACCAGCACCTGGTCGGGCGACAGGCCGCGCAGCGTTGCCGGACGGATCGCGTCGGTGCCATCGTTGATGGCGGGCTGCGGGAAGTTGAAGCTCGGGACCAGCTTGTTCAGGATCTTGTTCGTCTCGCCCGAGCCGCTGGTGGTCAGCGCCTGGTTAGACAGAACGTCGACCGGCACGTTCGACTGCTCGACCGTACGGTTCGCCGACCGGGTGCCGGTGACGATGATGGTGGAACCGGGTGTGCTCTCGTCGGTCGCGGGGGCGTCTTGCGCCAGCGCCGGAGTTGCGAGCGTGAACAGCGAAAGCGAAGCGAGCAACGAAGCGCGAAGCGTCTGCATGGTATTGGGCCCCTGAGCGGCACCGGATCAGCCCGGCGTCCCGGACCGCTAAATATTGCCTTCGCGCTCCATCCGAAAGCAGCGTGTTACGATTTTGCGTCACTGTTGCGTCATTGACACGATCGTTGCGTAGCCGGGGCCGCACGCGAACAGAAAAGGGCGCCGGGATTGCTCCCGACGCCCTTGTCCGTTTTTAATTGCCGTGAGGCGAAGATTACATCTTCTTCTCAGCGTCCGAAGCCGCGGCGGCGGCGTCGGTGGCGGCCGTCGAAGCGGCGGCGGCAGCGTCGGTGGCGGCGGTCGAAGCGCCGGCAGCGGCGTCGGCGGCACCCATGGCAGCGTCGGTGGCGGCCATCGAGGCGTCAACCGAAGCGTCCGAAGCGGTCATCGCCGCGTCCGAAGCAGTGGCGGCGGCGTCGTCGGCGGTCTTGTCACCGCAGGCCGACAGGGTCAGGGCAGCGCCGGCAACGGCGGCGGCGAGAACGAACTTGCGCATGAATGGTATCCTTAAGAACAGCGAGTGGACCACGCGCGCCAGCCGGAGCTTCCGCGCGGAAAGCCTACCTCGACGGTAGACTTCGCCGCGTCAAATAATCGGCTTCCAAAACCTATGCAAGCAATTGTCGCTTGGCCGCGCCCCGGCCCCGCCGGGCCGCGGGCGCCGCGCCTCGCTGGAAGAGAGCGGAAAAGGCGCATTTCGCGCGCGCGCCGGCCCTGCTAGGCCGGGCCGATGGACACCAAGCAGCATCTCTACCTGGTCGACGGTTCGGCCTATATCTTCCGCGCCTATCACCGCCTGCCGCCGTTGACGAACCCGCGCGGAACCCCGGTGGGTGCGGTCTATGGCTACACGACCATGCTGTGGAAGCTGGCCGACGACCTTAACAAGGCGGACGGGCCGACCCACCTGGCGGTAATCCTCGACAAGGGTTCGACCAGCTTTCGCAACGCGCTGTACGACCAGTACAAGGCCAACCGGCCGCCTCCGCCGGAAGACCTGGTGCCGCAGTTCCCGTTGATCCGGGATGCCACGCGCGCGTTCAGCCTGGCCTGCATCGAGGAGGACGATCTCGAGGCGGACGACCTGATCGCCTCTTACGCCCGCGCCGCCACGCTGCAGGGTTGGGACGTCACCATCGTCAGCTCGGACAAGGACCTGATGCAGCTGGTCGGCAAGTGCAGCGAAGGCGGCGGCTGCATCGACATGCTCGACACGATGAAGAGCCAGCGCATCGACGTGGCCGAGGTCGAGGAGAAGTTCGGCGTCAGGCCCGAGCTCGTCGGCGACGTGCTGGCGCTGATGGGTGACAGCGTCGACAACGTGCCCGGCATCCGCGGTATCGGGCCCAAGACCGCGACGAAGCTGATCCAGGAGCACGGCAGCCTGGAAGGGGCGCTGGCGGCGGCGCCGGAGATGAAAGCCGGCAAGCTGCGCGAAAGCCTGATCGAGCAGGCCGACATGGCGCGCCTGTCACGCGTACTGGTGCAACTCAAGGAAGATTGCGCGCTGCCGATTCCGATCGAGGACTTCAAGCTATCGGCCATTCCGAAGGAGCCGCTGGCCGCATTCCTGACCGAGCACGGTTTTACCAGCCTGTTGAAACGGCTGGACGACGGGCGCGGCAGCCCCGGCCCGAAGACGCAGCTCAATCCGGCCAAGCCGGTGACGCCGGGCGCGCTCGCCATTCCGGGCGGCAGCGGCCAGTCACTGCCCGAATGGCCGGCGATCGACCGTGAGCGGTATGAGTGCGTCCAGACGCCCGAAGCCCTGCAACGCTGGATCGACAAGGCCTTTGCGGCGCGGCTGGTAGCGGTCGATACCGAAACCAGCGCGCTCGACGCCATGCGCGCGGACCTCGCCGGGATCAGCCTGTGCACTGGCGCGGGCGAGGCTTGCTACGTTCCGCTCGGCCACTTCAGCGAAGGCGGCGGCGGCACCGACATGTTCACGCAAAAGCCCGCTCAGGTGCCCTTGATGCAGGCGCTCGCGATGCTGAAGCCGCTGCTTGAGAGCGAGGCGGTCATCAAGGTTGGACAGAACATAAAGTACGACATCAACATCCTGGCTCGGCACGGCATCGACCTGGCGCCGGTCGAGGACACGATGATCGCCAGCTTCGACCTCGACGCCGGGCGCAGCCTGGATGGGATCGGCGGCGGCCACGGCATGGACGAACTCGCCGTACGCCACCTCGATTACACGACGCTCACGTTCAAGGAGATTTGCGGCACCGGCAAGAAGGCCATCCCCTTCGGCGAGGTGCCGCTCGACCGGGCCACGCAGTATGCCGCCGAGGATGCGGAAGTGACCTGGCGGCTGTGGCAGGTCCTGCGGCCCCGGCTGGCCGGGGAGGGCGCGACGCGCGTCTATCAGCGCGTCGACCGCCCGCTGATCCCGGTCGTCGCGGCGATGGAGCGGCACGGCATCAAGGTCGACCGCGACAAGCTGGCCCAGCTCTCGGCCACTTTCGCGACCGAGATCGCGCGGCTCGAGGGTGAAATCTTCGCCTCTGCCGGGCACGAATTCACCATTGGCAGCCCAAAGCAGCTGGGTGACGTGCTGTTCGAGAAGCTTGGCTACAAGGGGGGCAAGAAGGGCAAGACGGGGCAGTACTCGACCGACCAGTCAGTGCTCGAAGGACTGGCGGCGCAAGGTGCGCCGGTGGCGAACCTGGTTCTCGAATGGCGCCAGCTGTCCAAGCTGCGGTCCACCTACACCGAGGCGCTGCAGGCCGCGATCAACCCCGCGACCGGGCGGGTCCATACCAGCTACAGCCTCGTCGGGGCGCAGACCGGGCGCCTGTCGTCGACCGACCCGAACTTGCAGAATATCCCCATCCGTACCGAAATCGGCCGCCAGATCCGCGATGCCTTCGTGGCTGAGCCCGGCAACGTCCTCCTTGCCGCCGACTATTCGCAGATCGAACTGCGGCTGGCTGCGCACATGGCCGACGTCCCCGCTCTGAAGGAGGCATTTTCCGCGGGCGAGGACATTCACAGCCGCACGGCCGAGGAGATGTTCGGCACGGTCGACCGCGACACCCGCGGCCGCGCCAAGACGATCAACTTCGCCATCCTTTATGGCATCAGCCGCTGGGGCCTGGGGGGGCGGCTGGGGGTGACGGCGGACGAGGCGCAGGCCATGATCGACCGCTATTTCGAACGCTTTCCGGGTATTCGCAATTACATCCACGCCACGCTGGAAAGCGTGCGCGGCTGCGGATATTCGGAGACCCTGTTCGGCCGCAAGACGTGGTTCCCGCGCATCGGGTCGAACAATCCGAACGAACGCGCCGGGTCCGAGCGCGCGGCCATCAACGCGCCGATCCAGGGAACCAGCGCCGACATCATCAAGCGCGCGATGGCACGCATGATGCCGGCGCTGCAGCAAGCCGGCCTCGGCCACGTGTGCATGCTGCTGCAGGTCCATGACGAGCTGGTGTTCGAACTTCCCGAAGTCGACGTCGCGGCCGCCAAGCCGGTGATCGAGCGCGTCATGGCCGAGGCGGCACAGCCCGCAGTCCGGCTCGACGTGCCGCTGGGCATCGAGATCGGCACCGGGCCGAGCTGGGGCGCGGCGCACTGACGCCGGTCATCATGCCAAGATGCTCGAATAGCCCGGGTTTTGCGCGGTCGCCAAGCCCGGCTCGCTGCGCTAGGCACGCCGCATGATCGCGACGCCACAAGGTGAGAAGCCGCGCCGCGGCCCGTGGCGCGGTGCGCCGCGGCTGCCGGTGCTGATGCTGTTCGCACTGGTGGCGATCGGGCTGATCGGCGGGCTGTTGCTGATCGTCGCGACCCTGAAGGCCGAGCAGCGCGAGCGCGCCCAGGCGCAGCAGACCGAGCTCATCGTCGGACTGCTGGCCGGCATCGGCCGGATCGCCGTCAACGCCGAGACCGCGCAGCGCGGCTACTTCATAACCAGCGACGACCGATACCTGCGTCCTTATCGCGCCGCTCGTGCGCAACTCGCGCCGCTGAGCGATGAACTTCGCCGTGCCGTCTCCGCGCGCAGCCCCGACCAGCTCGCGCTAGCCAACGAAATCACCGGCCTGGCCGCGGCCAAGTTCGCAGAGATCGAGGCTACCGTCGTGCAGCTTGGCGCCGGCGATCGCGAGGGGGCGCAGCGGCGCATCCTGACCGACGAGGGGCAGCGGCTGATGGAACGGCTGCGCAGCGATATCGACCGGCTCGACGCCATCGAATCGGGCCGTCTCGACACCATTCGCGCCTCGTCGGTAGCGAACGAGAATCGCATCGTGCCGCTGCTGGTGTCGCTGATGGGACTGATCGTCATCGCGCTTGCGCTTGGCCTCAGCCAGGTTCTGCGCGCCGCGCGGGCCGAGGCGAGCGAGGCGCAGGCCGCTAACTTGCGGGCCGCGCGCGACCGGGCGGACCTCCTTGCGGGAGAGCTGAACCACAGGGTCAAGAACCTTTTCGCCGTGGTCCTGGCGATCGTAAGGATGTCGGGCCGCGAAAGCCCCGAAAGCAAGCCCGCGATCGAGCAGGTTGCCGGCCGGATAGAAGCGCTGCTGAAGGCGCACTCGGTCACGCAAGGATCGCCCCATCACCGCGTCGCCCGTCTGGACGAACTGGTCGATACTGCGCTGGCGCCTTACCGGACCGGCGCGACCACGTGCGCCGCCGAAGGTCCGAAAGTGGAGCTGCCCGAGGCGGCTATCGTGCCGGTCGGGCTCGTGCTGCACGAACTTGCCACCAACGCGGTCAAGTATGGCGCCTGGTCCAGGCCGGGCGGCCATATCGACGTACATTGGCTCTGCAACGACCAGGACGAGCTGCATCTGACCTGGCGCGAGCGCGGAGCCACCGGCGTCGTCGCGCCGGCCCCGGGCAAGGAAGGGTTCGGATCGTCACTGGTCGATGGCGCGGCGCGGCAGATCCGTGGCCGCTTCGAACGGCGTTTCCATGACGACGGCATGGAGCAGCACCTGGTCTTCCCGCTGACCCGCTGACGGGTTGTCAGCAGCAGGCGCGGCGGGCAGGACGCTGCGCATGCCTGCAACGCCCAATTCGCTTCGCGCACTCGGCGCGATGACCGCCCAGTGGACCGAGGCCGGGATCATCGCGGCGGTCGCTGTGGCCATCGCGGTGCTGATCCATTTCGGCGTCTTCGCGTTGCTGCGGCGATTGGTCGGCTATTCGTCGTTTCGTACCGACGATGCCGTGGTGGCGCGGCTGCGCGGCCCGACGCGCGTGCTGATGGGCGCGCTCGGACTGGCGATCGCCGCGCCGCTCAACCCCATCCTTGCCTTGTTGTGGGCCGATTTCGGGCGGCTGCTGGTCGCGGTCCTGATCGGCTGGTGCGCGTTCGCGCTGGTCGGCGGCATTGCCGGCGGGCTGGACCAACGCGCATCCTCGCAAGGCGACAGCGAAAGTGCGCGCAGCCAGCGCACCCGCATCCGCATCCTGTCGCGCACGCTGCGCTTCCTGATCGGCTTCGTCGTCATCGCGCTGATCTTGTTTGCAATCCCCGGTGTGCGCACCATCGGCACCACGCTGCTGGCCTCGGCGGGTCTGGCCGGCCTTGCAGTAGGCGCTGCGGCGCAGCCGGCGCTCAAGTCGCTGATCGCCGGGCTGCAGATCGCGCTGACCGAACCGATCCGGATCGACGACTACATCGTGATCGATGGCGAGGCGGGCCGGGTCGAGGATATTCGTCTCTCCTACGTCGTCATCCGCACCGGTGACGAGCGGCGCCTGATCGTGCCGACCGCCAAGTTTCTCGATGGCAGCTTCCAGAACTGGACCCGCGCCGGCGGCGGCATCCTCGGCTCGGTCGTGCTGCCGATCCTTCCCGGAAACCCGGTCGAGCCGATCCGCGCCGCCTATCTCGCCGCGATCGACAAGGAGGGCGACTGGGATCGCCGCAACGCTTCGCTACAGGTGTCCGATGCGAAGATCGATGCAGTCGAATTGAAGCTGGTCATGAGCGCGGCCGAACCGGGCGCGCTCAACCGCCTGCGCAACACCATGCGCGAGATCATGCTCGACTGGCTGCGCTGCCGGATGCCCGAAGCGCTCAAGCGCGAGGGGCCGGACGACGGCGGCCCGGCGCTGCCGGCACCGCCCACGGCCTGAGCCGCAGGGCGGTGCCCGCCGGTCAAGGCGCGTGCTTGCTCTCGCGCGTCGGCGTAACCATGCCGGGTGCCAGGAAGCCGATCGGCGGATTCACCTCGGCAGCGCGCTTCTTGAGCTCGCCCTTCATCCGGGCGTATTCTTCCTCCATCGCCTCGGTCACCGTGGCGCGCGAATCGACCAGCGCCTCGGCAAAGTCGGCGGCGGTCACGGTCTCGACCTTCACGCCGCTCTTGCGGATGGCGTTTAGGCCGGCACGGCGCACGACGTCCTCGAGATCGGCGCCGGTAAAGCGCTCGGTATCGCGTGCCACCGCCGCCAGGTCGACGTCGCTCGCCAGGGGCATCTTGGACGTGTGGATCTTGAGGATGTGCTCGCGACCGGCCGCGTCGGGCGTGCCGACATAGACCAGTTCGTCGAAACGGCCCGGGCGCAGCAGCGCCGGGTCGACCAGCGTCGGCCGGTTGGTCGCTCCGATCACGACGACCGAGTTCAGCTCCTCCATCCCGTCCATTTCGGCCAGGATCGTGTTGACCACGCGCGCGGTCGCCTGCGGCTCGCCCATGCCCGAGCCGCGCGCCGGTACCAGCGAATCAATCTCGTCGATGAAGATGACGCAGGGCGCGACCTGGCGGGCGCGGGCGAACAGCCGGGCGATCTGCTGTTCGCTTTCGCCGTACCATTTGGACAGCAGGTCGGACGACTTGATGGCGATGAAGTTGGCTTCCGCCTCTTTCGCCACAGCCTTGGCCAGCAAGGTCTTGCCGGTGCCGGGCGGCCCGTAAAGCAGAAAGCCCTTGGCCGGCCTGATGCCCAGGCGGCGGAAGGCGTCGGGATTGCGCAGCGGCAATTCCACGCCCTCGCGCAGCTTCTCCTGCGCTTCGCCAAGCCCGCCGATATCGTCCCAGCCGACATTCGGGACCTGCACCATCACTTCACGCATGGCGCTGGGCTGGATGCGCTTCATCGCGGCCAGGAAATCGTCGCGCGTGACCGACAGGTTCTCCAGCACTTCGGCAGGAATGGTCTGCGCTTCGAGATCAAGCTGCGGCATGATCCGGCGCACCGCGTCGATCGCGGCCTCGCGCGTCAGCGCCGCCAGGTCGGCGCCGACGAAGCCGTGCGTGGTGCGCGCCAGTTCGTCCAGATCGACATCCTCGGCCAGCGGCATGCCGCGGGTATGGATACCGATAATCTCGCGCCGGCCGCTTTCGTCCGGCACACCGATGACGATCTCGCGATCGAAACGGCCGGGCCGGCGCAGCGCCTCGTCGATCGCGTCGGGCCGATTGGTGGCGGCGATGACGACGATGTTGGAGCGCGCCTGCAGCCCGTCCATCAGCGTCAGCAGCTGGGCCACAAGGCGCTTTTCAGCCTCGCCCTGAACCTGCCCACGCTTGGGGGCGATCGAATCGATCTCGTCGATAAAGACGATCGAAGGGGCCGCCTTGGCGGCTTCCTCGAACACGTCGCGCAGGCGCTTTTCCGATTCGCCATAGGCCGAGCCCATGATTTCGGGCCCGTTGATGGTGAAGAAACTGGCATCGCTCTCGTTGGCGACCGCGCGGGCAAGCCGCGTCTTACCGGTGCCTGGCGGGCCGTGAAGGAGAACGCCCTTGGGCGGATCGACGCCCAGACGGGTAAACAATTCGGGATAGCGCAGCGGCAATTCGACCATTTCGCGCAGCTGGCGGATCGTGTCTCCCATGCCGCCGACGTCGTCGTACAGGACGTCGCCGCGCGGCGCGTTGGCTTCCTCGAACTCCTCGCGCAGCTCCACCTCGGTGTTCTCGTCGATGAAGACGATGCCCTTGGGCACGGTCGAGACCACGGTGAGGCGGATCTGGGTGAGTGCAAAGGCGGGCGCGTTGAACATCCGCGCGACTTGCGGGGGCATGTCCCCCACGCGCTGCTGCCCGGCGGTGGCGACAAGGTCGCCGGCGACCAGCGGGCGACCGAAGAAGTTGCGCTTCAGCGCTTCGGACGGGCCCTGAAGGCGGATGTCGCGCTGCGAAGGGGCGAACACCACGCGCTGGGCGGGGCGCGATTCGGCGCGGCGGATTTCGACATGCTCGCCGGCACCGACTTCGGCGTTCGACCGCTGCAGGCCGTCCAGGCGGATGACCTCGAGGCTTTCGTCTTCGGCATATGTGTGGACCGCGCGCGCGGCAGTGGCCTGCTTGCCGACGATTTCGATCGTGTCGCCTTCGGCAATGCCCAGGGCCGCAAATGCGGTGCGCGGCAGGCGGGCGATGCCCTGGCCGCTTTCCTCCTGCCTTGCGTCGGCTACGCGCAGCTTGATCGTGCGCTCGTCCACCTTGACCGCGGCTTCCGCCATCTCGTTCTTCGCCTTCTTCGCTGTTGTCCCGGGACCCGGGCTAGAAAAGCGAAGGTGGGGTCGAGGTTCCGCGATTGCAAACCGCGGCTGGCCAAGAGCGTACGCGCAATCGCGCCCATGAAAAAAAGGCCCGAACGTTGCCGTCCGGGCCTTGGAAGTTTTGGGAGAGGATGCCTGAAAGGCAGGCTCTAAGTGCCGTCGGGACGGTTTTTGTGCAAGTGCGAAAAGAGCAAAAGTTGTTGCGGAATTTGCATCATACCCATTGCGTGACGCGCAATGGCGCCCGTATTCTGCCCTTTTCTACGGCAATCTCTGCCTAAAAATTGGACATTGCCCAAGGGTCGACCATGCGCGGATTGCAACCGGGTATCCTGTCCGCCGCGGTGCAGCAAAGGTCAGGGTGCGGGCGCCGCTTTCAAGCGGTCAGGCGTTTCCGCGCATCCCGGCAGCGATTGTCCGTTGCGGCGCAGTACCGCGCGCCAACGATAGGTCCGGTCGCTCATCCCGTCGCTGCAGTCACGCCGCGCGATGGCAAGCACGAAGTTGGCCTGGTCAAGCCGGCCAACCAGAACTGCGCCCTCCGGCGTGGCGCGGCGCGTGATCGCAAACGTCGAGCCGGGACCATCGGGCGCTGACCAGGCGACCGTGTCGCCAACGATGTCGGCCGACCAGAACGGCTCGGTGCCGAGCGCGCGCAGGCGCGGCGGCAGGTCGGCCGGCGTCATATCCGGCGGCGCCGGGTTTGACGGGGTGCGCCCGGCCGGGGCTTGCGCGGCGCTCGTTTCGGGCGCGGCAGGCGACGGCTGGTCCCCGCCAGTCGTTCCGGGTTCGCAGCCTGCGGCCAGGAGCAGTGTCAGGGCAATCGCGAACCGCATGGCCGCGAAGGTAGCGGCGCCTGGTGTAGGCCGCCAGCTGTTTGCGCCCGTTCTTCAAAGCGGTTTTTGGATTGGTCGAACCTTGGCAATTGCCCCGCTGCGCCTTGCAATTGCCGCGCAGCGCGTTGCAATTGTCCGGACCGCCACTTTCGACTAGCGCGGCGCGAGCCTACCGAGCGATGAGGACAGTCCTGCCATGAACAAGCTCTACCCCGATGCCGCTGCTGCATTAGGCGGCGTGCTGCGCGACGGCATGCTGATCGCCAGCGGCGGCTTCGGCCTGTCGGGCCTGCCCGAGCGGCTGCTGGACGCGGTGCGGGATTCGGGCGTGAAGGGCCTGACCTTTTTCTCCAACAACGCCGGCATCGACAACGAAGGGATCGGCAAACTGCTGCGCACGCGGCAAGTTAAGAAGATGGTGTCGTCCTACGTCGGCGAGAACAAGGAGTTCGAGCGGCAGTACCTGGCCGGCGAGCTTGAGGTCGAGTTCTGTCCACAGGGCACGTTGGCTGAACGAATGCGTGCTGGCGGCGCCGGCATTCCGGCCTTCTACACGAAGACCGGCGTCGGCACGCTGGTGGCGGAGGGCAAGGAGATCCGCTCATTCGACGGCCCGAACGGCCCCGAGGACTATGTTATGGAGCGCGGCATCTTCGCCGACCTGGCGCTGGTGAAGGCGTGGAAAGCCGACGAGACCGGCAACGTGGTATTTCGCAAGACTGCACGCAACTTCAACGTACCCGCCGCGACCTGCGGCAAGGTCTGCGTGGTCGAAGTGGAAGAGCTGGTCCCGGCCGGCAGCCTCGATCCCGACGCCATCCACCTGCCGGGCGTCTACGTCCAGCGCATGATCGTGGGTGCGCCGTATGACAAGAAGATCGAATTCCGTACCGTCAGGCAGCGCGAGGCAGCGTGATAACGGCGCGCGCGTCCTGGTCGGCCCTGATCGCCCTGGCGTTGTTACCGGGGTGCGTCGCCGCGGTGCCAATGGCGGCTGCCGGCGCGCTGGCCAGGGGCGTGAGCCGGGAGAAGCCGCGCACTGACGACATCGGTCCGCAAGTCGTTGCCAGCCAGGTCGTCCAGACCGATCTCAAGGCGCTTCCGGCGCCGACCAGCGCCGCCGCGGCGTCCCCGATCGGCGCGTTCGCGGCCTACGCGCTGGCGCAGGCGGCACTGCCCGAGGGGACGGCGCGCGATTCGGTGGTGATCGATCCCACGTCGGTCATGGCGGGCCCCAGGCGCCTGCCGTGCGCGGCGCAGCCCCCCGCGGTCGTGCTCGACCTCGATCCTGCCACCGGCACGTTCGATCCGAACGACGCGCCGACCCCCGCACCCGGCCTGATCGACGCGCTGGGCAAGCTGCGCGCGGCCGGGTTGACGGTTTTCTGGAAGTCGGCCCTGCCCGTCGCACGCGCTGATGCGGTCTACACGGTGCTGCGCGCAGTCGGCCTGGATCCCGACCGCACCGATCGCCTGCTGCTGGTGCGCGGCGGCGACGATACCAAGGAGGCGCGCCTGGTGGATGCCGCGCGCGACTGGTGCTTCGTGGCCGCCGCTGGCGACCGTCGCGGCGATTTCCTCGAAGCGCTCGATTACCTGCGCAATCCTGCGGACCCGATCGCCACCACGGTCGAGCCGCTGATCGGCAACGGCTGGTTCGTTACGCCCACGCCGATCGACTGACCACTGCAACGGAGACCGTCCCGACATGCCCTGGACTCGAGATGAAATGGCTGCGCGCGCCGCGCGTGAGCTCAAGGACGGCTACTACGTCAACCTGGGCATCGGCATCCCGACGCTGGTCGCCAACAACATTCCCGCCGGCATGACCGTGACGCTGCAGTCGGAAAACGGGATGCTCGGAATCGGGCCGTTCCCTTACGAGGACGAGGTCGACGCCGATCTGATCAACGCCGGCAAGCAGACTATCAGCGAACTGCCCCATTCGGCCTATTTCGACAGTGCGCAGTCGTTCGCGATGATCCGCGGCGGCCATATTGACCTGACCGTGCTGGGCGCGATGGAAGTCAGCGAGAGGGGCGACATCGCCAACTGGATGGTGCCCGGCAAGATGATCAAGGGCATGGGCGGGGCGATGGATCTCGTCGCCGGCGTCAAGCGCATCATCGTCGTGATGGAGCACAATTCGAAGGACGGCGGCGCCAAGTTCGTGCCCGAATGCACGCTACCGCTGACCGGCAAGAACGTGGTCGACATGATCGTGACCGACCTGGCCGTGTTCGAGCGCTCGGACCACGCCTCACCGTTTCGCCTGATCGAACTCGCCCCGGGGGTGAGCGCGGACGACGTCGCCGGGCGGACGACCGCCCACTATCTGACCTGATCGGGGAAACCGTTCGGATACTTGGGGAACTGCGCGTGCCGGCGGTGCGTTCCCTCCAATCAGGCTAGGCAGATTTGCCAGACGAGGGTCCATGCTGCCGATTTCAGGTTTCCGCGAACGCTATCTCGACGTTCTGGCGTCGGTTTACATCTACAACGAACATCGCGGGTACACCTCGCTCGACCGCGTGCTGGAGGCAGTGCGTGCGCGCTGTCCGGACGACCTGGAATTCCAGCGCGATATCGAGAAGCACCGCGCCGACGAGCACAAGCATTACGTCATGTTTCGCCGCTGGTTCGAACGGCGCGGGCGGATGCCGCTGGTCGTCGATCGCGGCGTCGGCCACATCGACCGTTTTATACAATGGGTGTTCCGCTGCTCGATCGAGGAACTCGATACCGACGACATCGTCGAAACGCCCGACGAGTTCGAGCGACTGTGCCGGGTTATCATGCTGACCGAGCAGCGCGGCTATGCGCAGGTGGAAATTCTGCTCAAGAACAGGGTCATCCAGGGCGATCCGATCATGAAGAAAATCTTCGAGATCGTGCACAAGGACGAGCCCGACCATTTCCTGCCCTACCAGCGGTGGCTTGAGCGCGAGGGCCGGGCGACCGCCCGCTGGAACGAGCGCGCCGCGGACTGGACGATTCACAAGATACTGATGCTGGCCAAGATCCCGTCGCTGTTCCTCGATTCGGGCCGGGAGCGCATGACGCGCTGGCCTGACGAGGACACCGCCGCCTACGCCTGAAGGCGCGGCGGCGGCTGGAGGATCAGGCCGCGGCGGTTTTCAGCGCGCCGGCGATGTCGGTCTTTTCCCACGGGAACAGATCGCCCTCGGCCTTGCGGCCGAAGTGGCCGTATGCGGCGCTGGGCGAATAGATCGGCTTGTTGAGGCTGAGCCCGGTGCGAATGCCGCGCGGGGTCAGCCCGCCGAGCCTGGCCTGCGCCACGCTCCAGATCGCCTGCTCAAGCTTGTCGTCAGAAACGGTCCCGGTGCCATGCGTGTCGACGTAAAGCGACAGGGGCTCCGATACGCCGATTGCGTAAGCGAGCTGGATCGTGCAGCGCGTGGCCAGGCCCGCAGCGACGAGGTTCTTGGCCAGGTAGCGCGCGACGTAGGCGGCGCTGCGGTCGACCTTGGTCGGGTCCTTGCCGGAAAACGCGCCGCCGCCGTGCGGGGCCGCGCCGCCATAGGTGTCGACGATGATCTTGCGGCCGGTCAGGCCGGCGTCGCCGTCCGGGCCGCCGATCTCGAACGAACCGGTCGGGTTGATGTGATAGACGGTTTCGTCGCCGATCAGCTCGGCAGGCAGAACGTCGGCGACGACCTTCTTCACGTAGGCCTTGAGTTCGGCTTCCTGCTCGCCTTGGTCATAGCCCTTGGCGTGCTGGGTGGAGACCACGATCGCGGTCGCGGCAACCGGCTTGCCGCCTTCGAAGCGCAACGTGACCTGGCTCTTGGCGTCAGGCTCGAGGAACGGGGCCGCGCCCGAGTGGCGATCCTCGGCCATCCGGGCGAGGATCTTGTGGCTGTAATCCAGCGTGGCCGGCATCAGGTCCGGCGTCTCGTCGCAGGCGAAACCGAACATGATGCCCTGGTCGCCCGCGCCTTCTTCCTTGTTCTCGCCCGCGTCGACGCCCTGCGCGATGTGGGCGGACTGGGGATGCAGGTTGTTTTCGAAGCGGAGCGTTTCCCAGTGGAAGCCGTCCTGTTCGTAACCGATGCGCTTGACCGTCTCGCGCACGGCGGCTTCCACCTTCTCGGGAATTCCGGGGGCCCAGTTACCCGCTTCGTCCATGATGCCGTTGCCGCGGATCTCGCCCGCCAGCACCACCAGCTGCGTGGTGGTCAGCGTTTCGCAGGCGATGCGCGCTTCCGGGTCGATACCCAGGAACAGGTCGACGACCGCGTCCGAGATCTGGTCAGCGACCTTGTCGGGATGGCCTTCGGAAACGCTTTCGGAGGTGAACAGGTAATCGCTGCGCATGGTCTGGATGCTCATATAAAGGTTTCTTTATGTCAGCCCGGTCTTAGCCAAGCCGGCGCCGGCTGGCAACCAGCGACAGCACCGCCAGAAGCGCCGCCCAGGCAAGCGGCAGCGCGTTGCCGAGCCGCGCGAACAGCGTCGGCGGTGCAGGCGGCGGCACCGTCGTATCGATCCGCCCGGGCAAACCGCTGGGCAGGTACCGGCGCACCGCGCCCTTGGCGTCGATCACCGCGCTGATGCCCGTGGTGGTGGCACGCAGGATCGGCATGCCTTCCTCGATCGCGCGCAGCCGCGCCTGGGCAAGGTGCTGGGGCGGTCCCCAGGCGCCGAACCAGCCGTCGTTCGACGGGTTGAACAGGTAATCGGGCCGGTTGGCGCGGTCGACGACCTGGCCAGAAAAGACGATCTCGTAGCAGACCTGGATGCCTGCCCTGCCCCACGGTCCGAGGTCCAGCGTCTGCGGGCCGGGACCGGGCAGGAAATCGATCGAGCCGGGCACCAGCCGCGACAGCCCGATCGGTTCCAGCAGCGTGCGCATCGGCAGGTATTCGCCGTAGGGAACGAGGTGCGCCTTGGCATAGCCGCCCATGATCGCGCCCGAAGCATCGAGCGCGGTGACGACGTTGCGCGCCCCGGTCAGCCGGTCGCCGGCAAACGCCAGGTCGACCGTACCCGTCATCAGTAGCGATCCCGGGCCGATCACCCGGCCGAGCCGGGCCCGCGCGGCCGCGGGATCGCCGCCGAACGTGGTGGCGTCGTAAGCGCCGTGGGGATAGCCGGGCCGCAGATAGTCGGGGACGCCGCTTTCTGGCCACAGCACCAGTCGCTGGCGCGCGTCCTTCGGCGCGGAAAGCGCCGCCGTGCGCTGGAAATGCTCTTCGTAGCGAGCCGGGTCGTCGAGCGTTTCCTGCGCGATGTCGGGCTGGACCAGCGTTACCGGCAGCGTTCCCGGGCGCGAATCGCCGCCCAGCGGCAGCAGGAACGGCAGCAATGGCAGGATCGCCAAGGTCCATTTGCCGCGTGCCACTGCGATCCAGAGCCCTCCCGCCAGCAGCGCGACCAGGCCCGACAGCGCGTACGTGCCAAGCCAGGGCACGATCCGCGCCAGCCCGGGGTGGGCATAAGTGCCCAGCGTCACCGCTCCCAGCGGATTCCACGGAAAGCCGGTGCAGACCCAGCCGCGCAGCCACTCGGCGACGATCCAGCAGGCCCCGGCGGCATAGACCAGCGCCACCTTGCCGTTGGGCGCGAGCGCCCGTGCCGCTGCGAACGACAGCGCCGGGAAGACCGCCAGGTAGAACGATAAAAGGACCACCGCGATCATGCCCAGCCAGGCCGGCATCGCCGCCTGGAAGCCGAAGGCGGTCGCGATCCAGGTGTTGCCGATCGTGAAGTGGCCAACGCCGAACAGCCATCCCAGACCCGCAGCGCGCTTCCACCCGCCCTGCGCCACCAGCGCGAACATCGCGGCCATCGCTGCCAGCGTCAGCGGCCACAGCATCAACGGGCGAAACCCGAGCGCCGCAACCGCACCAAGGGCGAGCGCCGCCACGCGGGGGTGCGCAAGCGCAAGGGCGGCCGGTCGGGAAAGGACAGTCATCGCTGCGGGCTTGTGGCGGCTCGCCGGCGGGCGCGCAAGCGCGCTGGAACCGCATGGCTCCGACGCGACTTGCCACCGGTAGAGCGTGACGTTTCCCGAGGAGAGCCGATATGTCGCTTGCCGCCGCCTTGCCGCTGCACCGCCGCACCGCCGCCAGCCGGATCGGAGGGCGCCTTGGCGCCGTTGTCGCCGGGGCGGGCCTGATCGCCGCGGGCGGGTTCGCCGCCTATTTCATCAACGAGCGCCGCCAGGAAGAGGCCGCGCACGCGGTGGTAGAGACCGACGGCGCTTTCAGTCTGCGACGCTACCGCCCGCTGACCGTCGCCACGGTGACTCGCGCCGGTCAGTTGTCGGAGGCGATGGAACGCGCGTTCGGATCGCTGGCGGCCTACATTTTCGCCAAGCCCGGCGGGCGTGCCGATGCGCGCAGCGATGCCAGGATCGCGATGACGGTTCCGGTTTCGGCCGCGCCGTTGGATGACAAGTGGCAGGTCCGCTTCGGACTTCCGGCCGACATGCCGCGATCGCGGCTGCCCGCGCCCGGTGGCGATGTCGAAATCAGCGAAGTTCCCGGACGCATGGTCGCAGCCGTGCGCTTCGCCGGCCGCTCCAGCGACCGCGACCTTGTGGCCGAAAAACGCCAGGCACTGCTCGACTGGGTCGAAAGCCGGGGTCTGCTGGCGCTCGGCGAACCGGAATTCGCCGGCTACAACGCCCCGATCGTGCCGGGGCCGCTGCGCCGTAACGAGTGGTGGGTCGAAGTCGACTGGGCCGAGGGCCCGCTCGACAACTAGGCTCAGGCGTCGGCCACGGCCTCGACCGCGTCGTCGGCGGTCGGCTTGCGCCGGGGCGCGCGGCGGCGCGGCTTCGCCTCGGCCGTTTCGCCGGTGTCGGAGCTGTCATCCGCTTCGACGGGCTTGCGGGCGATCGACGGGGGCAGCGAAGCCGGGTCGAACACCTGTGCGCCGTCGCTGTCGTTACCGGCGTCGCCCGCAGGTGCAGCACGGTCGGCGCGGCGCGGCTTCAACCCGCGCGATCCGCGAACGAAGGGATTCTCGGGCGGCTCGTAGGGATTGGCGCTGTCCGCCGCGGCGGGCTGGGGTGCTTCGTCCTCGGCCACTTCGACCTCGCGCTGGGGGCGCTCCTGGCGGCGCGGCCGATCCTCGCGGCGGGGACGCTCTTCGCGGGCCGGGCGTTCGTCGCGCGCGGGGCGCTCCTCGCGCTGGGGGCGATCGTCCTGCTGTTCGCGGCGCTGGTACGGCTGGTCAAAGCTCGGGAAATCGTTGTTGTCGCCGAAATCGCCATCGTCGCCGCTATCGCCGCCGTCGTCCTGCGAGCGGTCATTGCCGCGGCCGCCGCGCTGCTGCTCTTCCTGGCGTAGGCGCTGATCGGCAAGGACGCGGAAATAGTGGTCCGCGAACTGGAGGTAATATTCGGCCTGGACCCGGTCACCGTTGAGGTGCGCGTCCTGCGCCAGCTTGCGGTACTTTTCCAGCAACTGGGGGGCGTTGCCCCGCGCCCGGCTGTCGATCCGATTGAGCTGCTGACCATTGCCGCCGCCGCCCGGACGATTGCCCCGGCCGCGCCGGCGATTGTTACCACGATTGTTGTTGTTCAAGGGTAAAGTCCTTCAAGGCGGCGGCCGCCATCGGTTTCCCCCGGGCGGTATGGCCGCATGACCCTATGTCCACAGCCCTCCCGAGAGCCCGTGGTCCCGTTATCCGCCTGGTGCGAAGCAACTGTGCCGCGACGCCTGATGCGAATGTCGGAGTGAACCGGCGGGATGCTGCGATACGGCATCCGGGCGCTGGTCCTGTCGGCGGAGATAGGCGCTTGCGGCGCTTTCGCCAAGGGAAAAGTGCGTCAGGACGACGATATTGGCCGCATTTCCACAGCCCTGTCGCGGCCGCCAAGGTCGCGGTGGACCTGTGCGGAAAGGCCTGCTGCAGCCGCGATGGCGGCCACGGCAGCGGCCTGGCTGGCCCCGATCTCGATCACCGCCACGCCGCCCGGCGCCAGCAGGGCGGGGATTTGCGGCACCAGCACGCGGTAGTCGGCCAGTCCATCCGGACCCGCGAACAGCGCGCCGTCGGGCTCGCGCCCGCGTACCGAGGGATCGAGCGCGGCGTCCGCCTCTACGTAGGGTGGGTTCGCAAGGATGAGGTCGAACCGGCCGAGCGCGTCGCTCCAGCCCGGTTCGGTCCAGTCGGCGCAAAGCAGGCGCGCGCGATCCTCGAGCCCCAGCGCCGCGGCGTTGGTAACTGCGATTTCAAGCGCCGCCGTGCTGCGGTCGATGCCGGTGCCGCGGGCCGCGGGCAGCTCGGCCAGGGCGGTCAGCAGGAGAATGCCCGATCCGGTGCCGCAATCGAGCACGCTGCGCGCCTGCGGCGCCGCCGCCAGTGCCGCCGCGATCACGCTTTCGCTGTCGCCGCGCGGGATCAGCACCGCCGGCGAGACCGCGAACGTGCGGCCATAGAACTCGGCATCGCCCAGAATGTAGGCCACCGGTTCGTGGTCTAGGCGCCGCGCCAGCAGCGCCGCGAAGCCGGGCGGCACCGGCGCCTGCATGTGCGACAGCAGCATCGCCTGGCGCGAAACGCCCAGCGCGTGCGCCATCAGCAGTTCGGCATCGGTGCGTGCCCAGGGGACGCCGATGCGCTCCGCGGCGCGCCGCAGCGCAGCACCGACCGCCTCAGTCACCCATCGCCGCCAGCCGCTTGGCCTGGTCCTCGGCGATCAGCGCGTCGACCAGCTCGCCAAGGCCGGTTCCCTCGAGCACTTCGGGCAGGCGGTGCAGCGTCAGGTTGATGCGGTGGTCGGTCACGCGCCCTTGCGGAAAGTTGTAGGTACGGATGCGCTCGCTCCGGTCGCCCGACCCGACCATGGCCTTACGCGCCTCGGCCTCGGCGCCGTGGACCTCGGCGCGGCGCGCTTCGTAAATGCGTGCACGCAGCACCTGCATCGCCTTGTCGCGATTGCGGTGCTGGCTGCGCTCGTCCTGCATGGCGACGACGATGCCGGTGGGAAGGTGCGTGATCCGCACCGCCGAATCGGTGGTATTGACGTGCTGGCCACCGGCGCCGGAGGAGCGGTAGATGTCGATCTTGAGGTCGTTCTGGTCGATCGAGACGTCGACTTCGGCCGGCTCGGGCAGGACGGCCACGGTCGCCGCGCTGGTGTGGATGCGGCCGCCGCTTTCGGTGACCGGCACGCGCTGCACGCGGTGGACGCCGCTTTCGAACTTCATCTTGGCGAACACGCCGGTGCCGGTGACGTTGGCGACGATTTCCTTGTAGCCGCCCAGGTCGTTGCTGGCGACGCTGATCGGCTCCACCCGCCAGCCCTGCTGCGCGGCATAGCCCTGGTACATGCGGAACAGGTCGGCGGCGAACAGCGCCGCTTCGTCGCCGCCGGTGCCGGCGCGGATTTCTAGCATCGCCGGGCGCACATCGGCGGAATCGCGCGGCAGCATCGCGATCGCGAGCGCCTGCTCGGCGGCGGGCAGCTCGGCCTCGAGGCGGGCGACCTCCTCGGCGGCGAGGGCCTTCATGTCGGCGTCATTGTCATCAAGCGCGCGCAATTCGGCCAGCTCGCCGCGCATCGCCTGAACCGCCTCTGCGGCGCGCGCAACAGGTTCAACCTCGGCATAATCGCGGCTCGAGGCGACGAATGCCTCCCCCTCCAGCGTGCCCGAGGCCAGCCGCGCTTCCAGCTCGGCAAATCGGTGGCGGATTTGCGACAGGCGATCGTCGGGGATGGTCATGCCAGTAGCGCTTCGATCTCGCTGGCGCGTTCGCCGCGCACGCGGGGGGCACCCTCGGCAAATGAGACGAGCGCCTTGGCACCCATTTTCGATGCCTTGTCGAAGCGCTTGCGTGGGCTGCCGGTGGCGACCAGGTCGGCACTGAAACCGGCTTGCCGCAGCACGCCGATCGCCTTGGTCGCGTCTGCCAGGCGTCCTTCGTCCTCGACCACGATGATGACGTCCGCAGCCGGATCGCCGCGCTCACCCACCAGCATCGCCAGCCGTTCGATACCCGCAGCCCAGCCGACCGCGGGGGTGTGTGCGCCGCCCAGGGTCTCGATAAGCCCGTCGTAGCGCCCGCCGCCCAGCACGGTGCCTTGCGCGCCGAGCCGGTCGGTGACGAATTCGAAGGCGGTGTGGCGGTAATAATCGAGGCCGCGCACCAGGCTGGGCGCGCGGGTGTAATCCACCCCGGCGGCGGCAAGCCCTTCGCAGACCGTGCCGAAGAACGCCTGCGCCTCGGCGGACAGGTAATCGTCGATCTTGGGCGCGTCGGCCACGAAGGCCTGGTCGCGCGGGTCCTTGCTGTCGAGGATGCGCAGCGGATTGCGCTCGAGGCGGTCTTGCGAGTCTTCCGACAGCGAACCGGCATGGTCGCGAAAATAGGCCACCAGCGCATCGCGCCAGGCATCGCGGCTGGCGCCATCGCCCAGCGTGTTGAGGTGCAGGGTGACGCCGTCGGCGATGCCCAGCTCGTTGAGCAAGTGGTCCGCCATGGCGAGCAGCTCGACGTCGGCTTGCGGCTCGCCCGCGCCGATGATCTCGGCGTCGAGCTGGTGGAACTGGCGGTAGCGCCCCTTCTGCGGACGCTCATAGCGGAACAGCGGCCCGTGCGTGGCGACCTTCAGCGGCGCGTATTGCTGCCAGCCATTGGTAAGAAAGCCGCGGGCGATTCCGGCGGTGAACTCGGGCCGCAGGGTCAGCGACTCGTCGCCGCGGTCGAGGAACGAGTACATTTCCTTCGACACCACGTCGGTCGTCTCGCCGATGGAGCGGCTGAACACCTCGGTCCGCTCGAACACCGGCATCTCGATGCGGCGAAAGCGGTAGAGCTTGCGCACGCGCTCGAACGTTTCGACGACGAAGGCGAACGCCTCCGCCTCGGCGCCGAAGATGTCCTGGGTGCCGCGGATCGCTGCCGGGGTCGTGACGCTTGTTTTGGAACCTGCCATGGCGCGGGCGCTTAACGCTTTCGGCAGGGCGGCGAAAGCCGCTCGTCGATTAGGCACTTGTTCATCCCCGGCACGCAACGAACGGACAGATGATGAAAACGATCAGTCGCACGCTCGCAATCGCCCTTCTGTCCACCGCGCTCGTCCCGGCCGCCGCCTTCGCCCAGAGCGGACCTGCGGTTGACCAGCGCGGGCCTGCCGCCTCGGCCCCGCAGGCGGCGGCGATCACCGATACCATCCCGGCCGAGGTCGACGCGCCCTATCCCGGCACGCTGATGCTCGACATCGATGCCACCGACGTGAACCGCGGTCTCTACCGCGTGACCGAGACGATCCCGGTCAAGCCCGGCACTACCGACCTTGTACTGCTGCTGCCCAAGTGGCTGCCCGGCAACCATGCGCCCGAGGGCGCCGCCAACCTGCTTAACGACATCCGCTTTTCCGCCGGCGGCCAGCCGCTGACCTGGAAACGCGATCCGGTCGACGTCTTCGCCTTCCACGTCGCGGTTCCGGCCGGCACCAGCGAAGTGACCGCCAGGTTCATCCACACCTCGCCCATCACCGGGTCCGAAGGGCGGGTGACGATGACGCGCGAGATGCTCAACCTGCAGTGGGAGAAGATGAGCCTCTATCCCGCCGGGCATTACGTTCGCCAGATCGCCATCAAGCCTGCCGTCACCGTGCCCGCGGGCTGGACGGTCTACACCGCGCTCGACGGCAAGGCGCAAAGCGGCAACCGGCTGACCTGGGATGCCACCCGCTACGATACGCTGGTCGATTCGCCGATCTTCGCCGGGCTCTATGCGCAGCGCACCGACCTTGGCCACGGCGTGTCGATGGACGCGATCGCCGACAAGCCGGAGCTGCTGGCGATCAAGCCGGAGAAGATGCAGACCTACCGCAACCTGGTCAGCGAGGCGCTGGCGACCTTCGGGGCGCGCCATTTCGACCATTACGATTTCCTGCTGGCGCTGACCGACCGGATGGGCGGCATCGGGCTGGAGCATCATCGGTCGAGCGAGAACCAGATGGAGCCCAAGTCGTGGACCGACTGGGACAAGATGGACTGGGACCACAACGTGATCCCGCACGAATTCACGCACAGCTGGGATGGCAAGTATCGCCGCCCGGCGGACTTGTGGACGCCCGATTACCGCACCCCGATGCAGAACAGCCTGCTGTGGGTCTACGAAGGGCAGACCCAGTTCTGGGGCTATGTCCTGGCGGCGCGTTCGGGCGTGCAAAGCAAGGACACCGTGCTGGGCCAGTGGGCCAACGCCGCCGCGACGTACGCCGAGGGGCAGCCCGGCCGCGCCTGGCGCGACGTCGAGGATACGACCAACGACCCCATCATCAACAAGCGCAAGCCGCTGCCCTACGGCTCGCTCACGCGGTCGGAGGACTATTACGTCGAGGGCGCGCTGGTCTGGCTCGAAGCCGACCAGATCATCCGCGAAGGCACGCGCGGCGCCAGGGGGCTGGACGATTTCGCCAAGGCCTTCTTCGGCGTGCGCGACGGCGACTGGGGCGAACTGACCTACGATTTCGACGAGGTCGTGCGCACGCTGAACGGCGTCTACCCCTATGACTGGGCCACGTTCCTGACCACGCGTATCAAGACCCCGGGCCAGCCCGCGCCGCTGAACGGCATCGCCAAGGCCGGCTACAAGCTGGTCTGGAAGGACACGCCCAACCCGTACGAGGCCGGGCGCATGGCCGATGGCAAGAACACCAACCTGACCTATTCGCTGGGCATGAACATCGACAAGGACGGCAAGATCGCCGGCACCTTGTGGGACGGGCCGGCGTTCAACGCGGGGCTGGTGAACGGCACCAAGATCGTGGCGGTCAACGGCATCGCCTATGACGGCGATGCCATCAAGGCGGCGGTGGCCGCGGCCAGGACCGGCAAGGACCCGATCCAGTTGCTGGTCCAGCGCGGCGACCGGTTTCTGACCGTGCCGGTCGATTATCATGGCGGCTTGCGCTTCCCGTGGCTGGAAAAGGCGACCCCGGGCACTGCGCCCAACGGCCTCGATCGCCTGCTGGCGCCGCGCACGAAGGCGAAGTAAGGCAGCGCGCATGACCGCGCGGGGCCAGACGAAAACCAGGGCCAGGGCAAAGGCCGGGGCCAGGCGCGCCGCCACCATCGGCAATCGCCTGGCCCCGCCGCGCTTCCTGATTTGCCTGGTGTTGATGCCGTCGCTGTTCGCGGCGCTGACGATGTCCGGCATCGCGCGCGATTGGCGAGACGCGGCGGCGCTGGCGTTCGACGGCGCGGCGCTGGTGTTCCTGCTTTCGCTGGCGCCGGTCCTGCGCCACGCCGAAAGCAAGACGATCCGCGAACACGCCGCCGAAAATGATGCCAACCGGGGCGTCATCCTGATCGTCACCACGGTCGTGACGCTGGTGGTGATGGCCGCGATCGCCGGCGAACTGCAAGGCGCCAAGCACCACGAGCTGCTCGCCATGGCGAAGCTGGTGGTCACGCTGGTGCTGATCTGGCTGTTCGCCAACACCGTCTACGCCACCCATTACGCCCACGCCTTCTACAGCGCCGAACCGCGCACCGGGAAGGATGCCGGCGGGCTCGACTTTCCCGGCACCAATGCGCCCGACTACGGCGATTTTCTCTATTTCGCCTGCACGCTGGGCATGACCTTCCAGACCAGCGACGTGGCGATCACGGCGCCGGCCATCCGCCGCGTCGTGCTGCTGCATTCGTTCGCGGCGTTTATTTTCAACATCGGCGTCATCGCCTTCACGATTAACACGCTGGGCGGAAGCTGACGGCGCAAATCGTGTTGCGGCGCAGCACGCGGGGCCTTAAGGGCGCGGCCATGCAGATCGACAAGATTCCCACCGGGGAAAGCCCGCCCGACAGCCTCAACGTCATCATCGAGGTGCCCACCGGCGGCGAACCGGTGAAGTACGAATTCGACAAGGAATCGGGGGCGCTGTTCGTCGACCGCATCCTGCACACCCCGATGCGCTATCCGGCCAACTATGGCTTCGTGCCCCACACGCTGTCGCCCGACGGCGACCCGCTGGACGCGCTGGTCATTGCGCGCAGCCCGTTCATCCCCGGCTGCGTCGTGCGGTCGCGCCCGATCGGCGTGCTCAAGCTGGAAGACGAGCATGGCGGCGACGAAAAGCTGATCTGCGTCCCCGTCGACACGACGTTCCCCTATTACTCGGACGTGGGTGAGCGGCAGGACCTGCCCTCGATCGTGCTCCAGCAGATCGAGCACTTCTTCAAGCACTACAAGGACCTGGAATCCGAGAAGTGGGTGCGCATCGGCGAATGGGGCGATGCCGAGGAAGCGAAGCGGATCGTGGTCGAGGCGATCGCCCGCGCCAAGGACGCCAAGAACAAGGCCTGACGCAACCAAGCCAGCCGCCGCGCATTTAGCCGCGGATGGCACAGGGGACGGATGAACGCGCCGCGCAGGCGCAGGAGAAGCTCGCGTCGAGCGCGCGGACCCTCAAGACCAGCGCGGTAGCACAGGAAGACAGCGCCGACCGCCGCACCGAGCTGGCCGCGGACCGCACGATCCTGGCGGCCGAACGCACTTATGCCGCGTGGATGCGCACCGGGCTGGCGGCGCTGGCATCGGGCATCGGCGCCAAGGCGCTGCTTGGCGATACGGTTCCCGCCTGGATGGCCAGCGGCACTGCCGGCGTGCTCGAACTGTTCGCGGTGTTCTGCTTCTTCGCCGGTGTCTGGCGCCAGTTCGACCAGGGCGCGCCGCCGCCGCGCCCCGATGTCCGCGCCCTGCCCAGCTGGCTGCTGGTCTTCTTCAACGGATTCCTGGCGTTGGTCGCGCTGGTCGTCCTGGTCGGCTTTGTCTTGTCTTGAGGGGTTTGCCGTGACGTTCGCACAGGGGGAATCGTTCGCGCTGATCGGCGTCGCCATCGCGCTCTTCGCCTGGGGGCGCTTTCGCTACGACCTGGTCAGCCTTGTCGTCCTTGCCGCGGCCGTGCTGCTGGGCGATGTCGCGCCCAAGGCGGCGTTCGAAGGGTTCGCCAGCGATGTCGTCATCATCATCGCCTCGGCACTGGTGGTCAGCGCCGCGATCAGCCGCAGCCAGGTGATCGAACCGCTGCTGCGCCCGATCGCCGCCCGTCTCACCACGCCGCGCACGCAAGTGCCGGTCCTGACCGCGGTGACCGGGCTGTTCGCGATGGTGACGAAAAACGTCGGCGCGCTGGCCACGATGATGCCGGTGGCGATCCGCATGGGCCGGGGCAAGGATTCCTCGGCCTCGGCACTGCTGATGCCGATGGCGTTCATTTCGCTGCTGGGCGGGCTGGTCACGCTGGTCGGCACCTCGACCAACATCATCGCCAGCCAGGTCCGCGAGGACGAGCTTGGCGCCCCGTTCCAGATGTTCGATTTCGCGCCGGTAGGGCTGGCGCTGACCCTGGTCGGTTTCGTGTTCCTGAGCTTCGGCTGGCGGCTGCTGCCCAAGGACCGCGCCCCGCATACCAGCCTGGCCGAAGTGTCCGCGGCGACGCTGTTCTCCACCGAGGCGACCATTCCCGACGATTGGGACGCCGGCGCCCGTCCCACGATCAGCTCGCTCGAACTGGGCAAGTTCGACGTTCGCCTGATCGGCCTCGTCGGCGCCGACGGCAAGCCGCGCCGACCGTTACCCGACGCGACGCTGGCGCCGGGCATGCAGCTGCTCCTCGAAGGTGACGATGCGGCGCTGGGTGCGCTGTTCGCCAATACGCCGCTTTCGGCGGTGAGCGAATCGCAGCGCGTCGAGACCGCCGCCAGCGAGGATCTCGTCGGTACCGAGGCGGTGCTCGAACCGCGCAGTCCGATGGTCGGCCGCACGGCGCGCCAACTGGCGCTGCAAACCGGGCACGGCATCCGCCTGCTCGGCATCAGCCGCCGTGGCGAGCGGGTCGACGGCCCCATTGCCGACGTGCGGCTGCGCGCGGGTGACCTGCTGCTGGTCCAGGCCGGCGAATCGAACCTTGCCGACGCGCTCGGCAACCTTGGCCTGCTGCCGCTGGCCGAGCGGACGGTTACCGTCGGCGACCCGCGCCGCCGCTACCTGCCGCTGCTGATCCTGGCGATCGCGATCGCGGCGATCGCGTTCAAGGTCGTGCCGGTGGCGATCGGCTTTTTCGTCGCCGCCGTGGCAATGGTGGTGTTCGGTTCGCTGACCATGCGCGAGGCATATGGCGCGCTGGAGCCCGAAGTGCTGGTCCTGATCGGCGCGCTGACCCCGCTGGCCGAAGCGGTGCAGGCCAATGGCGGCACTGCGCTGGCAGGTCACGCGCTGGCAAGCCTGCTCGGCCACGCCGCACCGATCATCGTGCTGGGCGGGATCATGCTGGCGGCGATGGTCTGTTCGCCGTTCCTGCACAACGCGCCGACGGTGCTGGTGCTGGCGCCGATCGGGGTCGCGCTCGCCAGGCAGCTCGGCCTCAACCCCGACGCCTTCCTGATGGCGGTGGCGACCGGGGCGGGCAGCGATTTCCTCACCCCCGTCGGCCACCAGTGCAACACCCTGGTGCGCGGACCGGGCGGCTACCGCTTCGGCGATTACTGGCGGCTGGGGCTGCCCCTGTCGCTGGTCGTACTGCTGGCGGGCACGCCGCTGATCGCCTGGGTCTGGGGCCTCTGACCCTGGCCCGACGCGGCCTGGCGTGCGGTTACGCGAGCTTCTGCATGATCGCGCGCACGTCGTCGGCCATGTCCTCGCGCTCCAGCGCCAGGGTCAGCGTCGCTTCGACGAAACCGGCCTTGCTGCCGCAATCGAAGCGGCGCCCGGCGAAGGTCACCGCGTGGAACGGCTGCTGCCCGATCATGCGCGCCATCGCGTCGGTCAACTGGATCTCGCCGCCGGCGCCCTTGCCCTGGTTTTCCAGCACCCGCATCACTTCGGGCTGGAGGATGTAGCGGCCCGAGATGATGAGGTTGGACGGCGCTTCCTCGCGCTTGGGTTTCTCGACCAGGGCGGTCACCTCGGTCAGCGCACCGTCGCGCCCAAGCCCTCTTCGGCCCGGCGCGATCACGCCGTAGCTGGACACCTCCTCCTCGGGCACTTCGAGCACCGAGATGAGGTTGCCGCCGACCTCCTCATAGGCCTCGACCATCTGCTTCATGCAGCCGGTCGATCCGCTCGGGTGTCCGGCGGCGTGTGCGATCATCAGTTCGTCGGGGAGGAAGATCGCGAACGGCTCGTCGCCCACGATCGCGCGCGCGCACCAGATCGCGTGGCCCAGTCCCATCGGCACTTGCTGGCGCACGGTGACCAGGTTGCCCGGCTGGATCCGCGTCGGCTCCAGCACGTCGAGCGACTTGTCGCGCCCGGTCATCGTCGCTTCCAGTTCGAAAGCGTGATCGAAATGCTCGACGATCGAAGTCTTGCCGCGCCCGGTCACGAAGATCAGCTGCTCGATCCCGGCCTCGCGCGCTTCGTCGACCGCGTACTGGATCAGCGGCCGGTCGATGATCGGCAGCATTTCCTTGGGGATGGCCTTGGTGGCGGGAAGGAACCGCGTGCCGAGACCGGCGACGGGGAAGACGGCTTTGCGGATCGGTTTGGCCATGGTCGATGTGCTAGCAACTGTGCGTTGCCGGTCAATCCGGTGTCGTCCGGCCGGCGGCCTTCCTGCCGACATTGCCGCTCACTTTGCCGCCCACCTTGCCGCCAACGCGATTCCGGCTAAACCGCCCGCCCATGGACAAGATCATCATTGCGGGCGGCAAGCGCCTGTCGGGCACGATCCCGATTTCCGGTGCCAAGAACGCGGCGCTGACGCTGCTGCCCTGCGCGTTGCTGACCGACGAGCCGCTGACCCTGCGCAACCTGCCGCGGCTGGCCGATATCGACGGTTTCCAGCACCTGATGAACCAGTTCGGCGTCTCGACCACGATCGCCGGCAACCGGCCCGAGGATTTCGGCCGGGTGATGACGCTGCAGGCGCCGCGCATCACCAGTTCGGTCGCCCCTTACGAACTGGTGCGCAAGATGCGCGCCTCGATCCTGGTGCTGGGCCCGATGCTGGCCCGCATGGGCGAGGCGACCGTGTCGCTGCCGGGCGGCTGCGCGATCGGCAACCGCCCGATCGACTTGCACCTGAAGGCGCTCGAAGCATTCGGCGCGGCAATCGAGATGGCGGCCGGCTACGTCCGCGCCGTCGCCCCCGATGGCGGCTTGCCGGGCGGCGAGTTCGACTTCCCGGTGGTCTCCGTCGGTGCGACCGAGAACGCGCTGATGGCGGCGGCGACCGCCAGCGGCACCTGCCGGTTGCTCAACGCTGCGCGCGAGCCCGAGATCGTCGACTTGTGCAACCTGCTGACGGCGATGGGCGCGCAGATCGAAGGTATCGGCACGTCGGAGCTGACGGTGCACGGGGTGCCCCGCCTGCACGGCGCCACGCATCACGTCATGCCCGACCGGATCGAGGCGGGATCCTATGCCTGCGCGGCGGCGATCACCGGCGGCGAGGTGTTCCTCAAGGGCGCCAGGGCCGAGGACATGAGCGCGACGATCCACGCGCTGCGCAATGCCGGCGTCACGGTCGAGCCCGGCAAGGGCGGGCTTAGCGTTGGCATCGATGGGCCGATCAAGCCGCTGACGCTGTCGACTGCGCCCTATCCGGGCTTTGCCACCGACATGCAGGCCCAGCTGATGGCGCTGCTGTGCAAGGCCGAGGGTACCAGCGTGCTCAACGAGACGATCTTCGAGAACCGCTATATGCACGTCCCCGAGCTGACCCGGATGGGCGCGCATATCGAGACCACGGGGCGCACCGCGATCGTGCACGGCGTCGACAGGCTGACCGGCGCCGAAGTGATGGCGACGGACTTGCGTGCGTCGATGAGCCTGGTCATCGCCGGGCTGGCTGCCGAGGGCGAGACCCAGGTCCACCGCCTCTACCACCTCGATCGCGGCTATGAGCGGCTGGAGGAGAAGCTCGCTCTGGTCGGCGCGGCGATCGAACGCGTCGGCGACGATTAAGGGGCGCGGCCGGGATCAATCCGGCCCGCCCGTCCGTTGCATCCAGGCACACACAGGAGACGTCAGGATGCTGGGACGACTGGCCGCGCTGGGCGCGGTGGGATACGGGATCTATACCTTGCTCAAGGCCAGGCAGGACGAAACGCCGCCGGTCGCCTTCGCCAGCGGCGGCGGTACGGGTGGCAACTTCGCGCGCGTTCGCGATGCCGGTCCCGAGGCGATGCGCAGCGACCTGCCGACCTGGGACCGGGTCGACGAGGCCAGCGACGAGAGCTTTCCGGCCAGCGACCCGCCCGCCTACTAGGCATCACTCGACCCGGCCGAGCTCCCATTCCTGCTCGTAATAGACGCTGCCGGCGATGGCATGGCCGGCAGCGTCGCGCGCCGGGTTGAAGCGAAAGCGCTTGAGCGCGAGCCGGCAGGTCTGGTCGTCGAGGAGCGCGAACCCGCTCGACTTCAGGACCCGGCAGCCGGTCGGCCGGCCCTGTGCGCTGACGAAGATCTCGGTCCGGGTCAGCCCGTGGGCGCGCTGGGCCAGCGCGTCGTACGGATAATCCTTGTCGTCGATGCGCCCCCTGGTGAGTTCCGGCTCCTCGCCGCCTGCACCATCGCCGTTGCCGTTGCCGCCCGAACCGGTGCCGTTGCCCACGCCGCCCGCGCCGCTGCCGGGACCCGGTACGGGCGCTGCGCCGTTGCGCGGCATCACGCCCACGCCGGGAACCGGCGCGGCGGGCATCGTCTGCGTTGGCAGGGGCACCGGCGGCGCCACCACGGCCGCGGCCTTTTCCTTCAGCGCAGGCGGCGCAGCCTTGCCGGCGGCCTTATGATCGTTGCGGGGTGGCGGAGGCGGCGGCGGCGCGTCGCTCGGCTCGGGGGTGAACAGCGACAGGCTGGTCAGCGGCTTGTCTGGGGTTACGGCCGGATCGAAGCCCAGCGCCTTGACCACGGCGATCACAACCGCCGCCTCGATCGCGCCGGCCAGCAGCGCGGCGCGCCAACGCAGCGGGCGGCCCGACCGGGAAAAGGTCGAACCGCCCGCCATGTTCGCGTCGGTCAAATCAGTAGCGGACGTAGTGGCACCGCTTGCTGCGCGTGGCCGCCCGTTCGATCGCGCGGCCGCCCAGGGCACCGCCAACCGCGCCGGCCGCGGCGCCGACCAGGCCGCCGCCCAGGACCTTCGATCCGATAACGGCGCCGGCGACACCGCCCGCGATCAGGCCGGTACGGGCCTTGGTGTAACGGCACACGCGGTGGACGCGCGTGGTGCCCGAATAGGTGCGCTTGGTGGCCGCCTCGGCCTTGGGCGTGAAGGCGGGGATGGCCATCTGGGCGGGAACCGCCAGCGAAAAGGCCCCGAGGGCCAGCATCATGCGACGCATCTTTCTATCTCCTTGCAATCTGTCGCAGGGTAGAACGCGGGACTGAACCCAAGGTTGCCCGGTGCGCGGTTTGGCCCGCGAAGCCCCGCCAAACCGGGGCGGACCGTGCGCCACCAGGGACCAGCCGCGTCTAGCCGGCCTGCGCCGCCAGCCACAACCGGATCGCTCCCGCCAATCCCGGCGGGGTTTCGGCACCGATTCGCTCGGCATCGATGCGCGCCACCAGGGCGTTGATCGGCACGCCCTCGTGCGCGGCGGCATCGCGCAGGCGATCCCAGAACAGCGGCTCGAGGCTGATCGAAGTCTTGTGACCGGCAATCTCGACCGAACGCTTGACCGGGGGGTGATAGATGCTCGCCATGCGCGCCTTATGCCCCCGCTAGCGGGCGCGAGTACGAATTTTTTGGGGTGGGCGGCGCGTGGGCCGCGATCTAGACCGGCGCCGCCATGGCACGCGACGATCCCGGGAGAGACGGCCTTTCCGCGCTGAGCGAAAAGGAAAAGGAGACGCTGCGGCTGGTCGTGCGCGGCTACGATGCCAAGTCGATGGCGCGCCACCTCGGGCTATCCGTCCACACCGTCAACGAGCGGCTCCGCGACGCGCGCCGCAAGCTTTCGGTTTCCAGCAGCCGCGAGGCCGGCCGGATGTTGCAGGACAGGGAGGCCCCCCAATCGCCTGGAGACAAGCCTTTGGGGGATGCCCCGGCGGCTGACGCGGCGCAGCACCCGGTATCGCCGGATGAAAGGACGCGCCTGCGCAGCCTGCCGGCCCTTTTGGGAGTGCTTGCCATGACCGTTGTTCTTGCCGCCCTGGCGCTGAGCGCGCTGTCCCCTTCGCTGCCGTCCGCCGCGCCGTCCGGCGACGATACCGCGCAGGTCGAGAGCGCACAGATCGAAACCGCCGCGCGCAGCTGGCTGGAAATGATCGACCGTGCCGACTGGGCCGGCAGCTATGCCGGGACGACCGCCGCCTTCCGCCAGGCCAACACGCTGGCAACCTGGCAGGCGGTGTCCGAAAAGGTCCGCGCGCCTCTTGGCGCGGTGACGGGCCGGCGCCTGCTCAGCAACGACCTGGTGCCCACGCCGCAGGGTTACCGGCTGGTCAAGTTCACGACCCGCTTCGCATCCAGGGGCGACGTGGTGGAGACCGTGACGCTGATGCGCGAAGGCGGGGCATGGAAGGTGGTCGGCGTGATGATCGGCTAGGCGGCAACGCAAACCTGTCGATTTCACAACGAGACGCTCCGCCTGCGGTCAGGTCTGGTGTTCCATGGGGCGCCGGCATGACCGGTCTCGACATCCATCACGACGCGGCGCGGCGGCGTTTCCTGGCCGGAGCGGGCCTGACCGCCGCCGCGGCGGCGCTGCCGATGCTGTCGCGCTCGTCGTCGATGCCCGGGACGGGTGCGCCCCGTCCGGCGCCCGCCGCCGCGTTTCCGGCCGCGCCCGATCTTGCGCGGCCGCGGCTATACCCGCGGGCTATGGCGGCGCTCGATCGCCATGCGGGGCGGATCGCGCACCGCGACCGCATCGCGGTGGCCGATTTCTCCCAGGCTTCGCGGGAAGCGCGGCTGCACATCGTCGACATCGCCGGGGGTGACGTCCGGTCTTACCTGGTGGCGCATGGCAAGGGTTCGGACCCGGCGCGCAGCGGCTGGCTGCAAAGCTTTTCCAACGTCCCCGATTCGGAAGCGTCGTCGCGCGGGGCCTACCTGACCGGTGAGACCTATGTCGGTCAGCACGGCCGGTCGCGCCGGCTGGTCGGGCTCGACCCCGAGAACGATTTCGCCGCCCCGCGCGCGATCGTCATCCACGGCGCGGATTACGTCAGCGCGGCGATGGCACAGGCACAGGGCCTGATCGGGCGCAGCCAGGGCTGCTTCGCGGTGGCGCAGGAAGCCATCGAAGACGTGCTCGAGCAGGTGGGGCCGGGACGCTTGCTGTTCGCGTGGAAGTAGCCGCCGTGCCGGCGAGGGGGGGCAGGGGCGCCGCCCCCGCTACCCGTCAGTACATATGCTGGCCGCCGTTGATGCTCATCGTCGAGCCGGTCACGAAGCCGCCGTTTTCGCTGGTCAGGAAGGCGACGCCGCGGGCGATCTCCTCGGCCTGGCCAAGGCGGCCGACCGGGATCTTGGCGACGATCTTCTCCAGCACCGGGGGCGGCACCGCGGCGACCATGTCGGTATCGATGTAGCCGGGCGCGATGGCGTTGACGGTGACGCCGAACTTGGCGCCTTCCTGCGCCAGCGCCTTGGTGAAGCCGTGGATGCCGCTTTTGGCCGCGGCGTAGTTGACCTGGCCGTACTGGCCGGCCTGGCCGTTGATCGAACCGATGTTGACGATGCGGCCCCAGCCGCGCTCGCGCATGCCGGGAAAGCACGCCTTGGCCATGTTGAAGCAGCCGCCCAGGTTGATGCGCATCACTTCGTTCCAGTCGTCGAAGCTCATCCGGTGCAGGGTGCCGTCGCGGGTGATGCCGGCGTTGTTGACGACGATGTCGATCGGGCCGACCTCGCTGGTCACGCGCTCGCAGCCGTCGAGGCAGGCCTCGTGATCGCCGACGTCCCAGCGGTAGGTGGTAATCCCGGTGTGGTCGGAAAAGGCCTTCGCCTTGGCGTCGTTGCCGGCATAGTTGGCGACCACGGTGTGGCCCTGGCGCTGCAGCCGCCTGCAGATAGCCTCGCCGATGCCGCGCGTACCACCGGTGACGATTGCCACTCGACCCATCAGATGTCTCCCGTTTCGGCTGGACCGCCGGAAGGCACGCTAGGCAAGCGGCGCCGACCGCGCAAGCCGCGACCCGGGCTGAAATGCGCGTCGAATCAGAAGCGGAACTGGGTTCCGACGTAGACCGCCTGGCTGTCCTGGCGCGGATCGGCGGGCACCGCCAGCCGGTCGCGGTCGGAGCGGTAGCGCACGCCGGCGGTGACATCGAGGTTGCGCGTCAGGCGATAGGCGCCGCCCACGTCGACGGTCTGTTCGCCCTGGCCTTCCAGCGTGCGGGCCAGGCGGCCGGTCTTCTCGCGCTCGTCCAGGGCGAGGCGCGGGATGAAGCGCGCCGGATCGGATGCGGCGCCCGGGCTGGGGCGGAATGCCGACAAGTCGGGCGTTTCGCCCTTGCGCACCGCGCCCAGGGCAAAGCCCTGGTATCCGCGCGACGCGCCCAGGCTGTAGGAGTTGGGCGCGATCCGCAGGGCGCCGGCGCCGCCGCCGTCCTGCGCCGCGGCGCGGCTGGCGATCAGCTTGCCGGCCATTCCTGGCTCGACCCGGACGGCGATCGTGACCGACCGGTCGGGCCGCATCGGCGAGGCCGCCGGCGTGAACTGGAACAAGCGCCCCTTCGACAGCGTGCGCACCGAGATCGAGCGCGCCAGCCGCGGATCGACCATTGCCGGCAGGAATTCGGTGCTCGCGCTCGCGCCGTCGCTCGGCGCGGGGTCGAAGCCGGTCGCGAAGGCAAGCACGCCGCTGGGCAGCGCCAGCACGGTCACGGTCGCGGCCAGCAGCACCGACGTGGTCGGGCCGCGCCGCGCGCTGCGTGCCTGGGCTGTGTCGTTGCGCGTCACTGGCGCCGTCGCTCCCTTGAAGTCGTCGCGCCGTCCATACCCGGAAAGGCCGCCGATTACCAGCGCGCGCCTGCGCCCGCGCGCTTGAACGCGGGGTTAATGCCGGCAGGTCGGCGGCGGCCCGATCACCCGGCATTCAGCCGCGATTAACGCGCCCGGCGGCCAAGAGCGCCGGGACTTGCCGCCCTAGCCCGCGCGGTCTAGACGCGCTGGCGAACGATCACACGGGGGGCGGCCTTCGCCGCCACGACAGGATACGGAAACGACGATGACCGCAGGCCACACCACCGCTCCCTTCCGCCCCGCTTTCCGCCTTACCTTCCGTTCTGCCGGGCGCGTCGCCCTGATCGCGGCGCTGTCCCTGGGCATGGCCGCCTGCGCCAGCAAGTCGCGCCCGAAGGCCGATCTCGCCGCCTCGCGCGTCACCACGATCGGCGTCAATTCCTACTTGTGGCGCGCCGCGCTCGACACGCTCAGCTTCATGCCGCTGCTCCAGACCGACAGCAACGGCGGCGTCATCGTCACCGACTGGTACACCAATCCCGCCAACCCGGGTGAGCGGGTGAAGGTCTCGGTCACGATCCTGGACCAGGACCTGCGCGCCGACGCGCTGCGCGTCGCCGCCAGCCGCCAGGTCGCGCAAGGATCGGGCTGGGTCGATGCCCCGGTCCAGGCCGCGACCGCGCAGAAGCTGGAAGACATCATCCTGACCAAGGCGCGCGACCTGCGGCGCGGCGCGGTGAAGTAGGCCGGCAACGCTTTCGCCACCTCGACAGGCCGGCAGGGACGGCTAGAGGGGCATCATGACTTCGACGACTGACACCGGGCGCTTCGATCCCGCCACTTCCGACGCGCGCTGGCAGGCCGCGTGGGATGCCGCGCAGACCTTTCGCGCCGACGATTCGAGCGCGAAGCCCAAGAGCTTCATCCTCGAGATGTTTCCCTATCCATCGGGACGCATCCACATCGGCCACGTCCGCAACTACACGATGGGCGACGTGCTGGCCCGCGCCAAGCGGATGCAGGGCCGCGAAGTGCTGCACCCGATGGGCTGGGACGCCTTCGGCATGCCGGCCGAGAACGCGGCGATGGAAAAGGGCGTCCACCCCGGCGGCTGGACCCGCGACAACATCGCCAACATGAAGGCGCAGCTCAAGCGCCTGGGTTTCGCACTCGACTGGAGCCGCGAACTGGCTACCTGCGAGCCCGATTATTACGGCCATGAGCAGGCGCTGTTCCTGGACCTCTATGCCGCGGGGCTGGTCTATCGCAAGGAAAGCGCGGTCAACTGGGACCCGGTCGACCAGACCGTGCTCGCCAACGAGCAGGTCATCGACGGGCGCGGCTGGCGCTCTGGCGCGCTGGTCGAAAAGCGCAAGCTCAGCCAGTGGTTCCTCAAGATCACGCAGTTCGCGGACGAATTGCTGTCCGGCCTGGGCAGCCTCGACAAGTGGCCCGAGAAGGTCCGCCTGATGCAGGAAAACTGGATCGGCAAGTCGCAGGGCCTGCGCTGCACGTTCAAGTTCGTGGGCAGCCCCGACGGGATCGAGGTCTACACCACCCGCCCCGACACGATGTTCGGCGCCAGCTTCGTGGCGATTGCCGCCGATCACCCGGTGGCGCAGCGGATGGCCGCCACTTCGCCCGAGCTGGCCGCCTTCATTGCCGAGTGCAAGCGCGGCGGCACCACCGCGGCCGAACTGGAAACGGCGGACAAGCTGGGCTTCAACACCGGCCTTTCGGTCGAGCATCCGCTGAAGGCCGCCTGGCACCTGCCGGTCTACGTCGCCAATTTCGTGCTGATGGACTACGGCACTGGCGCGGTGTTCGGCTGCCCTGCGCACGACCAGCGCGACCTCGACTTTGCCCGCAAATACGAGCTGCCGGTGACCCGCGTCGTCTCCGACGGCGAGCATGACGGCGCCGCCTACCATGGCGACGAGGCCTATACCGGCCCGGGCCGCATCGTGAATTCCGAATGGCTGGACGGGATGGACATCGCCGCCGCCAAGGCCGCGGTGATCGCCAGGGCCCAGCACGACGGCTGGGGCCACGGCGAGACGCAGTACCGCCTGCGCGACTGGGGCGTCAGCCGCCAGCGCTACTGGGGCACGCCGATCCCGTTCATCCACTGCGGCGCCTGCGGCATCGTTCCCGTGCCCAAGGCCGACCTGCCGGTGGTCCTGCCCGAAGACGTCGATTTCCGCACCCCCGGCAACCCGCTTGAGCGGCACCCGACCTGGAAGCACGTGGCCTGCCCGAAGTGCGGCGCGGACGCGGTGCGCGAAACCGACACGCTCGACACCTTTGCCGACAGTTCGTGGTATTTCCTCCGCTTTGCCAGCCAGCCGGGCGACAAGCCGTTCGATCCGGCGGTCATCGCGCAGTGGCTGCCGGTCGAACAGTACATCGGCGGGATCGAGCACGCGATCCTGCACTTGCTCTACGCCCGCTTCTGGACCCGCGCGCTCCAGCACATCGGGCTGATCGACGTGGCCGAACCGTTCGCCAGCCTGTTCACGCAAGGCATGGTCACGCACGAGACCTACTCGCGCCGCATCCAGGGCGAGGGGGGCGAGCGCACGGTATTCTACGCCCCCGACGAGATCAGCCGCGAGGCCGAGCGCGCGCTGCTGCGCGAGGATGGCGGCGAGGTCGAGATCGGCCGCGTCATCAAGATGTCGAAGTCGAAGAAGAACACGATCGACCCCGACGCCATCGTGGCCCGCTACGGGGCCGATGCAGTGCGCTGGTTCATGCTGTCCGACAGTCCCCCCGAGCGCGACCTGCCGTGGTCCGAAGCCGGGATCGAGGGCTGCTACCGCTTCGTCCAGCGGCTGTGGCGGCTGTTCGGCCAGTACGATGCCGCCGCCACCGGAGAGGACAAGCCGCTCGACCGCAAGCGCGACCAGGCGGTTGCCGCGGTGGCGGACGACATCGCCGCGCTGTCGTTCAACAAGGCGGTGGCGCGGATCTACGAGCTGACCAGCGCGGCCGAAAAAGCCGCCCCGTCGGCCAGTCGCGCCCGCGCGATCCGCACGATCCTGCTGCTGGTCGCGCCGATGATGCCGCACCTGGCGGAAGAGGCCTGGGCTGCCATCGGCGAAGACGGACTGGTGGCCGACGCGCCCTGGCCGCCCGTCGATCCGGCGCTGCTGGTGGAGGACGAGGTGACCGTCGCGGTCCAGGTCAAGGGCAAGCTGCGCGATACGCTGACGGTCGCCAAGGGGACCTCGAAGGAAGCGCTCGAGGCGCTTGCGCTCGCCAGCGACAAGGTCCAGCGTGCCCTCGATGGCGCGGAAATTCGCAAGGTGATCGTGGTGCCCGACCGGCTGGTCAACCTCGTCGCATGAAAATGCCGGCACCCCTGGCGGCTCTTGCGCTGGCGTTCGCGGCGTCCGGCTGCGGCTTGTCGCCGATGTACGCCGGCGGCGGCAGCGGCGCGGTGGCACAGGGCCTGGCCGGGATCGAGGTTCCCGCGATCGAGGGCAAGGCCGGCTGGCTGGTGCGCAACGCGCTGGTCGACCAGATGGGCGCCGGCGGCGCGAGCGCCAAGCGCTACCGCCTCGACGTCCGCCTCGACGACAAGCTCGAAGGGCTTGGCCTGCTGTCCGACGATACCATCGGGCGCGAGCGCCGTACGCTGCGGGCGCGCTACCAGCTGGTCGACCTGGCCAGCGGGGCGATCGTGCTCGATGCCACCGCCGGCTCGGACGCCGGGATCGACGTGGTCAGCAGCGAATACGCGACCATCGCGGCGGAGAACACCGCGCTGGAAAACCTGGCCAAGGACGTCGCCAACCGGATCGTCACCCGGCTGGCGCTGCAGGTCCGCAACCCCCAGGCCCTGACCGGCAAGTGAAGGCGACGCAGAAGGATTTCCGCAGCGCCGCGCCGCGAGCGGCGGCGGCCGCGAAAGTGTTCTTCTTCTGCGGCCCGGACGAAGCCGGCGCGCAGGACGCCGCCCGCGCCATCGTCGAGTTGCTGCCCGAACCGGGTGAACGGGTGGAGCTGTCCGGCGCCGAGTTGCGCAAGGACCCGGTACGGCTGGGCGACGAGGCGCGTTCGTCCTCGCTGTTCGGCGACGCCCGCCACATCTGGGTTTCGGCCAGCGGCGACGAAGTCCACGACGCGGTCGAGACGTTGCTGTCCGGCCAGATGACCGGAACCGCCCAGCCCTGCCCGGTGCTCATCGTGGCCAGCGGCGCCACCGACAAGGCGCGCACCGCCAAGCTGCTGGCCGGGCGGCCCGATGCGCTGGTGGCGATGTTCTACCCGCCCGACCTGCGCGCGTTTTCCACTGACGTGCGGATGATGGGCGATGCCGCCGGCGTGCGGCTGTCATCCGACCTGGCCGACCGGATCGCGCGCGCCGCCGCTCTCGACAGCCGGCTGGCCCGCAGCGAGGTCGAGAAGCTGGCGCTCTACCTCGACGCCGCGCCGACCAGCCCGCGCAGCGCCGATGCCGAGGCGCTGGACGCGATCGGCGCGAAGACCGAGGACGATGGTTTCATGCCGCTGGTCAACGCGGTGCTGGGCGGCGATGCCGGCAAGTTGTCGGGCGAACTGCACCGCCTGCGCGAACTGAACATGAACCCGGTTGGCGTATTGCTGACGTTCGAACGCCGCGCCGCGCTGCTGGCGGGGCTCGCCGGCAAGCTGGGGCCGCGCGGGGACATCGGCAAGCTGCTGGAGGCGGAACGGGTGTTCTGGAAGGAGCGCGCCGACGTGGGCAAGCAACTGCGCAAGTGGCGCGGCCCGCGGCTGGCGCGGCTGGTGTCGAAACTGGCCGAGATGCACCGCGCGCTGCTGGGCGACAGTCGCAATGCCGAACTCCTGCTGGCGCAAGGGCTGACCGAGATCACCCGCGTCGCCGCAAGCGCGCGCTAGCCTTTGCGCGATGCCCCCGGCACCCACAGGACGTCGCCCGCACCGCCGTCGTTAAGCGCGCGCGCAAGCACGAACAGATAGTCCGAAAGCCGGTTGATATAGGCCAGCGCCGCCGGGTTGACCGGCTCGGCCGCGGCCAGCGCGGTCATCGCACGCTCGGCCCGGCGGGCGCCGGCCCGCGCCATGTGAACGCGCGCCGCGCCCTCGCCGCCGCCCGGCAGGATGAAGCTGGTCAGCGGTGACAGCGCCTCGTTCAGCCCGTCGATCGCCGTTTCCAGCCAGCGCCACTGCGCCTCGACGATCCGCAGCGTCATGTCGCCGGGGGTGAAGTCCTCGCCCGGGGTCGCAAGGTCGGCGCCAAGATCGAACAGGTCGTTCTGGATCCGCGTCAGCGCCGCGGCGTGATCGCCCGCCGCCAGGGCAGCGAAACCGATCGCGCTGTTGACCTCGTCCACCGCGCCGATCGCTTCCATCCGCGCCGCGTGCTTGGGGCAGCGCGAACCGTCGACCAGCCCGGTCGTGCCGTCGTCGCCGGTGCGCGTGTAAATCCGGTTGAGCTTGACCACTAACTGGCGACGGCGAGCAGCAGCGCCGCGACCAGGACTGCGCCGGCCTGGAACATGATGCGGTTCATCATCATCTTGTTCTGCATCAGCTGCGACGGACTCGGCCCCAGCGCGGGGTCGCGCGCAAGGTCGTCCCTCGAGGCCTGCAGGAAGGCGACGATGCCGCGGATCAGGCTGTAGACCGCCATGGCCACCAGCCCGACCATCACGATGATGAGAAGGATCTTCATGGCGCGATATCTAGGCCTTCGGACAGCGAAATGCCAGCGGGGAAGCGGTGCGCGCGCAGCGCTTCTGCCAGCGCCGGCCCGTCGCCGTCCGCGCGCCTGAGGTCGGCGATCCCCACCGCGCCGCGGCGTTTGGCCAGCTTGCGGCCGTCGGGGCCAAGCAGGACCGGGTGATGGTGCCAGACCGGCACCGGCACGCCCAGCAGCGCGATCAGCAGGCGGTGGACGTGCGTCGCCGCGAACAGGTCGGCACCGCGGGTGACGTGCGTGATGCCGTCCGCCGCGTCGTCGAGCACGACCGCCAGGTGATAGCTTGCCGGCGCATCCTTGCGCAGCAGCACGACGTCGCCGAGCGTTTCGGGCGCGGCGTGCTGGGTCCCGTGCAACTCGTCCAGCCAGGTCAGCGGCCCGGCGCGGCGCACCGCTTCGGCCATGTCGAGCCGCCAGGCCGCGCCGTCGGGATTGTCGGTGCGGCCCTTGCAGGTGCCCGGATAGACCGGGCCGTCGGGCCCGTGGACGGACGCTGCGGCTGCGATCTCGGCGCGGGTGCAGGTGCAGGGGTAAAGCAGGCCGGCGGCCTTGAGTGCCTCGCCCGCGGCCAGGTGCGCGGCGCTGCGCTGCGATTGGCGGATCGCCGCGCCGTCGGGGCGCAGCCCCAGCCACGCGAGGTCAGTGGCGAACTCGCCGGCCAGTGCGGCGCGGCTGCGCGCCCCGTCGATGTCCTCGATGCGAAGCCGGAACCGCCCGCCATCGCGCCGGGCGCGGTCATGCGCGACAAGGGCCGCGTAAGCGTGACCAAGGTGCAGCGGGCCGTTCGGGCTGGGGGCGAACCGCGTTACGGTCACGGCGTTGCATCTCGGCACCGCCCTGTGGACAGAATTGCGCACAGACTAGTGGGCGGCTTGACCGCTCCGCCGCCGCCATGCTGCATTTGCGCCATGAACTGTCGCGCGGACGTCATAAATCCCGGCCAGACGGAGCCATGCTTCGCGAGGAGGTGATCGCGCGCGCGGCCCGGTTCCGCAGCGCCGAGGGTGATCCCTCCCGCCACTTGTCCGATTGCCCTGCGCTGGTCCTCAACGCCGATTATACCCCGCTCTCCTATTATCCGCTCAGCCTGTGGCCGTGGCAGACCGCGATCAAGGCGGTATTCCTCGAGCGCGTCGACATCGTCGCCAGTTACGCCCGCGAAGTCCACAGCCCAAGCTGGGCCATGCCGATCCCGTCGGTGATTGCGCTGCGCCAGTTCGTGCGGCCCAGCCAGTTTCCCGCCTTCACCCGTTTCAACGTGTTCCTGCGCGACCGGTTCTGCTGCCAGTATTGCGGCAGCCCTCACAACCTGACCTTCGACCATGTCGTCCCGCGCCGGCTGGGCGGCAAGACCAGCTGGGAAAACGTCGCCACCGCCTGCGCGCCGTGCAACCTGCGCAAGGGCGGGCGCACGCCGAAACAGGCGCACATGCCGCTGCTGCTGGAGCCGATCCGCCCGACCAACTGGCAATTGCAGGAACGCGGGCGCGGCTTTCCGCCCAACTACCTGCACGAGACCTGGCGCGACTGGCTGTACTGGGACGTCGAGCTGGAAGCCTGAGCGGAACCATTCGCGCGGCGGCGCGATTGCCAAGCATCCCCCTGGCAAAGCGAAGGCCTTACCCCATGGATACCACCAGCATGCTTGCCGAGACCGGCGCCATTCCCGCAATCGCGCGCGAACTCGGTATCGACGAAACGACGGCCGAGGCCGGCGCCGGTGCGCTGCTGCCCGCAGTGCTCACCGCGTTCCACCAGCCGGTTGCGGGCGGCGGCGGCGCAGGCGGGCTGGGCGCGTTGATCGGCGCGCTGGGCGGCATGGGCGGCGGCGGCCTGCTCGATAACGCCGCCGGCCCGGAAGCGACCGATACCGGCAAGGGTAACGAGATTCTCGGCCACATCTTCGGCTCCAAGGATACCAGCCGTGCGGTCGCCGCCGATGCCGCGACGCAAAGCGGCGTCGACCCGGCGTTGCTCAAGAAGATGCTGCCGATCCTGGCGATGATTGTCGGCGGTTACGTGATGAAGCGCTCGGCGGGCGGAACGGCCGGCGCCGCCGCCGGAGGGGGTGGGGGCCTTGGCGGCGCGCTCGGCTCGGTCCTGGGCGGGGCCACCGGCGGCGGCGGCCTGCTCGGCCAGATCATCGGCGCAGCCGGACAGATCCTGGCGAGCCGGCGCTAGCGCGCGCCGACCAGGGCCTTGTGGCGGCGGCGCTGGACGCTGCTGCCCAGCCCGATCGCCTCGCGGTACTTGGCCACCGTACGGCGGGCCAGGTCGAACCCCTGCGCCTTGAGCAGGTCGACCAGCGCATCGTCGGAAAGGATGGCCTTGGGATCCTCGGCATCGATCAGCTTGCGGATCGCGGCCTTGACCGCCTCGGCCGCGGCGCCCTCGCTGCTGCCGGCCGAGGCGACGCCGGAGGTGAAGAAGAACTTGAGTTCGCGGGTGCCGCGCGGGCAGGCGAGGTACTTGTTCGAGGTGACCCGGCTGACGGTCGATTCGTGCAGCGCCACCGCCTCGGCCACCGTGCGCAACGTCAGCGGCCGCAGCTGCGAGACGCCGTGACGGAAGTACCCGTCCTGCCGCTTCACCACTTCGCTCGCCACTTTCAAGATCGTGCGCGCGCGCTGGTCCAGCGCCTTTACCAGCCAGTTCGCGTCGGCGAGCTTGTCCGACAGCCAGGCGCGTCCGGCCTTGTCGTCGCAGGCGCCCTTCAGTTCGACGTAATAGGAGCGGTTGACCACCAGCCGCGGCAGCGTCGCCTGGTTGAGCTCGATGTCCCAGCCCCCGTCGGCACGCGGGTGGACCAGCACGTCGGGCGTCACCGCCTCGCCATCGGAGGCGCCGAAGCGCAGTCCGGGCTTGGGGTCGTAGCCGCGCAGTTCGGCCAGCATGTCGGCGAAATCCTCGTCGTCGACGTCGCACATCCGCCGCAGGCGGGCGAATTCGCCGCGCGCCACCAGGTCTAGGTTGTAGATCAGGCGCGCCATGCACGGATCGTAGCGGTCGGCGTCCTTGGCCTGCAGCGCCAGGCATTCGGACAAGCTGCGCGCGCCGACCCCGGCGGGATCGAGCCGCTGCAGCAGCGCCAGTGCCGCCTCCGCCTCGGCGGGTTCCGCACCGGGCAGCGCCTCGCCCAGCGGCAGCGGCAGGTAGCCGGCCTCGTCAAGCTGGTCGGCCAGCGCGTGGGCGAGCGCCTTGGTTGCGGCGTCGCCGCGCTCGGCGGCGACCTGGGCGTGGAGGTGGTCGGCCAGCGTCGTGCCGCCGCCGCGCTCACCGGCGTCGGGTGCGTCAGCGGCGGCGGCCATGCGCAGTTCTGCCGACCAGTCGCCGCTTTCGGCTTCGCGGGCGGCGGCGCCGTCCCAGTCCAGCGGGCGGTCCTCGTCGACGCGGCCCTCGCCGATCAGCTGGTCGACGGGCGAGGATTCAAGCGTCGTGCGCCGCGCCTCGGGCGCATCGCTGTCGCTGGCTTCGGCCTCGCCGCCGCCGACCTCGAGCAAGGGATTGGCAGCCGCCGCGTCCGCCAGCACGCCTTCCAGCTCGAGGTTGGACAGCGCCAGCAGCTTGATCGCCTGCTGCAATTGCGGCGTCATCACCAGCGATTGCGATTGCCGCAGGTCAAGGCGCGGGGCGAGGGTCATTTCCTGCGCGGGTCTTGGGAGCTGTCACCTCGCCGCCATGGCATTCCCGCGCGCCGTGGCCAGCCCGCGCCCCCGCCCTGCCGCCCACGAGTGTACCCTGAGGGGCGGCAGGGCGGGGGCGCGGGCTGGCCACGGGTCCGGCCGCCGACAGACTGGCTAGGCGACCGGCCCGCAAGAGGCCGGCAAATCATAAGGTAAAACCCTCGCCCAGGTAGAGGCGCCGCACGTTTTCGTCGGCCACCAGGTCAGCCGGGCTGCCCGAGAACAGCACCTGGCCGCCGTAGATGATCGTGCCCTTGTCGCAGATGTCGAGCGTTTCGCGCACGTTGTGGTCGGTGATCAGAACGCCGATGCCGCGGCCCTTGAGGTCCTTCACCAGGTCGCGGATGTCGCTGATCGACAACGGGTCGATGCCGGCGAACGGTTCGTCCAGCAGCATGATCGATGGCTTGGCGGCCAGCGCGCGGGCAATCTCGGCGCGGCGGCGTTCGCCGCCCGACAGTGCCATCGCCGGGCTGCCGCGCAGCCGGGTAAGGCCGAATTCGTCGAGCAGGCGTTCCAGTTCCTGGGCGCGCACGTCGCGGTCGGGCTCGACCAGTTCGAGGACGCAGCCGATGTTCTGTTCCACCGTCATGCCGCGAAAGATGCTGGTTTCCTGCGGCAGGTAGCCCAGCCCCAGGATCGCGCGGCGGTACATCGGCAGGCGCGTGACGTCGACGCCGTCCATCAGGATGCGGCCCGAATCCGGGCGTACCAGGCCCATTATCGAGTAGAAGCAGGTGGTCTTGCCGGCGCCGTTGGGGCCCAGCAGGCCCAGCACCTCGCCCTTGGCGACCGACAGCGAGATGTCGGTCAGGACCGCGCGCTTGTCATAGCTCTTCGCGATCGAGATCACTTCCAGCCCGCCCGCCGCGGCGACGGCTGGATCCTGTGGAGCCTCGGGGCGCGGCAGCGTTTCGGTGTCGGTCATGCCGCGGCGTTTTACGTCCGCGGCGAAAGCGCCGCAAGCGTGCTTGGCGCCGACTGGCAAGGTTTGTGCATGGCCGGGGCGCGCGGCGGCGGCATCCCGTCCGGCGCGGGGTTGATCGCGCTGCCCGGGTGGTGTTTAGTGCCCGAGGGACAAAAGGGGACGTTCGATGGCAACGCTCGACCACAGCTACGAAGACGCCGCGCCGGTTCGCGCGATCGACTGGCGCAAGCGGATGTCGAACGCGGTGGCGTGGGCGCTGCTGGTCTACACCGCGCTGCAGATTTTCGTCACGATGAGCGCCCTTCATGCCGAGGGTACGTCGATGCTGCCCTATTTCGCGCTGGTCGTGCTGGTGATCGCCATCATTCCCGCCTGCCGCCGTTTCGAACGCCGGTGGGGGCGGCTCGACGCGGTCCAGGCCGCCGACCCGGCGCTGGCGCCGCGATTTCGCCGCGACATGATCGCGCTGTGGCTGTTGGCGATCGGGCTGCCCTTCGTCGTCACCGGCGTGTTCAAGGTGCTGGCGCTGGCCTTCGGCCGCTGACGCTTTTGCGCGGGCGCCGCCCCGCGCGCATTGCCGTTCGCGGCCCCGGACCCTAGATCGGCGCTTCTACCCCGCGATCCGGAGTTCTCGATGCTGACCGCCGCTGCCGCCCAGGATTGCGCTCACGCCCTTGTCGAGCGCGCGCGCGCTGCCGGCGCCGATGCCGCCGATGCGGTTTACGGCGGGGGCGCCTCGGACTCGGTCTCGGTACGGCTGGGCAAGCTCGAGGATGTCGAGCGTTCGGAAAGCGAGCATGTCGACCTGCGCGTGTTCGTGGGCGCGCGCTCGGCCTCGATCGGGTCGAGCGACTTGTCGGCCGATGCCTTGCGCGAACTGGCCGAGCGTGCGGTGGCGATGGCCCGCGCCGCGCCCGAAGACCGCTTTGCCGGGCTCGCGCCGGAAGACCGGCTGCTGAGCGGCGCCGCGCCCGACCTCGACATCGATGACCCCGCCGACCCAAGCCCGCAGGCGCTGCGTGAGCGCGCCGAGGCGGCCGAGGACGCGGCACGGGCCGTTGCCGGCGTTACCAATTCGGAAGGCGGCAGCGCCGGGGCCGGGCGCAACGTCTTTGCCCTGGCAACCAGCCACGGCTTCGTGCGCGGATACGCCGGGACCAGCCATTCGCTGGCGGCCAGCGTCGTTGCCGGGGCGGGCGGCGCGATGCAGCGCGACTATGCCTGGCGCAGCGCTCACCACGCCGCCGACCTGGCCGATCCCGAGTCGATCGGACGGCTGGCGGGGACGCGCGCGGTGGCGCGGCTCAATCCCGGGCGCCTCACGTCGGGACCGATGAGCGTGGTGTTCGATCCGCGCGTCGGCGATTCGCTGGTGGGCCACCTGGTCGGGGCGATGAACGGGGCCGCCATCGCGCGCGGTTCCAGTTTCCTGCGCGATCGCGGCGGCCAGCAGGTGCTGGCGCGCGGCATCACCATCATCGACGATCCGCTGCGCCGCCGCGGCCTGCGTTCGCGCCCGTTCGACGGCGAGGGCCTGCCCACCGCGCAGCGCGAACTGGTCAGCGACGGGGTGCTGGGCGAATGGCTGATGGACAGTGCCGCGGCGCGCCAGCTCGGCCGTGAACCGACCGGCCAGGCGGTGCGCGGCGGCGGCGGTGCACCCGGCGCGGGGGCCAGCAACCTGCACCTGGTGGCGGGGACGGTCAGCCCGGCCGCGCTGATGGCCGACATCGCCGACGGCGTCTATGTGACCGAGCTCATCGGGCAGGGCGTCAACCCGGTAACCGGCGACTACAGCCGCGGCGCGGCGGGCTTTCGCATCGTCGGCGGCCAGCTGGCCGGGCCGGTCGCCGAATTCACCATCGCGGGCAACCTGGTCGACATGTTCGCGCAAATGTCCGCTGCGGACGACCTGGAATGGCACCGCGCGGTCAACGTGCCGACGCTGCGTGTCGACGGGATGACGGTCGCGGGCGACTGACCGGCCGCGCAGGGGGCAAAGAAAAAGGCGGCCTGAGCCGCCTTTGTCCTGCATCCTCCCCGATGCTTGTGCCCCGCCCCGGTTGATCCGGGTGCCGGGGCCGGCCCTGCCGTATCAGCGGCGGGCGAACTGCGAACCGTCGGCCGAGGCGAGGCGCGTGGCGCCGGCGTCGGTCATGTAGGCCACCGGGTTGACGGCTTCGCCGTTGACGCGGACTTCGTAGTGAAGGTGCGGGCCGGTGGAGCGACCGGTGGTGCCGACGTAACCGATCACGTCGCCCTTGTGGACCTGCTGGCCAGCAGCGACCGCGATGCGGCTCATGTGGCCGTAGCGGGTTTCGATCGCGTTGCTGTGCTCGATGGCGACATAGAGGCCGTAGCTCGAGAACCAGTCGGCGCGTTCGACGACACCGTCGGCGGTGGCATAGATCGGGGTGCCGACCGGGCTGGGCAGGTCGATGCCCTTGTGCATGCGATAGCCGCCGATCACCGGGTGCTCACGCATGCCGAAGTTGCTCGACATCGTGATGCTGGCGAGGGGCGCGCGCGACGGGATCCCCTTGCTCATCGTCGAGATGCTGCCCATCGGGGCGACAGCGGTGGTGGCGGTGCGGGCACCGGCGAAGTTCGACGACTGCCAGCTTGAATAGAGCCGGCGGAATTCCTCGTCACCGGCCGGAGCGGCAGTATGCGAAGCTTCGGCGGCGCGCAGCGGCGCGTTGATGTCGGCGTTGGCGCTGGCGGCGAAGGCCGGGTGAGCGGCAGTCAGGCCGGCGAGCGCCACGGCTGCGACAGCAACCTTGCGAACCGAAGAAAAAATCGTGTTAGCGACCACGTTCAAAACCTTTGTTCGGGCTACCGTCCGCAAGCGGGCGATTGCCGTGAACCCCTGTTCGCCGGGCCAGCAGGATGCTGATCCGGAAACTTTTTTTGAGATGGTCGGAACCCCCCGCCGTCTCGTGAGTATTGGTAGAACAGGACTATGCGGGTGTCACAACCCCGGCGTAGAAGTTGCGCGACAAACCGGCTGCCTGACGCGCCGAGTCGTTGAACGGCGGCTTAAGGCCCCCCCTGAAGTGCTCCGAAATTAACGTTTGGAAAAGGATTTCCGCAGATTCGCGCCGTTCGGCCGCGACTGCGATGAAATGCCTTGTCCCCACCGCGACGTGGCGGATTTCGTCGTCAAGGATGCGACTCAGGATGCGGGCGCCGCGTTCGTCGCCGGCGCCCCGGACCCGTTCCAACGTCTGCGGCGTCACGTCGAGGCCGCGCGCTTCCAGCACCATCGGGACCAGCGCCAGCCGCGCGGCGACATCATGCCGCGTCGCGTCGGCGGCATCCCACAGCCCGTCGTGCGCGGGCAGCGCGCCGTAGTGGGAGCCGAGCGCTTGAAGATGGCGCGACAGCAGCGCGAAGTGCATCGCCTCGTCGGCGGCGACTGCCAGGAAATCGGCAACGAACGCAGGTCCGCGCGCCGCGCCGAACCGGCCCGCCATGTCGAGCGCAAGGTCGATGGCGACGAACTCGATATGCGCCAGGGCGTGCCACAGCGCGATGCGCGCGCGCTCGGAGCCACCCTTCCCGCGCTTGGGCATCCGGTTCGGCGGCAGCAGTTCGGGCGCAGCCGGCCGCGCCGGACGATCGGGCAGCGGCGCGAAATCCCAGGCCAGCCGGCCGCCGCGCCAGCCGCGCGCCACGTCGCGCGCGCCCATCGCCTTGGCGCGCGGGTCGGCAGTCGCAAGGACGGCGGCAATGGCAGCGCCGACGCTGGTCACGCGCTAGCCACCGCAGCGCTCACAGGCCTTGCGCCGCCGCCAGTACCTCGGCGGCGTGGCCCTTGACCTTCACCTTGTCCCACACCCGGGCGACCTTGCCGTCGGCGTCGATCAGGTAGGTCGTGCGCACCATGCCCATGTAAGTGCGGCCGTAGTTCTGCTTTTCGGTCCACACCCCGATCGCGTCGCTGAGGCCGTTCTCGGCCGCGTCGGTGGCGAGGGGGTGGGCCAGCGCGTACTTGGCGGCGAACCTGGCATGGCGCGCGGCGCTGTCCTTGCTGACGCCCAGCAGCGCCGTATCGGCGGCGGCGAATTCGTCCGCCAGTGCGGTGAAGTCGCGGTTTTCGGTCGTGCAGCCGGGGGTATCGTCCTTGGGGTAGAAGAACACCGCCAGCTTGCGGCCCCTGAAGTCCGCCAGGCGCATCGGCGCGCCGTCCGCGCCTTCGAGCGCGATGTCGGGCAGGGTGTCGCCCGGCTGCGGACGGTCGGTCATGCGGTGTCTCCTTCCAGGGCCTCGCCGAAGGTGGTTCGCCATGCCGCCGCGATGACGGCGCGCGATTCGGCGACGATGGCCATCAGCGCTTCCCATTCGCCGTTGCAGCAGCTGGCCGCAAGCACCGCCTGTGCCGCAGGCGGGGGGATCTGCGCATCGGGAGCGAGCAGGCGGGCGGCGACCAGCACCCGCGTCAGCGCCCGCTGCGCGCGGCCCAGCGCCGGATCGAGAAACCCGGCCTCGGCCAGTTCGGCGGCCGCCCGGTCGAGATCGGCGACCAGGCCGCGGCGCTCACGCAGTTGCAGGTAGTGGATCAGGAACTCGGCATCGACCAGCCCGCCGCGCATCAGCTTGACGTCGAGCGGACCGCGCGCCGGCTTGTGGCGCTGCATCTCGGCGCGCATCGCCAGCACGTCGGCGCGCAGCTTGTCCGGTTCGCGCGGATGCGCCAGTTCGGCGGCGATGGCATCGGCCAGTGCGGCGCGCGCGCCGGGCGATCCCGCCACCGGGCGCGCGCGTGCGAGCGCCATGTGCTCCCAGGTCCAGGCCTGCTCGCGCTGATAGCGCGCGAAGCTGGCCAGGCTCACCGCCAGCGGCCCCTGCGCGCCGGACGGGCGCAGACGGGTGTCGACCTCGTACAGCGCGCCCGCCGCGGTCGGCACGCTCAACGCGCCGACGATTCGCTGCGCCAGGCGGTTGAAATAGAGCGTCGCGCCCAGCGCCCTGTCGCCATCCGATTGCGCGCCGTGATCGCCGGTGAAGACGAATACCAGGTCGAGGTCGGAGGCGTGCGTCAGCGCGCCGCCGCCCATGCGTCCGAACCCGAGCACGACCAGCTCGCCCCCCGGCACGTGCCCGTGCGCCTTGACGAACTCGGCCTCGGTCGCCTCGGTCAGGACGACGATGGCGGCCTCGGCGACGCGCGCCAGCGCTTCGGAAATCGCCAGCGGGTCGGTGGCATGCTCGATCAGCTGGACGCCCAGGGCAAAGCGCTGCTCGCCCACGCGCAGGCGCACGCGGTCGAGCGCGGCCTGGTAATCGTCCTCGTCGGCGCCGGGGGCGAAATCGGCGGCCAGGTCGGCCACGCTGCCCGGCAGGTCGAAGGCGCGGGCATCGATCAACGGGTCGAGCAGGTCGGCGCGGCGCGCCAGTTCGTCGGCCAGCGGCGGCGCCAGTCCCAGCACGCGCGCCAGCAGGCCGGTCAGCGCCGGCCGCGCTTCCAGCAGGTTGAACAGGTTGACCGCGCTGGGCAGCCCGGCGAGCAGACTTTCGAACCGCGCCAGCGCCCGGTCCGGCTCGGGCGCGGCTGCGAACGCGGCCAGCAGCGGCCCGCGCACGGCATCGAAGGCGGCGCGCCCGGCCTCGCTGCGCAGCGCCCGCAGCCGTCCGCCGCGCCAGCCCTCGATACGGTGGGCCAGCGCGGCAGGATCGGCGAAACCCAGGCCCGCCAGCTCCGCCGCCAGCGCGGAACCTGTGACCGGGCCGGCGGCGACGGTGCGGCTGGCAGGCTCGCCCTGCGAGGCGATCAGCGCGTCGTAGCGGCTGCCGACCGCCTCGGTCACCGCGGTCAGCTCGGCCACCAGCGCGGCGCCGTCCGCCAGCCCGTCGAGGCGGGCGACCGCGTCGATCGCGACGCTATCGCCCGGCAGGCTGTGCGTCTGCTGGTCCGCCACCATCTGCAACCGGTGCTCGATCACGCGCAGCCGGTCATAGGCCGTGCCCAGCACCTCGGCATCGCCGGGCGGGATCAGGTTGGCCGCCGCCAGCGCGTCGAGCGCCGCGCGGGTGCCGCGCTGGCGCAGTTCGGGGTCGCGGCCGCCGTGAATCAGCTGGTGGATCTGGGCGTAGAACTCGACCTCGCGGATGCCGCCGCGGCCGCGTTTCAGGTCGTAGCCGGGGCCGGGACTGGGCGCGCCGGCATGGTTGGCGCGGATCCGCGCGGTCAGCCGGGCGATATCCGCGATGGTCCCGAAGTCCAGGCTGCGGCGCCACACGAACGGGCGGATCGCGGCCAGGAACGCCTCGCCCGCGGCGATGTCTCCCGCGCAGGCGCGGGCGCGGATGAAGGCGGCGCGTTCCCACGCCAGCGCGCTCGATTCGTAATGGGTCAGGGCGGCTTCGACCGGGATCGCCAGCGGGCTGACCTCGCTGGCCGGGCGCAGCCGCAGGTCGACGCGGAAGACATAGCCCTCGGCATCGACGCGCCCCAGCGTTTCGACCACGCGGCGCGCCGCGCGGTTGGCGGCCTCGCCCGGCTCGTCGCGGGGCCGGCGCGGCAGCCGCTCGGGATCGTAGAGCAGGATCGGATCGATGTCGGAGCTGTAGTTGAGCTCACCTGCGCCGTGCTTGCCCAGCGCCAGCGCCAGCATCCCGGCGGGCGCGGCATCGAAGCCGCGGGTAACCGCTTCTGCCATCGCGCTGTCCAGCGCGCGATCGGCAAAGGCGCTCAGCTCCGTCATCACACGCGCAAGCGGAAACGCACCGGCCAGGTCGCCGATCGCCAGCGTCAGCGCGATGCCAAGCTTCTGCCGCCGCAGCGCGGTGCCGACGTCGTCGCCGGTGGCGGCCGTGGCAAGGTCCAGCGCGGCCTCGCCCGCGCCGCGCGCCAGCAGTTCGGCCAGATCGGGGCGGCGGTCGAGCGCCGCGGCCAGGAAGGGCGCTTCGGCGCGCGCGCGCGCCAGCGCTCCGTCCCAGTCTGTCGCGGCGTCGGCCATTGGCCAGCCCTGCCCGTTCGCAACCGGGCAATCAAGGCGCCCGGGGCGCTTGAAGCGCGCGCACGGCTCTGCCACGGTGGCGCAATCTTGTAACAACAGGGGGTCCGCGCCCGATGGCCTGGTATCGTAATCGCAAGTCCGCACTGCTGCTTCCGCTGGTCGGCCTTGCCGCCGCCTGCGCATCGACCGTGCAGCGCCCCCGCGCCGATGACGGCATCCCCGTCGTGGCCGCCCCGCAGATTTCGGAAAATACTCTGCGCGACGCGATCCGCACGCTGTCGTCCGACGCGTTCGAGGGCCGCGGCCCGGCCACCCCGGCCGAGGACAAGACGGTCGCCTACATCATCGATCGCTTCAAGGCCGCCGGGCTGAAGCCGGGCAACAAGGGATCGTGGACCCAGGACGTGCCGACGGTGACGATTACCGCCGGCAACGTCGCGCCGCTGACGGTCAGCGGCGGCGGCAAGACGATGAGCTTCAAGTATGGCAGCGAATTCGTCGCCGGGTCCTACCGCGTCACGCCGCAGACCCGCATCAACGCCAGCGACCTGGTGTTCGTCGGCTATGGCATCAACGCGCCCGAGCTGGGCTGGAACGACTATGCCGGGGTCGACATGAAGGGGAAGACCGCGGTCATCCTGGTGAACGATCCCGACTACGAGATGGCCGGAGAGGACGGCCCCTTCCGTGGCCGCCGCATGACCTACTACGGCCGCTGGACCTACAAGTTCGAGGAAGCCGCCCGCCAGGGCGCGACCGGAGCGCTGATCGTCCACGACACCTTCCCCGCCGCCTATGGCTGGAACGTCGTCAATTCCAGCTGGACGGGGGCGCAGAAATATACCCAGACCGCCAACGACGCGATGGACCAGACGGTCGCCAACGGCTGGATCCAGAAGCCCGTTGCCGAGGCGATCTTCAAGGCCGCCGGGCAGGACCTGGCCGCGCTCAGCGCCGCGGCGAAGCAGAAGGGCTTTCGTGCCGTGCCGCTTGGCCTCAAGGCGTCGATGAGCTTCGACAACACGATCGAGCGCGGCCGCAGCCGCAACGTGATCGGCATCCAGCCGGGCAGCAAGCGGCCCGACGAATACGTGCTCTACACCGCGCACTGGGACCACCTGGGCCGCTGCGCGCCTGACAAGACCGGCGACGACATCTGCAATGGCGCGGTCGACAACGCCAGCGGCGTGGCGGCGCTGATCGCCCTGGCGGAGGCCAACAAGCGCGCCGGCCCGGCCGAGCGGAGCCAGGTCTTCGCGGCGGTGACGCTGGAGGAATCGGGCCTGCTGGGCAGCGAATTCTATGCCGCCAACCCGGTATATCCGCTGAACCGCACGGTCGGCGGGGTCAACATGGACGGGGTCGGCCCGGGCAGCCCGGCGCGCGACGTGACGATCACCGGCGGCGACAAATCCGACCTGACCGACACGCTGCGGATCGTGGAAAAGCAGATGGGGCTGGTCGAATCGCCCGAAAGCCATCCCGAACGCGGCGGCTATTACCGCTCCGACCACTTCAGCTTCGCCAAGCGCGGCGTGCCGATGTTCGACGTCGGCACCGGGTCCGACTGGATCAGGGGCGGGAAGACGGCGGGCGAAGCCGCCGGCGAGGACTATACCAGGAACCGCTATCACCAGCCCGCCGACGAGTACCAGGAAAGCTGGGACATGTCGGGTGCGCTCCAGCAGGTCGAACTGTACTACCGGCTCGGGCGGATGCTGGCGATGAGCAAGGCCTGGCCGAACTGGCGCGCCGGCGACGAGTTCCGCGCGATCCGCGACAAGGATTGCGCCGCCTCGGGCGGTTGCTGACGCGATGACCGGCGATGCGCTGCGGATGCCGCCAGAGTGGCATCCGCAGGACTGGCTGTGGATCGGGTTTCCGCACCTGGCCGACGAGTGGCCGGGCGTGCTGCCGCGCGCGCAGGAACAGATCGCCGCCTTTGCCGGCGCGGTCGCCGACAGCGGCCAGGCGGTGAAGCTGGTGGTGCACGGTGCCGCCGGCCGGGCGCGGGCGGAATCGCTCGTCCCGCCCTCGGTCGAGGTGATCGAGCGCGTCTATGGCGACATCTGGCTGCGCGACACCGGGCCGCTGGTACTGACCCGCGGCGGCGGCGCGGTTGCCAAGCGGTTCGCGTTCAACGGCTGGGGCGGCAAGTACGTGATGGCGGGCGACGAGACGGTGGGAGCCGACCTGGCACGTGATGCCGGGCTTGCGATCGAAGCGCACGACTGGGTGCTGGAAGGCGGCGCGCTCGACGGCGACGGCACCGGCCTGGTGGTCACCACAGAGGAATGCCTGCTCAATCCCAATCGCAACCCGTCGTTGTCGCGCGCGGACATCGAAGCGCGGCTCGCCTCGGATCTTGGTTTTCACCGCGTGCTGTGGCTGGGCAAGGGCCTTATCAACGATCACACCGACGGCCATGTCGACAACCTGGCGCGGTTCGTGGCGCCGAACGTGCTCGCCCTGCCGCGCACGACCGGGCCTGACGATCCCAACACAGCGATCTATGCCGATGCCAGGGCGCGCGCCGAAGCCTACGGCGTAACCGTGCGCGAGGTCCCATCGCCGGGCCGCGTCACCACCGCCGACCGGATCGAGCCGGCGAGCTACATGAACTTCGCGGTCACCTCCAACCTCGTTGTCGTGCCGACTTACGGGTCTGTGCACGATGCCGACGGGGTCGCGGCCATTGCCGAGCTGTTTCCGGGGCGGGCCACGATCGGGCTGCCGGCCGATGCGATCCTGGCCGGCGGCGGCAGCTTCCACTGCGCCAGCCAGCAGATGCCGGCCGTTTAACGCTTCGTTAGCCCTTTCGCGCGCATAGCCGCGCGTATGGATCGCATCGCCGCCCGCCTGCCTGCCAACCTTCCCGCCCTCGCGCGTCCGGAAGAGTGGCTTCGCATGGCCATGGTCGGCGGCTGCGCGCTGGCGCTGATCTGCGCCGGACCCGCGCTGCCCTTCTGAACCCGCGCCGCATTCCGGCTTGCCGCCGGGCGCCCTGCGCCCGATAGCGGCTCCGCGTTCACGTCCTGGAGCCGCTTTCGATGAAAACCCGCGCCGCCGTCGCCTTTGCCGCCAAGCAGCCGCTCGAGATCGTCGAGCTCGACCTCGAGGGGCCGAAGGCGGGCGAAGTCCTGGTCGAGATCATGGCGACCGGCATCTGCCACACGGACGCCTATACGCTCGACGGGTTCGACAGCGAGGGGATCTTCCCCAGCGTGCTGGGCCACGAAGGCGCGGGCATCGTGCGCGAGGTCGGCGCCGGGGTGACCAGCGTGGCGCCGGGCGATCACGTGATCCCGCTCTACACCCCCGAGTGCCGCCAGTGTAAGTCGTGCCTCAGCGGCAAGACCAACCTGTGCACCGCGATCCGCGCCACCCAGGGCAAGGGGCTGATGCCCGACGGGACGACGCGCTTCTCCTACAAGGGGCAGCCGATCTTTCACTACATGGGCTGCTCGACGTTTTCGAACTTCACCGTCCTGCCCGAGATCGCGGTGGCGAAGATCCGCACCGACGCGCCGTTCAAGACCAGCTGCTACATCGGCTGCGGGGTCACCACCGGGGTCGGCGCGGTGACCAACACCGCGAAAGTCCAGGTGGGTGAGAACGTGGTCGTGTTCGGGCTCGGCGGGATCGGCCTCAACGTCATCCAGGGCGCGCGGCTGGCGGGCGCCGGGCGCATCGTCGGCGTCGATATCAATCCCGAGCGCGAGGAATGGGGCCGCCGCTTCGGCATGACCCACTTCCTCAATTCCAAGGGCCTCTCGCGCGAGGAAACCGTGGCCAAAGTCGTCGAGCTGACCGACGGCGGCGCCGACTATACCTTCGATGCCACCGGCAACACCGAGGTCATGCGTACCGCGCTCGAAGCGTGCCACCGCGGCTGGGGCACCAGCATCATCATCGGCGTGGCCGAAGCGGGCAAGGAAATCGCGACGCGGCCCTTCCAGCTCGTCACCGGGCGCAACTGGCGCGGCACCGCGTTCGGCGGCGCCAAGGGCCGGACCGACGTGCCGAAGATCGTCGACTGGTACATGGACGGGAAGATCGAGATCGACCCGATGATCACGCACGTGCTGACCCTGGACGAGATCAACAAGGGCTTCGACCTGATGCACGCCGGGGAATCGATCCGCAGCGTCGTGGTCTATTAAAGCTCTTTCTTGTCCAGCCTGGCGGCGACCGCCAGCGTCTGGATCACGAAGATCACGATCAGCAGCGATCCGGCGAACATCACGACCAGGTCGTAGATCGTAAAGCTGTTCCACACCGTGGCCGTCCGGTCGGACCCGAACATCGCCAGCGTCATGCCGATCAGCACCAGCCGCAGCTCGGTCGGCCCCATGGCGAGGTACGAGAGCCGGAACTCGTCGATCACGCGCGCCACCAGGAACGTGTGGATCGACATCAGCAGGTAGCCGACCAGGCAGTAGATCGCGACGTCGAGGCGGATGAACGGCCCCAGCCCGATGCCGATCGCGACGATCGTGTTGGCCAGCGCATCGGCGCTGTGATCGATGAAGTAGCCGAACTTGGGCCGCTCGATCTGGCGATAGCGCGCCACGCTGCCGTCGAGCGAATCGCCGAACCAGTTGATGAAATAGGCCACGATCGACAGCCACAGCCAGTTGATGTTCCAGTTGGCGAAGATGTAGCCGGCGGCCACCAGGCACGATCCCACGAACCCGGTCGCGGTCAGCATGTCGGGCGTCACCCACGCCGGCAGCCGCGCGCACAGCCAGTTGAGCGCGCGCCGCTCAAGCGTGGCGACGATGTTCTTCTGGATCCGATTGGCCGTCTTCATGGGAAGCTTCCGCAATAAGGTGGCGAGCCTGTGCCACAATCCCGCCCAAAGGTCGAACCAAGTCGCACAATGACGATAGACCGCGCGCGATCCCGCGCCGCAGGCCGGCCCAGTCCCGGGGAAATGTACGGAAAGAATGGAGCGGGCGAAGGGATTCGAACCCTCGACCCCAACCTTGGCAAGGTTGTGCTCTACCCCTGAGCTACGCCCGCTCGAACGTCCAGAACCCGCTTGCCGTGGCGGCAGGGGCCGGGGAGAGGCGCGCGATTAGCAGCGCCCCTCGCGGGCCGCAAGCGCTTTCGTGCATTGCCGGCAAGCCTTCACAAACCGGGCCGGCGTCCCACATAAGGGGCCGCAACGCGCAAACCCAAGGGAGCATCGATTTGGCCAGCATGGGGCTCAACCTCGACGAGCAGAAAGCGGTCGACCGCTTTCGCAAGGACGTCGTCGAACCGTCGATGACCAACCTGGTGATCCTCGATTTCTGGGCCGAATGGTGCGGACCGTGCAAGGCGCTGACGCCGGTGCTGGAAAAGGTCGCCGCCGACTATGCGGGCAAGGGCGTGGTCCTGGCCAAGGTCAACGTCGACGAGGAACAGTTCATCGCCGCGCAGTTCCAGGTGCGCTCGATCCCTACGGTCTACGCGATGTTCCAGGGCCAGCCGGTGGCCGACCTGACGAACGCGCGCAGCGAATCGCAATTGAAGCAGACCATCGATCAGTTGCTGGCGCAGCTTCAGATCACCGGCGCGGCCGATCCTGCCGCCGATGTCGCCCCGCTGCTGGCGATGGGTGAAGAGGTCCTGGCCGCCGGCGACGGCGAACGCGCCGCGGGCATCTTCGCTCAGATCGTCGACATGGCGCCCGACGATCCCGCCGCGCAGGCGGGGCTTGTCCGCGCGCTGACCGCCGCTGGCCGCCGCGACGAGGCGCAGGGCGTGCTGGACGCGCTCGATCCCGCGCTAGCCGCCGACCCCGCGCTGGCACAGGCCCGGGCCGGGCTGGCGCTGGCCGCCGATGCACCCGACGAAGGCGACCTGACCGCGCTGCGCGCCGCCGCCGCCGAGCGCCCGGCCGACATGGACGCGCAGTTCGCCTATGCCGACGCCGCCTTCGCCGCCGGCCACCGCGACGATGCCGCAGCCGCGCTGCTGGCGATGATCGCCGCCGACCGCGAATGGAACAAGGGCGCGGCGCGCACCAGGCTGCTGCAGATTTTCGAGGCGGTCGGCCTGGAGAACCCCTGGGTTTCGGCGCAGCGCCGCAAGCTGTCGACGATCCTGTTCGGCTGACGGGCGCGGCGGTGCGGATCTCGCTCTTTCCGCTTTCGGGCGCGCTGCTCTATCCCGGGCTGGCGCTGCCGCTCCATATATTCGAGCCGCGTTACCGCGCGCTGGTTTCAGACGCGCTGGCGCGCGACCGCCGCATTGGCATGATCCAGCCCCGGATGTCCCCGGCAAGGGCGGGTGCCGAGGATGGCGACCCGCTCTACGCGGTCGGCTGCCTCGGCAAGATCGGCGAGGTCGAGGCGCTGGAGGACGGCCGCTTCAACATCGTGCTCGAGGGCGAAGCGCGCTTTCGCGTGCTGCGCGAGCTCGACGTCACCACCCCGTTCCGCCAGGTCGAGGCGGAGCTGCTGACCGATGACGAGGGCGCCGCGCTGGCCCCAATCGAACGCGCCGGGTTCGAGCGCGAGGCGCGCCGATTTGCGGAGGCGCAGGGTTACCGCGTCGACTGGGAGCAGGTCACCCGGCTCGATGACGTCTCGCTGATCGACGGGGTCAGCCAGATCGCGCCGTTCGATCCCGCCGCCAAGCAGGCGCTGCTCGAAGCCGACAGCCTGTCGGCGCGGTGCGAACTGCTGGTCCAGCTGATGCAGTTCTTCGGCAAGCGCGACGGCGACGAGGACCGCGTCACCTTGCAATAGGGTCGGGCAACAGCGCCGGACGAAAGGCGTCAGCCCAGCACGCCCTTGATGCCGTCGATCACGTACTGCGCGGCCAGCGCCGCCAGCAGCACGCCCAGCAGGCGCGTGATCACCGCCTCTACCCGGGCGCCCAGCAGCTTGAGCAGCGGTCCGGCCGCAAACAGCGACAGCAGTGTCAGGACCATGACCGCGGCCAGCGCGGCCAGGATCGCCAGCGTCGCCTCGGTGCCGTGGGCGCGGCCCATCAGCAGCATGATCGTGGCGATCGATCCCGGCCCGGCGATCATCGGCATCGCCATCGGGAACACCGAGACGTCCTCGATCTCCGGGGTCTCGCGGATCTTCTCGGCGCGCTCTTCGCGCCGCTGGGTGCGCTTCTCGAACACCATGTCGAGCGCGATCAGGAACACCATGATGCCCCCGGCGATGCGGAAGGCGTCGAGTTCGATATGCAGCGCGCCAAGCAGCTTTTCGCCTACCAGAGCGAAGACCAGCAGGATCGCGGTGGCAATCACGCAGGCCCGCAGCGCCATCGTGCGCGCTTGGGCCCGCGATGCCCCGGCGGTGAGCCCGGCATAGATCGGCGCGCAGCCCGGCGGGTCGATCACCACGAACAGCGTGATGAAGGCGGACAGGAACAGGTCCAGCACGTCAGGCGCAGCCGCCAGCGGGGCGCTGTGTCGCCGGCGGCGCCGCGAAACTGCGGGAATAGACCTCGTCGAAGCGCGTGCCGTTCCACGACGACACGATGTAGTCGCGGCCGCAGTCGGCCCGCACCGCGGTGTGCCAGCGCAGCGTTCCGTCGGCGCTGGCGCCGCTGCGGCGATCGCCCGCGGCGCCCGGCGTGATGACGGCCGGCGCGCCGGGCTTGCAGGTGGCAACCTTGGCGGCGATCATCTCGGGCACCGGCTGCGCGGCGGTCACCGCCTCGCCCTGGTCGAGCACCCACTTGTAACCGCCGTCCTTCTGGCGCTGCCACACGGTGGTGAAGATGCCGGCCGTGCCCTGGTTTTGCCAGGCGCCGCGCGTCACCGCGATCGATCCGTCGCAGCTCGACCACACCTGCTGCGGCTGCCAGGTCACCGCGCTGGCAGGGTTGGGCCGGTTCTTGAGCCAGGCTTGCGCCTGCACGGCCTGCGGCACGAACATCACCGCGTCGCCGGTCGCGGTTTCGCGAAAGGCGGTCCACTGGCCCTTGGCCTGCGCCAGCTGCGCAAAGGCCAGCTCCGCGGCGATGGCGGCGCTGGGGTTGGCGCCCTGCCTGAAGTTGCGGTCGCGCGGGAATTGCGGGCCCGCGGCGCAGGCGCTGAGGGAGGCGATCAGGGCGATCGCGAGGGGCAGGGGGGCGAGGGCGCGGATCATGCGCGCCAGCCTAGATCGCGCCCGCCGCCAGCGCCACCCCGGCGTTGCGATGCGCCGCCACCAGCGCGTTGCGCAGCAGCACCGCGATCGTCATCGGGCCGACCCCGCCCGGCACCGGCGTGATGGCGCCGGCAACCTGGCTGGCGGAGGCGAAATCGACGTCGCCCACCAGCCGGCCTTTCGCTGCCCCATCGGCGGGCGGCAACCGGTTGATGCCCACGTCGATGACGCAGGCGCCGGGCTTCAGCCAATCGCCCTTGACCATTTCCGGACGGCCCACGGCGGCTACGACGATGTCCGCGCCGCGCACCACTCGCGCCAGGTCGGCGGTGCGACTGTGCGCGATGGTGACGGTGCAGCTTTCCTTCAGCAGCAGTTGCGCCATCGGCTTGCCGACGATGTTGGAGCGCCCGATCACCACCGCGGTCTTGCCCGCAAGGTCGCCCAGGCGGTCCTTCAGCAGCATGAGGCAGCCAAGCGGCGTGCACGGCACGAACCCGTCGAGCCCGGTGGCGAGGCGCCCGGCGTTGACCACGGTGAAGCCGTCGACGTCCTTGTCGGGGTCGATCGCGGCGATCACCTTGGTTTCGTCCATGTGCGCGGGCAGCGGCAGCTGGACCAGGATGCCGTCGACCGCCGGATCGGCGTTCAGCCTGGCGACCAGGTCGAGCAATGCATCCTCGGTGGCATCGGCGGGCAGCTTGTGCTCGAAGCTGGCCATGCCGGCCTCGATCGTCTGCTTGCCCTTGGACCGGACATAGACCTCGCTCGCCGGGTCGCTGCCGACCAGCACCACGGCCAGCCCGGCCTTGCGCCCGGCAGCGCGTTCGAACGCGGCGGCGTGGACCGCGATGCGGGCGCGCAGCTCGGCCGCGAAGGCCTTGCCGTCGATGATCGCGGCGCTCATCCGCCCAGCTGCGCGGCGGCGAGGTTGCTGAGCACGATGCGCAGGATCTGCAGCACGATGATGACCACCATCGGCGACAGGTCGAGCGCGCCGGTATCGGGCATGAAGCGCCGCACAGGGCGCAGGATCGGCTCGAGGATGGCGTTGACCGCCTTCCACACCGCGGCAACCAGCTGGTTGTGGAAGTTGACGACGTTGAACGAGATCAGCAGGCTGAGCACGAACTGGACGATCACCAGGAAGATGATGATCGAAATCAGGTAGTCGATGATCTGGACGAGCGTCAGGAACAGCACAGGTGCGGCCTTTTCCGATAGAGTTGCGCTTGCCGCTTAGCGCAGCGGCGCGCGCGCCGCTAGATTGCCGGGCCGCTAGATTGCCAGGCCGCTAGATTGCTAAGGTCGTGCTCTCGATGTGCCAGCGCAGCTGCTCGGGCGTGGCGCCGTCGACGTCGTTGACGCGGCGGATCACCACTTCGCCCTTGATCGTGCGCTTGCCGTCGCGGATCGTGATCGGGGCGGTGTAGTACAGCGATCCGGCGGCGCCTTCCTGGCTGCCCTTGCCGATGTCGACTTGCGGGTCGGCCAGCTTGCCCCACCTGGCGGCGAAGGCCTGCTCGCTCAGCCCGCTGCGCTCTCCGTGATCGCCCCAGTAAGCGCGCGCCAGCGTCCAGTCGCGCAGGCTGACCGCGCGCGCCCACTCGATCAGCACCGCCTGCGGATCGCGCGAGGCGGACGGCGTGGGCGCGGCAACCGGCAGCGGCGCCGCCGTCGTCGCGGCGACGGCGGCCGGCGCGCTGGGCATCGGGGCCGGCGCGGCGGAAACCGCCGGGGTCGCCGTTTCGCCCGGCAGCGGCGCGTTCGCCTGCTGGTTGCAGGCGGCCAGCGCGGCCAGGAACAGGGGGGCGGCGGCTTTGTGCATTGCTTGTCCTCGCATCGTCAGCCCTTGCGGATCAGCGTGCCCGCGCCGCGGCTGGTGAAGAATTCGAGCAGCATCGCGTGCGGGACCCGCCCGTCAAGCACGACCGCCGCCTCGCACCCGGCCTCGACCGCGTGGACGCAGGTTTCCAGCTTGGGGATCATGCCGCCGGTGATCGTGCCGTCCGCCTTCAGGCCATCGATGTCGGCGGGGGTCAGGTCGGTCAGCAACTGCCCGTCCTGATCCAGCACGCCGGCCACGTCGGTCAGCAGGAACAGCCGCGCCGCGCCCAGCGCCGCGGCGACCGCGCCGGCCATCGTGTCGGCGTTGATATTGTAGGTTGCGCCGTCCTTGCCCGGCGCGATCGGAGCGATCACCGGGATCATGCCGGCTTCGCAGGCGGTGGTCAGGATCGCGGTGTCGACGGTGGTGGGTTCGCCCACGAAGCCCAGGTCGACCACGCTTTCGATCTGGCTGTCGGGATCGCGGCTGGTGCGCGAAACCTTGGTCGCGGTGACCATGCCGCCGTCCTTGCCCGAAATGCCCAGCGCCTTGCCGCCGGCGCCGGCGATCCAGCCGACCAGTTCCTTGTTGATCGCGCCCGACAGGACCATCTCGGCCACTTGCGCGGTTTCCTTGTCGGTCACCCGCAGGCCGTCGACGAAGCGCGATTCGACGCCCAGCTTCTTCAGCATCGCGCCGATCTGCGGGCCGCCGCCGTGGACCACCACCGGGTTGATGCCGCAGGCCTTGAGCAGCACCACGTCCTCGGCGAAATTGGTCGCGAGGTCCGGATCGCCCATCGCGTGGCCGCCGTATTTCACCACGAAGGTGCGCCCGGCATAGCGCTGCAGGTAGGGCAGCGCCTCGACCAGGGTCTCCGCCTTGGCCAGCATCGCGGGGTCAAGCGTGTGTGCCATCAGGCCTGCGCGCCCAGCGTGCTGTCCGCGTCGAGCCGGCGCGCCATCCTGACCACCACGCCGATCACGATCGGGACCAGCACCGCGGAAAGGACGACCTTGGCCAGCATCTGGCCCAGCATCAGGTCCAGGATCGGCCGTTCGCCCAGGAACGAAACGGTGATGAAGATCAGCGTGTCGACGATCTGGCTCAGCGCCGCGGCGATGAACCCGCGCAGCCCGGCCATCGCCCCGGTGGCGCCGCGCAGCCGGTCGAAAATCCAGATGTTGAGCGTGACCGACACGCCGTAGGCCACGATCCCCGCCGCCATCATCCGCCACGATTGCCCCACGATGATCGGAAAGGCGTCCTTGGCCGGCGGGTACATGTCGGGATCGGTCGGCAGCTTGAGCACGAACAGCGCCAGAAGGATCGCCAGGACCAGCGGCACGAAGCCGAACCGCACCAGCCGGTCGGCGGTCTGCTTGCCGTACAGTTCGGCAAAGGCGCTGCTGATCGCCACCAGGGTCAGGAACGGGAAGATTCCCGCTTCCACCGCCAGCGGCCCCAGCGCCACCTGCTTCGTGCCCAGGAACCCGCCCAGCGGCACCATCCCGCCATAGAGCAGCGCGAACAGGAACAGGCCCTTGGGCACAAGGACGGGATTGGCGATCCGCGGGGATGCGGAAACGGGTGTGTCGACAACGTTTTCCATGGCGCGCGGACGTAGCGGCTGGGGCGATGCTGTGGAAGCGGAAAGCTTGCGCGCTTGCGCACGCGCGGCGGCACGTTACCACCGCCGCAACGAACCATTTCGCGCCGGGGAGCGCATTGCCTTCATGTCCGTCGTCTACAGCCTGCTCGGGATCGCGCTGATCCTCCTCATCGCCTTTGCGCTCTCTTCCAACCGCCGGGCGATTCGCCTGCGCGTGGTCGGCGCCGCCTTCGCGCTCCAGGCCGGCTTCGCCGCGCTGGTGCTGTACGTGCCGTGGGGCAACGCGCTGCTGCACGGCATGTCGCGCGGGGTCGAGGCGCTGCTGGGCTATGCCAAGGCGGGGGTCGATTTCCTGTTCGGCCCGCTGGCGAAGCCCGAAATCGGCGGCAATTCGTTCGCCATCTCGGCGCTGCCGGTGATCATCTTCTTCGCCGCGCTGATCTCGGTGCTGTATTACCTGGGCGTGATGCAGCTCGTGATCCGCTGGATCGGCGGCGGTCTGCAGAAGGTCACCGGGATCAGCCGGATCGAAAGCCTGTCGGCGGCATCGAACATCTTTGTCGGGCAAAGCGAATCGCCGCTGGTCATCCGCCCGTTCCTGGCCGCGCTGACCCCGCCGCAGCTGTTCTGCCTGATGAGCGTGGGCATGGCCGGTGTGGCCGGCACGATCCTGGCGGCCTACGCCAGCATGGGCATCCGCATCGATTACCTGGTCGCCGCCGCCTTCATGTCGGCGCCCGGCGGCATCCTGATGGCCAAGATCATCATGCCCGACGCGGTCGAGCCGCTGCCGAATGCCGCCACCACCGCCGAGGCCGAGGCCGCGGCCGACGAAGCGGTCGAGCATGCGCCCCCGCCCGCCGCGCTCCAGGCGGCGGCGCTCAACCGCGGCGAGATAACCGCCCAGCCCGGCGTCCACCTCGATGAACCCGTCGCGGTCGATCATGACGAGGAAAAGCCCGCCAACCTGATCATGGCCGCCGCGCAAGGTGCGCAGACCGGCGTCAAGCTGGCGGTCGCGGTCGGCGCGATGGTGCTGGCCTTCGTCGCGCTGGTGGCGCTCGCCAACGGTTTCGTCGGCTGGGTCGGGCACTTCTTCGGCCACCCGGAATGGTCGTTCCAGTTGCTGATCGGCTATGTCTTCGCGCCGATCTTCCTGCTGCTGGGCGCGCCCGACTGGGCCGAGGCACTGCGCGCGGGCGGCTTTTTCGGCACCAAGATCGTCCTCAACGAATTCGTCGCCTTCATCGACCTGGGCACCGCGACCGACTTGTCGGCCAAGACCCAGGCGATCGTCACCTTCGCGCTGTGCGGCTTTGCCAATTTCAGTTCGATCGCGATCCAGATGGCGGTCACCGGCGGGCTGGCGCCCAATCAGCGTCCGGTCATCGCCAGGCTGGGGATGAAGGCGCTGGCCGCGGGCAGCCTCTCCAACCTGATGAGCGCGGCGCTCGCCGGGCTTTTTCTCACGCTCTGACGCAATCGGGTTGCACGGCGGCACGCGAATCATGGATTTGCGCCATCATGCGGTCGCCTGACCGGGTCGCGCCGGAAAGGACGACGTATGCTCATGGTCGAAGGGTGGCTGATGTTCGCGCCTGACGATGTCGACGCCATGTTGCCTCACATTGCCGTCTTTACTGCCGCCACCCGCGCCGAAGCAGGCTGCCTGCATCATGCGGTCGGCCGCGACATCGCCGACCCGGCGGTGTTCCGCGTGACCGAACGCTGGCAAGACGACCGCGCGCTGACCGCGCACGCGGGCGGTGCGGTGCTGGCGGCGTTCGAGGCGGCGCTCGATGCGCACCCCCCGGTGCTGAGCGACGTGCGGCTTTACACCGTCGGCGAAGTCCGGCGGGTGATGTAGCCTACTTGACCGGCTGGGCGTGCAGCTGCGGGTTCAGCGTGGTGACGTAGTTGAGCCACTGCTTGGGCTTGCGCACCATGTTCTGCGGCACCGGCGCGTTGATCCCCACCAGCTCGGCGATCCTGGCCACGAAGTGGACGCAGTTGTGATGGTCCAGGTTGTAGGCCTTGCCCGGCGCGTCGCGCCAGCGGACCATTTCGGCGACGATGGCATGATACTGCGCGTCGCTGATCGCGACGGTGAAGTGGCGGTTGGTGCTGGTCAGGTACTTGGGCTTCTCGATCATGATCGTGCCCTCGACGTTGCCCGACAGGATCTTGGTCGACAGATGCTTGGCGGTGTAGCCGTAGTTCTCCTCGATCCGCTGGCCATTGCCGTCGAGCGTGCCCGCCATCGAGATGAAGGCATGGGGAAAGCGGCCGATGAAGTAGGACCCGGTGAAGCTGTGAAAGGTCAGCATCACCTGCGCCGCGGCGGGCAGCGGCAACGCCACCAGTACTGCCGCCAGAAGCTGCATGAGCCCGCGCAGGAAGGGACGGCGGGCGAGCGGCGTTTTGGCGGTATCCATCGGCGGCGCGCCTAGCATCGCGGGCGTGGCCCTGTCATGAACCAAATGTCATCAGCGAAATCAGCCGATTAGATGCCGGCATACCAGGCATAGGCACCGGCATCTTCCCAGTAGCCGCCCTTGCCGCCGTAGAACCGCGCCAGGCTGTCGGCCAGTTCGATCCGCATGACGAACTTGGCGTGCTTGTAGCCGAGCTGGCGCTCGACCCGCAGGCGCAGCGGGGCGCCGTGGCCTTCGCTCAGCGGCGCGCCGTTCATCGCCCAGGCCAGGATCGTCTGCGGGTGCAGTGCGTCGTGCAGGTCGATCGATTCGTAATAGGGCCGCGTCCCGAAACTGTCGGCGCAGTGGAACACGGCATAGCGCGCCGCCGGCAGCACGCCGGCCAGCGCCAGCACCCCGGCCAGCTGGGGGCCCTGCCACTGGCCGATCGCGCTCCACCCCTCGACGCAGTCGTGGCGAGTGATCTGGCGCCGCTGCGGCATCGCTTTCAGCGCGCTCAGCGGCAGGCGCAGCGGCCGGCGCACCAGCCCGTCCACCGCCAGCGCCCACTGCGCGAACCCCTGCGCGGCGTGGGCGCGGTAGACCGGATCGGCCACGCTGGTGTTGCCGTTCATGCGGAAGACGGGCGACATCTGGTCGGGCCGGAATTCACGCGCCAGCGCATCGCCGCCGAGCAGGCGCTGCGCGCCCTTGTGCAGGTCTTCGCCGCTTTCCAGCATCGCGCGCCAGCCGGCGCTGCGGTTCAGCCGGTCGCACCCGGCCAGCAGCAGGCCGGCGGGCGCTGCGGCGATCAGGCCCCGGCGCGAAATCATGCCTGCATCCTCATGTCCGGCGCCCGGTAATCATTCCGCGCAGCAGTCCGATCGGACCCGCCAGCAGCACCAGCAGCACGTGGATCACCAGGAACGCGAACAGTCCGGCAAAGGCGATGAAGTGCAGCGACCGGGCCGACTGGCGCCCGCCGAACAGGTCGAGCAGCCACGGCCAGGCGGCGTCCATGCCGGGGCTCAGCGTCAGCCCGGTCAGGATTGCCAGCGGCAGCAGCAGCGCCAGCACCGCCAGGTACGTCAGCTTCTGCAGCGTGTTGTAAGGCGCGCCGTGCGGGGGAAAGCGCAGGCGGGCATGGTCGCGCACCTCCGCCCACATGTGCGCGGGCGCCAGTTCGGCGGCGCGCGGCGCGATGTCGCGGCGAAAATGCCCGCGCAGCAGCGCCCACAACAGGAATCCCGTGAACGACAGCGCCAGGATCCAGGCGAAGAACAGGTGCCACAGCCGCGCGTCGGCCAGGCTGTAGGTCGACGGGATCGTGGCCCAGCCGGGAAAGCGGCTGAACGAGGCCCAGGCATGGTCGAAATTGGCGCCGTACTGGCCCCAGTACAGGTGCGGATGGGCGTTCAGGATCATCAGCCCGCTCATCCCCATGACGATCAGCGTGGCGGCATTGACCCAGTGCCACAGGCGCACGGGCAGGGCATGGCGGGCGCCGCTGGTCGTCTCGGGCACGGGCGGCGCGGGCTCCATCGCGGGCAGCTTATGCCCCGATCAGGTGGACCGCAACCTCGCGCCGGTGCGGGGCGGTGCGATGCTCGGCCAGGTAGACGCCCTGCCAGGTGCCCAGCCGCATCCGCCCGGCCATGACCGGGATCGCCAGCGTCACCCCGGTCAGCGCGGTGCGCAAGTGCGCGGGCATGTCGTCGGGACCCTCGTCGTCGTGGGCATAAGGCGCGCCTTCGGGCGCCAGCCGGTCGAACCAGGCGGCCAGGTCGGCGCGGACCGCGGGGGCAGCGTTCTCCTGGATCAGCAGCGAGGCGGAGGTGTGCCGGCACAGCAGCGACAGCAGCCCGTCGGCGATGCCGGAGGCGGCAACGAAGCGGGCAAGCTCGCCGGTGATCTCGGTAAAACCGCGCCCGGCGGTGCGGATCGTCAGCGTGGTGGCGGCCTGTTTCATGGCCGCCAGCCTAGCGCGCGATACGGCGGATTTACAGCGCCGCGCGCCTGCGCCACAGCTTGGCGATGAGCACCGATCAGCCCGCCGCCAAACCGCCCATCTGGTGGAACGGCCAGACGCCCGACCTGCCCGCGCTGACCCGGATCGGCGAAGGGACGATGCCTGGCCTGCTGGGCATGGAATTCGTCGCTTGCGGGGACGACTGGCTGCAGATGCGGATGCCGGTCGACGCGCGCACGCACCAGCCGTTCGGCCGGCTGCACGGCGGGGCGTCGGTGGCACTGGCGGAAACCGTGGGCTCGATGGCGGCAACCGCCTGCGTCGATCGCGGCACGTCGGTTGCGGTCGGGCTGGAGATCAACGCCAATCACGTCCGGCCCGCGTTTTCGGGCCACGTCATCGCCACCGCGCGGCCCGAATCGCTGGGGCGGACCGTGCAGGTATGGTCGATCCGCATCGAGGACGAGGCCGGCAAGCTGGTCTGCATCTCGCGCTTCACCGCCGCGGTCATCCCGATCGACAAGCGCTGACAGCCGCCTAGTGCGCGTCGGGCGGGGGCGGCTTCTCGCCCTTGCGCATGACCGTGCGGCGCAGGAACAGTGCCAGCGGCGTGGCGACGATGGTCGCCCACATCATGATGTAGAAGTCGTCGATATAGGCCACCATCGCCGCCTGGCGGGTGACCATCGCGTCGATATAGGCCAGCGCGGTCGATCCCACCGCCTGGAAGCGGTCGACCGTGCTGACGTCGATCAGGTCGATCGCGGCGGAATCGATGTGGGCCGCCAGGTCGGCGTGGCTGACCTGCAGGTTGCGGCTCAGCAGCGTCGTGGTCAGCGAGATGCCGATCGACGCCCCGATCGAGCGCGACAGATTGAGCAGGCTTGACCCGTCGGTGCGCAAGTAGGGGGCGATCGTGGCGAAGGCCGCGGTGTTGAGCGGAATGAACACCAGCCCCATGCCCAGGCCCTGGACGAACCCGGAATAGACGACGTTCCAGCGCGCGATATCGAGCGACCAGTGCGACATCCACGCGAACGAGATCACCACCAGCACGAAACCGCCGCCTACCAGCAGGCGCGGATCGACCCCCTTGCGGACCAGCAGTCCGGCGATCTGCATCGATATCAGCGTGCCGACGCCGCGCGGCATCAGCACCCAGCCGGTATCGATCACGCTATAGCCGAACAGGCGCTGCAGCATCGGCGGCAGCAACGCCATCGTCGCGAAGATCACCAGGCCGACCGACAGCATGACCACTACCGCGACCACGAAATTGCGGTCGGCGAACAAGGCGCGGTTGAACAGCGGGCTCTTGGCGGTGGCAAGGTGGACCAGCGCGATCCAGCCGCCGCCGATCGCCAGGACCATGTAGACCCAGGTTTCCTTTGATTCCAGCCAGTCGATCTGGTTCCCACGGTCAAGCAGCAGCTGCAGCGCCGACAGCGACAGCGCCACCATCGCAAAGCCGAACATGTCGAAGCGGCGGATCGCGATCGGCCGCGACGGCAGTCCGCCAAGCAGGATGAACAGCGACAGCGCGCCCAGCGGCACGTTGACGTAGAACACCGCGCGCCAGTTGAAATTCTCGGTCAGGTAGCCGCCCAGGATCGGGCCCAGGATCGGCCCGACCATGATCCCCATGCCCCAGATCGCCATCATCTGCGCCTGCTTCGACGGCTTGTTGATGTCGAGCATCGCGGACTGGCTGAGCGGGCCGATGAAGGCCCCGGTCACGCCCTGGAGGGCGCGGAACAGGACCATCTCCTCGATGTTCTGGGACATCCCGCACAGCATCGAGGAGATGACGAAGCCCATCACCGACAGCACGAACAGCCGCCGCGACCCGATCCGGTCCGCCAGCCAGCCGGTGATCGGCATCGCCACCGCGGAGGCGACGATATAGCTGGTCAGCACCCAGCTGATCTCGTCAGGGGTGGCGCCCAGCGAGGCCTGCATGTGCGGCAGCGCGACGTTGGCGATGGTGGAATCGAGCACCTGCAGCAGCGAGGCCAGCATGATGCCGACGACGACGAACATCGGGTTGGCGGTGTGCAGCAGCGCCACGTCGTGGTGAGGCGCGGGGGGTGCCTGGGGGCGCGCGCGCGCGCGTCCTTTCGGTCCGTCCTGCGCCGGGCTGGCCGAAGCCACCGGCCTAGCGCTTGCGGCCGTCGGTGAAGACGGTGACGTCGGTGGAGAGGCCGGCGATCAGCGGCCGCGGGCTGGCCTGGTCCAGCGCGATCCGCACCGGCACGCGCTGCGTCACCTTGACCCAGTTGCCGGTCGCGTTCTGCGCCGGCAGGACCGAGAATTCGCCCCCGGTGCCGGCACCGATCGACTGGACGTGGCCGCGCAGCTTGACGCCCGGATAGGCATCGAAAGTCACTTCGGCCGGCTGCCCGACCTTCATGTCGGCCAGGTCGGTTTCCTTGAAGTTGGCTTCGACATAGCTGCTTTGCGCGGCGACGATGGTGACCACCGGCAGGCCGGTGACCAGCTGCTGGCCGCGCAGCAGGCGATCGGTCTGGGTAACCCGCCCGGTCATCGGCGCGCGCACGTCGGTGCGTGCCAGGTTCAGCGCCGCCGCTTCGCGCTGGGCGCGGGCCGAGGCGATCGCCGGCAGCACGCCGGGTACCTGCGAACCGGTCGACAGCTTGGCCTGCGCCTCGGCGGTCTTCGCCTCGGCCAGGCGCAGCGCCTCCTGCGCTTGCGAGACCTGGTGGCGGGCCGCGTCGTAAGCCGCCTTGGTGGTGAACCCGCGCGCCCACAGCGCCGCCTGGCGGCTGAAGTTGGCCTGCGCGAACCCGATGTCCTCACGCGCGGCGGCAACGTTCGCGCCCGACAGGTCGGACGCGTTCGCCAGCGCCACCGCATTGGCCTGGGCGCCGGCGATCGCGGCATCGGCCTGGGCGATCTGGATCTTGTAGGGTTCGGGATCGATGCGGAACAGCAGGTCGCCCTGCTTCACCATCTGCTCGTCCTTGACGAAGACGTCGGTGATCTTGCCGCCGACCTCGGCGCTGACCGCGACCTTGTCCTGCTGGACATAGGCGTTGTCGGTGGCAACCTTGCCGCCCTGGCCCAGCCAGTACACCAGCGCGCCGATGATCAGCAGCAGCGGCACGCCCGCCATCAGCGCCAGGCGCCCGAGGCGCCGCTTCGGCGCGGGTTCGCCCGCGACCTCAACAGGTGCCTCGACCGCGTTTTCGGCCGGCGTTTCGAGCCTGGGATCGGCGTCAGCCATGGAACGACCCGGTGCCGGACCACGAGAGAATTTCCGAGTCCATTGGGTGGCTAAATAGGACGCGTTTGCCGATCGTCAATCGCCGCGCGTCCTTTGCGGGCCGATTGACGCGCGGGTGGGGCCTGAAAACCCGCCCCCGCGTCACGCCGCGCGCGGCGGCACCAGCTGCGCGTGATGAACGCGGACGAGGTTTTCCAGCCACGCCTTGAAGGCGCGGATCCGCGCCAGGTTGTGCGTATCGCGGTGGGTGACCAGCCAGAAGCTGCGCACGATCGTCCGCTCGGGCAGGACGGCGACCAGCCCGGGATCGCTTTCGCCGATGAAGCAGGGCAGCACGCCCAGCCCGGCCGAACCGGCGATCGCGGCGTGCTGGGTGACGATGCTGGGGCAGCGCAGGTCGGCGGCCAGGCCCGGCATGATTTCCGACAGGTAGCGCAGTTCGGGCGCGTAGATCATGTCGGGCACGTAGCCGACCAGCCGGTGCGCGCCGCCGGCCAGGTCGGCGGGGCGCGCGACCCCGGGATGCGCGGCGACATACCCGCGCGAGGCATAGATGCGCAGCGCGTAGTCGGTCAGCTTGCCGGCGATCAGCGGCCCGGCGGCGGGGCGCGACAGCGTGACCGCGATATCGGTCTCGCGCTTGGAGGGATTGAGGAACCCGCTGCTGGCGACAAGGTCGATGGCCAGGTCCGGGTGCGCGGCGGTGAAGCTTTCCAGGTGCCGCGCCACCAGCCAGGTGCCGAACCCCTCGGCCACGCTGACGCGCAGGTGACCCGCCACCCTGCCGCGCGCGCGGTCGCCCTCGACGATGCGCAGCGCGGCGGTTTCCATCGCCTCGATCTCTGCCACGGCGCGTTCGCCGTGTTCGGTCAGGACCTGGCCCTGGCGCGTATTCTCGAACAGGGTCACGCCCAGCCGCGCCTCCAGCCGGCGCACGCGGCGGCCCAGCGTCGTCGCGTCGACCCCGGCCGCGGCCGCCGCGCTGGACAGCCGGCCGGCGCGGGCCAGCGCCAGCACCGCCTGCAGATCGTTCCAGTTACCGCCTTGCATCTCGGGCCTGCATATTTGCAGCAGCTAGCGCGAATTTTTCCGATTGTCTGCGATATTTCGCATCGCCACAGTGCCGGCACGATTGCGATTGCCGATACGAGAGGAAGCCCGATGCGCTTGATCGACCATTACCTCGCCGGGGGTAAAGCACCCGCCGCCGCCCGCAAGAGCCCGGTCTTCGATCCCAATTCGGGCGGCATCCAGGCCGAAGTGCCGCTGGGCGATGCCGCGCTGCTGGACGGCGCGGTCGACGCGGCGCTGGCCGCGCAGCCCGGCTGGGCCGCCACCAACCCGCAGCGCCGCGCCCGCGTGATGTTCAAGTTCAAGGAACTGGTCGAGGCCGAGATCGACAGCCTGGCCGCCACCCTGTCGCGCGAGCATGGCAAGGTCATCGCCGATGCCAGGGGCGACATCCAGCGCGGGCTGGAAGTGATCGAGTTCGCCTGCGGCATCCCGCACGTGCTGAAAGGTGAATTCACGCAAGGCGCCGGCCCGGGGATCGACGTCTATTCGATGCGCCAGCCGCTGGGCATCGGCGCGGGCATCACCCCGTTCAACTTTCCCGCGATGATCCCGATGTGGATGTTCGGCGTGGCGATCGCCTGCGGCAACGCCTTCATCCTCAAGCCCAGTGAACGCGATCCCAGCGTGCCGGTGCGGCTGGCCGAACTGATGCGCGAAGCCGGCGCGCCCGAGGGCATCCTCCAGGTCGTCCACGGCGACAAGGAAATGGTCGACGCGATCCTCGATCACCCGGCCATCGCCGCGGTCAGTTTCGTCGGCTCGTCCGACATCGCGCATTACGTCTACAAGCGCGGCGTCGCCGCCGGCAAGCGCGTGCAGGCGATGGGCGGGGCCAAGAACCACGGCATCGTCATGCCCGATGCCGACCTCGACCAGGTCGTCGCCGACTTGTCGGGCGCGGCTTTCGGCTCGGCCGGCGAACGCTGCATGGCGCTGCCTGTGGTCGTGCCCGTGGGCGAGGATACTGCCGAGCGGCTGCGCGAAAAGCTGCTGCCGGCGATCGCGGCGCTGCGCGTCGGCGTCTCCACCGATGCCGAGGCACACTACGGCCCGGTGGTCAACGCCGCGCACAAGCAGCGGGTCGAGGACTGGATCCAGACCGGGGTCGACGAAGGCGCCGAACTGGTCGTCGACGGGCGCGGCTTCAAGCTGCAGGGCCACGAGGAAGGCTTCTTCATCGGACCCACGCTTTTCGACCGCGTGACCACCGACATGAAGGCCTACCAGGAAGAGATCTTCGGTCCGGTCCTTCAGATCGTGCGCGCGAAGGATTTCGAGGAAGCGGTCGCGCTGCCCAGCCGCCACCAGTACGGCAACGGCGTGGCGATCTTCACCCGCAACGGCCACGCGGCGCGCGAATTCGCCGCCCGCGTCAACGTCGGCATGGTTGGCATCAACGTGCCGATCCCGGTGCCGGTGGCCTATCACAGCTTCGGCGGGTGGAAGCGGTCCGCCTTCGGCGACACCAACCAGCACGGCATGGAAGGCGTGAAGTTCTGGACCAAGGTCAAGACCGTGACGCAGCGCTGGCCGGACGGCGGCGTGGGCGACGCCGCCAATGCTTTCGTCATCCCCACGATGGGGTAAGGCGGTGCGCATGAACCGCCTGGCGATTCCATCGGTGATCCTGCCCGCGGCGGCGGTCGCGGCCTTGGCCGGCTGCACCACCGTTCCGGCCGAGCCGGAGCAGCGCCTGCCCGAACAGGCCTGCCGGGCCGAGCCCGCGCAGGCCTTCGTCGGGCAGCGGGCGACGGCAGAGCTGGGCGCGAAAGTCCAGGCCGCCAGCGGGGCGACGCGGCTGCGCTGGCTGCCGCCGCGCACGGTCACGACGATGGAATACGCCTATGGCCGCGTGAACGTGCGCTATGACGACGCAATGACAGTGACCGGCATCAGCTGCGGCTGACGCGCGACCTGATTGATCCGGCATCGGCTGGCCGATCCGGTAGGGGAGAAGCAATGACCACGCAGTTCGAGCTGACCGACGACCAGCGCGAGATCCAGGACCTGGCGCGCAAGTTCACCGCCGACCGGATCACGCCTTTCGCGGCCGAGTGGGATGAGACGTGCCACTATCCGCGCGACGTGTGGCAGGCCGCGGGCGAGCTTGGCTTCGGCGCGATCTATGTCAGCGAGGAAGCCGGCGGCATCGCGCTGGGCCGGCTGGAAGCGGCGCTGATCATGGAAGCGATGGCTTATGGCTGCCCGGCGACCAGCGCCTATATCTCGATCCACAACATGGCCGCCTGGATGATCGACCGCTTCGGCGGCGAGGCGGTCAAGGCGCGCTTCCTGCCCTCGCTCGTGACGATGGAAAGGATCGCCAGCTACTGCCTGACCGAACCCGGTTCGGGCAGCGACGCGGCGGCGCTCAAGACCACCGCCAGGCTCGACGGCGATCACTACGTGCTCAACGGCACCAAGCAGTTCATCTCCGGCGCCGGCGTCAATGACATCTACGTCTGCATGGTCCGCACCGGCGATGAAAAGGCCAAGGGCATCACCTGCCTGGTGGTCGAGAAGGACGCCCCCGGCCTGTCGTTCGGGGCGCCGGAAAAGAAGCTCGGCTGGAATGCCAGCCCGACCGCGCAAGTGATCTTCGAGGATTGCCGCGTGCCGGTCGCCAACCGCGTCGGCGCCGAGGGCGAGGGCTTTCGCTTCGCGATGGCGGGCCTCGATGGCGGGCGGCTCAACATCGGGGCCTGTTCGCTGGGCGGCGCGCAGCGCTGCCTGGACGAGGCGGTGGCCTATACCAAGGACCGCCAGCAATTCGGCCAGCCGGTCGCCGATTTCCAGAACACCCAGTTCATGCTGGCCGACATGGCCACCGACCTGGAAGCGGCGCGCGCACTGCTGTACCTCGCCGCCGCCAAGGTGACCGCGAACGCGCCCGACAAGACGCGTTTTTCCGCGATGGCGAAGCGGCTGGCGACCGACAGCGGATCGAAGATCGTCAACGACGCGCTGCAACTTTTCGGCGGCTACGGTTACTTGAAGGACTACCCGATCGAACGCTTCTGGCGCGACCTGCGCGTCCATTCGATCCTCGAGGGGACCAACCAGGTCATGCGGATGATCGTCGGCCGGGACCTGCTGCGCCAATGACGAGCATCCGCCGCGTTATTGCCGTTGTGCTGGCCTATGTGGCGGCAGCATTGGCCGTCGGCGCTGCTTTTGTTGCCTGGGGTGTGGCATCGGATGCTGACGGGTGGACCTTCGGCGAGATTGGCTCCGGGATTCCTTTGAGTGGCTTGATGGCTGCGATTTACGCGCTGCCGGTTGCGGTGCCGATCATCCTGCTCACCGAATTGAGTCGCGCCGGGCACTGGTTCCAGTTCTTGCTTGCCGGGATCGCTCTCGGCGTCCTTTTGACCCTGGCGTTGACCGAGGTTCCATACCGCGGCCTAGATATGGAACTTGCGAGCATGTTGATGTCGCTGAGCCTGCTTGGATCGATGGCGTATTGGCTGTTTGCGTGGCGGTTGCTTGGAACGCGTAAATCGGCGTTCGCCCTGGAGAGCACGACCTCATGACTGACCACATCATGGCCCGCCGCGATGGCGCGGTCGGGCATCTTTCGCTGAACCGCCCCAAGGCGATCCACGCGCTGACGCTCGAGATGGTTGCAGCGATGACCGCGGCGCTGCTGGCCTGGCGGGACGACGCGGGTGTCGGCGCGGTCCTGATCGACCATGCGCCGTCGCCCGACGGCGATCCGAAGCTTTCGCGCGGGTTCTGTGCCGGCGGCGATATCGCCTTGCTGCGCACATCGGCGCTGAACGACGGCGGCGTTTCGGGGCGGCGGTTCTTCTTCGACGAATACCGCCTCAACCACCTGCTGTTCGAATACCCCAAGCCGGTGGTCGCCTTCATGGACGGGATCACGATGGGCGGCGGTGTGGGCATCAGCCAGCCGGCCCGCTTCCGCGTCGCCACCGAAAACACGCGACTGGCCATGCCCGAAACCGGCATCGGCCTGTTCCCGGACGTCGGCGGCGGCTGGTACTTGTCGCGCCTGCCCGGCCGGCTGGGCGAATACCTTGCGCTGACCGGGGCCAGGCTCGACGGGGCGGAGTGCCTCTGGGCCGGGCTCGCCACGCATTACCTCGCCGCCGCCAGCCTGCCCGAGGCGAAGCGCCGCATCGCCGCCGGCGCGGCGATCGAAACCGTCCTCGGCGCCCTTGCCGCCGTGCCGACCGCGCCCCCCATCGCCGAGCACGCCGAGGCGATCGACCGGCTGTTCGCCTCGGACCGTTATGAGGACATCCTGGCAGCGCTTGCCGCCGACGACAGCGCGTTCGCCGGTACAACGTTGTCGACCCTGCGCGCCAAGAGTCCGCAAAGCTGCAAGGTATCGCTGCGACTGCTGGGCGAAAGCCGCAGGTTGAACCATTTGTGCGACGAGATGGCGATGGAGTACCGCGTCGGCAGCCGCGTGCTGGCGCGGCCCGATTTCGCCGAGGGCGTGCGTGCGCTGATCGTCGACAAGACCGGCGATCCGGCCTGGAATCCCGCCGCGCCCGAAGGCGTGAGCGACGACATGATCGACGCGATCTTCGCCGATCTGCCCGCCAACGAGGAATGGACCCCGCTATGACCTACGAGACGATCACGGTAGAGCAGCGCGGCGCAGTGACGCTGGTTACGCTGAACCGTCCGCAGGCCCTGAACGCGCTGAATTCCCAGGTTTGCGAGGACCTGGTGGCGGCCTTCGCGGCGTTCGAGACCGACCCCGGCCAGCGCTGCGCGGTGCTGACCGGCGCGGGCGAAAAGGCCTTTGCCGCCGGTGCCGACATCAAGGAGATGAGCGACAAGGCGGCCAGTGCCTTTTACGCCGAGGACTTCTTCGCGCGCTGGACCAGCCACCTGGTCAAGACCACGCGCAAGCCGTGGATCGCCGCGGTCAACGGCTTCGCGCTGGGCGGCGGGTGCGAACTGGCGATGATGGCGGACTTCATCATCGCATCGGAAAACGCGCGCTTCGGCCAGCCCGAGATCAAGCTCGGCGTCGCCCCCGGGATGGGCGGCAGCCAGCGCCTGACCCGCGCGATCGGCAAGGCCAAGGCGATGGAAATGTGCCTGACCGGGCGGATGATGGACGCCGCCGAGGCCGAGCGCTCGGGCCTGGTCGCGCGCGTGGTCCCGCTGTCCTCGCTGGTCGAGGATGCGCTCAGGACCGCCGCCGAGATCGCGGCGATGCCGCCGCTCGCCGCCATCGCCAACAAGGAAATGGTCAACGCCGCGTTTGAGACCACCCTGGACCAGGGGCTGCTGATCGAACGGCGTATTTTCCAGGTCCTGGCGGGCACCGAGGACAAGCGCGAGGGCATGGCGGCGTTCATCGAAAAGCGCCCCGGCGTGTGGAAGGGAAACTGACATGAAGATCGCGTTCATCGGGCTGGGCAACATGGGCGGCGGCATGGCCGCGAACCTGGTCAAGGCCGGGCACGAGGTGCGCGCCTTCGACTTGAGCGCGGAAGCCGCCGCCCGCGCGCGCGAAAACGGTGCCGCGACGGCCGGCTCGATCCGTGAAGCCGTGGCCGGTGCAGAGGCCGTCGTGACGATGCTGCCCAATGGCAAGATCGTGGAGACCGTTTATGGCGGCGATGTCATCGGCCATGCGCCGACCGACGCGTTGCTGCTCGATTGCTCGACCATCGACGTCGCCACCGCAAAGCGGGTTGCCGGGCAAGCGGCCGCGGCGGGTTACGCGATGGTCGACGCTCCGGTTTCGGGCGGGATCGCGGCAGCGAACGGCGGCACGCTGACCTTCATGGTCGGCGGCTCCGACGATGCCTTTGCCCGCGCCGAGCCGATCCTGGCGAAGATGGGCAAGGCAGTGATCCACGCCGGTGCGGCCGGCGCCGGACAAGCGGCCAAGATCTGCAACAACATGATCCTGGGCGCGACGATGCTGGTGACGTGCGAGGCCTTCGCCCTGGCGCAGAAGCTGGGCCTCGACAGCCAGGTCTTCTACGACATCTCGAGCAAGGCCAGCGGCCAGTCCTGGTCGATGACCAGCTACTGCCCGGTCCCGGGGGTCGGCCCGCAAAGCCCGGCCGACAACGATTTCCAGGGCGGCTTTGCCACCGCGCTGATGCTCAAGGACCTCAAGCTTGCGGTCGCCGCCGCGCAGGATGCCGGCGCCAGCGTCCCGCTCGGCCAGCGGGCCGAGGAGCTTTACGAGGCGCACGATGCCGCCGGGCACGGGGGCGAGGATTTCTCCAGCGTGATCCGCACGCTTTGACGCCGCGCGGGGTAGGCGCGCGGTGAACGACCGCGAACTCCACGCCCGCTTGATCGGGCAGCAGGGATCGCGCACGGCGCTGAACACCCCGGCTCTGATCGTTGACCTGGCGGCGCTGACACGAAACATCGCCGCGATGGCGGCGACGATGCGCGCGGCCGGCGTCGCCCTTCGCCCCCACGCCAAGACGCACAAGAGCGTCGAGATCGCCCGCCTGCAGATGGCCGCCGGAGCGACGGGCATTTGCTGCGCCAAGATCGGCGAGGCTGAGGTTCTCGCCGCCGGGGGAATCGACAACCTGCTGATCACGTCGCCCGTTGCCAGCCCGATGGCGATCGACCGGCTGGCGGCGCTGGCGGAGGCCGCCCCGACGACGATCGCGACGCTCGACGATCCGCTCGTTGCCGCGCGGACCGATGCCGCGCTGGCGGCAAGCGGCGCCGTCCTCGACGTGCTGATCGACATCGACCCCGGCAGCCACCGCACGGGCGTGGCCAGTGCGGGGGACGCGGTAGCGCTGGCGCGGACGATCGCGAGCCTGTCCAACCTGCGCCTGCGCGGGGTGCAGTTCTACTGCGGGCCGCAGCAGCACATCCCGTCGTTCACCGACCGCCGCGCCGCGGTCGCGGACCTGACCGCCTATCTGCGATCGGTCATCGCCGCGCTGGCGGAAGCCGGTTTTGCGCCCGGGATCGTCAGCGGGTCGGGCACGGGCACGCACCTGATCGACCTGGAACTTGGCGTCATGACCGAGTGCCAGCCTGGCTCCTATGTTTTCATGGACCGGCAATACAGCGATAGCGACCTGACGGGCGACGGCGCCGGCTGCCCGTTCGAGACTGCCCTCATGGTCGACACGCGCGTGGTCAGTGCCAACCACGCCGACCTCGTCACAATCGACGCCGGCTTCAAGGCGCTGTCGACCGACGGCGGCGAGGCCTCGGTCCTCGGCGCGCGCCGCGACGCGCGATTCGTTTTCATGGGGGACGAGCACGCCGCGCTGCATGAGCGGGGCATCGGCGTCAGCCTGCGCCCCGGCGAGGCCGTGACACTGACGGTGCCGCACTGCGACCCCACGGTGAACCTCTACGACAGCTACCACGTCATCAGCGGCGATACGCTGGTCGATATCTGGGATATCGGTGCCCGCGGACGTAGCCGATAGGCGCGGTTACGCGCCCGCGCCAGGCGCGCTGCGGCCGCGTTAAGGAATCGCGGGCTATTTGCGCCATTTTGGCCTAACGGGCCGCTAATGCCCTTTTCAACACTCCCGCCGGTCATCGGCGAAGCCCTGACCGAACGCGGTTACAGCGACCTCACCCCCGTGCAGCAGGCGGTCATCGACCCTGCCGCCGACGGACGTGATCTTCTTGTTTCGGCCCAGACCGGTTCGGGCAAGACGGTGGCGTTTGGGCTGGCCATGGCGCCCCGCCTGCTCGGCGCGAATGACCAGGCCGGGCCCGCCGGCGCGCCGCTCTCGCTCGTCATCGCGCCGACGCGCGAACTGGCCATGCAGGTCAGCCGCGAACTGCTGTGGCTTTACGGCAAGGCCGGTGTCCGCATCGCGCCCTGCGTGGGCGGCATGGACCCGTCGCAGGAACGCCGCCGGCTCGCGGCAGGCTGCCACATCGTTGTCGGCACGCCCGGCCGGCTGCGCGACCACCTCGAGCGCGGCGCGCTCGACCTCTCGGCGCTGCGCACGGTCGTGCTCGACGAGGCGGACGAGATGCTCGACATGGGCTTTCGCGAGGATCTGGAGGAGCTGCTGGACGCCGCGCCGCAGGGCCGCCGCACGCTGTTGTTCTCAGCCACGATCCCGCCGCAGATCGCCAACCTGGCGCGCCGCTACCAGGCCGACGCGCTGCGTATCTCCACCGTCGGCGACGATCGCGGGCACGGCGACATAACGTACCAGGCGGTCACCGTCTCGCCGTCGGAGATCGAACAGGCGGTGGTCAACCTGCTGCGCTTTCACGAGGCCGACACCGCGATGCTGTTTTGCGCCACGCGTGAGAACGTGCGGCGGCTTCATGCCACCTTGCAGGAGCGCGGCTTCGCGGTCGTGGCGCTGTCGGGTGAACATTCGCAGTCCGAACGCAACCAGGCGCTGCAGGCGTTGCGCGACCGGCGCGCGCGCGTCTGCGTGGCGACCGACGTGGCCGCCCGCGGGATCGATTTGCCCACGCTCAGCCTCGTCGTTCACGTCGAGGTGCCGCGCGACGCCGAAACGCTGCAGCACCGCTCGGGCCGGACCGGCCGTGCCGGCAAGAAGGGCACCGCGGTCATCATCGTGCCCTATCCGCGCCGCAAGCGGGTCGAGGCGATGCTGCGCGGTGCCAAGATCCAGGCCGAATGGATCGGCGCGCCGACCGCCGCCGCGATCCGCGAGCAGGATCGCGCCCGGCTGATCGCTGCCCTGCTGGAGCCGGCCGAATTCGACGACGAGGACCGCGCCCTGGCCGCGCAGTTGCTGGAGCAACGCAGCCCCGAGGACATCGCCGCCAGCCTGGTCCGCGCGCACCGCCAGGCGATGCCTCAGCCCGAGGACCTGATCGAGAATACCCCGGAAGCGCGCAAGGAAGCCCAGCAGGCCGCCCACCGGCCAGGTTTCGACGATGTCGTCTGGTTCAAGATGAACATCGGGCGCCGCCAGAACGCCGATCCGCGCTGGATCCTGCCGCTGCTGTGCCGCCGCGGCCATATTACGCGGGGCGAAGTCGGCGCCATTCGCATCGGCCCGCAGGAAACCTACTTCCAGGTCCCGCGCACTGTCGCGGACCGCTTCGCCGACGCCGTCGCCCGCACGGCCTCGAACAGCGAAGACGGCGGCGAAGTCCTGATCGAGGCATCGCACGAGCCCGATTACAAGTCGCCGGGACCGCGCCAGAACCGGGTCGGGCCGCGCCCGGGTCCGCACGGCGGTGGCAACCGCCCGCACGCGCCGCGCGGCAAGAAGCCGTGGAAGAAGGACCGGCCCGGCTAGGGCGCCGGCAATCCCATTCGGCGCCTGGGTCGCTTGCCTCGCGGCTGGATTCAAACTAACGTTTGAATTTAAGCTCGTCGGAGTGCGCGTGTGAACCTCGATGCTCTTTTCCAGCCGTTCGCTTGCAAGGACCTGGCGGTCTCCAACCGCTTCGTGATGGCGCCGATGACCCGGTGGATGTCGCCGGGCCAGGTGCCCGGCCCCGACGTTGCCGCCTACTACCGCCGCCGCGCCGAGCACGGCGTCGGCCTGATCGTGACCGAGGGGACCACGGTCGACCATCCCGCGTCGTCGCACTCGGCGCGGACTCCGGCATTTCACGGCGCCGCCATCGAAGGCTGGCGCCGCGTCGTCGGCGAAGTTCACGACGCCGGCGGGCGGATCGTTCCGCAGCTCTGGCACGTCGGCGCGATGCGTCACCCGGCGCAGGACATCCCCAACCCCGAGACGCCCTTCGCCAGCCCGTCGGGCCTGCGCAAGCCGGGCGGCAAGGCCGTGTTCGCGCCCAGCGACAAGGCCGAGATCGCCGCCATCGTCGACAGTTTCGTGCGCGCCGCGGTCGCCGCTCGCGACCTCGGCTTCGACGGGATCGAGGTCCACGGCGCGCACGGATACCTGATGGACCAGTTCCTGTGGGACGCGCTCAACACCCGCGAGGACGGCTACGGCGGCGATGCCGCCGGGCGCACCCGCTTCGCGGTCGGACTCGTCGCCGCGATCCGGCAAGCGATCGGTCCCGATTTCCCTTTCATCCTGCGGGTATCGCAGTGGAAGCAGCAGGATTACGCGGCGCGGCTGGCCAAAACGCCGGCCGCGCTCGAAGCGGTGTTTCGGCCGATCAGCGAGGCCGGGGTCGACATCTTCCACTGTTCGCAGCGCCGCTTCTGGGAGCCGGAATTTCCCGGCTCCCCGCTCAATTTCGCGGGGTGGATGAAGAAACTGCTCGGCAAGCCAGTCATCACCGTGGGCAGCGTCGGCTTGACCGGCGCGATGTCGGTCAGTGACATCGGCGAAGGTGCCGACCCTTCGGCCGACCTCCAGCCGCTGGCGGACGGGGTCGCGGCCGGCGACTACGACCTGGTGGCGGTTGGCCGCGCGCTGCTGACCGACCCGGCCTGGGTGGAAAAAGTCCGCACCGCGCGCTTCGAAGCGCTCAAGCCGTTTTCCAAGCAGCACCTGGACACCCTGTGGTGACGGATGACCTGCGCGCGTTGCTCGATCACCAGGCCGTCGCGCGGGTGGTCGCCGATTACGGCCATTGCATCGACTATGGCGAGGCCGACCAGTGGCTGGACCTGTTTACGCCCGACGCGCGCTATGTCCTGCGTTATCGCGAGGGGCTGATCGCGCGCTCGATCGGCCGCCCCCGGCGCGAGGGCGCTGACCTCGTCTATGCCGGGCGCGACGCGCTCGCGAGCTTCATCCGCGAACACAGCTGCGCCCCTGCCGCGTGGCACAAGCATGTCGTCAGCGGGTTGCGGGTCGACCTCGACGGCGACCGGGCGACGGCAGCGAGCGGTTTCCTGCGCGTCGACCAGCTGGCGGCCGGGGCGGGGATCGTCGCGGCGGGACGCTACCGCGATCGGTTCGAACGCGGCAGCGACGGACGATGGCGCTTCGCGGAACGGATTGCCGAAATCGAGATCCAATGAGCGGTTGCCAGGCCCCAGGAGATTTTCTACCATTCGTTAGGGAATAGGAATGAAAGGTGCCGCAGACGATGATCGCAATCGCCGAATCGGACGCGAAATGCCCGGTCGCGGGTCTCAGGGGGGCGGGCGATCCGTTCGCCTTCTTCGAAGCGCTGCGCGTCAACGGCAACCGGCCGGTGTGGGATGACAGCGTCGGCGCCTGGCTGATCTACGACTGGGACAACGTCGCCGCGGGGCAGCGCGACGAAAGCCGCTTCGGCAACGCCTATGTCCACGCCACCGAGACGCTGAAGCAGATCAAGGGCGGCGGCGCCAACATCACGCTGAGCCAGGGCGCCGATCACGACCTGCTGCGCAAGTTCCACCTCAAGCTGCTGTCGCCCGCGAACATCGAACGCTACCGGGTCAACCACGTCGTCCCGATCGTCAACGCGGCGTTCGATCGTCTGGGCGACGCCAAACGGATCGAGGCCGTAGCCGAATTGTCCGACACCATTCCGCCGCGCGTGATCTGCTCGATGCTGGGCATGCCGCACGACGATGTGGCGGCGATGCAGCGCCTGCTCGAACTCAATCACGAGATCGTCAGCCTGATCGAATCCGGCTACCGCAACGAAGACCAGCGTGAACGCGCCCTGGCCGCGTCGGCCGAACTGAACGCGGTGCTGCTGCCCTATGTGCGCCTGCGGCGCGACGAGCCGGCCGACGATTTTCTCAGCCGCGTGTGGCGCGAAGCGCCCGACTTCGGAATCGAACTGGACGAGGACAAGGCGCTCGGCCTCTGCCGCGAACTCTACTTCGCGGGATCGGACACCACCGTCTACGGCATCGCCAACATCCTCCACACGCTGTTCACCCGCCCCGGCGTGCTGGAGCGGGTTCGGGAGGAGCGCGGCAAGACGGTAACCGCGCTGGTCGAGGAAGGGATGCGATTGCTTGACGTCGTGATCTTCCGCCATCGGATTTGCATCGCCGATACCGAGATCGAGGGCGTGCCGATCAGATCCGGCGACACCGTCTTCCTGATCAACGCCGCCGCAAATCGCGACCCTGCAAAGTACGGCTGTCCGGCCGATGTCGACCTGGACCGAAGGGCGCCGACCGACCATCTCGCCTTCGGGCGCGGGAACCGGTCCTGCGTGGGTGCGCAGCTTGCCCGCGTCGAGATGCGCGAGGTCGTCGAACAGATGCTCGATCGCTACCCGGACGTCCGGCTCGACCCCGATGCGGAACAACCGCACTTCGAGGGCTTCTTCATGCGGCGGATGCGGCCGATCAACCTGATCCTGCGCGACTAGGCTTCAGCCGCCAGCGCCGTGACGACGGCGTGGGTATCGAAGTAGAATGGATCGATCCGCACCAACCTGCCGCCGCGAAAGCGCCAGTGTTCGAGGACGCGGGTCGCGAACGGTGTCCCGCTGGCGCGGCCACGACCGGAAATGGCAAACTCGACCACCAGCGCGCCGGGTGCCTCTCCGACGATCCCGATCAGCTCGAGACGAAAGCCCGAAAACGCTGTCCCGACCGCGCGGACAAGCTCCTGCCAGCCTGCATAGCCGCGGTACATGCCGCCGTAGGGCAGGCTCTGCGCCTCGACGAGTTCGAATTCCGGGTCGATCATCCGCTCCATCGCGGCATCGTCGCCCGCGCGCATCGCGGCCAGGAAACGCTTGCAGAAATCGCGCTGGTTCATGCGTCCCCGCGGTGCTTGTAGATATATTCGCTGGTGTAGAGGCGCACGCCCGAGTGGAGGAAGTGGCCGATGTCCTGGACGATCTGCGCGCGCAGATCGGGGGTTGGAAACCACCGCTCGCGCATGTCCCGGTCGGTCGGAAAATAGAGCTCGGTCATACCCTGGAAAGGCGGCGAGCCTGGCGTCAGCAGCGCGTCGACCCAGGACCGGACGTAGCGGGCCGCGCCGGCATGAACCCGCAGAGCCAGGGGCACGTGGTGATCCCATGAGCGCCGCGCCGCGGTATCGGGCAAGTCGGGGTGAAAGTTGCACAGCACCAGGTAGCGCGTGCCGGGGCTGCGCGCGGGTCGATAGGCGCGGGGCGGCTCGTCCCGCTCGATCGTGCGGGTCACGCGGTAACCGTCACAGGTCACGCCGGTACCGGTCAGCGCCGCCAGTGCCTGGGCGACGATCCCGCTGAAACCGCCCGCCTGGGCGGTCAGTTCGATCACCGCCTGGTAGCGCGGTGACGCGGGCGCTTCGCCCGGGCGCACCCAAGCGGCATCGCCGGGATCGACATCGGCCACGCTCAGGACCGCGCGCGTTACGCGGTCCGATCCCGCCAGCCAGGCGGACACGGCATGTGCGGTTGCGGCGGTCCGGTCCGCGTCATCGCCGCGGACAAGCAGAACCGCGTTCAGGGTATCGGGCATGCCTGGGGCCGATCAGAACGAACGCGGCAGCCCCAGGGTCTCGGCGATGGAGTTGCGGACCATTTCGTTCGTAATCGGCCCGATCCGCCACAGGCGGCTGTCGCGCCAGTAGCGTTGCATGTCGGTTTCGGCCGAGTAGCCCATCCCGCCCAGGATCTGGATACCCAGGTCAGCAGCCTTGTTGGCGTTTTCCGAGGCGACCATCTTGACCATGTTCGATTCCAGCCCGCAGTCGAGGCCTTCGCTCATCTTCCAGGCCGCGTAATTGACCAGCAGTTCGGTCGTAGTCAGCATCGTGGCAATGTCGGCGATGTAGTGCTGGATCGCCTGGAACTGGCCGATCGGGCGGCCGAACGCCTTCCGCTCCTTGGCGTAGTCGAGCGCGTCCTCAAGCACGCCGTCGAGCACGCCGAGGCAGAAGCTGCCGACCATGATCCGCTCGTTGTTGAGCGTCGGCAGCAGTGTGTACCAGGCCTTGTCCGGCGTTCCGAGCACGTCTTCGTCGGCGACGAACGCCTCCTCCATGTGGATCGAACACGACCCCATCGAGCGCATGCCCAGCTTGGCAAGCGGCGTGATTTTCACCGCGTCCTGCTTGGGGTCCATCCAGAACAGCGTCAGGCCCTGGTGCTTTTTTTCGACCGTACTGTCGGTTCGGGCCAGGACGAGCAACCGGTCGGCAACGTGGGCGGACGAACTCCAGATCTTTTCGCCCGAGACCGCCCAGCCGCCTTCGACCTTGCGCGCAGTGCTGCGCATTCCGCCCAGCAGGTCGGTTCCGCCGGAGGGCTCCGTAAAAGCGATCGCCGCCTTCAGGTTGCCGCTGGCGATTTGCGGCAGGTATTTGCGTTTCTGTTCCTCGGTGCCGTAGATTCCGATCGACTTCGACCCCGCGAACGAGGTGATGCCCCAGATCCACGCCAGGCCGCCAAGCGAGCGGGCAAGCTCGCGGGCCAGAACCATCTGCATCTGAACGTCGCCGCCTTGCCCGCCGTATTCCTCGGCAATGCCAACGCCGTGAAAGCCCGCTTCGGTAAACTTGTCCCACAGCGCGAATGGATAATTGTCCTCGTCGGCCTCGAGCTCGCGCGCCCAGCTTTTCGGCACCTCGGCATCGACCCATCGCCGTGCGATGTCGCGAAATGCCTCGTGCTCCTCCGGAAGGGCGAAATCCATGTAGCAATTCTCCGCAAACCCCAGGGCAATTGGCCCTCAATAATCTACCAAACGTTCTAAATTATCATTTGCAGGTGCGCAAGCCCGTTCACAGGTCCAATGCGCGCGCCACATCGTGCCGCGCGGCGGCGGCGTTGAAGCGGCGGGAGATCGTCAGGCACGTCTCCTCGGTCTGCATGGCGGGCGGCACGACGTTCCAGACCAGGCCGTACATGGTGTGGCGGCGATAGCTCAGCCAGGCTTCGTCGCGGTCCATCAGCGGCACGCCCAGCGCCTCGCGCTCCTGTAGGTACCCTTCCAGCAAGTCGCGCTCGTGCGCGGCCATGTCGTCGCTGTCGCAGCTGGCGATCAGAAAATAGTTCACGTCGTGCGCCCAGTCGCACTGCATGACGCGCTGGTAATCGAGGAAGCCGGGGGCGCCGTCCTGTTCGAAGAACATATTGCCGGGGTGGGCATCGCCATGGACCATGCACAGCGCATCGCTGGTGCGATCGTAGGCCCACAGCTTTTCCATTCCGGCACGCGCCTGGGCCCCGGTCTGGAATTCCGGTGGAAGCACCGCGCCTTCGCGCCTCAGCGCGTCGTCCCAGGCCGCGTCGGTCATGATGCGGATGACGATCCCGTCGGTCGCCAGCGAGCCGCCCGGCGGGCCCAGCCTTGCCAGTTCGGGCGCGCCCCACCAGTGGGCGTGAAGGCGGGCCAGCATACCGAGCGTCGCCTTCGCGACCGCAAGCGGAACTGCGCGCGTCGCCGCCCCGAAGCGAGCATTGCGGCCCAGCAGATCCTCGATCAGTTGGGCGGAGTTGCCGTCGGCGTCTGTGCCGGCGAAGTAGCCATGCGGAGCGTTGAGCAGTCCGAGCGGCTCGATCTCGGCATAGAACAGCGATTCGCGCGCGTGGCTGGTACGGACGTGGTCCGAATGCTCCTCAAGCCCGGACTTGAACCACATCGTCGGGGGAAGCCGGTGCTCATGCCCGGCATCGTTGTAGTCGAGCATCAGCCGCTGCTTGGTGCCAGTTGCGCGGATCGTCAGTCCCGGCACCGCGCTGGTCACAACCGTGCCGGGATAACGCCGCGACAGCGCCTCGGTCAGCCACTCGGCGGTCACCTGGTCGAGCGCGGTCGGCATCTTGAATTCGGGCATCAGGGCATGTCCTTGGTCTGGGAATCGAGGCTCGCGAGAAAGGGCAGGATTTCGTTGGCATAGGCGTCGTTGACGTCGCCGGTGACCATGTGGCCGGCCCCGGCGATGACGACGTTGCGCAGCCACGGGATCGCCGCGCGGAACTGGTCGACCTGCTGCGGCGTGGTAACGGTGCTGCATTCGGCGCGCATGACCAGCAGCGGGCACTGCAGGCGCCTCGCCTCGGCAACGAACAACCCGCCCTCGCCGCCGTGGCTCAGGTTTTCCTCGGTCAGGTAGGCCGGGTCCCACAGCCAGTACCAGCGCCCGTCGGCGCGCTGGCGAAGGTGCTTGCGCAAACCCGACACGTCGCTGCGCGGGACATCGCCGCGCAAGCGGGCGACCAGCTCGGCAGCCTCATCGAGCGAGGACACGCCTTCGCCCATGCGGCGCATGGCGGCGCGGATGTCGGTGCCGATTTCGCCTTCATCGATCCACGGGGTGACGTCGGCAAGCGCCAGGGCGGTAACCTTGGCTGGGTGGCGTGCCGCGGTGACGACGCTGACATGGCCGCCCAGTGAGGCGCCAACGAGCACGGCGCGGCCCCCGGCCAAATCGATCGTGCGCGCCAGGTCGTCCGCGTAGTCGTCGAAGCTGTAATTGCCGCCTGCCGACCAGTCGCTGGCACCGTGGCCGCGCAAGTCCATCGCCACCGCGCGGTAGCCTGCCTGGGCCAGGCGACGCGCCGCGCCGCGCCAGGCGGAGCGGCTTTGTCCGCCGCCGTGAAGAAGGATCGCCGCCTTTCCGCCCTGCCCGAAACTGTCGCCGCGCAGCACCGTACCGTCGGCGCCGACAACCTCGAACGGCTCCGGGTCGGGACGATCAGAGGCCGCCATGGACGTCCACGGTTTCGCCGCTGACATAGCTGGCCGCCGGGCTGACGAGAAAGCCGACGACGTTTGCCACTTCGCGCGCGGTCGCGCCGCGAGCCATCGGCGTCTGCGCCAGGAATGCACCGCGGACCTCGGGCGAAAGCTGCGTGCCCATGCCCGCCTCGACCAGCGCGGGCGCCACGCCGACCACGCGCACGTTCGGCGCATAGAGCCTGGCGAGCGTTTTCGTCAGGCTGATCGCGCCGGCCTTCGAAGCGCCATAGAGCGCCTGGCTGGAACCGCGCTTGCCGGCGATCGAGGCGACGTTGACGATGACGCCGCCACCGCCCGCGATCATCTGCGAAGCCGCTTCGCGCGCCAGGATCGCGACGGCCGCGACGTTGACGGTCAGCGTCCGTACCATACTTGCCGGGTCCAATTCGGCGAACGGCGTCTGATCGAGGTGCGCGGCATTGTTGACCAGGACCGCAAGCGGGCCGCAATCGTCGCGTATCGCTGCGAGCAGGGAGGGGAGAGCCTCAAGCTCCGAAAGGTCGGCCTGGCGGTAGTCGGGTAGTGACTGGACATCCGGTTCGACGCGATCGACCCCGACAACGCGGTAGCCGGCCTCGGCCAGGACGTCGCAAATGGCGCTGCCGATGCCGCCTGCCGATCCGGTGACAACGGCAATGCCTGCCGCCCGTGCTAGTGTGCCGGCCACGCCGATCCTTTCCTGTCCCGTCTCCAGCTAGCCAAGCGCGATGCGATCGGGCAAGTTAATTCTACTGAACGGTTGAAAACGGAGAGGCCATGCGAATCGTCGTGACCGGCAGCAGCGGCGGAATCGGCCAGGCTGTTGCGCAGAACTTTGCCGCGGCCGGGCACCACCTTCTGATCGTCGATCGCGACGGCGCACGCGGCACAGCGATGGCCGAGGCGCTGGGACCCAGGACAGCCGCCGCCGCCGCCGAACTGACCGATCCCGAATTCGGGCGCAGCGTGGTTGCCGCGGCAAGGCTGGCGCTCGGCGGCGTGGACGCCATCGTCAGCGCGGCCGGCACGATCGCGCCCGAAGGCCGCATGGAGGACCTGCCGCTCGACCGCTGGCAGGCGTCGTTCGCGATCAATACCGTGCCGCTGTTCCTGCTCGCCCAGGCGGCCTTCGAAGACCTCAGGGCCAACCGCGGCGCGATCGTCGCCATCGCCTCTACCAGCGCCAGTCACCCGGTCCCGGGGCTTGGCGGCTATTCGGCCAGCAAGGCGGCGCTGGTCATGCTGGTGCGCCAATTGGCACTCGAATGGGGACCGCACGGCATTCGTGCCAATGCGATCTCACCCGGGCCGACCGCGACCGCCATGGCGCCCGCCTATGCCGATCCGGCGATCCGCGCGCGGCGCGCGCAGACCCTGCCGCTGCGCCGTATCTCGGAGGCGGAGGACATCGCGGCGGCGGCGGCTTTCCTGCTGGGGCCGGGCGGCGCGGCGATGACCGGGATCGACCTCGTGATCGATGGCGGCATGGCCCTTACGACGATGCAGCTGAGCGGCGCCAACCTGGGCCGCGGTGCCGAGTGACGCCTACGCCGTTCCGCATCGACGTGCCGCAGCGATCGCTGGATGACCTGGCGCGGCGGCTGGACCACACGCGCCTTCCCGACGATCACGACAACGCCGATTGGCGGTACGGCGTACCGCGCGCCTGGCTTGAACCACTTCTTGAACACTGGCGGACGCGGTTCGACTGGCGGGCCGAGGAGGCGCGCATGAACGCGGTGGCGCAATACCGCGTCGCCATCGACGGTGTGCCAATCCACTTCCTGCACGTGCCCGGCAAGGGTCCCGATCCCACGCCACTGGTCCTGACGCACGGTTGGCCGTGGACGGTGTGGGATTGGGAGGCGGTGTTTGGCCCGCTGGCCGATCCCGCCGCCCACGGCGGCGATCCGGCCAACAGTTTCGACGTGATCGTGCCGGCCCTGCCGGGTTTCGGCTTTTCCGCACCTCTGCGCCGCGCCGGGCTGAACGTTCGTGCCATCGGCGGGCTGTGGCGACGCCTGATGTGCGATGTGCTGGGCCATTCCCGGTTCGCGGCGGCGGGAGGCGACTGGGGATCGATGATAACCGCCGAGCTTGGCCACGCCCATGCCGACGTCGTGACCGGCTGCCACCTCACCTTGCCGCTCCTGCCCGGTCTGGATCCGCGGCGAATTCCCGCGGACCTTTACGCTGCTGACGAGCAGTGGATGATCGCCCGCAATCGCGCCGCGCGCGCGGTCAGCGAAGTGCATGTCACCGCCCAGCGCCGCGATCCGCAGACGCTGGGATACGGCCTGGAGGATTCGCCCGCCGGGCTGGCCGCCTGGCTGTGGGAGCGGCGACGTAACTGGGGCGATCCCGGCTCGGACGCGCTCGTCGATCCCGACCGGCTGTGCGCGCTGGCATCCTATTACTGGCACAGCCGCTCCATCGTCCCGTCGATGCGGCTCTATGCCGAGCATTACGACGCGCCGTGGCATCCCTTGCCCGGCCGGGCGGGAAAGCTGCTCAGCGTGCCGACCGCATTCGCAGTCGCGCCGTTCGAGCTGATGCTGATCCCGCGGGCGCTGGCCGCGCGCGAAACCGACTTGCGCCGCTGGACCGTGCTGCCGGCCGGGGGGCACTTTTTGCCAGTCGAACAGCCTGGCGCGCTAGTGGCCGAGTACCGTGCCTTCTTCGGCGGGCTGCGCTGATGCGAACGGGCGGTAATGGCGGCGCGCGCCGAGGGAGAGCCAGAGGCCGGCCGCAGCGCTGATCGCCACCACCAGGCTCAGCGACTTGTGGACCGCGGCGCTGTCGGCAAAGACGTGGTCCGTGATCAGCGCGACCAGCGTCGGTGCGATGACCAGGCCGATGATCGCCACCACGAAGGCATAGAGAGCGGCAATCAGTCCGCGCATTCCCGGCGGGGAGGCAATCTGCAAGGCCGCGCTGGCCGCGGCCTGGGGCAGGGCATAGCAGAACGAGATCAGTGCCGCCGCCGCCATAGCCGCGCCATAAGTCGGCGCCGCGATCAAGGTTGTGGCGCCCAGCAGCAGGCCGCCAGCCGCCGCGACGGGCACTTGCGTGACGCCGGCAAAGCGCGCGGTTTCCAGTAACCGCGCCAGCGTCGGTCCGGCCAGGACCCCACTGGTTCCCGCGACGAGGGTAACCGTTCCGAATTCGATCCCCACGCGCGCCGGATCGGCGGCGAACGTCCGGATCAGGACCGCCGGCATCCACGCGGGAAGTGAATAGAGCGAGATGATGATGGCGGCCATGCCCAGGCTGTAGCGGACGAAGAACGCGCGCTCCGACCACAGGAAGACCAGCGCTTCGCGCAGGGTCAGCGGCTTGGCGTGAACGGGGCCATGGTCCCTGGCCGCGCCGAGCGCGCGGCGGGGTTCGCGCACGAACAGCGTCAGCAGCGCCAGGACGATGCCCGGCGCGCCGACGGTCACGAACACGATCTGCCACGGCTCAAGGCCGCCCATGACGGGAACGGCGCCGGCAATACCGGGTGCCGCCCCGATCAGCACGCCGCCGAAAATGAGGGCCAGTCCGCCGCCGATGTAAGGGCCGATCAGGAAGATGCTCAGCGCGCGGGGCAGGCGCTTGTGATCGAAGGTATCGGCCAGCAGCGACCAGCTTGCCGGGCCGACGAAAGCTTCTGCCGCGCCGACGCCGATCCGCGCCATGAACATCAGGGCGAAGCTTGTCGCCAACCCGCAGGCAACCGTGAACAGGCTCCACAGCACGGCCGCGACCAGCAACAGCATCCTGCGATCGCGCCGGTCAACCAGCCAGCCGGCCACCGGGTTGAAGATGACGAACGCGATCATGAACCCCAGGCCCTGCAACAGGCTGAAGGCGGTGTCGGTTATGCCCAGCGAGCCCCTTATCGGATCGACCAGGAGATTGAGCACCTGCCGATCGATGAAGGAGGCGGTGTAAAGCATCGTCAGGATCGCCAGGACCGTCCACGGATAAAGACGCCTACGCACGGTTCGTTCTCCTCTCGCGCCGCCCCTAATCGGACCGGCTTCCCGGCATCATATCGCCAATCCGGCAATTGACTACCAATCGTTTGGTTTTATTGTTGGGCGGGCGGCATGAGCCGAGTCTGGGGAGAAGGCGCGTGCCGCAGTCGGGTTCATTCCGTGTTGGCGACCTCATGGTCGAACGGTCCGATCATGTCGCAACGATCACCATCGATCGGCCTGCCAAGCTGAATGCCCTGACCGCCGCGTTCTGGGGCGACCTGCAAACCGCCCTCACCACCCTTGCGGACGACGAGGCCATTCGCGCTGTGATCCTGACGGGGGCCGGCACACGCGCGTTCAGTGCCGGCGGCGACATTCCCGGCTTCCTCGAACTCGCTTCCGGCGATGCCATTCGCCGCTACCAGGAGGCGGCGATGGCGGGTTTTCGCGCCATCGAGCGCGCGCCTTGGCCGGTCATCGCGGCGGTTGGAGGACTTGCGCTGGGCGGCGGCTGCGAACTGACGATGGCCTGCGACATGGCGCTGGCGGCCGAGCATGCCCGCTTCGGCATGCCCGAGGCGCGGCTGGGGCTGGTGCCGGGTTTCGGCGCGTTGCGCGGGCCCGAGGTGATTGGCCGGGCGATGACCCGCTACCTGATTGCCAGCGGCGACACCATCGACGCCGCCCGCGCGCTGGCGATCGGCCTGGTACAATGGGTTGTGCCGGCGGACCGCCTGCTGACCGAAGCGCACGCGCTGGCGCAACGCATCGCTGCGCAGTCCCCCAACGCCGTCAGCGTCTCCAAGGCCATGGTCAACCGCACAATCGACGATGCCGCCGTCGCCCGCTCGGTCGAGGATGTCGGCGCCCTCCAGGCTTCGGCCGATCGCGCCACCGGCGTCGCCGCTTTCGTCGCGGGACGGCGTCCCAGCTTCACCACCCGCAGCGCAGGCGGGCGAAAGGTCGTCACATGAGCGAAAACGACAAGGCCCCGACAATGGCAGACCGCGTTGCCGAATTGCGGCGCCGGCAGGACCGTGCGCGCGAGATGGGCGGCGATGAAGGGCTGCGCCGTCACCGCGCCTCGGGCCGGCTGCCTGTCCGCGAGCGGGTCGAGCTGCTCGTGGACGATGGCAGCTGGTTCGAGATCGGTGCGCTTGCCCTGCCCGAGATGCGCAGCGCCCGCCATGTACCGGGCGACGCGGCGGTAACCGGCTTCGGCACGCTCGACGGACGGCGGATCGCAGTGGTGGGCATCGACTCCTCGGTCCTTGCGGGCACCACCGCGCCGACCGGGATGCGCAAGCAGGGCCGTTTGATCGACCTTGCCCAGCGCAAGGGCATGCCGATCGTCCTGCTGTGCGACGCGGACGGCGGCCGGATACCGGACGTGATGGGCTGGCGCTTCTCGCACCTTCCGCTCGACTTCAAGACCTTCCTCAAGCGGACCGACGGCGGCCCGACGGTGCCGAGGGCGGCAGCGGTGCTGGGCCCGTCTTATGGCGACTCGGCGCTCCACGCCTCCACCGCGGACTTCGTCGTGATGGCCGATTTCGCCTCGCTGGCGCTGGTCGGACCATCGGTTATCGAACCCGCCACCGGGGAAAAGCTGACCGACCGGGAACTGGGCGGACCCGACAGGGTACTGGCCATCGGAAACGCGCACATGGTCGTCCCGAGCGAGGCGGCGGCGATGGACGCCATCGCGGCGTTCCTGTCGTTCCTGCCCGCGAACAGTGCCGAGCCGGCGCCTGTCGTGCCGCCGGCCGAACCGGCTGTCCCGGCCGACCGGATCGAAGCGATCGTACCGCTGGGCGCGAAGGCCGGATACGACATGCGCGAGCTGATCCGCGCGATCGCCGATGCCGACAGCATATTCCCCTGGGCCGAACACTGGGGGCCGTCCTTGTTGACCTGTTTCGCGCGGCTAGGCGGCGATCCGGTCGGCATCGTCGCCAACCAGCCGATTGCGCTGGCCGGCGCGCTCGATGCCGCGGCGCTGACCAAGGAACATGATTTCGTCGCGATGTGCGATACCTTCAACCTGCCGCTGATCTTCCTGCACGACGTGCCCGGGCTGATGGTCGGCGCGGAGGCGGAACGCGCCGGTACGCTCAAGGCGTACGAAAGGCTCGCCTTGCGCATTGCGACCGCGGAAGTGCCAAAGATCGGCGTCGTCATTCGCAAGGCCTTCGGCGGCGGTCATTTCGCGATGGGGGGGCGGCCGACGCACCCCGACTTCCTCTTCGCCTGGCCGACTGCCGAGATGGGCTTCATGGCCCCCGACACCGGTATCCGCACGGTCCACCGGCGCCAGCTGGAGGCGGCGCTGCAGGACGGCGGGCAGGCCGCCCACGACCGCCTGCTGGCCGAGCTCCAGGGCGAGTGGGATGCCGAGGCCGAGCCGTGGGAGGCGGCCGCCCACCTTGCGCTGGATGACGTGATCGAGCCGGCGCGCACCCGCGCGATCCTGCTCGAGGCGCTCGCCATCGCGTGGGGCAGCGGACCGCGCGTGCGATGACCGGTGCGCCCATCCGCTCGTTGCTGGTTGCCAATCGCGGCGAAGTCGCGGTGCGCGTGATCCGCGCTGCCCATGAAATGGGGATCCGCGCGGTCGCCATTTACAGCGAGGCCGATGCCGGCGCGCTGTGGGTGCGCCGAGCGGATGCCGCGCGCTGCATCGGCCCGGCGCCGGCGCGGCAGTCCTATCTCGATATCGCGGCAATCATCGCCGCGGCACTCGACGCGGGGTGCGACGCGGTGCACCCCGGCTATGGATTGCTCAGCGAAAACGCCGATTTCGCGCAAGCCGTTGCCGACGCCGGACTGAGGTTCGTCGGTCCTTCTCCGGCCGCTATCGTCACGCTGGGCGACAAGGTGGCGGCGCGCCGCGCCGCGGTGGCGGCAGGCGTGCCGGTCCTGCCGGGCAGCGAAGACGCCGTAGGCGACGCGGACGAAGCGCTGCGCGTTGCCGAATCGATCGGCTGGCCGGTTGCCGTGAAGGCAAGTTTCGGCGGAGGAGGGCGCGGGATGAGGATCGCCCGCGATCGCTCCGCGCTCGGCCAGGCGCTGGCGCAGGCGCGCGGCGAGGCGGGGGCGGCGTTCGGGCGCGACGAGGTCTTCATCGAACGCTACCTCGACCGGCCCCGGCATGTCGAAGTCCAGGTCCTGGGTGATCAGCAGGGCACGATCATTCATCTCGGCGACCGCGATTGCTCGGTGCAGCGCCGCCACCAGAAACTGATGGAAGAAGCGCCGGCCGCAAACCTTCCTCATGCGCTGCGCGCGGCGATGCACGAGGCGGCACTACGACTTTCTCGCCACGTCGGCTATCACAGCGCCGGTACGGTCGAATTCCTGGTCGACGCGCAGGGCAAGGGCTTCTTCTTCCTCGAGATGAACACCCGGCTCCAGGTCGAGCACGGCGTGACCGAGCTCGTCACCGGGGTGGACCTGGTCAAAGCCCAGATCGCCATTGCCGGCGGCGCGCCGGTACCGTTGGCACAGGAGGATGTGCGCGTCAGCGGTCACGCGATCCAGGCGCGCATCGCCGCAGAGGATGTCGCCAACGGATTCCGCCCGTCGCCAGGCCCGATCCGGCGCCTGCGTTTGCCGCTCGGCCCGTGGCTGCGTTTCGACTTCGGCTTCGAGGAAGGCGATGCGGTCTCACCCCATTACGATTCGATGTTCGGCAAGGTGCAGGCCTGGGGCGCAACCCGGGACGAAGCGCGCATCCGGCTTGGCCTCGCGCTCCGCGAGCTCGACGTCACCGGCGTGCCGACAACCGCGCGGTATCTTTCAAGACTGACCGGCGAGCCCGATTTCGCGGCAATGGCGCACGATACCGGCTCTGCCGAGCGCGACTGGCCGCCGCGACAGAACGATTCCCCAGCCAGCCTGCCGCCCGCGCCCGCTGCCGGTTCGCAGGGCCGACGCGTCGTAGTTCCGTGGGGCGCCGCCGATACGACGGTGGCCATCCACGGCCGCCGCGACGACAGTGCGCGGGCCGCGGTGCGGCGAGCTGTCCGCGAGGCAGGGGGTGAGGCCCGGCCAAGCGAAGGCCCCGGGCGGATTGCCGCGCCGATGGACGCGGTGGTGGCGCGTATCAGCGTCGCGGTCGGCGCCGAGGTGTCCACCGGTGACGAGCTCCTCGTGCTCGAGGCGATGAAAATGGAAATGCCGATCACCGCTGTCCGCGCCGGCCGCGTTGCGGCGATTTCTGCTGCGGCGGGACAGGCCGTTCGCGCCGGGGCGATCCTGATAATGCTGGAGCAAGCGCCGTGAGAAAGCTGGCCATCCCTGCCACCCACGCCGACCGCCTGTTGCCGGATCTCCTGCGCGAACAAGCGCACATACGCCCCGAAGCGCCGCATGCCATCTTTCCCGATCGGATCATGACGTTCGGCGAACTCGACCGCCTGGCGCGGGCCTGGGCGGCATCCTACCGCGCCCTGGGCGTCCAGCCGGGCGACCACATCGCCACACTGATGCCCAACTGCCCGGCGTGGCTGCCGGCCTATTACGGTGCGCTTTATGCGGGCGCCGTGACGGTTGCCCTCAACGCGCGCTACAAGCGGCACGAGCTTGCCTTCACCTTGCGCCACAGCGAGGCGAAAGTGCTGGTCACGACCGACGCCTTCGCCGAATTCGTCGATTACGCCGCGCTGCTGGGCGACGTCCTTTCAGACGCCGGCGGCCAGGACGCGACATCGCTGTCGCTTGCGGCTGCGCCGCACCTCAAGGCCGTGGTCCTCACCGGTGGCCAGCGGGAGAGCTGGATGCTGACCGAGGAGGCGTTCCTGGCGGCCGGTACCGAATGTTCCGACGGTCCGCCGCCGGCGGGGTCGCCCGACGATACCGCCGTAATCCTCTACACCTCGGGTACGACGGCGAATCCCAAGGGATGCGAGCTCACGCACGCGAGCATCCAGAACAGCTGGTCCACGTTCGCGCACGTCGTCGGGCTGGCGGCGGGGGAGACGGTGTGGATCCCGATGCCGTTCTTCCACACCGGCGGAGTTGGTCCGATGACCACGATCCTTGCCCGCGGCGCGGCGTTCGTCTCCCAGGCGCACTACGAACCCGACGTGATGGTGGACCTTATCGAACGGCACCGGGTCGATCACCTCTATCCCGGCTTCCCGCAATTGACCTTCGGCATCATCGAGCATCAGCGCTTCGATCGCAGGCGCTTCGATCACGTCCGTTCGCTCCTTAACGTCGGGCCACCGGCCATGCAGCGACGCATCCAGGACCTTCTTCCGGACGGTGCGGTGCTGGTGAACCTGTTCGGGATGACTGAGGGTTCGGGCATCGTAACCTTCACGGCGGCCGACGCGCCGTTTGCCGTCCGCGCGGAGACATCGGGGCTGCCCCCGCCGCATACCGACGTGCGGATCGTCGATCCCGGTAGCGGAATGGCATGCGAGCCCGGTCAGCCAGGCGAAATCCAGTTCACCGGCGGCGGCGCGTTCAAGGCCTACTACAACGATCCGGCGGCAACGGCGGCCACGATCCTGCCGGGCGGCTGGGTGCGCACGGGCGATCGCGGCGTCATCGATGCGGACGGATACCTGGTCTACCTCGGCAGGTTGAAGGATATGCTCAAGGTCGGCGGCGAGAACGTCGCCGCGTCGGAGATCGAGGCTTTTGTCCAGGGACTGGGCGGGGTTCACATGGTGCAGGTCATCGGCGTTCCCGACGACAGGCTGGGTGAAGTGCCCGTCGCATTCGTAGAGCTTTCGGCCGGCGCGTCGCTCGACGAGGAGGGCATCATCGCCGCCTGCGACGGCCAGCTCGCCCGCTGGAAAGTCCCGCGCCGCGTTGTCTTCGTCAGAGCATGGCCGATGTCTTCGACAAAGGTGCAGAAGTTCCGGCTCGTGGAATTGCTGGAAGGAGCCAGCGCGTGAAGATGCCGGGGGCACCGCGCCAGCGGCGCGCCGCGACCCGTTCCGCTGACCGGAAGCCCCACGACGTGCGCTGGGCGGAAATCGTCGCCGCTGCGACCGAGATTTTCGCCGCGCGCGGATATGACGCCACTTCGCTGCAGGACATTGCCGACCGCACCGGTATCCTCAAGGGAAGCATCTATCATTACATCCGCACCAAGAGCGACCTGCTGGCCCATATCGTGCGCGAAACGCATGAGATGGGGCTCGACCAGGTTCGCCCCATCGCGGTAGGCCCGGGATCGCCGGGGGCAAAGCTCGAGGGCATGATCCGCGCGCACGTCCGCTTCGTATGCGAAAACCCGCTACGCACGGCGGTGTTCGCGCACGACCGCAAGCGCCTCGACCCCGAGCAGAGAAGCGCCGTTCTTGGCGACGAACATGCCTACCGCGACCTGTTCGCGGAGGTCATCGCAGCGGGGCAGGCGGAGGGAACTTTCGACCCTGCGCTCGACGTAAGGCTCTCGGCGCTGCATCTGCTGGCGTCGATGAACGCGCTTCATCGCTGGTGGCGGCCGGGCGGGGCGATCTCGAACCAGGCGGTGGCCGATCACGTCGTCGCGACCACGCTGTTCGGCTTGTCGCCGCGCTGAAACGCGTCAGGTGCGGCCGAAAGCGGCCAGCCCCTGGACCAGGATTGCCGCGTTCTGGACCGCGATTTCCTCGATCGAAAGCGGCCCGTCCGGCCGGTACCATTCGAACACCGCGGTGACCGCGCGCAGCACGGTCTGGGCCGCGGTGTGCACGTCGAGCAGATCGGAAACCTGGCCCCGCTCCTTGGCCAGCGCGATCAGGCGCTCGGTCGCATGGCGGTACATGAAACGCTCGCGAATGATCTCGCTCTGCTGGGCCTGGTCCAGGAACTGGAAATCGCGCGTGAAGATACCCAGCCGGTCAGCGTGGCGGCCGGAATAGATGCTGATCTGGACGAAGTAGGAGCGCAGTTCGCCCAGCGGGTCGCCGGTTTCGAAATTGATATGGTCGACCAGCGCCTCGCCGCCGCGGTGGAGATCGCGCAGGATCTCGAACAGCAGCATTTCCTTGGAATCGACGTAGTAGTACAAGCTGCCCTTCTGCAGGCCGACGCGGTCGCTGATGTCCTGCATCGATGTGGCGGCAAAGCCGCGTTCCTTGAACAGCGCGGTGCTCGCCTCGATTATGAGCTCCCACCGGCGCTGCGACTTGGCATGGCGCTTGCGCGGCGTCGGCTGCGCTGTTTCGACCGGTAGGTTCCCCGCGATATCGGGCATGGCTGCTCCTGCTGCTTTGCCGCGACTAGCGCAGACGCCCGGACATGGCCAGATGCGGCGCAAATGCAAAAAAAGACGGCCGCCGGAAGGTCCGGCGGCCGCTCAGGGTGATGGAAGCGGTAACCGCGCCGGTCAGAAGGTGTAGGACACCCGCAGGCCGTAGGTGCGCGGATCGCCGGGAAAGCGGTTTTCGCCCAGCGCGCCCAGGGTCGATCCCCAGACGTTGTATTTGGTGTTCGTGAGATTGCGCGAGAATGCCGTCAGCGCCAGGTTGCTGGCCAGTGTGTACGTGACGTTGGCGTCGAACAGCCAGTAGCCCGGCTGCGACAGCATGTTCGGGTCGTCGAAGAAGTATTTGCCGGTGTACGCCGCCCCCGCGTGCAGCGCGATCTTGTCTCCGCTCGCCATCTCGGTCTCGTAATCGGCCATCAGCGCCGCGGTGTGCTTTGGCACGCGCACGAATTGCAGCGATGCGAAGTTCGCGACGCCGTTGAAACGGTCGTAACGGGCATCGGTGTATCCGTAGTTGCCCGTCAGCGTCAGGCCGGTGACCGGAATGACCGTCAGCTCGCCCTCGACGCCCTTAACCGTCGCTGCCGCGGCGTTGAACACCGACTGGACGACGCCCAGCACGGGGTCGACGCCCAGCACGGTGCGCTGCAGGTTGTCGAACTTGTTATAGAACGCCGAGACGTTGAAGCGGACCCGGCGATCAAGCAGGTCGGTCTTGAAACCGGCTTCGTAGGCGTTGACGATTTCGGCTTCATACGGCGCGCCCAGCGGCGTGCCGCGCAGCGAGAAGCCACCCGAGCGGAACCCGCGCGTCCACGATCCGAACAGCAGCACGCTCTTGCTGGCCTGGTACGACAAGCCGACCTTGGGCGAGAAGTTGCTGCCGCTGTAATCGGGCCGCGTGGTGTAGGTGCAGGTCGTCAGCGCGAAGTTGCAGGCGCCGAAGGCGGCGGCCTTGGGCGTCTTGGTTTCGTGCGTGTAGCGGCCCCCCAGCGTCAGCGTCAGCGCCGGCAGCGGCTTGATGTCCGATTCGGCGAAGAAGGCGTAGCTGCTGTTGTCGAGGAACGATTGCGTCGCCGTGCGGGTGACGTGGTTGTTGAGGTCGCGCGTTTCGAAGTACTGGGCGTGCTGGTCGAAATAATAGCCGCCCGCGGTGAAGCTCAGCCAGTCTGTCAGGTCCGCGGCATATCGCAGCTCCTCGCTGACCTGGTGCTGGTCGATCCCGACGTACTGGAGAAAACCGTTGACCGGGAAGCCGTCGTAGTCGGTCTGGTTGCGGGCGCTGATCTTGCGGTAGCCGGTGATCGAGGTAAACGTGCCGGGGCCAACATGCCAGTTGGCCTCCGCCATGCCGAAATAGACGTCGACATTGGCCAGGCCGCGATCGCCGACCTGGATCTCGCTGTAGTCGGGCGACGTCTTGTAGCCGGCGATCTCCGCCAGGTTGTTGGTCGCCCCCACGGTCCGCGGCGAGATACCTCGCACCGCGACGGGGTCGCCGTTGGAGTGATAGTATTCGCCCAGCAGCGTGACGTCGAAGTTGGACGACGGCGCAAACTTGATGCTCGGCCGCACCATGCCGACGTACGTCTTGCCGTACGACTGGTTGTTGCGGATGTTGGTGAAGATGCCGTCGTTGGCGCGGCTCAGCACCGCGATGCGGGCCGACACCGTGTCGCTGAGCGGCTCGTTGTAGACGGCCGAAGCTTCGAGCCCGAGGCCGTTGGTGATTCCCAGCGTCACGCGGTGGTAAGGGGTCTGGGTCGGCCGCGCGGAGCGGACGGTGACGGCGCCGCCGGTCACGTTGCGGCCGAACAGCGTGCCTTGCGGGCCGCGCAGGATTTCGACACCCTCGACGTCGAGCAGTTCGTTGAGCGCGCCGTAGTTGGAGCCCCAGTAGACGCCGTCCTGGAAGATGCCGACGGCCGGTTCATCCGACGGGCTGGTGCCCGATACGCCGGTGCCACGAATCGAGAAGTTCTGGACGCTGCGCTGCGAGGTCGACTGCAGCGAGGCATTCGGGGTGAGGCGGCCGACGTCAACGATGTCGCGCACCGACGAACGCTGGAGCTGCGCCGGTCCGAGCGCGGTGATCGACAGCGGGACGGACTGGAGTTCCTCCGCATGGCTGCGCTTGCGGCCGAACACGACGATATCCTCGACCTGGCTGCCGTTGCTGCCGGCCTGCGTGGGCGTGGCGGTTGCCGTGGGAGCCGTCGCGTCGGTGGTGCCGGCGGCGCGCTCCTGCTGCTGCGCAGCGGCATCGCCTGCGGCGGCGGGATTGGTGGTCTGCGCGACGGCAGGCGTGGCCAGCACGATGGCCGCCAATGCAACGCCAAGTTTCAGATGTGGCCTGGTCATAAACCCCTCCTCACAGGCGCCTTGATTGCGCTCTGAGAGAAAACCTACCAGACGTTTGGAAAAGGGCAACAGGATTTTGCTGCGGCTGATGTCGTGCCGCCGTGGGATTGCGGTGTTACCAGTGCCGCACGAACCGCCGCCGTGGCAGAAACGCGGGATTGGTCCGAGCCCGAGTCCCTCAGTTTAACAGTCGCGGTAGAAATTTAATCGGTCCAGGCCGCGACGGCTGCGTCGATAGTGCTGCCGGCGGCGGCGCCGATCGCGCCGGGCGTGCGCGAAAAGCGCGGCGCGGGCGATGCCTGCATCACGCCGTCCTGTTCACTGAACACGGCGCGCGCCAGGTTGGCCGGATGCGTCGCCGCCTCGCGCAGTGACAGCACCGGGGCGACACAGGCGTCGGTGGCGGCAAAGCGCTGGGCCCAGACGTCGCGCGGCAAGGCTGCGAACACGGCGGCGAAGTCCTGTTCCATCTGCGGCCAGCCGGCACGATCGGTCTGGACGTAGCGGTCCGCCGGAATGTCCAGCCCGGCGAGCAGCGCGGCAAAGAATTGCGGCTCCAGCGCGCCGACCGCGACCGCCTTTCCATCGGCACAGTCGTAACAGCGGTAGTAGGGCGCCGCGCCGTCGAGGAAGTTGGCGCCGCGTTTGTCCTCCCACTGCCCGCTGCTCAGCAGCTCGTGATAAAGCGACAACAGAGTCGCAATCCCGTCAACCATCGCGGCGTCGACGACCTGGCCCATGCCGTCGGCGCGCGCCTTCAACAGCGCGGAAATAAGGCCTAAGGCGGCGAACATCGATCCGCCGGCGTAATCGCCGACCAGGTTCAGCGGGGCGCGTGGCGGCCGGTCGGGCTCGCCGATGGCGTGGAGGGCGCCGCTGAGCGCCAGATAGGTGATGTCATGCCCCGCGGTCTGTGCCAGCGGTCCATCCTGGCCCCACCCGGTCAGCCGCACATAGACCAGCGCCGGATTGCGGCCCAGACACTCGGCCGGGCCGAGCCCAAGCCGCTCCATCACCCCCGGCCGGCCCCCTTCGATCAAGGCATCGGCCCCGGCGACCAGATCGAGCAGGCGGTTGCGCTGCGCCGGATCCTTCAGGTCGAGCGCGATCCGCGTCCGCCCGCGCAGGATCACCGCGTTGCCGGTTTCGCCCCAGTAGCCCGCCTGTGGCCGATCGATCCGTACGACGTCGGCACCGAGATCGGCCAGGATCATCGCGGCGAGCGGGACCGGCCCGATCGCTTCCATCTCGATCACCCTGATCCCGGAAAGGGGGCCGCTGCGCGAAGGCGCGGCCTTCCCGCTGCTGGTCGATTCGCCCGTCACGCCTGCTCCTTTACGGCTGCACGGCGCTTACAGGCATGCCGCCACGTTGTCGCGCCCGCAATTCGTCCATGTGGTAGAATCTCTGCCGACCGACGCGTGGTGGGTTGTGATTTGCATTATCTAACGAATAGTAGATAAAACGTCGAAACGGCCGTTGCCAACCGCCGAGCGGCCGCCTGGGAGACGACCATAATGAAAGCCTTGCAGCTGGCCGCGGCCAACGGGATCGAAGGGGCGCAGCTGGCCGAGGTGCCAGAGGCCACGCCCGGTCTTGGACAGGTCGCGGTGCGCCTGGCAGCGGCGGCGCTCAATCACCGGGAATTGTGGATTGCGCAGGGGATGTACCCTGGCATGGCGCTGCCGGCGACGCTCGGCTGCGATGGCGTGGGCACGATCGTCAGGACCGGTGACGGCGTCGATCCCGCCCGCGCCGGTGAGCGCGTGATCCTCTATCCCGGGCTCGAATGGGGCGACGATGAACGGTACCCGCGCCCGGACTTCGGGCTGCTGGGCATGCCCGGGCCCGGCACCGTGGCGGAAAGCATCGTCGTGGCCGCGTCCCATGCGCTGCCCTGTCCAGGCCATCTCGACGATGCCGCCGCGGCGGCGCTTCCGCTGGGCGGGCTCACGGCGTGGCGCGGCCTGACCGTCAAGGGCGGCGTCCGGCCTGGCGACACGGTCCTGATCACCGGCATCGGCGGCGGCGTCGCGACCTGTGCGCTGCTGTTGGCGGCGGCGATGGGCGCGAAGGTCTTCGTCACCAGCGGATCGGACGACACGATTGCCCGCGCCGTCGAACTGGGCGCGCAAGGCGGCGTCAATTACCGCACCGAACGCTGGGGCAAGGCGTTGGCGGCGGCCACCGGCGGCATCGACGTCGTCTTCGACGGCGCGCCGGCCGGCGGCTACGGCGAATACGGCCGGGCGCTGAAAATGGGCGCGCGCGTGGTCGTCTACGGATCGACCGGCGGCCAGTCCTTTCCGGTCAACGCGCCCGAGCTGTTCCTGAAGAATGTCGCGCTGCACGGCACCAACGTCGGCTCGCCGGCCGATTTCTCCGCGATGGTCGCCTTCGTGGCCGAACACCGCATCGCGCCGGTCATCGACCGCGTGTTTCCGTTTGCCGAGGCGCCGGAGGCGCTTCGCTATCTTCGCGATGAGCATGCGCTGGGCAAGGTGGTGATCGCGATGGACGCTCCGTGACGGCCGGCCCGTTCGATCTGTCCGGCCGCAAGGCGCTGGTAACCGGCGGAGCGCAGGGGCTTGGCCGCATGATCGCGGAGAGCCTGGTGGCCGCCGGCGCCGAAGTCATGATCACCTCGCGCAAGCAGGACGCGCTGGACGCGGCGCGGGCCGAACTTGGCCGGCAAGGTCAGGTCCACGGCGCCGTTGCCGACCTGTCCACGCCCGAGGCGGCCAAGGCCCTTGCAGACGAGGTCTCGCGGGCGATGGGCGGCTGCGCGGTGCTGGTCAATAACGCCGGCAAGACCTTCGGGGCGCCGATCGAATCCTTTCCCGACAAGGCATGGGCCGGGATCATGGCGGTCAACGTCCAGACCCCCTTCACGCTGGTTCGCGAACTGCTGCCGCTGCTGCGCGCCAGCGCCAGCGCAGACGACCCGGCGCGCGTCATCAACGTCGGCTCGGTCGCAGGCCTCAGGACCGAGCGCCTGTCCGCCTACAGCTACTCCGCCAGCAAGGCCGCGATCCATATGCTGACCCGCGATCTCGCGGGTGACCTCGCCGCCGACAACATCACGGTGAACGCGCTGGTGCCGGGCTTCTTTCCCACCCGCATGACCGCGCACATGCAGGGCGAGGACGGGGCCGATCCGGCGCTGCTGGCGCACATTCCCCTGAAGCGCCTGGGCCGCGCCGGCGACATTGGCGGGGCGGCGGTGTTCCTGTCGTCGCGGGCCGGTTCCTACGTGACCGGCGTGCTCCTGCCGGTCGACGGCGGGCTGGCGGGCTGCGGCTGATGAACTTCGCGCTGACCGAGGAACAGGCGGCCTTCCGCGACACGGTCAGGCGCTGGGTCGACGCCGAGCTGCCCAAGGACCTGTGCCGCGCACTGGAAGCCGACGAACAGACCTATCCATACCCCATTTGGGACAAGCTCAAGGCCGCGGGCTTCTTCGGAATCGGCATTTCCGAGGCGTGGGGCGGCCTTGGCGGCGACGTCCTGACGCAGATGATCTTCGCGCGCGAAATGGCGCGCCCCGCCGGCGGGCTGCTGTGGGTCTGGGGCCTGACCTCGTTCGGCGGCGCCCGGACCGTCAGCGAGTGCGGATCGGACGCGCAGAAGGCGCGCTTCCTTCCCGCGATGGCGGCCGGCGACCTGCGCGTTTCGCTGTCGATGACTGAGCCGGGCGGCGGCACCGACGTGCTGGGCGCGATGCGCACGTTCGCCGACCGCGTCGATGGCGGCTGGCGGTTGAACGGGGAAAAAATGTGGACCACCGCGGCGCGCGCGGCGGACCGGCTGGTCGTCCTGGCCCGCTGCGACCGCGAGGCGGCGCGCAAGCAGGACGGGCTCATCCTGCTGTTCGTCGATGCCAAAAGCGCGGGCATCACCGCCACGCTGCTGCCCAAGCTGGGCATGCGGGCGATGGGGTCCTGCGCGGTCCATTACGACAACGTCTTCGTCCCCGACGCCGATGTGCTGGGCGAGCCGGGCCAGGCGTGGCGGGCGATCCTGCCCAGCCTCAACAACGAGCGGATCATGGTCGGCGCGCAGTGCCTCGGCGCGATCGACGGGGTGCTTGAGGACGCCCTCGACTACGCCAGGCAGCGGCGCGCCTTTGGCCGGCCGATCGGGCAGTTCCAGGCGATTCAGCACTATATCGCCGACATCGCCGCCGCCCGCCAGGTTACCGAGCTACTACTCTACAACGTCGCCTGGCTCCAGGCGCACGGCAAGCCCTGCGGGGTCCAGGCCAACATGCTCAAGATGGTAGCGACCGAGAACGCGGTCCGCGCCGCCGACCTTGGCATCCAGATCCTGGGCGGCATGGGCTACTCTGCCGAAACCGACATGCAGCGCTACTGGCGCGATCACCGCATCTTGCGCATGACTCCCATTTCCAACGAAATGGTGCGCAATTCCATCGCCGAGGATCTCGGCCTGCCGCGTTCGTTCTGAAGGGATTTCCCGTGTCCGAAAACGACCTTCCGTCTCCGCCCGACGTCGCCGGCACTTCGCTCAGCGGAACCGGCACGATCGTCATCTCGGCCGCCGACGACGCGGCGCTGTGCCGTTCGACCGGGGTTGAGCCGGCAGGCGACGGCACAGCCCATCCGGCCTGGTTCTTCGCCGCCTCGCAAGTGGGTATGGGGCGCAGCGTCGCCGGGATTTGCGAGGCCTGCGAATTCGACGTCAACGACGGGCCGATGATGACGGGAAGCCGTGTCACGTTCGCTTCCGCGCTCCGCACCGGGATCCCTTACCGCGTCGAGGGGGAGATCAAGGGGCTGACGCGCAAGCGCAGCCGCACGCTGGGCGTGATGGACCTGATGGAATACGAACTGCGCCTGGTCGAGGAAGCCGGCGGCGAAACCGTCCTGGTGACCACCAACAGCTGGGCACTGCCCCGCCGGGAGCTGGCAGCATGATCGCCGCCGGTGACGAACTGCCGAGCTTCGAGATCGCCGCCGTCGATCCCGAGGCGATGCGCGTGTGGGCAGGATTGCTGCGCGATCCCAACCCGATCCACCTCGACGTCGCGGCCGTGCAGGCAGCGGGGCTGGGCGACCGACGCATCAACCAGGGGCCGGCGAACCTGGCCTACATCCTCAACATGCTGATGCGCGCGTTTCCCGGATGGCGCGTGAGCGGGATCGACGTGCGCTTCATGGCCAACGTCTTCGAGGGCGATCACGCCGTCGCCGGCGGCACCGTGACGAGCAGCGGCGCCGACACGGCCAGCTGCGACGTCTGGCTGGACGTTGCCGGCCGCGGCCGCGCACTGGCGGGCACCGCCGATCTTATCTGCACGAACTGACGAACAGGAGAACCATCATGCCCAGCGGCCCTTTTGCCCATGTCTGCCTGCTGGTCCACGATCTCGACACGGCGATCGACGACTGGACCAAGATCCTCGGCGTGCTTGACCCCGGACAGCTCGAACGGCGCATCGTGCGCTACGAAGGCTTCTCGGGCGGCGACGACGTCGGCATGAACTGGGCGACCTTCGTGTCCGACCACGGTACGGAGATTCAGCTAATCCAGCCGGCACCCGGCACGCCGATGTACGATCGCCTTCAGAAGGTAGGCGAGCATGTCCATCACTTGTGCTTCACCACCAACGACGTGCCCGGTGCAATGACCAGGATGGCGGACCAGGGCATCAAGCTGATGGGATCGGGCGAAACGTACGAAGACCCGGAGATGGACTGGCAGAAGTGGAGCTGGGTCAGCAACAAGAGCGCCCACGGCGTCCTGATCGAGGTCGCCTCGCCTTACGAGAGCCGCGACGACGGGCAATGGCACCACGCCCCCGATTCGATCCGCAAGTGGGAGACCCCCGAAGCGGCCGAGTAGCGGCCGTGCGTACCGCGCTGGTGATCGGCGGCAGCGGCGGGATCGGCGCCGCGGTGGCGCGGGCGCTGGCCGCCGAATGGGACCGGGTCGCGGTTGGCTATCGCGGCAATGCCGCCGCCGCCGCCGCGGTCGCGCGGGGCCTGCCCGGCGCGGTCACCGTGCAGATCGATCTGCGCGAGGCGGCCAGCGTCGCGGCCGCGCTGGACCAGCTGGACAACCCGCGCGGCATCGTCGTCGCCAGCGGTGCCTCGATCGGGCAACCCTTCGTTGCCGATATACCGGCCTCGGCCTGGCGCGACGTGATCGAGACCGAGCTGGTGGGCTTCACCGTCCTTGCCGGCACCGTCCTGCCGCGCTGGCGCGACGGCGGGGGCAGCCTGGTGGCGATCACATCGTTCGCCAACGTCCATTTCCCGCCGGGCGATGCACTGTCCTCGGTGCCGAAGGCCGGGGTTGAGGCGCTGTGCCGCGCCATTGCCAAGGAAGAGGGCCACCACGGCGTGCGCGCGAACTGCGTCGCCCCCGGCATCGTCAACGCCGGGCTGGGCGAGCGTTTTCAGGCCGAGATGTACGCGCCCGAAGTGTGGGACAAGATCCGCAAGCGGGTGCCCCTGCGCCGCTTTGCCGAAGCGCGCGACATCGCCGAGGCGGCGGCCTTCCTGCTATCGGACCGCGCCGGTTACGTCAGCGGCCAGACGCTGGTCGTCGACGGCGGCCATTCGCTCTGACGCTTACCCGCCCGGCTGGCCCGAACCGCCTCCGGTCGCCTGCATCAGGGTCGTCACCATGCCGCCGTCGACCAGCAGGTCGACACCGGTGATCTGGCGCGCGCGGGGTGACAGCATGAACAGGATCGCCTCGGCGACGTCGTTCGCTTCGCCCAGGCGGCCGGTCGGGATCGCGCTCTCGCGCTGCCGGCGGCGCGCCTCGTCGGCATAGCCGGTGCGTGTCATTCCCGTCAGCGTCGGCCCGGGCGACACGGTGTTGACCCTGATGCCGTCGCCGCCCCAGGCGCAGGCCAGTTCGCGGGCGATCATCACTAGCGCCGCCTTGCTGGCGGAATAGCCGCCCAGCGCCGGCGTCGGCTGGGTGGCTGCCATCGACGCGGTGGCGACGATCGCGCCACCGCCGGCTTCGCGAAACAGGGGGTGGAGCGCGGTCGCGATCAGCCAGGTCGCGCGGGTGTTGATGGCGAACATGCGGTCGAAATCAACGATACCGATATCGGTCAGGTTGCTCGAGACGATGATTCCGGCGTTGCTGATCAACCCGTCGATGCCGCCCAGCTCGGTGCGGCAGGCCTGGGCGATCAGCTCGCCGCAGTCGGGCTGAGCAAGGTCGGCCACCAGCGCGCAGGCGCCGGGGACGGTGCGCGCGATCTCCGCCAGGCCATCGGCGTCACGGTCGACCAGCAGCAACCGGTGCGGGCCGGGAATCGGATCGCCAGCGGCAAGCTTTTCGGCGACGGCGCGGCCGATCCCGCTGGCGGCCCCGGTGATGACGATGCGCATGGTGTCAGCCCTCCTCCAGTCCCAGTTCAGCCATTAGCTCTTGCCGGAGCTTGAACTTCTGCACTTTCGAGGCCGACATCGGCCATTCGCTGACGAAGCGGACGTGGCGCGGGACTTTGAAGGGCGCGATGCGCGCCCGCACGAAGGCGATCAGCTCGTCCGCCGTGGCAGCCCCCGCATCGCCTTCGACGAAGGCGGCCGGAACCTCGATCAGGCGATCGTCGGGGATGCCGACCACCTGCGCAAGCCGCACCGCCGGGTGCTGCGCCAGGACAGCCTCGACTTCGGCCGCGGCCACGTTCTCGCCGCCGACCTTGAGCATGTCCTTGAAGCGGCCGTGAAACATCACCTGGCCGTCGGCGGCGATCGACCCGATGTCGCCGGTGCGCAGCCAGCCTTGCGAGTCGAGCGTAGCCGCCGTCCGCTCGGCGTCGCGGTAGTAGCCGTCGAACAGCGTCGGGCCGCGCACGAGCACCTCGCCCTGCTCGCCTGTGGGCCGGTCGGCGCCGGTCTCGGGATCGACGATTCGGACCTCGGTGCCCAGCAGCGGCCATCCGAGGCCGGTGAAGCCCTTGTCGGGGTCCATGTCGCCGCCGCCGGTGGCGACGATTCCGAACGCCTCAGTCAGTCCGAACGTGCCGACATGCTGGATATGCGGGGCACGGGCGCGCCACTGCTGGCCGACCTTGGCCGGCTGCGCGGCAAAGCAGCTGTTGGCATGGCGAACCCGCGACAGGTCCACCGTTGCGAACTCCGGCGCATGGGCCATCGCCTGGAGGAACGTGACGAAGGGCACGAACAACGACGTTGCCCGTTCCGCCTCGATCATGCGCAAGCTTTCGGACGGGTCGAAATGCGGCATCCCGATGAAGGCGCCGCCGCGGCTCATGATCGCCAGCAGCCCGCACATCGCCGCGACGTGGAAAAGCGGCAGCGGGCTCCAGACCCGGTCCTGCGCGCCGTACTGCCAGCGAACCGCGATCATCTGGCCTTCGCGCGTCATCGCTTCGTGGCTGATCAGGCAGCCCTTGGGATTGGCGGACGTGCCCGAGGTGTAGAGGATCATCGCCGGGTCGCGCACCCGCACCCCTATCCGTGCCCGATCAAGCGCGCTGGAGTCCACGTCGCCGTCGAATTCAGTGGCGGCCGCGAAGCCGGGCTGCGCCTCGCCCTGCCACAGGATCACCCGTTCGAGCCGCGGGGCCTCCGCCAGGTCGAATCGATCTCCGCCCGCTGCGACGATGGCGGGAAACGCCTGCTTCAGCCGTTCGACGAAGGCGCCATGCTCCGCCCCCGATGCGGTCGTGATGAGTACCTTGATGTCGGCGTTCTCAATTACATACGTCAGCTCGGAAGGGCGATAGCGGGCATTGAGCATGACCGCGGTGGCCCCGCACCAGCTGATTGCGAACAGTAGTTCGACGTAGGTCTCGCAACTCGGCAGCAGGATGCCGACGTGGTCGCGGGGGCGCACACCGGCAGTCCACAGCCGCCGGGCCGCCGCTTCGACCCGGTCCAGCAGCTGCGCGTAGGTGAGCCGCGCGGAGGGAAAGACCACTGCCTCCGCGTCGGGGCGCGCCGCGGCCGAGCGGCGCAGCAATTCGATGACCGCCATCGGCTCGGGGCGGAAATCCCGCACTGTCACGCCGCCGTCCAACCCGTTCATGTCCGCTCCTGTACCGTTCCGGGCCGCCTATGCCGATGGGGCTTGGCGGCATCTAGCAAACTATCTACCTAACGTTTGAAAATATGCTAGGGGCGGCGCAAGCAACGAGAGGCGTTATGGCAGAGGTCTTCATCTACGATCACGCGCGCACCCCCCGCGGCCGGGGCCGTCCGGACGGTGCGCTGCACGAAATTCCGCCCGTCCAGCTGGCGACGCAGGTGCTGGCCGCCCTGCGCGATCGCAACGATCTCGATACCGCGCTGCTCGACGACGTGGTCATCGGCTGCGCCCAGCCGGTTGCCGAACAGGGCGGCGTGCTGGCGCGCGCGGCCCTCCTCAACGCCGGCTATGCGCAGTCCGTGGCCGGCCAGCAGATCCACCGTTTCTGCGCCTCCGGCCTTGAAGCCGTCAACAACGTGGCCGGCCAGGTCGCGGCGGGGATGAGCCAGGCCGGCGTTGGCGGCGGCGTCGAATCGATGAGCCGGGTGATGATGGGTTACGACAGCGGCGCCTGGTCGGCCGACCCGTCGGTCGCCCTGCGCAACTACTTCGCCCCCCAAGGCATCGGCGCGGACCTGATAGCGACGCTGGACGGCTACAGCCGCGCCGATGTCGACGCTTACGCCGCCGAAAGCCAGCGCCGCGCGGCGCGTGCCTGGGACGAGGGCCGATTCGACCGTTCGGTCGTTCCCGTCACCGACGTGATGGGCGAAATTATCCTCGATCACGACGAACACCGGCGCCCCGGCACGACCGTCGAAAGCCTGTCGGGCCTCAAGCCGGCGTTCCCGGCGATGGCTGCGATGGGGTTCGGCCGCGTCGCGCGCGAACGCTATCCCGAGATCGAGGACCTCGACCACGTCCACACCGGCGGCAATTCGTCGGGCATCGTCGACGGCTCGGCCGGCGTGCTTGTCGGCAGTGCTGAATTCGGCGAGCGCGCCGGGCTGTGCCCGCGCGCCCGCATCAAGGCCTGGGCCTCGATCGGGTCGGAGCCCACGATCATGCTGACCGCCCCGGTGGCCGTGGCCGAAAAGGCGCTCCGCAACGCCCGCATGGGCAAGGACGACATCGACCTGTGGGAGCTGAACGAGGCCTTCGCCAGCGTCGTCATGCGCTTCATGGACAAGATGGCGGTCGATCACGCCGCCATGAACGTCAACGGCGGCGCGATCGCGCTCGGCCACCCGCTGGGCGCGACCGGGGCGATGATCCTGGGCACCGTCCTCGACGAGCTGGAACGCACCGGCAAGAACACCGCGATGGCGCTGCTCTGCGCCGGCAACGGCCTTGGCACCGCGACGATCATCGAACGCGTCTGAACCGCCCTCAAGCCTTCAACGGAACCATCATGCGCCACATCAGCCTTTCGCCCGCCACCGACGGGATCGCCGTCCTCACCCTCGACAACGCCGACGAATCGATGAACGTCGTCTCGGACGCCTGGCTGGACGAGATGACGGCCGCGATTGCCGCCGTGAAGGACGATGCCGCGATCACCGGCCTGGTCATCACCTCGGGCAAGAAAGCGTTCATGGCCGGCGCCGACCTCAAGCTGCTGGTCGACGGATACGGCAAGCTGTCGCGCAAGCAGGCCTACGATTTCAGTCAGAAGGCCAGCGCGATGCACCGCGCGCTGGAGACGATGGGCAAGCCGGTCGTCGCGGCGCTGAACGGGCTATGCCTGGGCGGCGGGTTCGAACTGGCGCTGGCTTGCCACGGGCGCATCCTGGTCGACGATCCCAAGGCCGTAGTCGGACTGCCCGAAGTGGGCGTCGGGCTTCTGCCGGGCTCGGGCGGAACACAGCGCCTGCCGCGGATCGCGGGCACCAAGGTGGCGCTCGACCTGCTGTTGACCGGCCGCACGGTGCGCCCGGACGAATCGCTCAAGCTCCGCCTTGTCGATGCGGTCGCCCCGGCGGCCGGCCTGATCGATGCCGCCCGCGCCTGGCTGGCGGCCAATCCTGACCCGGTGCGGGCCTGGGACAAGAAGGGCTTTGCCCTGCCTGAGACCCGCGGCATGGTCAGTCCGGAAACCGCCGCGATGTTCACCGGAGCGATCGCCTCGGTTGCCGACAAGGCCGGCTACAACCTGCCCGCGCCGCACGCGATCCTGTCCTGCGTGTTCGAGGGCGTGCAGCTGCCGTTCGACCGCGCGCTGTCGGTTGAAAGCAAGTATTTCGCCATGCTGCTGACCGATCCGGTCGCGCGCAATATCATCCGCACGACCTTCATCTCGAAGCAGGCTGCCGAAAAGGGTGCGCGCCGCCCCGCCGGGATCGCGCCGACGAAGGTGGCCAAGCTGGGCGTGCTGGGCGCCGGCATGATGGGCGCCGGCATCGCGCTGGTTGCCGCGCAGGCGGGGATCGCGGTCATCCTGATCGACCGCGACCAGGCCGCCGCCGACAAGGGCAAGGACTATGCGGCCAGGGCCCTCGCCAAGGCGGCCGCGAAGGGCGCCACTACGCAAGAGGCGGCCGACGCGGTGCTCGCCCGCATCGTGCCCACGCCGGCCTACGATGGCCTTGCCGATGCCGACATGGTGATCGAGGCGGTGTTCGAGGACGCCGCGATCAAAGCCGACGTGACGCGCCGCGCCGAGGCCGTCCTGCCGGCTCACGCCGTCTTCGCCACCAACACCTCCACCCTCCCGATCACGACCCTGGCGCAGGCCTCGGCCCGGCCCGAGCAGTTCATCGGGCTGCACTTCTTCTCGCCGGTCGAGCGCATGGGACTGGTCGAGGTCATCCTGGGCAAGGCCACCGCGCCCGAAACGCTGGCGCGCGGGCTCGACCTGATCGCGCAGCTGCGCAAGACCCCGATCGTGGTCAACGACGCGCGCGGGTTCTACACCAGCCGGGTCTTCCAGATGCTGATCAACGAAGGCGCCGCGATGCTGGCGGACGGCGTCGCGCCGGCCCGGATCGAGAATGCCGCCAAGGCCGCCGGCTTCCCGGTCGGGCCGCTGGCGTTGCTGGATGAGGTCACGATCGATCTGCCCATCAAGATCGTCGACCAGGCGACCGAGCAGGAGGGCGCTTCGTTCGTGCCGCCCGCCGGGATGCCGGCGATGTACCGGATGCGCGACCTCGGCCGCACCAGCCGCAAGGCTGGCGGTGCGTTCTACGATTACCCTGAAGGCGGCAGGAAGCGGCTGTGGCCGGGCCTTGCCGAAGCATTTCCGCCGTCGGCGGAGCAGCCCGCCCAGGATGAGCTCAAGACCAGATTTCTTTACGCCCAGGCGATGGAGACCGCGCGTTGCCTTGAAGAGGGCGTGCTTGAAACGCCGCAGGATGCCGATCTGGGCGCCGTCTACGGCTGGGGTTTCCCGGCCTGGACCGGCGGCACGATCAGCTACATCGACACGGTCGGCATCGAGGCTTTCGTGCGCGAGGCGGACCGGCTGGCGCAGGCCTACGGGCCGCGCTTCGCGCCGTCGCCGTGGCTGCGGGCCAGGGCGCAGCGGGGCGAACCGTTCTATGCCGCCGCCGCACCTAAGGAGGCCGAATGCGCCGCCTGATCTTCGAGCCCGAACACGAGCAGTTCCGCCAGACCGTCCGCCATTTCATGGAGACTGAAGTCGCCCCCCATGCCGAGGCATGGCGCGAGGCGGGCCAGGTCGACCGCGCGATTTACCGCAAGGCGGGCGAGGCCGGCCTGCTCTGCACCTGGGCCGAAGAGCGGCACGGCGGCGCGGGGATCGACGATTTCCGCTTCGAGCAGATCATCATCGAGGAGAACATGTCGCACGGCGACATCGGTTTCTACATCAACCTGCACAGCGACCTGGTCGCGCCCTACATCGCCAAGCTCGGTAACGCGGAACAAAAGGACCGGTTCATGCCCGGCATCGTCTCGGGCGAGACGATCCTGGCCGTGGCGATGACCGAACCGTCGACCGGCAGCGACCTTGCCGGGATGCGCACACGCGCGGTCGAGGACGGCGACGCGTGGGTGCTCAACGGCGCCAAGACCTACATCTCCAACGGCATCCTTTCCGACATCGTGGTGGTCGCGGCGCGGACCGACCCGGCCAAGCCGCACGGCATCGCGCTGTTCCTGGTCGAGCGCGGGATGGAAGGGTTCGAGCGCGGCCGAAAACTCGCCAAGATGGGTTTGAAGAGCCAGGATACCGCTGAGCTGTTCTTCAACGACGTACGCGTGCCGCAGGCCAACCTGCTGGGCGAGGCCGGGCAGGGCTTCCGCTACCTCTCCCGCTTTCTCGCGCAGGAACGGCTCGTCGCCGCGATCGGTTTCATGGCGACCGCGCAGACCGCCTTCGACATCACCCTCGATTACGTGAAGGAGCGCCGCGCCTTCGGCAAGGCGATCGGCGCCTTCCAGAATACCCGCTTCAGGATGGCGGAGCTGCGCAGCGAACTCGACATGGCGCAGACCTACATCGACCAGTGCGTGCTTCTCCTCAACGCCGGTGAGCTGACGGCCGAAGATGCGTCCTCTGCCAAGCTGGTGTCGAGCGAACTGGAGGCCCGCGTCATGGACGCCTGCGTCCAGCTTCACGGCGGCGCCGGCTACATGGACGAATATCGCATCAGCCGCATGTACAGCGATGCCCGCATCAGCCGCATCTTTGCGGGTACCAGCGAGATCATGAAGGAAATCATCGGACGCGGGCTGGGCCTGGACGAGCGCAAGATGAATTGAACGCGCGCGCCGCTCGGCGGGACGGGGCCCAGCCCAATCCTGGTAATATCCCGAATACGAGCGGCGTCATCGCCCTGATAGCTTTGTCGTTTCAAAGATCAGGGCGCGCCGATCATGAACCCACCCGTAAAGCACGCACTCATCGTCAGCCATCCCGAGCCTGACAGTTTCACCATGGCGGTCGCCGCCCACTATGCCGAGACGGTTCGCCGCTATGGGCACGAGGTGGTGCTGCGAGACCTTTATCGCCTCCCGTTCAACCCCGTGCTCACTGCGCATGATCGGCGCGAGCGCGGTCCGGATGCCGCGCTGGCGACCGACGTCAGCGTCGAACTGGCGGCAATCGCCGGTGCGGATGTTTTCGTGCTCGTTTATCCGGTGTGGTTCGGCGGACCGCCGGCGATGATCAAGGGCTACGTCGATCGCATTTTCGGCGCGCGGTTTACGTTCGACCAGCATGGCATGACGCGTCATCCCCTGTTTGCCGGCAAGCGCCTCGTGTCGTTGACGACGTCGGCAAGCCTGGCCGCGTGGCTGGACGAACAGGGCGCGTTGACGTCGCTGCGAAACCTGTTCGAGACGTACTTGCGCACGGTGTTCGGCTTTAGCGCCACCAGCCACCTCCATCTCGATGGCGTGGTGCCTGGCCTGCCCCCGCGGGAATACCGCATGCTGCTGAAGCAGGTCGATGACTGCGCCTTCCACGTCATGGCGGACATTGCCGATGCACGCTGCCCGCAAGGCGTGGAGGTACCGTTTCCGGCAGCGTGACGAGGGTGCCTTCCGGATAATTCCGGATAGTACAGGGCCCCCGCACCCGCCAGAGCGGCAGCGAAAGGATCACACCCATGAGCCACGCCCTGATCATCGACGATAACATCGCGATCAGCCGCGGCATCGAGCGTCGGCTTCATGGCCTGGGGTTCAATTCGTTCGACCATAGCTGCAGCGGCCGCCAGGCGGTCGAAGCGGCCCGCCAGCACCGACCCGACCTGATCGTCATCGGGAAGTCGATCGCCGATGGTTCACCAGTGAAGGTTGCCGAGATCCTGGCACGGTCATGCGACGTGCCGGTACTCGCGGTGACGCAGGACCGTTGTTCGCTCCAGCGGGCGCTGCCCAGTGGCGCGTGCCTCGAGGGCCCATTCATGCTTGCGGACCTGGACTGCGCCATCGCCGCTGCGGTCGCTTGACGATGGGGTCGTGCCGGACTTTATCACCCAGCTAACGGGGTCTATCGTGGCGCCGAAGGGGAATGGGATGGCGCCGTTCGGGTGCGCAGGACAGCTCATGTCGGCCTCGGCCCGATATGCCGTGGCGATTCTGACCAGCCTGATGGCCGCGCTGTTCAGCCTCGGAATAGCCGATCCGCTATTCGGCGACCGATCGGTTCTGCTCATCTACGTGCTGCCGGTCGCATTCAGCCTGATTTTCGGTGGCCGCGGCCCGGGAATCCTCGCCGGTGGCTTGGCCCTGGGGTTCGCATTCTGGCAGCTTCCGGCGGACCACCGTTTTTATGTGACCAGCTTTTTCCATGCGGCACTGTTCATCGGCGTGTGCGGCGGCGTGGGGTGGCTGGTAGAGACTCGCGGGCGCGCGCACGCCCTGGCAGCGCGCTCACGCGGGCAGCTGGAATTGCTTGTGGACGGGGTCAGCGACTATGCCATGGTCCTGCTTGATCGGCATGGCCGCATTGCATCCTGGAACACCGGGGCCGAACGCTTGTTCGGGCGCAGCCGTGCCGATGTCGTCGGCCGAAGCGCAGCGATTTTGCTGGCAAACGCCGAGGCTGAAACGATTCGCGATCAACTGACAACGGCCAGTGCCGAGGGCCGGTTCCTGGGTGAAGTCTGGCATAAGCGTGCGGACGGTTCGGAATTCCTGGCCGAAGTCTCCGTTCGCCCGGTGACGTCGCCGGACGGTGCGTCTGCCGGCTACGCCAAGATCGTCCACGACGTTACCACCCGCCGCGCAGAGGAGCGCGCGCTGCGCCGGCGCGAGGCGCACCTCCAGTCGATCCTGGCAACCGTCCCCGACGCGATGGTCGTGATCGACGATCATGGCATAATCCTGTCCTTCAGCCGGACCGCGCAGGTGCTGTTCGGCATGTCCGAGGCAGCCGCGGTCGGCTGCAACGTCAGCATCCTGATGCCCTCGCCCGACAGAGAAGCGCATGACGGATACATCCAGCGCTATCTCGACACTGCAGAGTCGCGGATCATCGGGGCGGGGCGCGTGGTAACGGGGGCGCGTGCCGACGGGACGACATTTCCGATGCACTTGTCCATCGGCGAGGTCGATCTGCCCGGCCAGCGGCTGTTCACCGGCTTTATCCAGGATCTGACCGAGCGACGCGGCTTCGAAGACAAGGTGGAGGAACTTCAGGCAGAGCTGATTCACGTCGCCCGCCTCAGCGCGCTGGGGATGCTTGCCTCTACCCTGGCGCACGAGCTCAACCAGCCGCTCACCGCGATAGCCAATTACGCCGAAGCAGTCACGGCCATGCTCGGCAAGCCGGTGGCTGGCGATAGCGGGCTGGTGGCGGAGGCGATCGGCGAAATCTCCGCGCAGTCATTGCGGGCCGGACGAATCGTTCGCCGCCTGCGCGATTTCGTCGCCCACGGCGAATTGTCGAAAGCGGTCGAGGACTTGCCCGCGGTCATTGCGGAAGCCAGCAGCCTGGCGCTCGTCGGCACAAGCGAAAGCGTCGTCAGGACGATCTATCGCTTCGATCCGGACGCGACGCCGGTCCTGATCGACCGGATCCAGATCCAGCAGGTCCTGTTCAACCTGATGCGCAACGCGGTCGAAGCCATGGCGGACAGCCCTCTGCGCGAGCTGACGGTCGAAACCGCCCTGATCGCTCCCGATACTGTGGAAGTCGCGGTGACCGACACCGGCTGCGGCATAGACCCTCTGGTGCAGGCCCGCTTGTTCGATGCGTTCAACACCACCAAGGCATCCGGCCTTGGGCTGGGTCTTTCGATCTGCCGCACGATCGTCGAGGCCCATGGCGGCTCCATCGCCGCCGAGCCGGGGGACCGTGGAGGGACAAGGTTCAGCCTGACCCTGGTCAAGCCTCCGCCCTCGGAAACCGAAGCGACGTTCTCTCGGGAACATTACGGATAGCTCAATGCTGCCCCAGTTCCGATGGTCGGGCTGTGACCGAACTCGCCCTTCCCTCTGCCGTTCGCACTGCGCCGATTACGCCCCGCGGTGCACGAATCCTCCTGGTCGACGACGACGATCCCGTGCGGCGCAGCCTGCAGCTCCTGCTCCAGGCGACCGGTTACGACGTGCGGGCCTACGCCTCGTCGATCCGGGCGGCCGACGACCTTCAGGCGCGCAGCTGCGACTGCCTCATCGCCGACCTCATGCTGCCCGGGCTGGACGGGATCGCGCTCCTGGGCTGCTTGCGGAGATCGGGCTGGACGGGACCGGCGATACTCATCAGCGGCCTGCTCGATCAAAACGAGGTTGCGGCGGCGAATGCGGCCGGCTTCGGTGCGATATTTGCCAAGCCCACCAGCGAGTCCGTCCTGGTCAGGGCGATCGAACGCATGCTGCCGGCGCCACGCGAATCTTGATAAGCCGGGCAAGGGATCGCCGCTGCGACCGTCGCAAAACCTCTCCGTAAGTTTCCCAATGGCCGCGGCCAGTGCCGCCCTTACGCTACGATCCCATCAAGGAGTGTTGCGATGGAAAACGTGCTTGTTCTGCTTCATGATGATGCCGGCCAGGAAGCGCGGCTCCAAGCGGCCCTGGACCTGACGCGCGCGGTCGGCGGACACCTCATCGGCGTCGACGTTGCAGTGCCGCCCGCAGCCGGCAGCTTCGACGGCTTTAGCGATACGATGCTGGTGCAGATTGCGGTCGAATGCGAGGCGGAGAACCGGGCGCGCGTGCGACAGCGCCTGGGGGGCGAAGATGTGTCGTGGACGCTTCTCGAACGCACGGGCTGGCCGGCGGGCGAGCTGCGCGCGGCGGCCGACCTTGCCGATGTCATCGTCGTCTCGAGCCCCGCCGCGAACGGCGCGCCGTTCGACGCCAAGCACCTGGTCAACGAACTGGTGATGAAGTCGCGCCGCCCGGTGCTGGCAGTGCCGCCGGAAGTCCGCGGTATCGACTTCACCAAGCCGGCGCTAATTGCCTGGAACGGTTCGGGAAGCGCGTGCGAAGCATTGCGCGCGGCGGTGCCGATCCTGCGACTGGCATCTTCAGTGACGATCCTGGAAATCAACGCGCCCGATGACGGGCCATCGACAAGCGATGCCGCAAGCTATCTCTCGCGCAGTGGCATCCACGCCGAAGTCGTACGCATCAGCGGCGATGGCAAGGTCGCCGACACCGTACTCGATCATGCGCAAGCCATGGGCGTCGGATGCATCGTCATGGGCAGTTTCGGCCTCGGCCGGATCGTGGAGACGCTTTTCGGCGGCGTGACCGTGACCCTGCTCAATGAAAGCGATATTCCCCTGTTCCTTGCGCATTGAAGGACGTCACCGTCGATCAGGGTGCCGTTTCTCAGCGGGAGACGTATGCGCTATACCGCGTGAGCGGCGCATTTGCGGCCGCCATTTGGGGGGGCAGCCATGGCGGATCCAGCGCTGGTTCATGTCGTCGACGATGAGGAGCCGATCCGGCGGTCGCTGGAGTTCCTGCTTCGCGGTGCGGGCTATGTCGCTACGAAGTGGGAAGACGGTGAGACCTTCTTGCGCGGGGCCGACCCCGACATGCCGGCATGCGTTCTTCTCGACGTCAGGATGCCGGGGCGCGACGGACTGGAAGTCCAGGCCGCGATGGCGCGGCGGGGACTGAATTTTCCGGTCATCGTACTGACGGGCCATGGCGGCGTGGCCACTGCTGTCAAAGCCATGCGGGCTGGAGCCGTCGACTTCCTCGAAAAGCCGTTTGAGCGAGAGGTCCTGCTTCGCGCGCTCGATCTCGGGTTTGCGCAGCTCGCCGATGCAAGCGCCCGGCGCGACAGGCAAAGCTGGGCGAAGACGCAGATCGCCCGGCTTACCGCGCGCGAGCAGGAAGTTATGGAAGGCCTCGCCTGCGGCTATCCCAACAAGACGATCGCCTACGATCTCGACATCAGTTCCCGCACGGTAGAGGTCTACCGTGCCAACGCTATGGCCAAGCTGGGCGTGGTCAGTTTCGCCGACGCGCTGCGCGTCGCGTTCGCTGCCGGGCTGGGAGACGAGGCGCGTTGGAAAACGACGTACGCGGTGGGGGTCAAGAGACCCGGCCGCGACTAGGCTCCGCTATGGCCGCGGGCGAGCGAGTGCCGCGTTCAGGCCCCGATCAAGGCCGTAGAAATCGTCCGAATAAACCACCTCCCCCGCCGGGTCGGCACTTGCAGTCAGATAGACCACATAGACGGGGACAGGCTGCGTGATTGGAAGGCGTACGGTCGTTCCGCCCCGCGCCGCTTCGGCGGGCGAGGTTTCGCCCTTCAGCAAGATTGCGGCGAACTCCAGCGGCCGATCGGTGCGGATACAGCCATGGCTGAACCGGCGCGCGCTGTTGCCGAACAGCGCCTTGTCCGGCGTGTCGTGGATATAAATCTCGAACGGATTGGCCATGTCCAGCTTCATGGCGCCCAGCGCATTCCGCGGCCCGGGCGCCTGGACGACCCGCAACTGCCCTCCCGTCCGCGTCCAGGAATACCCCTGTGCGCGGGCGCGCCCGGGGGCGGAGCGAACCATTTGGCCGACGCTCTCGGCGATGATCGACTGCGGCACCTGCCACGACGGGTTCAGGATGACGCCGGTTATCGTCGCCGCGAATTGCCGGGTCGGCGTCGAAGGCTTGCCGACGATGATCCTGTGGTCGGCGACCGTTTCGCCGTCCCGTACGATCAGGGCCCGATAAGCCGCGATATTGACCCAGACATACGTTGAGCCCAGCCGCCGCGGCAGCCAGCGCAGCCGCTCCAGGCTGGCGGCGATCTTGTCGCGCTGGTCGGAGGCCGAGGACGGAAGCTCCGCCAGGCTGCGGCGGAGAAGGGCATAATCCGGCGTTTGGGGTGCCAGCCCGTCCAGCACCGCTGCCACATTGCCCGATGCGATCGCGCGGGTGCGAAGCGCGGTGATATCGTCGTCAGACAAGTCGGACGACGGGAACGAGGCTTGGCGGCGTTGACCGGGGCTGACATGTCCGCCTTGAAGATCGCGCGCCAAGGCGGCGAAGACGCGGTTCGCGGCGGCGTCGAGCGCAGGCACCGTGCCGCTATCGATCGCCGCCCTCAACGCAGCCGCACCGTACGTCGCGGGCACCAGCCCTTGACTGCCAACCTCTTCTGCATACGCGAGCAGGCGGCTTGCTGCGGCACCGTCCCACACGGGCTCCGGTACTTGCGCAGCCGTGATGCCGGGCAGCGATAGCAATGCAGCGGCCAGGACGATCGGTAGTCGCAGCGGGCGACCCCGCGCGCTCATCACGCTGGACCGGCTCCGGGCCGGACGCGGCGCGCGCCGCTGTCCGCAGAGTAGCCTTCGATGTCATTGTAAATGATCTGAGCGTTCACGCGGCGCCTTTGCTATGCTCTGATGGACGCCGATCAATGGGCGCAGCAACGCACCGGCGCCATTGGTAGAATTGCGGAGAAGCCGGGCCGCGACGCGGCATTAGTAGCGGTGTCGGGGAGCAGTGATGACCGCCTATGCCTGACAGTCTGATCCTTGGCGGGCTGGCCGGCGCGGCCTGCGGACTGATGATCGGAATCGAGCGCGGCTGGCAGCAACGCGGCGCGCGCAGCGGTTCGCGCATCAGCGGGGTACGGACCTTCACCCTGGTCGGCCTCCTGGGCGGACTGTCGGCGGTGATCGCCCAGGCCCTTTCCGCGGCCATCGCCACGGTGATCGTCGCCATCGTGGCAAGCGCGCTGGCGGCGGCCTATGTGCGCGAACTGGCGCGGGCACGCCGGCGCGATGCGACGACGTTTGTCGCGGCGATGCTGACGCTGGTGCTGGGCCTCCTGGCGGGCGCTGGTTTCCCGGGCCCGGCGATGGCCGCGGCCGGGGCGGTGACGCTACTTCTGGCCACGCGCAAGCAGAGTCATCGCCTCGTTGCCGCGATGTCTGCTACCGAAGTTTCAGCCTTCGCCCAGTTCACGGTCCTGGCGGCAGCGGTCCTGCCGTTTCTGCCCGACCGGGCAATGGGCCCGTACGGCGCCTGGAACCCCTTCAGGCTGTGGCTCGTCGTCCTCATCGTCATCGCCTTCTCCATCGCCGGCTATGTTGCCAATCGCCTGTTCGGCGAACGACGCGGGACGCTGGCGACCGCCCTTATCGGGGGCGCCTACTCGTCCACAGCAGTGACCGCCGCGCTGAGCGCCCGACTGGGCGCTGACGAACCGGGCCCGCACGCCACCGGCATCGCTCTTGCGACAGCGGTCATGTACTGCCGGGTCCTGATCCTGACCGCGATCCTGGCCCCCGCTGCGCTCGTGCCCCTGGCGCTCCTGGTTGCCCCCGCCGCCCTGATCGCGTGGCTGGCCGCGGGAATCCTGTGGCGGCGAGAGCGCGCGTTGCCGCCAGCGCGGCGGAGCGAGCAGGGTCCGCCCTTTCAACTGCGCTCGGCGCTGGGCTTCGCCGCACTGACCGCCGCCGCCACCCTCTGCGTGCGATGGGCGGAAGCACAGATGGGAGAGCTTGGCGCGGCCGTGTCCCTGTTCCTTGCCGGCAGCCTCGATGTCGATGCGGCCATCGTGACGCTTTCAAGCCTGCCGGCGGCGGAGCTGCGCGCGGCATTGGGCGCCCTGGCGCTTGGCGGCACGGTGGCCGTGAACATGGCGGTCAAGATCGGTGTCGTCATTGCCAACGCCGGTCGCATGGGTGGCAGGGCCGCGGCGCTGGCGTTGCTGAGCAGCGAACTGGCACTCATCGCTGCGCTGGGGGTGCGGTTTCTGATCTTGTAGCCTTCCGGCATAGAAGCACGCGAACCACTTTCAGTGCCGGCGAAGCAGCGCATGGCCGCTCATCGGTCCCTCGGCGCCTTCGCGCCAGACGTGCAGTCCGATCGCTGCGAACGCGGCGCCCTGCATCAGCATTGCCAGCGCCAGCATCCCACCCGGTATCCACAGCAGGACGGCCGGCCAGCCGACCACCAGCACAACGCCGGTCAGCAGATCGACAAGCCCGGAGGCCACGAGCCAGTCGGGCGCGATAGCGAACTTCGCGGCCAGGAACATGCCGAGGCAACCCGATATGATCAGCGCACTTGAAGCGACCAGGGTCGTCGTCACCAGCGCCAGTGTCGGCGCGTTTGCGATCGCCAGTCCCGCGATAAGCTGCGCCGCGCCGCGCAAGGCCCACGAACTTCCTCGCCCGCGAAACAACAGCGCGGCGCCGTTACCGGTCTGAATTGCGCCAGTGAGTGCGATGGTCAGCCCGAATGTCGACAACGCGCCGGTGGTGACGTCCTCGAGATGAAGGAACATCAGCACTGCAATGACCATGATCGACCCGCCCAGAGCCATGAATCGGCGCCCGGGCCAAACCTGCGGGCCAGGCGTCGCTGCGGCACCGGATCGGACTGCCATCATCGCCTCCTCGTGCAAACGATCGCGCCCGCGCCGCCGCACTTGCGGCGCTCCCGACACGGCGAAGCGATTCGCCGTGGGCAGGAACGCCGCAAGCCGCATCATCGAAATCCGCTATCCGCGGCTCAGGGTCGCAACTTGCCGCGCATACCTTCGATCGGCTGACGGTTCCGGCTAACACGCGGCCCATGGCGCGGGCATTCGTAGTTCTACGATACCATCTTGGGGGCAGCCCGCGGGGAGATACTCGCCGTCCGGTAAGGGGCATTGGCATTGACGGAGCGTAATGCGCGCCTGGCCAAACGATGGCCGAAGGGCTCAACGTGCACGCCGAAGATCTCGCTCGCGCAGCAGGCTCCGGTCCACGGGCAAACATCCGCGACTGCAAGCAAGTCCCCTTTTTGGGGACCGCACCTTGCGGGCGGAAATTCTGTAAAGTTTAGGAGCCCATGGCGGAGACGGAGGGATCAAATTATCGTTGTTTAATCGGCAGAACTTTGACTGCATATGCCGATGCCATAATTTTTGCCACAATTCGGTTAGCGGAGCGCCTGAGTTGCAGTGGCCACGCCAACAAGCCCAACCACCACTCCCAACTATCTCGACATAGGCCTAACCTGCCCCAACCAGCCAACTTCCCGCCTCAGCTTTTTTCAAACCACAGCCAGACCCCGATAATTATCTGGGTTCCCGGTGCTCGTAGATCTGATGATGCATGGCCTGTGATGACGGGGGGGTCGTCACCTGCATTCTATCGTGGTTCGGCTGGTGTCAGCGTTAAAGACAGATTTTTATCTGCGTTGGTTCCGCGATAGCCGTTGGGCCAAAAATTTAATTCTCCTTCGCTGAGAGGTTGAGTCTGCGCCGCGTTCATGGCGGTTACGGGAAAGCTCCCCGCATCGCATTAAGTAGTGTGCCTGCGATTGCGACACCGGAGAAAATCTGTCTTTGCGGCTACGAGGCGGCATGTGCTGTGACCGACTAGACGGTGTCGGTTCTTGGTCTCACCGGTCCCGGAATAGCAATCCCGTAAATAGGCTTCTGGTCGGCAAGTCAGCCGACAGGAGACCAAGATCATGCGTAATGAAGAGAAATTTTTCCAGCCGTTGATGGGGAGCCGTTTAGGCATCAACGAGAAGATGCCGCTCGATATATACACGCCGAGGGGACTGTTCCTTGGTGATAGCGGTAACCGTTACATCGTTTGCGACTGCGTAGGATTTCGGGCCGCTGTGACGTTGAAGCATGATTCCTTGCCCGAGTTTGCACCGTTCGAGCTATCATCCGATCCGGTCGATCACGGAACGCCGTTAGGGGAAGGCCATATCAGGCTGCGGTCGATCCTACTTAACGATACCGAGGGCGCGTTCCTCGGGACGCTGCTCGTTAAAGGCTGCCACATTCGGATCTTGTGCAACGTCGATGGCCTGGGATTCCAGTGGGTGAACATCGCCTTCGGGGGCGGCGGGCTCAACGAGACCGAGTATGGCAGGTGGACCATGAAGGTCGGAAAAGAAGTCTTCTTCTCTTACGACTGCCGGCAGCGGGAGGCTGAAATACCGCCAATGTGAGGCGAGCTCGCATTACCCTGGAATCGAGTGCCCAGGTCCAGTTCCAGATTCGCAATCCCGTAAATCATATCCGCCTCGGCAATCCTGCAGGGGCGGAGCACGAAGGCGTGCTTCTCACTTAATCAACGAGGTTGATCATGATCACGACAATAACAGATTGGGAGAAGCTGGAAGCCACCAATCGCAAACTATTTAAGTTGGGCGAAGCAATGTGGGCCAAGATTGCTGCCGAGCGTAGCGCTTCATCGAACAAGGATGCGGCCCGCAAGGCTCAAGCCGTCCGTCCGGCGTTCAAGGTGAAGCTTAAACAAAAGTAGCGTGATGAGGCGGCTTGCGGACGAGGTCCCGGTGATCGGGGTTCTACGTTTGCAGGCAGTCTGAGCCTGTCGCCAAGTTGCCGACGCTTCCATTAGTTTCGGGATGAGTCATTTCGCACCGATGCCCCGGCATACGGATCATAAGTCGATGGCTTGAGTGGTTCGCGTGCGGGTAAGGGCATCGCAGGTGCAGTTGCCGCAGTTGGTGCCGTAGCCGAGCTACCACCGCCGACGGAATGCATGAAGGAAGCCGCGATTGCCGGCGCACCGAAAATAACGAAGCAGCCGAAGACTGTGCGAAGACCAGCTCGGGTCGGAATACGGCCAGTAAACATCGCCATTCCCAGCAACGCGACAGCGATCACGCAGATTGAAATGGCGACAGGCCCGAGCATCGCAGCCTGCAGCCAGATCATTGCGCTGGTCAGCGATGAGCCCGGTGAGGGATCGAGAAGTGAAGGCGACACCGTCATGACTTTGCCAGAACCGTCGTGATAACGCGCCTGCCGTGAAGACGACCAAGCTGAACGAACACGTCGATGCTCGCTTCGACATAGCGCCTGACGTCATCCCATGACAGTTTCGAGCCGGTCTGCAGGACGAGGAGCGCGAGCTGGTCTACGGCGCGCGCGGGCGTATCGGCGTGAATCGTAGTCATCGAACCGGGATGCCCGGTGTTGACGGCGCGCAAGAACGTAAACGCTTCCGACCCACGGAGCTCGCCGAGTATGATACGATCCGGCCGCATCCGCAGGGCCGCAATGAGCAGATCGTCGGCGCACACGTCGGCCTCGCCGAGGGTGCTCCTAGCGGCCAACAAGCCGACTGCGTTCTGATGCTGAAGCTCGAGCTCGGGGGTGTCCTCGATGAGGATCAGCCGCTCGTCAGTCGGAACTTCACGCAGCAGCGCGTTGAGGAACGTTGTCTTGCCCGTAGATGTGCCGCCAGAGATCAGGATGTTGCGGCGATTTATAACGGCGTCGCGCAACTTCGCCTTGGCGCCGTCCAGATCGATCGGCTTGAATGTGCCGCTGTCGAGCGAAGAGCTGGTGTTGATCTCGCTGGCAACCTCGAACCCATCGAGCGCCAGCGATCGCGACACGTGGCGCCGTATCGCCAGGACATGCCCGCCGCGCGTGGCTGGTGGCGCGACAACCTGCACCCGCGAGCCATCGGGCAACGTCGCGCCGAGCAACGGGTGCTCCCGGTTTATGCCTTGCGCGCTGGATGCCGCGATCTGGCGCGCGAGGCGGGCTATCCCTGCTTCGTTCAGGCTCGGCAGCTCGTGTCGTTCGATCTTGCCACCGAGCGCTTCAGTCCAGACTTCGCCGGGCCGGTTGATGTAGATGTCGGTCACGTTTGGCATTGCCAGGAATCGCGCGATCGGCTCCAGAAAGCTCGACAGATACCAGGGCTCGGCCCCCATCAGCGCGCCGCCGTGCTAAAGTCGAGATCACGGGCAACGAACACCGAGACGCCGGTTCCCTGCCTGACCGTCAGAGTGCGCTGGACATCATTGCCGCTGCCGCGCGAGTTGATCGTCTGCGAGCTGCCCGGGAGCGCGATGACGACACCGTCACCGGCAACGCGGCGGGAGGCCAAGTTCGTGCCGATATCGAGCACGGATTGCAGCAACGCACCGCCGAAGCGTTCAAGAAAGTGGCTGTTGACCTTGCCTTTGACCCCGGCCCGGCCAAGCGGGTCGGACGAAGGCGAGTCCAGCGCGATCTGAACTCCATCCGGGCGTGTCAGCCGCTTCCACTGGATCAGCGCGCGGTTCTGACCGGGTTTTAGCTCGGCGGCGTATTCTCCGATCAGCCGGCTGCCGCGCGGGATCAGGACCTGGGTGCCGTCGAACCCCTTTACGTCGCGCGATACCAAAGCCCTGACACCGCCAGCGCGCGTGGAATCGAGGGCTGTCTCCAGCACTGCCTGGATGATCGTCCCTTGCGGCACCGTGGTCGAAGGTCCGACCATCTGGAACGCATGGACACGCGAACTGTCCTTGGCATCGGTGCTCGTATTGGTGTCGCTTTGCGACGTTGCCGCATTCGAAGTCTGCGCGGGGTTCTCGTTGCGATAGCTGGCGCCGTAATAAGGCTGGCTCGGTTGGGGTTGGACGGCTGGGGCCGCCGGCGCCCTTACAGGTGCCACTGTCCTCACGACTGGCGCGGCCCTGATTACACGGACCGGCACCGGCTCGGACCGTACGAACGGCCCATAGACACGCGGCGCCAGATAGCGATCAGGATAGGCCTCGTCGGCGATAACGCCATAGGCAGGCACATCGAGCGGCGGCGGTGAGCCGATCGTCGCGGCGCTCTCATCGGCAGGTTGCGGCGCTTCGAGCAGCTGACGCCGGGCATTGAGCGCCGAGAACAACAGCGCTCCGCCGATCGTGGCGCCGATCGCGAACAGCCACACCGCGCGGTTGCTGGGTCTAGCGAGTGGGACAACCGGCCGCACGTCATCGGGCTGCGCGGTGGCGGTCATTTCGTGGCCACCGTGCGCTGGGCGGTGGCCTTGGCGTTATCGATCCGAAACACCAGCTTCGGCGGCACCCGGTCGATCACGTAGACATCGCCGCGCATGTACCCTTCGACGACCTGTTCCTGATTATTCGCGGTAAGCGCGAACACGGCAGGCAAGTCCTGGTCGAGCCCCCACAGAATGTAGGTCTTGGCGCCGTCGTCATGGATGTCCTGCGGTCGAATTTGCTTGTCACCCGCCATCTTCCAGACAATCTGGCGTGGCTTAGCCATTCCAGGCAGCGGCGGAATACCCGGGGGCAGCGGCATTCCTGGTGGCGGGCGCTGATACGCAGGAAGCTCGGCGGTGTCGGCCGACAGAGCCGATCCGGTCACCAGCGGCATCGCGGCCAAGGTCACGGCAAGACCGACTTTCACGGCTGCGGCTTCACCGGTCGCGGGACAACGACCACAGGCTGGGGCCCGGTAGCCTCGGGCAAGGCCTCGATGTCGCGCCGGTAACGCAGCACCTGGAACCCCAGCGGGTTCACCAGCCGGTCGGCCTCGGACATTTTGGCGGTGCTGAAGCGGTAGGTGATGATCGCTGCCCAGTACTGTGGGGGCTGGGCGCCGGCACCAGGATCCGTGCGGGTGGTGGTGAAGCGAACCATTGCGGTATTGGGCGATAGCGACGAGACGCTGCGAATATCGGTCGTGATGATCGCGCGCCTTGGCAAAGCCGACAACGGGCCATTGGGATTGGAGGCCTGCATGAGCCGGGTGTAGCTGTCGCGCGCGTCACCGGCGCTCCACAGCGATACCTTGCGGTATTCGGACTGCAGACTGTCGATGCCAAAGCTTTCGCGTGCAACCACGTATTGCACCAGGAACGAGCGGGTAAGCGCCGTGTCGGCCGCGACGGTCTGTTCCTTGAGCGGAGAAAGTGCCTGGACCGCGCCGGTCTGGCGGTCGACGAGCAACGTGTAAGGTTCGACCCTCTTTAAGGGCACCATGAGGACGATGGCGATGGCTTCCAGCAGCGCGATGATGCCTGCCACCGCCGCAATTCGCCACGCCAAGGTCTGCGATCGATCGGCAGCCAGGGTGCGATCGTCGGCCCAGGTCGCGGCGTCGCGATAGTAGGTTTCGACGTCGTCTTTGCCGAGGTCGCTCATGAACGCTGGTCCCTGCGGGCTGCAGCCCGCGAACGTGATGGAGAAGTGCGCCGGGTGCTTGTTTTGCCGCGCGAGGAAGCTCTGATCTGATCGTTTGCTGGGTCACCGAAGCGCGGGACGAACGGGCGTGACGGCCCTATGGTGGAGGCGAGGCGGCGCTCTTCGTGGCGCATGACGGTGGCGACGCCTTCGGACACAAGAACGGCGCGTTGCTGGGTCGGTGTGGCGCTGGCGGCCACGACAGGCTGGCGCGGTGTGAGTGCCGCCCACTCGCGCTCGTGGGTCTCGGCATAGGTAAACTGCGGCAGCGTCAGCCAACCACGGTTGAACGCGACCCGCCCGAACAGCGCAATCAGTCCCGCTGAGGCCAGCGGAAACGCCAGTGTCAGAGCCAGTAGCTCGGTCGGTGCCGACGGTGTCGCGTAGCCAAGTCCGCGCAGTTTGAGCACGTCGCTCAGCAGCGGCTCGATCAGGTCCAGCTCGACTGCGAGCGCCACCGAGGTTGCCACTGCGCCTAGACACGCCAGTACCAGACCGCGCACCCATCCAGCAAAGATGCCGCGGCTGACGTCAAACAGCAGCAGTGAGGCCATCAATGGTGCCAACGCCAGCAGGAGCCCGGCGGCGAGGCGCAAGAACGCCAACGGTGCGATCGTGCCGACCAGGAACGCGAGCCTGGCGTAGCCGTAAGTATTCTCATCATCGAGCGCGATCTTGCGGAAACCGTCGCTGGCTTTGTCTTCGGCCAAGAGCTCGCTGGTCTGACGACCGGTGCCTGACGAGGTTGCAGCCAGTATGCCGGCATCCACAGCTTGTAGACGATTGCTGAGCCCCGCGCGTGGCGCAGTGCCCGGTGCTGATATTGATGCTGCGATCTCAGCCGGGCCGCGAATAACGACGTTGTATACGAGCACGCGGTAAGCAGGCCAGCTCAGCGCCAGGGTCAGCACGATGCCGATCTTGAGAACGGCGCCGACCAGGTCTCGCGCGGCAAGCCCTTCGCCGAGCACGAGCCGGTAGCCGAAAAGCGCCACGAATAGCGTCAGGGCGGCCAAGATCACGCCTTGCGCGACCGAGCCCGGTGCCGCGAGCGACTGGAACCCAAAGTTGCCGAGCGTTGCAGCCTGGCAATCGACGTTGTCGAGCACGCGCATCAGGAACGTGCCACCAGTAAGAGTCGCCGGGCAAGCCATCAGGCGGTCCGCTCGAGTAAGGGCTGCATCCAGACGGCCGGATCGTCCGACCCCATCTTGGCGACGAGATCGTCGTAAGCTCTCACCGTCGCCTCGCGGCCTGACAGGATGGTCAGCAGCTCTTTCTCACCTGAGAGGTCGAGCCGGGCGATGACGCTTTCGTTGCCATGACGGATCAGGAAGCAGTGCGAGTTGTCGGGCAGCGTGCGCACCAGATCGAACTCGTGCTGACTGAGACCAAAGCCATCGATGTAGTCCTCAGCGCGCGCCTTCGGGTTGATCATGAAGATTTGCGTCGCGGCCTGTTCGATGATGGCGCTGGCGATGCGGCTTTCCAGCGCGTCTTGCGCGCTCTGGGTCGCAAAACCGACGATGCCGTTCCTCTTGCGGATTGTCTTTTCCCAATCCTTGATGCGTTTCACGAACACATCGTCGTCGAGCGCCTTCCAGCCTTCGTCGACCACGATGATCGCCGGACTGCCGTCGAGGCGCTCTTCGACCCGGTGGAAGAAATAGAGCAGTGCGGGTGTCCGCATGACCGGATCGTCGAGCAGCGCGGTCATGTCGAAGCCCACGGTGCGCTCGGCAAGATCGGTGCGATCGGTCTCGTTGTCGAACAGCCAGGCCCGCTCGCCGTCACCCCACCATGGGCGCAGACGGGCATAAAGATCACCCGCAACGGGACGCGCGCCGCCGCGCAGCAGCTCGCAGAAGAAGCGCAGGCGTCGGCGCTCGACAGGCTGTAAAAAGTTGGCCTCGATCGCGTCGCGGACCAGTTCGAGCTCGGCGCTGTCGAGACTGCCAGCCAATAGCGTCGACCAGTCGAGCAGCATCTGCCGGTTGGCGGGCGTGTTGGCGAGCTGCAGGGGGTTAAGGCCTGAAGGCTCGCCGGGCCTAAGCCGATCGTAAGTGCCGCCGACGCCGCGGATGAAGAGCTCGGCGCCGCGGTCCTTGTCGAAGAAGATGATGCGCGGAGCAAAGCGGCGCGCTTGGGCCAGCAGGAAGTTGAGCACCACTGTCTTGCCCGAGCCCGACGGCCCGATGATGGTAAAGTTGCCGAGATCATGCCGGTGGAAGCTGAAGTAGTAGGGGCCAGCAGCGGTCGTCTCGAACAGCGTGACCGCGCTGCCCCAATGGTTGCCGGTCGGCCTGCCGACGGGAAAGTTGTGGAGGCTGGCAAGGCCTGCGAAGTTGCGCGTCGATACCAGGCCCCGCCTGGCGATATAGCGGAAGTTGGCTGGAAATTGCGCCCAGAACGCTGGCTCGAGTGCGACATCCTCGCGCACGGCGTTGATACCAAGATCAGCTAGCACGGCGGTGACTTCAGCCACGTCGAGGTTGAGCCGCTCAAGGTTGTCGGCGTAGATCGCGATCGTGGTGTGGTGCTCGCCGAAGCCGGCTCGGCCAGCTGCCACCTCGTCCTTGGCTTGGGTCAGTTCGCCGCGCAGGGTCAGCGCTTCATCCTCGGCCGAGCGCATCCGGCGCAGCACCAGGTTCATGCGGTTCAAGGCCTCGCCGCGCTCGACGAAGGCGAAGCTCTGGCTGACGACCATTTCGATCGGCAGACGGTAGAGCCCATCGAACATGCCCGGCATCGTACGGTCCGGCCAATCCTTGACCGAGACGATGGCGACAAAGCGCCGCTCGCGGTGCCCGGCCGGGGCAAGCTCGACCGCATCGAGCCCGAACGATATGCGCCGCGCCGGCAAGTGTTGCCCAGCGTCACCATGGGGTAGCACCACGGGCTCTGCGGCGCCGTTCAGGATACCGGACAGGAACTCAAGCGGTTCCGAGCGGTGGCCATCCAAATCTTTGATCACTGTCAGCACGTGCGGATCGTAGTGCGCCAGCGCCGCGATCAACGCCTCTCGGGCAGCGTCGAGTGCGCGCTTCTCTCCAGCCAGGCGCACCGCGTTCTGAGCAGTTCGTTTGGAAGCACGTCCCCACAGTCGCTCGGCAAATCCCACGCGGCCCTGCAATGGGCGGCGGACTAGCGTGATGTATAGCTCGTTGACGAAGAGCTCCTTGCTGGCGAGCCGGTCACGCCAGCGTTCGTCGAGCTGCTGTGAGAAGGGGTCGGGGAACCTCGCTTCGAGCGCCGTCTCGGCCTTGCGTCTGACGACGTGGTGCCAGATCGCAAACCGCGATGAGCCAACGGCGCGCAGCATCGCTTCGCGCAGTTCGGCGCGGTAGTTGAGCTCGTCGGCGTCGGCGGTCTCGAACAGCAAACCACCGAGACGGATCGTTTGCAGCAGCAGGCCCTCGCGGGTTTCCAGCGTGATGTCGTCGACGTGGCGCGCGTACGGAAGGTGAACGCCCGCCGATGACTCGCGGTCGATCGTGCGCCGATCAGCGGTCAAGCGCGGTAAGAGTTGCAGTGCCACAAGTCATAGTTCTTGATGCGAGGACAGCGGCTGACTCGTGTGATCCACAGATCGACAAAGCGCGGCTCGCGCAGCGACAGCACCGCGCCGACTACGTGGACAACGAGAGCGATCGCCATCACCCACAGCGTCCGAAAGATGAGGAACAGCTCGGCGGCGAGAATAGCGTTGAGCACGAAGAAGCTATAGGTGACCCCGGCAAACATCTGCGGCCGCGTCAGCGCGACAAACAGAACGTCCCGGCGTAGCTCCCCCGACATGTTAGCGCCCCCGCAATGTAGCTAGCCGCCGCTCGCGGCAGCGCGGATCCCGGCAACGATGCTGGCTGCCCCGAACAGGATAAAGCAGCCGACAACGACCACAGCGCCGCGACGCCAGTCGATGCGGCCCGTTAGCATCATGAAGCCCACAGCAGCGATGGCGATGACAGCGATAACGGTCGCGACCGTGCCAAGCAGCGTGCCCTGAAGCCAGTTGACCGCGTTAACGAGTACGCCCGATCCTTCCGGATCAATTTGGGCGAGGGCGGCAGAGGACGTCAGGCCGAGCGGCACTACCATAAGGCAGCGGGCCAAAATTTTAGACGGGCGAATTGACATTACGGGCGCGACCCTCGTCGAAAGGCTCATCAATTTGGCGAGCCTGTGGTCTTCACGTTGCTGCGATTGTCGGCCTTGTCATGGGTGTACTCGGTCTTGAGGTTGTTATTGACCGACCCAGTGTGCTCGACCTTCACCAGACGGCCCTTGGCGTCATATGTGTAGGCGATCGTCTCCGTTGCAAAGGCAGGGGTGACAGCGGCGAAACCAGCGACGATCAGCGCGGCACTAACGAACTTTCTCATGAGTCGATCCTCCTTCGGCCGAAACTATCATCTGGCAGGTTCAGCACAAGCCCGTTCCACAGTTAATGAAAGCCAGGGAGGCGTTAACTAAACGCACGCTCTTTCCTCCTTATCGAGGGACTCTTAATTACTTACATCTATGTAGGTATGGCCGTTTTGCCTGCATAAAAACAATTGTCACCCATTTAGTGTTTTATCGTATTGCAGAAGGCAGACTTTTGCGCTGCTATAACGGCGAATCAGTGGCTTAGGGGAGTCGCTATGCATAGTCAGCGCAGATGTCACTCATTTCTGGCGCACCTTCGAAGCGCCGCCGAATGCAAATAACGCCTTTACCTCGACTTGCGGCCTTACTCATTTAGTCAGTGCTAAAGCTATTGATGCGCAAAAATCCTGGCCTGCCGCAAAGTTCACATTTCACGATGGATGAAAGACGTAGTCTCTAATTCAACTTTTTAGTCCAGGCAGGGGAAGTGTATGGTAGTTTCAGTTCAGATCCGAAAGCGGGCTCTGCGTACTGCCCTGTGCCTATCCACAATCCTAGTATCGTCCGTTGCCACCCTTGCCGCCGCACAAACGGCCGACACGCCTGAGCAATTTCGGAACAACGACGAGCACGGCGTCGATCTGACGACGGGCACTTACAATCCGGCTATTGTCGAGGCGGCTATCGGCGATCAGCGTGAGGGCATCGCGCTCATGCGGTACTGGGGACGATCGGGCTGGCGCGACAACTGGAGCGGAGATCTTCGCGTTACCGGTTCGTCAGGATCCCAAACTGCCACCATCACATTCGGAGGCGTGTCGGAGAAATTCACCCAGTCTGGCTCGAATTGGATCAACGCGAAGGCAAATGGTGGAACGCTGACGTCGGCTCCTGGGCCGCTCTACAATGGCGTAATCTTCACCTACACCTCAGCGGACGGGTCGAAAGTCACCTATTCCAACCTGGCCGCGCTTATCGGGTCTGAACCGCAGACCATGACAGTCCAGATGGCGTCCATCTATTGCAATAGCACGAACGCAACTGACTGCGCGTTGCCGACTCAGATCACGAAGCCAAACGGCGCGAGCTACGCTCTGACTTGGTACGTTCCTTCAAAGTGCACAACCGATCAGGAACTTAATGAAACTTGCAACGTGGCGTACCGACTAGCAGATGTACGGAGCAAAAATTCTTTTGGAATGAAGATCAGTTACGCCAGCAGTTCGTGGCCCACGAACAGCCCGGCCCCTGCGACTGATTGGACAAAGCGATCGGGAGCGAAGTTCTTCGACTTGAGCCAAGTCTACTGTGACGCCGCTGCGGCTTCCTGCGACACGGTTACGGCCACGAAATCGGTCACATACGCAACGCCCAGCGCCGGTGTTTTCACTGTAACGAATGAGAAGAATGAATCCTGGCGATATGCGTTTGGCTCTGGCGGGCTTACTGGTATCCGCCGCCCGGGCCAATCGAGTGACACGACAACTATCGGGTACGATACCTCGGCCCGTGTTACCTCCATTACCGAGAACGGTGCGACCAAGAGCTATAGCTGGACGGTTGGCTCCACGACGACGGTGAGCACATCCACTGGCGGCGGAGAGAGTGGCACTGTGGTATCAACGCCGGCTGCCCAGCAGCCCGTCAGTGAGACCAACGGCACGAGCAACACTACGACCATCACCTATGACAGCGCCGGCCGCAAAACACGGGAAACGCGTCCCGAGGGTGACTATACCAATTATACCTATGACGCCCGAGGCAACCTCACCGAGACGCGCATTGTCGCGAAGTCGAGCTCGGGCCTTGCCGATATCGTTGCGACCGCCTCATTCGACAGCTCCTGCGCAAATGAAGCGACCTGCAATCAACCCAACTACCAGGTCGATGCTAACGGCAATCGTACCGACTACACATATGACACCACGCACGGCGGCGTGACGCGAGTCCAGATGCCAGCCCCCGTCACGAGCGGGACAAGACCGGAAGTCAATTACGCCTACACCGCCCTCTATCCTCAGGTCCGGGACTCCAGCAATGCGCTCGTCAGCACATCCTCCCCTGTCTACAAGTTAACGCAGGTCACGCAGTGTGCGACCGCGGCGACCTGTTCGGGCACCGCTAATGAGACCAAGGTCAGTCTTGCGTACGCCACTCCCAACCTGCAGCTGACCAGCGTTACAGTAGCAAGCGGGGACGGCGCGATCAGCTCGACAACCGCATACACGTACGATGCCGCAGAGAACCTGAAGACGGTCGATGGCCCTCTATCGGGTAGCGACGATACCACGACTTACTTCTACGATACCTATAACCGGCTTCGCGGGATCATCGGCGGTGATCCGGACGGCTCCGGCAGCCTCCCGAGGCCCGCCGAGCGCTACACGCTCGACGGGGAAAGCCGGATCACGCGCAAGGAACGCGGCTATGCTACGGCAGCGACGGATTCCGCCCTCGACGCAATGACGGTGACCGACGTTGTCGACGTTGCCTATGACGCGAACGGCAACGTTACCAGTCAGACGCTGAAGTCCGGTTCGACCAGCTACTCGCTGACGCAGTTCAGTTACGATGCCGACAACCGCCTGGTCTGCACTGCGGTGCGAATGAACACCGCCGTCTATGGCTCGCTTCCTTCGGACGCCTGCACGGCCAGCACGCTCAACAGCGCGGTCGGGCCTGACCGCATTACCAAAAATACCTATGATGCGAACGGACGGGTCACGAAGGTTCAGACCGCTTATGGTCAAACAGAGCAGGCCGACGAAGTCGCGGCGACCTACACAGCTAACGGGCAGGTCGCGACGCTGAAGGACGCCGAGGCCAACCTTACGACCTTCGAATATAACGGTGTCGATCGGCTTTCGAAGCGGCGGTTCCCCGTCTCAACGAAGGGGTCCAACTCCAGCTCCACGACTGACTATGAGCAACTAACTTACGATGCCAACGGCAACGTCCTGACGAAGCGAACCCGCGCAAACGAAACGCTGACGTACACCTACGATGCGCTCAACCGTCTAACAGTAAAGGCCGTGCCCGAGCGCAGTGGCCTCAGCTCAACCCAGACCCGGGACGTTTACTTTGGTTACGACCTGGCTAGCCGGTTGATTTCCGCGCGGTTCGACAGCGCGAGCGGCGAGGGCATCACTAACGCCTTCGATGCGCTGGGCCGGGTGACTTCGAGCACGCAGGCCATGGACAGCGCCAGCCGGGCGCTCAGCTATCAGTACGATGCCAGTGGCAACCGGACCCGACTGACGTTCCCGGATAGCAATTACATCGCGCTGAATTATGACGCCTTGAGCCGTTTCTACTACTCGACCAACAACGGCGGCGGGGGAATTAATCTCGCCTATTATGATTCGGCTGGGCGACCTTCGTCGATTTATCGCTGGAACGCGTCAACTGGATCGTGGGCCTTCCAGACAGGGTATGCCTACAACGCGTGGGGCGGAGTCCATGACTGGTCGATGTATCCCGCCTCTTCCTCCTACAGCTTCGGGAAAAGCTTCAACTATAACCCTGCAGGCCAGATCATCGATGAAACCAGATATAACGACACCTACGCCTGGACAGGGCACGTCAATGTCGATCGCAATTACACGGCCAACGGACTCAATCAGTACACCGCCGCTGGGTCGGCCTCATTCAGCTACGATGCCAACGGCAACCTGACCTCCGACGGCACCAACACCTACATGTACGATGTTGAGAACCGCCTTGTTGCAAAGGGCAGCACGACGCTTCGATACGACCCCCTCGGCCGGCTCTATGAGATTTACGACGGAACCAACTATACCCGCCTGCTTCATGACGGCGACGACCTGGTCGCGGAGTACAATGGCTCGGGCACGATGCTGCGGCGCTTCGTGCACGGCACGAATGCCGGCGACGATCCGCTGGTATGGTTCGAAGGCTCAGGCGTGGGCGATTCCGCGCGGCGAAACCTCTATGCCGACGAACGCGGTTCGGTCATCGCTGTTACCGACTCCGCCGGCGCCATGATCGGCGTCAATCGCTACGACGAGTACGGCATCCCGCAATCGACCAACATCGGGCGGTTCCAGTACACCGGGCAGGCCTGGCTTCCCGAGCTCGGCATGTACTACTACAAGGCCCGCATGTACTCGCCCACCCTCGGACGGTTCATGCAAATTGATCCCATCGGGTATGGGGACGGGCTGAATTGGCACAACTATGTGCACGGGGATCCGGTTAATGGGGTGGATGCCAGTGGACTTGTAGAGGAAATAATCGTTATCGGTCAGCGACAAACTCCGCGGCCAAGTTTATTGTCAAAAACTAAGTCAGTAATTGATGTAAAGCTGTCCCAAAGACCCGGCATGGAATGCGACGACGTTTGCGAGGAAACCCGAGCTATGGCGGCTCGGTTTGGTTCGATGAACAATATGTATGGCGGCGGGGACGGTGGCGATTTGCCGCAAAAGACACAGGCGAACCCCGTGCCTGCCGATTATTGTGGAAGCAAGGGCTCAGAAGGCGTTCCTGATGTTGTTTGGGGCGGTGCCTGTAAGAGGCATGACGACTGTTACGGAACTCCTGGCAACAGCAAAGCTGTATGCGACATCAAGCTTGGGCGAGACATCATACGTGAATGCACACGACGCACTTACGGATACGGTGCTGCTTGGTGCGTGAATGTGGCCTTGGTGTACTCAAGTGGTTTACTTCTGCTGGGCGTGACGCCTTGGTATCACCCGTCGCGAGACGCCTATGACGAGGCGCAGAAGACTCGTGTACGAGGTCGATAAGGCTTCATGGGAGACACTGTATGGCTATGACATGGGGGACAATCGTTGCCGGGGTGGGTGTGGTTTTCGGACTGCCCACCCTAGTGCTCCTGCTAAACCGGCGACGGAGTGGACTTGGCTGGATTGTGTTGTGCGCGCTCGTTGGCCTCGTCGTAATTGGAAATCTTATTGAGGCCGCGACCCAGGGTTAACGGACAACTGCCGCAAATGGATAAGCTCGCGCCCGAACCCGAGAACGAGCATGCCTGCCTGATTGCCGTCGGAAAGGGTGCTCTCAATGGACTGATCGACCCCAAACTTTGTTGAGGACGCGTTGACGACCAAAGATTTCGGGGCTGCTAAATCTATTTCCCAACTCACCGGCCGGGCCGGATAATGGTGGTGGAGAATCGCCGCAAGATTCCAAGCCGAAATCCACATGGGACAAGGTGAAAGCATGCACCGCCGCGCAGTACGGGTTCGGTGATGGGGATACGCCGACCGGCCTTGATCTAGGCAAGGCGGTTTCCGAACTCGATTCTACCCGTGTTTAAGCCCCTAGACGGTATTCCGGTCATCGGAGAGTCGTCGTCTTTCACGAACGTCGTGAACTACACCTCGTTCAAGTTCGGACTGAACTCGCGCTTCTCGGGCGAAGCGGCGCGGAGTTTTACTAGAATTACGGTGACACTTTACCAAATCTCGAAACGGTGGCAGCCCGTCGCGATGGCCCGCCTTCCTCGCACTGTTCTGCCTGGAATCCCTCACCACATCACTCAGCGCGGCAATGGCCGTGCCCAGACATTGTTCGAGGACGGCGATTATTCGCTGTATCTCGACCTGCTCACCGTCGGAGCTGAACGTGCCAGGACCGAGGTGTGGAGCTACTGCTTAATGCCCAATCACGTGCACCTCGTGCTCGTGCCCTCCGATGGCGACGGCCTGTGGCGAACGCTTGGCGATCTCAATCGCCGATACACCGGTTACATCAATGCTCGCCGCCGCACGACCGGCCACCTGTGGCAAGGCCGTTACGGCTCCGTTGCCATGGACGAGCCGCACTTCGTCACTGCTCTGCGCTACATCGCACTTAACCCGGTCCGCGCGCGATTGGTGAAGCGCGCGAAGGACTGGGCGTGGTCGAGCACAAGAGCGCTGATCGCGGGGCAGGATGATCACGTAGCGAAGGTCACCCCGGCGCTCGAACGAGTCGGTGACTTTGCCTTCCTGAGCGAACCCTTGGACGCGGCATTGACCTACGCGGCCCTGAGCCGCGCCGAGAGCGTCGGCCGACCCGTCGGCTCTTCCGATTGGCTAGCTGACATGGAAGCCCGGTTAGGTCGCAAACTCGCGCGGGTCCAAGCCGAAGTTGCCTGTCACCCACGATGGGCAAAACGGTACACTGCCGATCGGCTGATACTATAATCAGCAGCAAGCCGACTGACTGACGCACCTTGCTTCAATGACGCTCGAATCTCATCTTCGAGCTCTTGACTGAGTGCCGGAGGGCACTCTTGACTGAGTGCCGGAGGGCGGCCCAATCTCTTCCGCTGAGCCTTTGCGCGCCGAAGTCCTGCCTGCCTGCGTGCGCTCGATCAATAGGTCTCGTTCGAACTCAGCGACAGCACTGATGACCGCCGTGGTCATCTTGCCCGCGGCGCTCATCAAATCGGCGCCGCCTGAAGCCGGACAGTGGATGCGCACCATCTCGCTTGCCAACTTTTCAACCGAAGCTCGCACGTCCGTCGCGTTGCGGTCGAGGCGGTCTAAATTTTGTCACAGTCAGAACGTCGCCCCAATTCAACCGCCCGAACAACCATCGGAAACCAGAACGTTCGAATGCCGCGGCTGATCAGGAAACCGTTTGGAAAACTACTCTGCGTGGGTCGCATTGGAGCTAGCGGCCGGGGATACACCAAAGCTTAGTCGCAGCTTCACCTATAAGCGCGGCCCCAAGCCGACGAACGATTAGCTGGCGGGCCTGGATCAGGCGTTCAGTGACAACCGATAAATCGCGGACCTGCTGACCCCATACTCGTTGGCAATATCAGCTAACGAGGCGCCGGTCTTAAGCATTGTACGTATTTCGCTTTGCTGCTGCGCATCCAAGGCGCGTGGTCTGCCGAGTTTCTTACCTTCGGCCTTGGCGCGCCGAAGCCCGGCTTGCGTACGCTCAATCAACAAATCTCGTTCGAACTCAGCGACAGCGCTGATGACGGCCATGGTCATCTTGCCAGCCGCACTGGTCAAATCGGCCCCACCTAGCGCCAAGCAGTGTACCCGGACCTTCTCATTCGCCAACCTCTCGACAGTCCCCCGCACATCCATCGCATTGCGCCCTAAGCGATCGAGCTTCGTAACGATCAGCACGTCGTCCCAATCCAGCCGCTCTAACAACTTCCGAAAGCCAGTGCGTTCGAACGCAGCCACTGAACCCGAGACCGTCTCCGAGATGACCCTCCTGGGATCGACATGGAAGCCGGAGGCTTCGATTTCTCGAATTTGATTTTCTGTAGTCTGATCGCTGGTGCTTACCCTGCAATATGCAAATACGCGTGACACTGTAGCCTCCATGTTCGAAATGGTGGCACGAAATTAGCATTGTCGCAAAAATTGGTTAAGCTAATTTTCGAAACAATATTTGCGTTTCCCAAAATTTGTTTCGAAATCGCTCCTTTTTGAAAGCATTTGTATTATCTCTTCTTTATTTTTTCCCTATGACCAGACGCGTGACGCTTCTTTGGGCATAGTCCGACTTTTATTTTGCCCGTTGCAAGTCGCGTGTGAATCGTGCGACGCACCGGGCGTTGGCACGCAATGGGCCGGTGCTCACACGCATCTTCATATTTTCAGGCAATTAGTGAGGGGCATTTTGCGCGCCGACGAATAACCCGGCGCTTTCAGATGACGTCGCTCGTCCACCCTCCCAGCGCACGCTAGCGCACAGGCTCGCCAGACGCCGCGTACGTGGAAGGAATCGGCATTTTCAAGGTAATCAGGGCCGCAGCCTCTTCCCGAGCCCGTTGGCGCTCGCGTTGTAGATCCTGCCGATTTGCGAGGACAAGCTGCAGGCGCCGTGGCGGCAGAAGTGCGGGATCGATGTCCAGATCAAGTTGGCTCTCGAGATAATAGGAAGAGCAGATTGTCGTCCTCACATCGAGCGCTCCGCTACTCATGCGATGGTCGCGCTCGATGGCCTTACGCATCCGTTCGGGCAGACGCGGGTTTGGCTTAAGCACCATGGTCACCGGTCGTGACCATTCCACATCCCAGTCGGGCTCGATCCGACTTTGACCGGCCAAGGTCACATGACTCAGGCGGCCGATGACGAAGTCTCGAAATCCCATGGAGCGATGACAGAAGGCGCGGATGTGCCAACGCTGACCGTCGAACCCGAACGCGTGAGGGGCGAGTTCGCGCGTCGCCGGCGCATCCTCTGAAAAAGACGCGTAGCGAGAGCGGATGAGGAGTTTCTGGCGGATGGCGTGCAGCAAACGCCGAAGCGTTTCGCGATCATAGGTCCGCCGAATGCGCGGTGTGCCCGCAAAGGCAGGCGGCGAGCCAATCCATGATTCGCCAGGCTCAAGCGCTCCCATCGCCAGGGATCGCAGCTGGGCGAGATAGCCATCGGCGCTCGGGTCGCTAAACATCGGTTCGAAATTCGGGCCCGCTACGTAGCTCCGCTCTTTCTTGTCGTAAACGAGATTGCCCTCGGCCAAGCTTTGATAAAGCGTCAGATCCTGCGACGCTTGGGGCACGCTGATGCCGAAAAACGCAACCAGGTCGGATCGGTTGATCTTGCCCCCCCAGTAGAGCCGCAGCTCGATCAGCCGAAGTCGACGTCGCACACTCCAGCGTAGGCGCACCTGATCGTCCATGACATATTCTCCCGAGTACCGGAAGCGTTGCTTGACCCGTCTAAAAACACAACCCATAAAGTTTCTTTACCCCCATGTGGGGGGTCGATTCGCGGGAGGTTGGAATGGCGAACAACAAGAAGCCGGACGATGGTGGAACCGGCGGCGGCCATGGCGGTGGCAACGCTAAGGTGGACCTTGATGTCGTTGTTGGCGGCGGCGAGAGCGTCAGCATAAAGGCGAAGCTCGACGACACGCTGCATGACGTAGCCGTCGAGGCCCTGAAGAAGAGCCAGAACAAGGGACAGCCGATAGAAAATTGGGATTTGCGCGACGAACCGGGCGCGGTTCTCGATCTCGCCAGGACCGTCGGCTCGTATGGTTTCGCTAGCGGCACTCTGCTTTCGCTGACGCTCAAGGCTGGCGTCGCCGGTTGAGCGAGCAGGTCGTCGATCCGGCTGTCACACGGGCCAAGTTCGATCGCGAGCTGGCCGACTTTCGTGCGCGCGAGGGCATGTTCCGAGCGCGTGGCTGGTGGTTGCTGAGCGCTACGTTTCCAGTGGTCGAGATCGCGTTTGCCACGCCCAATTGCCCATTGCCTTTCGTCGCGCTGGCAGCGCGAATAGATTTTGCCAATTATGATCTGTGGCCCCCCTCCATTACAATGATCGAGCCGTTCAGCGGTCGCCCATTGGCGACCATCGATCAGGTCACGGTGCCGATGGTGCGCGCGACGCCGACTGGCCCCCTGCGGATCGTGCAAGCGCATGTTGGCAAGCCGCCCTTCATCTGCCTTCCCGGCGTCCGCGAATATCACCAACATCCCGCTCACGATGGCGACGACTGGCTATTGCATCGAGGCCGAGGCGCGGGCGGCCTCTTCTTTCTGGTCGATAAGCTCTCGCACTACGGATCGGAGACAATCAAGGGCTACGAGATCGGGTTAAACGTCAAGCCGACGCAGGGGGTGGTTCCCCAATGAGCGGTCTCGCCGAGGTCATTGAAGTCCGGCTTCCGCATTTGGTAGTCGACAAGACGCAGGCGCATCTTCGGGCGGTCGGTCGCAACGGGCTTGAAGGAATGGCGCTCTGGGCTGGCCGGCTTGAGGGATCGGTTTTCACGGTAGTGGATGCGATTATTCCCCGCCAACAGGGTCATCGCACTGAGCATGGCCTTGCAGTCAGCGTTCCAGGCGACGAGCTTCACCGGATCAACATGGAGCTTTACCGCGGCAAGCTGCGTTTGATCGCCCAGGTGCATAGCCATCCGGGTCACGCGTATCATAGCGATACGGACGACGCCTACGCCATCACCACCGCGCTCGGGTCGATCTCAATCGTCGTACCGGATTTCGCGGTTCGATCATTCGAACTAGACGATTGCGCTGCGTATCGCCTTGCCGATCGCCCATGGTGGCACTTCAACAGCGGGCCACGGTGGCGCAAGCTGCCCTACTCCGAACTGGCCAGCCTGATCAGGATTGTTGAGTAAAAATGGCGGTCGCTAATTTTTTCGAGCGCACGCTGATGAGCGCCAGCCAAGCGATCAGGGGCATAGAGCCCGCTGTCGCGGAGGCTCGGCTGGCCGACTCCATTATCGAGGTTGTCTATGACGAGAGCGCGCGTGAGTCCGGCGAGGGCCGACATGCCCTCGACATGGCCATCCGGCTGCTCGCTCGCCTCTATCCAGCGATCCGCGTCATCGGCGACGCCGATGGCGACACGTTCCGCCAAGGACTTGAGGACCTCGCGACCTCGATCAATCCGTCAATCGACCTTCGACCGCGTCGGAAGGCCACAGCCCGTTTGGTGTTCGGGAGCCAGGACCCAGGCAAGGGGCCGCCTTCGATCTTCGTCGGATCGGATGGCTGGATCGCCAAGGTCGGCGCATCCCCTGAGGGATTTGGCTCGAGCAATCTCCCATTCGGGGCGGGCGCAGCAGCATGCCTGGGGTGTGCGAACCTGTTCAGGTTGACGTTTGCCAACGAGCTCAACGCAACCATAGACGCCGATGCTCGCCTATCGCTGTTCGACTTTTCTACTGGCTTGGGCAGCGTTAACGGGCCGAAGCTGTTTAAGGCGGCGCTGGACGATATCCCGCTGGTGGGGGTCGGTGCGATCGGCAACGGAGTGGTATGGGCGCTGTCGCGCTCGGCGAATCTTGTGGGGGCGCTTCACCTGGTCGATCCCGAGGCCATCGAACTATCCAATCTCCAGCGCTATGTCCTTCCCGGACAGCGCGAGGTCGATCGTCAAAAGACGATCGTTGGTAAGGAGGCCTTCGGCAAGGGCAAGCTCGAGGTGAAGGCTTTCCCCGTGTCTTTCGCGCGGTATGTCGCCGATCAGGGTCATCGCCCAATCGCTCGGGTCGTTGTGGCACTCGATAGCGCCGCCGACCGAATCGGGGTCCAGTCCGCGCTGCCGCGCCGAGCGCATAACGCGTGGACGCAGCCTGGCGATCTTGGCGTTTCCCGCCACGACTTTCTCGGACCCGAAGCATGCTTGGCGTGCCTCTACATGCCTCAGGGTGGGCGTCCGAACCATGATCAATTGATTGCCGCCGCGCTAGCTTGGCCGACCGATCCAGATTCCTTGCGCGTGTTGCGCGAAATGCTGGCGAACGGTCAGCCGGTCGGAGAACTCTTCGTGCGGCAGGTCGCGGCCAACCTAGGGATCCTCCCAGATTCGCTGCTTGTCTTCGCCGACCAGCCGTTGGAAAGTTTTTACGTTAAGGCGGTCTGTGGGGGGCTGACGCTGGAAGCTGTAGGCAATCGGCCGCCGATTGAGGCACCGCTCGCGTTTCAGTCCGCACTTGCCGGAATAATGCTGGCAGCCGACCTCATTGTGGAGGTCGCCGGTCTTCGAGCGCCGCTACCCACGAAAACTGTGGTTGACGTTCTTCGACCGGTGGGTAGCCGCCTCAACGTTCGCGTGCTTAAGCCACCCGCCGATGCGCCAGCACCGTGCATTTGCACCGACGCCGATTTCATCAAGGCTTATTGCGACAAGCATGGAATGGACGTGCCAGCGCCGCTTCGCGTGGCAGATCGGGGCCCTGTTCAGGATTGTGTGCCGAGCCGCTCGGCGACCACGGGGACCACCCGCCATGGCATCGCGGGTGCCCGAGGCACCAGCCAGACAGCGGGTTCCACCAGCGCAGACTCTGGCTCACCAAGCACGTCGGGTGATCGCCCACGCTAAAATAAGAGCGGGCACTTATCCCGACCGAGCGGACATCCGAAGGGCCGCTAAACGCTCTAAGTACGACGGTCAGCTGCCAATCCCAATATGCCCGGTCTGCTTTGCGCCTTAACAGCGGCCATCCAAGGCGCTCGCGAGATGCCTGAAATGCGGTCATTGAGCGGTATGTAGCAGAGACGGAGACCGCGCTCGGCAAATGGCTCGAACGACGTCTTGTGCCGATTGATGGCGAATTCCATCCCTGAAGATCGGTGCATGAAGATGTTGAGTGCCGAACTTGTCTGTGGCTTACTAAAGGTCTGACTGCGGAAACTAGAACATCGGGGCTCAACCATAGTAGCGTTGAATCAGATACCGGCGGATACGGTCGACCTTCACGGCACGCTTGCACTGATTGAAGAGCATTTCGCCGCGGTCGCCAAGGCCGTTGCGGATGGCGAGTTCGCGCTATGGGTGGGTTCCGGGATATCCCGGGAAAAGGCACCCGACTTGGCGGTGTTGGCAGCAGACCTGATCGAGCATCTCCGCGCCGAACTGAATCTCAACGACGCTGGCGACCCATATCGCGCGACGCTTGAGCGGATCATGCGTGAACTGCTCGGAATGGACCAAGCAGCTGTTCAAGCACTCCCGCTAGACGTCGCGTTCAACGCCTGGCCCGATGCGCAGGCAATCGCGGAAGGCCTGCGCAACCGGTATTCAGAGATGCTGAACCTGAGGGTGCCCGGGAAGGAACGCGACTATCTCCTCTGGGCGGCGGTCGACGTTCGCGCCAAATATGGCTCGCTGAACGATCCCGACGTCGAGCACCTCTCCGTCGCCCTACTGGTGCTGGAAGGGGCCGTGACCGAGATCGCGTCCGGAAATTGGGATGGTCTCATCGAAGTCGCGGTCGATCGCCTGAGCGCCACTGGTCGAGAAGGCATATTGCGCAAGGTGGTCAATCCCGACGACATCCGCGAGCCAGTCGCCGCCGCTACGCTCCTCAAGTTTCACGGCTGCGCCGTCGCCTGCGTCGCGGACCCCGATGCGTTCAGGCCTTTCTTGGTCGGCGCTGAACGCGACATCATCGACTGGCCAAACGTCGATGATCCGCTCCGACGCGAAGTCGTGCGGATGGCTACGAACCGTCGCGCCCTGGTCGTCGGGCTGTCGCTTCAGGACGGCAACTTGAAAGACGTCTTCTCGAGAGCGAAGGCTGTGCACGCCTGGCACTGGCCGGTCGCGCCCGCGGCCCAGCCGCACGTCTTCTGCGAGGATCAGCTCGGTGGTCCCCAACGCACAGTGCTCGAGGTGATCTACGGCGACGACTTCGATGCGCACGAGCAGGAAATCCTCGCCGCTGCGCTGTTGCGGGCGAGGCCACGGACCGCTTTGCCTGCGTTGGCACTCCACGTTGTCGCCGACAAGCTATGCGCGCTCGCCGAGCGCTGCACGGCGGGCCTGCAGCCCGAGGAGCGGGCGGACCTGCTCCTCGGGATAGAGCATCTGCGGGACCTTTCGGCGGCCGGGGCGCCGGCCGACCGGAAGCAGCTGGCCACCTTCCTGACCAGCGCCATCGCAGCCTGGAGCCGGTCGGTGACGCTCTTCCGAAAGGGTGAAGTCCCGCCGGTCGGCTCGCAGGCCTACGCCGGCATTAGCCCTCTTCGCAGGACCGCCATGATGGGTGACGGGAATCTGGCGCAATCGGGCCTTGACGAGGCCGCAACAGCGTTGGCGCTGATCGGTCGTCTCGTGAAATCCGGGCAGGCCTCAGTGTCGACGACCGACGGAGGCGCTGCGGACGGCGCGCTCGTCGTGAAGGCGACATATGACAACGCCACTGCGAAGAAGGTAACATTCGTAGGTGGTTCCGATGCGGTGCTGCAGCTCGCGGCAGATGGCGCGCTCGACGACAAGGACACGATCATCGTGCACAGCAACGATGTCTACGTGCGCACCGCGTTGGGCTCGCGACGATCGCCGAGCGGAAGCGCTTCGCCCGGCGCACGGCACGTCAGTGTTCGACAGTTGGTCGGCCAGAGCGCAAACTTGGGGATGCTCGAGCAACGGTTCCTCGAGGAGGCTGCGCTGTGACGGACGGCCCTGTGATGCGCGTCTGCGAACGCTTGGAGGAGGCCAACTACGAACGCGTCAGCGGTCGGTTCAAGGTGGCGTCCGTTACGTTCGACTTCCCGGCGGTCTTCACGGGCAGGAAGGAACGCGGCTCCGACCTCGTCGTGGTCGTCGATTCCGACGATAAGGAGGCGATCGGTGAGCGCGGGGTCCGGACACGCCAGAGGCTGGAGGCGCTGACGATGGCGCTCGACGTCGCCGATTGGCGCGTGGTCGTGACGGCGATCCTCGTCGGCCCCCCGATACCATCGGAGACCGTGGACGAGATGACGCGGTCGTGCCGGGTGCTCACCGTGTCGAAGGCCACACTCGATGGCGCCGATGGCGCGCCGTCGCTCGACGATCGCCTGCGGGTCTTGCTGCCGCTGGACGCCAGGCTCGGCGAGGATGCGTTGGTAGCGGACCCGCTCGGGCAGCTTGAGCGGCACATGGACGGCACCCCGGATGCTCGACTCGCCGAGCAGCTGTTCGCTGCATCGCTGCGTGGTGAGGACGAGGTTCGGCGCGTGCTCGCACGGGCGATCGAGGCGGCCACGGCGCCTGGGCTCGCATCGGCATGACCGGCCCGCGTCTGAAATCGATCTCCATTGATGGCTTCCGCAGCATCAACACGCCCGTGGAGTTGCGCCTCGACGCGCCGATGGTCCTGATCCACGGGCAGAACGGTGCGGGCAAGACAAGCCTTCTATCCGCGTTGGAGCTGGCGCTGACGGGGTCCGTCCCGTCGCTCGAGCGTGTAGACAAGGGCTATCGGAAGGAGCTCGCCAACTACACCACCGGCGAAGGTCTAATCAGCCTGAGGGTTGATGGCCTTGGTGACGAATTCCGAGACACCGACATACGGCTGACCCGTGGAACGACGCGGACCCAGGGCGGCCTGAGCGAACAGGCGGCGCGGTTTTACAGTGAGCGTTGTTACCTGGCGCAAACCACATTGAGCCAGCTGCTCGCGATTTACGGTGGCGAGGACGCGAGCATCGACACGCCGCTGTCCCAATTCGCCGCGGAACTCTTGGGTCTCGATCGGCTCGACGCCCTTCAGCGCGGGCTGCAGCCTGCAAAGGACGCCAGGAACCTGAGGCCGCTGGCGCCCACCTACCGGACGCTTGAGAACCGGCGAGAGGCGTTGGCGCAGTCCGTCGCGGAGGCAACGACCGATCTCAAGCGGCTCGACGCGCGGATCGCGGATGCGCGGGGACGGCTGGATCGGATCCGGGCCGGAATGCTCGAGATCGGCGGGGAGGAAGGGCAGACCGCGGAGTCGGCGAGGTTGGCTGTCTCGGCGTTTGACGACCAGATCCGGCGCATCGAGGAACTGACGCGATCATCCGCCCGAATCCGGGCCGATCGCGCTGGCGCCGGTCGCGAGGAGGTCGTCACTACGGCACGGAAAAGGGAAGCTGAGGCAGCGGTTTGGCTTTCGGCGAATTCCGACCGCATCCAGCACCTGCTTCTCGCGGTGGTCAGTCACGTCCCGGATGTCCCAACTGGCATCACCGCGGATGTCGGCGCTGACATCGAGCGCCTAGCAGATCAGCTCGAGACGATTTCGAACTCGGCGGCGGCGGCAGTCGCAAAGGCTAAGGATGCGGAACGCCGGCTGAAGGAACTGGATGATGAGTTGGTCTCGACGAAGACCACGACGGATGATCTCGACCGCGAGTTATCCGAACTTGGGCGCGAGGCTCCCGATTTGGCGGCCGCGCTGTCGACCGTCATTCCGCACATCCATGGGGACGACTGCCCCGTGTGTAGCCGCGATTATGGGGAAATCTCCGAGACACCGCTCGCCGAAGCTGTGCATGAGCGCATCCAGGCGATCACATCCGCCGCATCGCGATTGGCGGAGGCGACGGGTCGACGGACCTCGCTTGCTGCTAGGATCGCTGAGATCGATCGCGAACGTGAATTGCTCGTCGCACAGCTGCCAAGCGAGAGCCGCCGATTAGAGGATCAGGCAGCTGCAGCCACGCTGGCCGGGCTGGTCGCGGAGGCGTCGGAGGTGCTTCCAATCGCGAGGGAGGGCGGATCCCTGCTTCGTCAGCAGGCCGAGGCGGTCCGGCTGGCCGCGGGTTGGTCGCGTTCAGATGTCGAGGACGATTTGCTGTCCCAGGACGTCGCGGTGCTGGAGGATCAGCTGGGGATCGCCTCGGCACGGACGGATTCCTCAGCTGATCGGCTGGCCTCAATGAGTCTGGAGTTGGGTGATCGACGCGCGCGCCTGACGGCCTGGATTGAGCAGGAGGCCATAGCGTCTACTGTGCAGCGCGAGCTCATGTCCATGACTGCGGAGCGCGTCGAGGTCGACGCGAAACTGCGTGCGCAGGTCGCGGCGAGGAAGCGTGCGGACGATGCCTTCCGCGCGACCACGGCAATCCGCCGCAGCGTCGGGAGGATCGCTGATGCGGCTACTGACGCGCGCACGAGGGTGGTCGCCGAGGTTTTCAACGACAAGCTGAACGCACTTTGGCGGGATCTCTTCGTGCGTCTGGCACCTGACGAGGAGTTCGTCCCGGTTTTCGATGTGCCCGTCGGAAAGGGTGGTCGGGTCCGGCCTGTCCTCCGCACCCGGCATCGCTTTGGAGATGATGGCGGCTCTCCCGGTGTGATGCTCAGCTCCGGCAACCTGAACACCGCCGCTCTGACGCTGTTTCTCGCGCTCCATCTCTCGGCGCAGCCGAAGCTGCCTTGGCTGGTCCTGGATGACCCCGTTCAGTCGATGGATGACGTCCACATCGCGCATTTTGCGGCGTTGCTGCGGACACTGTCGAAGGAACACGGGCGGCAGATAGTCGTCGCGGTCCATGACCGTGCGCTTTTCGACTACCTCGCGCTCGAGATGAGCCCCGCGTTTCCGACCGACGAGCTTATTACGGTCGAACTGGAGCGGACCTCGGACGGCAAGACGCGTTACAGCACGGCCCGCCACGGATATCGCGAACGTCCGAAGATCGTCGCTGCCGCAGCCTGAAGTCAATCGAATCTGAAGCCGAACAATCCGCCCTCTTCGCCACCGTCCAACAGCCGTGAGGACAGCACGTGAGCTTGATTGTCGAACGCGGCGGCCAGCGGCAGTCGGTCGAGGGTGTCCGAGTTCACTGTAACGAGAATCTGGCCACCGATCCGGTTCGAGCCAATCGCGCACCACTGCTAATGTCTGCCTCTGCCACTTCGATAATCACAAGCTGCCAGTCTGCTTGCGGTCCACAACACGCCTTCTCGAATAAACAGAGCACCTTCTGGCAACATCGCTTCATTACGAGCGAGGGTGCACATGCCGGGTCGCTACCCGGCATGTGCATCCTTTCGCCTACAGAAGCTCCTTCACCATATCTGCCAGTTGCTCGGGAAAAAGGCTCCCAGTTCCATCGTGCTGAAACACGATACGGTTATCGGCGACCAGCGCCCACACATCGATGCGGCGGATAAAGTCAGCATACCATGCCCCATGAGCTACGACTGGTTTGCCGCACTTCCCATTCTCTAGTTGAACCCACATCTGGAGAATGTCCTCCAGGATCAGGAGCTGGCCATCAGCGTCGCCAGCATCTTCATCAGCGTCACTCACAACGCAGAATCTTCCGACACCCAGCCACCTACCGTGATCGAGCGCCACAGCTCCGAGGCTGCGGGATTGAAACGCGCGATAGAACTGATGTTTGAGCACGACCGCGAACCGAGTGCCGGGAGCGTCACAAACCAGGTAGATGTTACCATCATCGGTTTCGAACACTCCGCGCGGCGCATGAGCATCAATCGGAAATATCTCGCCGAGGCCGCGTTCGCTGCCAATTGCCGGGATGTAGATATGGTCTTCATTCATTTTAGTTTCTCCTAATGCGTCGAGGTCGTTCGCTCGACGCACTAGGTTTACCGAATTGGGTTCTCGCTAAGCCGAGCTCGGCAGAAATCCGCCGTTTCTGCCTCGGCAACGACAAAAAATTTCTTCGTTCATCCCATCCGCTAGGCGCTACGCAGCTTAGTCGAACCAGTCGACCGAGTCCGGAATCGCAATCCCGTAAATAGAGTGTCGCCTCACGATCGAGGTGACATCAAAGGGACCTGCACCATGGCAGAGCGAAAGTTTGGACTACGTGTACGAAGCTCGAAGACAGGCAAGAGGCGCAACCGCCATTCGTCCGACAACGAGGAGTACAGCCGCGAGCGAGCCAAGTGTGCTGCTGTCGCAATCGAGGCTTATCGTGAGACATACGGAACCGATGCCGAGGATACGCTGTCGGATATGCTGACCGACCTAATGCACCTGTGCGATCGGCATCCGAAGTATGGCGACTTCGAGGAAGAGTATGACCGAGCGCGGTGGTCATACGAAGATGAAGTGGCACCGTGGGCGCCTACCGCGAACAAGTAGTAAGTGTAGCGTGGGCGGCTCGTCAGCTGCAGCCACCCATGCTCACTACCTGGCGCCGGCTACAATCCGACGCCGGTTTGCCTCAAGCACGTCGGCGTATGGCTGCCCATCGACCGAGAATCGAGCGATCAGATCGGCTATCGTCAGGCCCGTCCCTTCGAGCGATAGCGGGAGGTCGAGGAGCGTGAGAGTAACGCCGTTGCCCCGGTCGCGCGTGATCCGATACTTCAAGGAGTCGATCGACACGTTGTACGCGCCGCCGCGGTGATTGGACCGCACCAAGCTGTAAGATGCCAAGCAGGCGACGGCGCTGTCCTCAACCATGTAGACCCGGGGCTCACCGATCGATCCGAACCGTCCATCCTCGCCAATCAGGACGCGGGCGAATGGATATTTCTGCGCCCATTCGCCAACCAACTCGGCAACGACGGTGCGCGTCTGTCCTGCGTCACAAAGTTCGCTTAGCACGACCTTCGCTTCTGACGAGCCCGGGTTCACCGCCATTAGGCTCACGCAGGCGGCGATGACTAAACCGCGCAGCCACCTTATCCGGACGGCATCAGTGAGGCGCATAGAGATCCTCATCGCTTGGGTTCTTGTTGCTCTCAGCATCACGGGCTGCGGCTGATGCGTCCTGCGCTGCCTTCGTTGCTACGGCAGCGGCCTTGTCAGCGTCACTGGCCACTTGTGCCGCCGAGGTGCTGTCGTCCGTTCGCTCGTTTTGAGCTTCGGCCCGTTGGTCTGCTGAATCGTCGGACTTGCTCGACGCAACCGGGGCAGGCTTGCCGTTGACGAGGATTCCGTCAAACACGCTATCCTTATCGACCTCGACCGTGAAGTTGTTGCCGGTAAGGTCGCCGTCCGCGAAGCTGACACTCCACGTCAGTGCGGGAATTTGCAAAATATCCTGGCCGACGTTGGTATCGCTTGCATCGAAGCGCATCGCGCCCCTGCATTCGATCATTCCCTTCGAACCGGGCTCGGTTTGAACGTCAGTGAACGTGACCTGCGCATTTTCAAACTTCTGGAGTATCGCCTGCGGATCGGCGAGCCCAAAGTAGGCGAGCATGACGAAACGGCCTCGCTGCTGATCCAAGATGATCTTGCGCGCCTCCTTGCTTACCAGTTCCTGCACGTCACCCCGGTCGCACGCGGTTTGGGGTGGCTCGCGGCCCGAAGCTGCTGCTGCCGCTGGGGATGCGTCATTTGACATCGTGCCCAGCGCTATTCCTAGGCGCATCACGACTAAGGCTCCCACGATGACCAGGATGCCCTTGCCCAGTTGAGCCCAGCGGGACGGCTGAACAGTGGCCTCGTCGCGCGATCGGTAAGGCGGCGGCGGTGGTGGTTGTGGCGGGGGAGTATCTCTACCTGGCGCTTTCTCGCCCCGTTTGGTGTCGTCGTAGGCGAACGCGAAGCGCCCGAACTTGACGTATTTGACCATGGTTACCCTCCCGCCCGTCAGGTGTCGGTTTCGCAAACATGGAACTGTGTGCCCTGAAACGGCAGCCTCCCGTTCGCGGTCGGGCGCAGGTCGATCGTAGCGTCAGGCAACCAGCGGATCGGTTTATCGGCCTTGTCGGTTATCGCCGATTGAAAGATCAGCACCGTGCCCTTGTCGGCATCGAACCAGAAATAGCCTTCGACCGCCTGGTCGCTGTCGATAGACTGGAGGCGAAAGGCGTTGTGGACCTGCTCGTTAGTGCCCGTCAGCTTCATGCCGCCGAATCGCAGCACCTTCTGAAACTTTCGGCTTTGGCACGGCGTGAAGGGCTCACCCTCTCCATCGACAAGCACAATGCCGCCGTCTTGGCTCTGACCGGTGACGTCATGCGTCCAGGTCGCTAACATCGCTCGCGCTTGATCGGGCGTCGGGGTTCGCGGGTTTGCGGCGCTGACGTCAGTCGCAGCGCTATCCATCCGTGAACCCGTTGGTTCGGCCAGTATCGCCCGGGCTGCTGCCACCGCTAGCATCCAAGCGAACATGCCGCCGACAATGGCTATCAAGATTGTCCGCCAGTCTAGCGGGCGCTTGGCCGCCTTGGTCTGTCGGTTGCGGGGAGATGCGCCGACTTCCTCAAACTCGGCTTCCTCGATATCGTCGCCAGGATTATTGGTAGTGCCGATGCGGCGGAGATCGCTCATGGGCGATGCTCCCCAAGCCTGTCTTGGCTCAATATCGCTGGTTCACCCGCTGCTCGCATTCTTGCCCCCATTTCATATGGAGGCACCGGCGCGAGCCGGGTGTTCAGAACCCTGAGCAGACCCAAGGCGCCGCCACCTTTAGGCGAGCCCTGGACATGCGTGACGGCCACCCGGCCGAGCAATCTCGACCGGCGTCTGCTGTAAGAGGTTCTGAAGCCTCCCCCGCGGGACTGACCGCAGGTGTCCAAACTATGCGGCGACAACGGCTTGGCCGCAAGGGTGTGCATGAACCGCATCACCATTCGTCCACTCGCATGACGGTGAGCACCCGGGAGGTGATCGCCGGGTTAGCGGGATCTTCCGATCCGAACTCCATGGCCCTGTCGTAATAGTTGATCTTCCACAGAAGATCGGCTCCGAACAAGGTGAAGTCGCCCAGATCGTGCGCGCCCCAGGGGTCTGCTTCCTGATCGAAGCCCTCGTAATTGTCAATCGGCGTCCAAAAAGGACCCCCTATCGGCGTGCAAAAGGGACCCCCTTCGTCGAGCAGCGTGACGGGTATGACGGGCGCTTTGTTCGCGCTGGTTGCGGCGTAGGGCGGGCGTAGCCCGACCGGAGGCGCAACCAGCGCGAAGCGTTCTCTGCCGGTGGTCCTGGGCGTCAACTGCGGTGCTTGAAGCGCCAGCTGTCATTGCCCGTTTCGACGATGTCGCAATGGTGGGTAATGCGGTCGAGCAGCGCGGTGGTCATCTTGGGGTCGCCAAAGACGGTCGGCCACTCGCCAAAGGCGAGGTTCGTCGTGACGATGACCGAGGTCTGCTCGTAGAGCTTGCTGACGAGGTGGAAGAGCAGTTGGCCGCCCGAGCGGGCGAACGGCAGGTAGCCAAGCTCGTCGAGCACCACCAGATCGAGCCGGGAGAGCTGGGCTGCCAGCGTGCCGGCCTTGCCAAGACGCGTTTCCTCCTCAAGCCGGTTCACCAGGTCCACCGTGTTGAAGTAGCGCCCCCGGGCGCCGGCCCGTACCACATTGGTGGTGATGGCGGTGGCGAGGTGCGTCTTGCCTGTGCCCGTCCCACCGACAAGCACGACGTTGCGCCGGCCCGGAAGAAACGAGCCGCTGTATAGCGAGCGCACCAGTCCCTCGTTGATGGGGGTGTCATCGAAGACGAAGGCGTCGAGGTCCTTCACCGCGGGCAACCTGGCGGCCGACATCCGGTAACGGACCGACGCTGCATGGCGGTGCGTCGCCTCGGCACGCAGCAGGTCGGTCAGGACCTCCATGGTCGTGCGCTTGCGCTGGAGACCGGTGGTGACCGCCTCGTCGAAGGCGCCAGCCATGCCCTTCAGCCCCAACTCGGTCATGGCCGTCATCATCTCATGCCGCTGCATGGAGACCTCGCAGGCTGTCATAGCGGTTGCAGTCGGCGCGGGGCGGATGGCGCAGCGCCAGGTCCTCGGGGGTGACAATGGTTAGCGGTCGTGGCGGTTCTCGCCTGCGGGCCAGGATGTTGACGATGACGTCGTCGCTGGCGGTGCCGGCCAGCAATGCTTCGCGCACGGCCGCTTCCACCGCCTCGAGCCCGTCATCGAGCACTGTCGCCAGCACCCGCACGAACCGCCGGTCGGCGTCGTCGCCGGCGCCGAGCTTGCGCCGCAGCCGTGACAGCGCAGGCGGCAACTCCCAGCCCTGGAACGGTGCGCCGTTGCGCAGGGCGCCCGGCTTGGTCGCCAACACCGGCAGATAATGCCACGGGTCGTAGATGGTCCGGTCCCGGCCAAAGAACCGGGGATGGTCGGCGACGACTTCACCGTCGCAGCGCACGAGGATGCGGTCGGCATAGGCACGGACCTGCACAACGCGCCGAACCGTCCGGGCAGAAACGGAGTAGCGGTTGCGGTCGAAGCTGATGAGGCAAGTGCCGCTTACCGCGTGCTCGCTCTCGTGGAAGCCGTCGAAGGGCGCGACAACAGGCTGGAGCACCGCCCGTTCGGCTGCCCATGCCTGGGCGACCGTCAGTTCCTTCCGCTCGGGATGCCGGTGCATGTCGGCCCAGCGCCGACACTCGGCCTCCAGCCAACCGTTCAGCTCCTCGAGGCTGGTAAATCGCAGGCGTGGCTGGAAGAAGCGGCCGCGCGCGGTCTGCACCTGGTTCTCGACCTGACCCTTCTCCCAGCCCGACGCCGGTGAGCAGGCGGTCGGCTCGACCATGTAATGGTTGGCCATGACCAGGAAGCGCCGGTTGAAGACCCGCTCCTTGCCCGTGAACACGCTCGTCACCGCCGTCTTCATGTTGTCGTAGATGCCGCGCGTCGGCACGCCTCCGAAGAAGGCGAATGCCCGCGCATGCGCGTCGAACAGCATCTCCTGTGTCTCGCGGGGATAGGCGCGCACATACATCACCCGTGATGCGCACAGCCGCACATGCGCGACCTTTACACGCATCGGCTTGCCCGAGATCTCGACGTCCTCATGGCTCCAGTCGAACTGATACGCCTCGCCCGGCCGGAACAGCAGCGGGATGAACGCCGGCGCATCCATCACATCGCGACGCCGCGCCTGCCGCCAGCGAGCCGCATAACGCCGCACCGCGTCGTACGAGCCGTCGAACCCCTCGCGTAGCAGCAGGTCGTGGATGCGCGTGAGGCGCAGCTTCTCGCGCCGCGGTCGTGCCTCGTCTTCCTCCAGCAACGCATCCAGTCGCGCCTGAAACGGCCCCAGCTTCGGCAGCGGCTGCACCTCCCGCCGGTAGCCCATGTCCGCCTCCGGCGCCCGGATCGCCTTGCGCACCACCTTGCGCGACAGGTGCAAGTCCCGCGCTATCGCCTTGATGGCCTTCCCCGACGCGTGCTCGCGCCGGATCCTCAACACCGTCTCCAATACCAGCATCCCGATCTCGCCGCCTGACACACGCCAAGCGAACAGCCTAGACCACCGGGATGAGGGGTCCCTTTTCGACGCCGATCACCCCGCTACCGGGGTCCCTTTTCCACGCCGATCCACACATGAGCACATATAAAGGAGTGGAAGGCGTGCACACCGACGTACAGCACCGAAGCCCCCTCGGCCCTATGTCTTGGTAACCGCATCTCCCTCCGGTGAGCAATCTGCAGAGTCTGGCCGGACGGCGTCGGATTGATCCGACCGCGCGCCATCGATCGCGAGCGACATCGCTCAGGGTAAGGGCAAGGAACTATACCGCCCAAGCCCTTGCGCTGAAGCATGTCGAGGGTGCGACTATGGGCGTCAGCAGATTGTTGAAGTCTTGAGCGACGCCTCCAGCCAGCTGACGGATGGCCTCCATTTCTGGCTCTGCCGAAGGGCCCCTGAGCATGCTCCAGTTCGGCCGCGGTTGCTCTCTCGGCTGTCATATCCCGTCCGGCGGCGTAGAAAACGCAACCTGATCCGCCGTAGCCCGTCATCGACGGTCGCTGCTGGTGGAATAACTTGGTGGGTGGTAGCGCGGCAGTTGGAAATCGGAAGAAAGTCAACCCTTCGAAGGATTGACTGGCGGAGACGGAGGGAAATGACGCGGACCATGGATGATCCTACTAAGTAGTTGATATTATAAGACAGAAGACACGCTCGTGTACCAAAGTGTGTAGCACGAAGTGTACCACCTCCCCTCTCTTAGAAAAGAGGTGAAACAGTGACTGCGCGTTTTTTTGGGGATGACCATTTGAGACCACGCAACGGGTGACGGTGTGGCCATTAGCAGACCTTCAGATCGCTTGCCGTTGCGTCCGAAGCTGCCCTTGCCCGCCGTGGGGGACATTGACTCAATTTTGACTCAATTTTTCGGGATGGATATACCACGAGGCTGCAGGGGCAACGAGTGACAACACTTTTCACTATCGGCTATGAAGGTGCTTCGTTGCCGGACTTCATCGCAACCCTGGCGGAGGCGGGCGTGGAGCATGTCCTGGATGTGCGCGAGCTGCCGCAATCCCGGAGGCCCGGATTCTCCAAGAAGGCGCTTGCCCAGGCCCTAGGCGAGGCGGATATCGGCTACTCCCATTGTAAACAGCTTGGAGACCCCAAGCATGGTCGTGAGGCGGCGCGGCGCGGGAATATGGCTGAGTTCCGCATGATATTCGAGGCGCACCTAGACTTAGAGGCATCAAGGAAGGCGCTGGAGGACGCGGCCATCGTGGCTACCCGAGCCCCAACGGCCCTCCTATGCTATGAGCGCGACCCAAAAGACTGCCACCGTAGCCTTGTTGCTAAGCGCCTGTTGGGGCTACGATCCCTCCGGGTTCGACACTTGGGGGTAAGGTCCCGTGGTCACACGAGAGCAGGAGCGGCCGCAGCCGCAGCCGTCGGGCACGCTTGACCTTATAGAGGACGAGGCTTTCATCCTCGTCAAAGCCGCGCCACGGCCGAGCGAAACCTTTGGCGAAACCGTCTGCTGCGCGGGCGTTGATCTTAACGAAAATTGGGTCCGCCTCTACCCGGTGTCGTTCCGCCAGCTCAGCGATTATCAGAAATTCAGACGGTGGGATCACATCAAGTACCGATGGTCCAGGCCGCAGGTCACGAAGGACGGGCGGTCGGAGTCGCGCAGGGTCGATCCTCATTCGATTGAGATTATCCGCCCCATGCGGCAGTCCGACCGGAACAAGCTGATGTCCCGGATAGCGGTAACCAGCCTCGTGCGAGAACACGAAACCGGGCGGAGTTTGGCGTTACTGAAGCCCGAAATCCTCGATTTCTGGCACGAGCGGCGTGGACAGGATGAAATTGCGGAGCGCGAGCAGGTTCTCCAGCGGCTTCGGAACCAGCAGGATATGTTTGCGCCCCCCGCGCTTATCCCTCCCCGAACCAGTCCATATGCCTTCAAATATCGGTACAGGGATGATGACGGCGTTCACATTGGAACCTGTCAGGATTGGGAGACGGAGCAGACCTTCCTCATGCGACGGCGGGACCAGGGTTCAGAGCAGGCAGCGTTGCATTGGATGCAGCGGGTGTTTGGGGAGGAATACCCGACCAAGGGAATGGGATTGGCAATGGGGACACACCGATACCGGCTTCACCAGTGGCTCATCAACGGCGTTATCCGAGTAGATGACGATCCCCAACTCAACCTTTTGTAGAGCCGCAAGAACCGACTAATGAAACGGGAAACCAAGCTCCTTTATGCTCGCGCTGTCGACTCACTTGTCATCGGCGTCGACCATTTCAACCGCTGCTGGGACCGCGGTCGAACCGAGGCCGTTTTGATCTTTGTCGACCGGGCTTTTGAGCTGCTGCTGAAAGCCATCATCGTCGAGAGGGGCGGGAGTATTCGAGACAAGCGGGATAATGCCCTTACCATCGGGTACGATGCGTGCCTTCGAATGTGCTTTTCCGATGCGACCGTGAAGTGCCTAAATGAGGAGGATGTGGTCGCACTCCAGAACCTCAACCATCTCAGAGATGCCGCGCAGCATTACATCGTAGAGCCTTCGGAGGGGCAGCTGTACGTATACTCACAGGCGGCGGTTACCGCATTCAAGCGTATCAGCGAGGAGGCTCTAAAAGTCACGATGGACAAGAGCGTTCCCGACAGGATGGTGGTGGTGTCAGCGAGCCCACCCGCCAGCTTTGCGGGGCTCCTCGACGTCGAGTTTGCCGAGATAAAGAAAATGGTCGCACCTGGGTCGAGGAAGCGCCTGGACGCGCACGCCCGCATTCGGACCCTCGCCGTCCTAGAGCGTTCACTGGAGGGCGGTCGGTCTCAGCCTACGCCGGGAGAACTCAATAAGATTATCCGGCGGATCAACGCAGAAGAAGATTGGCGAATAATCTTTCCCGGCGTCGCCTCGATCTACATCGACCCCGAGGAGAATGGCATCGGCCTGACCCTCCGCATCACAAAGAATCAGGGCGAGGCCGTCCAGCTGGTGTCCGAAGGCGCTCCCGGTGCGGCGGTGGTTGCCGTCCGGCGCGTGAACGAACTGGACTATTACTCACTTGGCTTCCGTGATCTTCTCACGAAACTCCAGAAGAAGGACGCCCGCGTCGGCTGGAACAAGCTGTCGTACCTCATCCGGCTAGAGGGTCTCCAGGACGATTTGGACCACAGCAAAACGATTACCATCGGCAAATCATCGCACATTCGCTACAGTGCGAAGGCCCTGGACCGACTGTATAAGATTATCACAGAAGGCAATATCGACCAGATCTGGGCTAGCCGCACATCTGCTGCATAGACCGCAGGCCGCAAAGCGGTGACACTATTTCGGAGCCCCAGTCATCCGCAGCAGAGGTTGAGTCTCAAAATTTAAGCCTGGTCGTTTGTGGCGACCCTTGAGCGTTGATCTCATAGTCCCAGTTGAAGATGGTAGCTTCTGAGACTGGCGATTACTGGACGGTTGGCATCAAGATGATCAAGCGCGACCGTCAAATGATCTCCAAGCCCAATTGCGTGCAGCAAAGCTCGTTGGGGTTGTCGCAGCTTCTCACCCAAGGGCCAGATGGCCCGGCGAATAAAGCAGCTGCCCTCGTTCAAGAAAATCAGGTCGCCAATTGCTCTTGGCCACTGCCCCCGTGGAACAAAAGCGGCATCAAGCAAGGACCGCATAGCGTAGTCCCTGCGAAGGTATGCCCGCGCCACCTGTCCGCCGGAGCGAGTGAACTGGTCCACGGCATAGCTAGGAACCCCGGCTATCATTTGACTGGGCGGCACTTCGTCATCTTGAACCCGGTGCTGTTCGCCCGACGTCCAAGGCTGCCAGATCAGCGGAAGCAATAGCGCCATCGGGTTCCGCGTTGATCGCCAAGCGGAGCGGCAGGTCTCGACCACATCGGTGGAATAGCCCTGGCTCGCCAGCACATCGAAGATGGCTGCTGCGTTCGCAGGGCGCAGGTCGTCGGCCAGCTCTCCTATCAATGCCAGCGCGGCTACTCCCCTGTCGCCACACACCATATCGATCCTGGTCGAGCAGCGTCCCTAGCGCCCTCTGCGCGATCTCAACTTCACCTCTTCGGATTGCCTTCTGCAAGGCACTGCGTGCCAGCCAGCGGTCGCATGACATCTGCTCCGGGACAGGCGGGATATATCCTGTGATCTCCTCCTCAAGATGGAGCAGGATAAAATCGAACATCATATTTTCGGGAAACATGGCAGCAGCACTCCTCTTCCGGGAGGCTGCAGATCGTCTGGCCCACCTTTAACGTAGCGGAGGTGCCGACCATTGGAAGAAGAATGCGCCGGCGGGCACGTGATTTACGGCTTAGCGACGCTCCCATCCGCTGGCGGCTGAAGATCGTAATAGGCAGTGTCGCCCGCCGACCGGGACCAGCGATACTCGACCCGCCGAAACCGCAATCTCATCAATGCAGGTGCAAGTTCAGTCTGCATATCTTCGATGTTTGCGTTGCGCACGAAGATTGGGCCAGTGAAGCGGAGAGTGCGGGCTCGCGGTCCCGCTACGCTGACGAGGATGTCCCGCCGAAAGAGCTGGGCTGCGAGCATCTCCGCGTACTGCTTGCGAAAGCTAGGGAACAGCTGTTCCTGCCTTGTCGACAAGGCGGCGGCAAACCTGGAGTGAACTGCCTTTTGCCGCGCTGTCAGCGTTAGCTGCTCCCCGTCTGACACGTAGGATCGGAGCCCATCCATCTGCGTGAGGAGTCTTCCATATTGGCTGCCGGCCGGAGGAACGTGGGGAAGGGCGCGAACCTGTGGAAGCCAATAAGTTTCAATGCGCTCCACATACACATTGGCAGGGTCTGGAATGGCTCCCTCTGTCAGTGATGCTGTTCCGGATTTGTTGCTCGCCACCCTCGTTGGGGGTGGATTTGCTCGTTCAGCCAACCCGCATGCAGCCCCACCTTGAACGACCCGCCCACGATCATAACCAAGCCTGCGAGCCAACAAGCCAAATTCCGAAAGCGGCTTTCTGCCGAGCGTTCCGTTGCCCGGTTATTTTCTGTGGTCTCCATCGATTGTCTCCGCACCTGCGAGACAAGCGTTTCCCCTAATGCAGATAATTGCAAGGAAAAGGTCGGAAATGTCCGTTTTCCGTCCTTTTAGTCCCTGCTAGCTACCCGCTCAGCTGCTTAGACCTCCCAGGGAGGGGTCATGAGCAGTCTTAAGCAAAGGTTTGGCAGCCTCGTAGCTGCGCATAGGAAAAGGGTCGGCTGGACGCAGCGCCGCCTAGCAGAGGCTGTTGACCTAAGTGACGATACGATAGCTCGCATCGAGGTTGGTGCCAGAGGTGTCAGCTTTGGCACAATTGAGAAGCTGGCCGCAGCTCTGGGAGTCGATCCAGCCGAGCTTTTTACGACTGAGCTACCGGGCGGCGCACTGGAACGCCGAGCGGCAGGAGATTTGGCAGCGAAGATTGCCAACGTGAAGAGTGAGGACGTGCCTTGGTTGACAGGCATCGTGGAGGCAGCTCTAAAGCCCAAAAGGTGAGGTCGTGGCACCGGCAACTCACACGAAGCATGAGCGCACAGAGGCGCATCATCTTATCAAAGCGAGTTCTCGCAATGCCTTCGAGCAGCCGCTCGCGCGCAAGCTTGGAAGCGGATTGGTTTCTGAAGCGCAAGCGGCGCTTCGATCTGGGCCTTGACCAAGTGCCTAAAGGCCTCTTACCGCTTTCTCTGGGCGAGGCCTAACTAAAGCTTTATCATGGTCATCCATCAGGACATCAGTAACAGCGAGAAAATCTTGCACAGCGTTCCCGCCGCAGACGACCGCCGCATGTTCCATGCACTCGAACAACTGTCCTAACGTTTCTAGAAAGATCGGTTCTCCCTTCTTGGTTAAATACAAGCGTCTAACACGCCGATCCTTGGCATCTGAGGTTTGCTTGACCAACCCACGCTCGATCAGTTGGCCCAAAGTCTTCGTTAGAGCTTGACCGGACACACGCAGAATTGTCGTTAGCTCTCCAACCGTAATACCGGGACACTTCGCTATAAACCACATAGCGCGGTGATGGGCTAGACCTAGCTGATGGACAGCCAGCGCCCCTTCGACAAGCGCGTGAAGGCGCATTTGGACAAATAAGATTCCCTCGAGCATTTTCCAAGACGGCCCATCCGAATCAATGTTCTCCAACCGCAGCTTGATTCTCCTACTCATCGGCATTCCGGGCGGGGGACGTAGCTACTGCGACCCGTTTTCATACCTCGGTGTTGTCCATTGGCCGCTGCATAAATGATGAAATATCGGCGCGCAACCGGTGGAGCAATGCGGCGGGATTACCTTTCTGCCTTGGGGCGTCGCTGAATTCAGGGGTAAAGTGTTGTGCGATGCAGCATAACAACTCCATTGACATACCCAACTTCGTTTATATACCTCCGTGCAGGTCGGCGGTCGTACAGCTGTCAGATCATGAAGCTGAATCTTAGGAAGGAGCAGCTCGCCACCATCGGCACAAAGAGTGACTGCGCAAGTTCTGCGTTCGATCTCGAACGCATCACAAAAGTGGGGAGGAAGAAATGAATCTGATGCGTAGCTTTAGCGCGAGTGCCGTGCTTTGCGGAGTGATGCTGACGGGCACCCCTGCTGCGAGTGCCGAGGATCAGAGCGCAGTTGCCGGACAAACCGGGTCGGAACCGGATAGCGATAGCCCCTCCGCTGGCGTCGATGAGATCGTAGTGACGGCCGAGCGTCGATCCCAAAATTTGCAAGACGTTCCGATGTCTATTCAAGCGTTCAGCGCGGAAAGTCTCGCGAAGAGCGGAACGGGCTCAAATATGGATCTGCAGACGCAAACACCCGGTCTGGTGATGACCGAAAATAGCGGTTTCGGACAAATCTATATACGAGGTATCGGCAGCGACGTAATTGGAGCGGGCGTAGATAACGCCGTGGCGGTTTATATCGATGGCGTCTACCAGAGCCGTCCCGCAGGATCCACACTCGCATTTTCGGACGTCGAGCGTGTCGAAGTGCTGAAAGGACCGCAGGGAACGCTTTATGGGCGCAACGCGACCGGTGGTGCGATAAACATCATATCAAAAAGACCCAGCGAAACATTCGAAGGTGATATTCAAGCGGAGACGGGCAGTTACCGAAAAGGGCTGCTACGTGGGACGGTAAGCGGACCGCTTGGAGCCTCGGTGGCTGCTCGCGTGAGCTTTCTGGTGAACAAGAGCGACGGCTACACAAGAAACATTCTACTCAATACGCGCGGTAACGACCGAAACGAACGAGCATTTCGAGCCGCACTGGAAATAAACCCGAGCGACGCCCTACAGATCACGCTTAATGCGAGACATTACGACAGCGACACAAGCCCAATGCTGAAGTCGCTCAACACCCTTTTCAATGTCGCATATACGGCCTTTAATGCCACGCAGATCAGCGACCCTTTCACGGTTCAGCAAAATGTTCAGTCCGGCGTGGCCGCTAAGCAGACTGGAGCGGACGCGACGGTCAAATATGAGATCGGCAAGGTTTTTCTATCATCCGTGACGGCTGTGCGAAAGGAAAAGCTCAACATCAAGAACACAGATACGGACGCGACTGAGATCGATGCCTTAAACGTTGGGGGCGGAAACAGCCCGGAGAGGTCGAACTTTTTCTCCCAGGACTTTACCGCAGGCTCAAATTCTGATGGGCCAATCGAATGGACCGCGCTCGCTTCGTATATGCATCAAACGACGGACTATAATTTTGCAATCGCCGTTCCGGTGGCACGTGTTAGGACTCTCGCCGTGGGTACTCTCACGACGGACGCCTTCGGCGTCGGGGGACAGGCAAGCTATACGCTAGCCTCGGGATTGTCCCTGACAGCTGGTGTCCGGTACAGCAAAGAATCGAAAGAAAATATCGAAACCAACGCAGTAAATGGCACGGTGACAAAGGCTCAGAATGCTAAAGAAACATGGTCTGCGTGGACGCCCAGGTTTGTAGCCAAATACTCCGTCACGGACAACACGATGCTCTATGCATCTTATAGCAAAGGGTTCAAAAGCGGAGGGTATAACACACTGTCAATTGGCGAAGCGTGGCAGCCCGAACGCGTCACGAACTCCGAAGTAGGTTTCAAATCAACGCTGCTGGATGGTCGCTTACATCTAAGCGCGGATGCGTTTATATCGAAGTACGACAATCTGCAACTCCAGTTCACGAACAGAACACCTGCTGGAGCCCTCGTCGCGGTCACGACTAACGCGGCTAAGGCAACAAGCAAGGGCATCGAAGCCAATGCCGACGCCAGACCCACGGAAAACCTCTTGTTGACAGTAGGGGTTCAGTTATTGCGCGGACGGTTTGATAACTACGTCTCGACCAATCCGCTCAATCCCGCCCCGGGCGCCGTTGACCAGAAGGGTAATCCCTTGCTGCGGGCACCCAACCTCACGCTTAACTTCGCCATGCAGTACACATGGCCAGCCGCTATCGGCGCCAACGATGTAACGTTCCGCTTCGACGGGTATCATAGGTCCAGGATCTACTACACCGCGTTTGCCGATCCCATTGCGAGCGAGAAATTGAACTTCGTGGGCAACGTTCAATTGTCGTTCGCGCCTTCAGGCGACCAAGGGCTATACGGCGCGGTTTTCGTCAGAAACATAACCGACAAAGTCTATCACACCGACATATTAGCTTCGTCTTCTGCAGGTTACGTCGGATATGTCGCCCCGCCACGTACCTTCGGTGTGCAGCTCGGGTACAGATTCTAATATCTGAGCTTTTCCATAGCGCCGGCACGCGAGCCGGCGCTTCCTACGGGCGGCTAGCAGCTTTTTGAGGAAGTATAGCGAGTGCGATTCATTGAATTCTTCGACCAAGGCGTTGCCCTAAATCCGGATCGCGCCTGTTTGGTGGACGACCAAGGAGTGCTTTCCTTTAGCGACGTGCAGGAGGTCTCCCACCGCATTGCTCGCAGGATGCTTGAATGCGGCATCGGTTCACAGTGTAAAGTCGCCGTGATCAGCCAAAATTGCTCACGTGCATTCGAATGTGTCCTGGGAACGCTGAGGCTAGGCGCCGTTTGGGTCCCAGTAAACATTAGAAATGCCATCGAGGACACGATCTTCATTCTAGACAGCCTGGATGTTGAAGTGCTCTTTCTCTCTCCCGCCTATTTAGATCTTCTTTCGCCGCTTCGAGCCGAGTGTCCCAAGATAAAGACCTACATATGCATGACTTCGACCGATGCTCGTAATGTGGCGTCGCTGGATCACTGGTTAACGGGTCCATATGAACCCGTGCCGCCTGAAGTCCGATCGGTCGACACGCTCGCTGTGATACTCGGTTCCGGGGGAACGTCGGGTAGGTCGAAGGGTGTCATGCACTCTGATCTGACTTGGGAAGCATTGATCGCGAATATGCGGATCGCGATGCCGCCCAAAAAGTCGCCGGTCCACCTGTTAGTCGCGCCCATGACCCATGGAGCCGGCGTTGTTGGACTGTGTTTGCTCCCGCAAGGAGCAACGCAGGTCATCATGCCCAAGTTCGACGCGCGAAGTGTGCTCGAGAATATCGAGAAGCACCGCGTAACGCACATTTTCCTGCCTCCGACGGCCATCTATATGCTGCTCGCGGACCCAGCGATCGGGAAGTTCGATTATTCCTCGCTGCAGTATTTCATATATGCCGGCGCTCCTATGTCAGTTGAGAAGCTGAAGAAGGCCATAGAGATATTCGGACCAGTTATGGCGCAGACGTTTGGTCAGGCGGAAGCGCCGATGATTTGCACGTATCTTTCTCCCGAAGACCACATGGAAGCGCTGTCGAGCCGCCCTGAACGATTACTTAGCTGTGGTCGGTCCTCGTATCTGACGCCGACTGAAATTCTGAATAGCGAAGGCGGCATCTGCCCCGCGGGAGAGACGGGGGAAATCGCGGTGCGGGGCAGCCTTGTTATGCAAGGATATTATAACAACAGGGAAGCCACCGCAGAAGTAACAAGTGCAGATGGTTGGCATCTGACCGGCGACGTCGGTAGGAAAGACGTGGATGGATTTGTTTACATCGTAGATCGCAAGCGCGATATGATAATTAGCGGCGGGTTCAACGTTTATCCCAGTGAAATTGAGCAAGTAATTTGGAGTCACCCTGCAGTTCAGGACTGTGCCGTGCTCGGCGTTCCCGACGAAAAGTGGGGCGAGGCGGTGAAAGCTATTGTTGAATTAAAGCCCGGTGCCGGTGCGACTGGCGCTGAGATCCTGCAACTCTGCAAAACTCGGCTAGGCGGAGTCAAGTGTCCAAAGACCATCGATTTCTTGGAGAAGTTGCCTCGGACAGCTAACGGCAAGGTGTCAAAACGCGACCTTCGACAGACCTACTGGGTAGGTCATGAAAGAGCCATTTAGCTTGGTGCAGCGCCCACGCGTCACCCTCAAAAGGTGGTTTAGATGACCAATGCGTACATTGTCGGCGCGTTCACCACCCGGTTCGGGCGCGCGAGCGAAAAGACCGTTCGGGATCTAACTCGCGAGGCCTATCTCGGTGTCCTTGCGGATGCGGGTATGGAAACCGGAGCGAAGATCGAATTCGCATGGTTTGGAAACTGCATGATGGATTATTGGGGCCAGGCGATTATCCGCGGACAAGTTTGTTTTTTGCCTCTTGTCCGAGAAGGCCTCTTTCCCGAGCGGGTACCCATGATCAATGTGGAAGGGGGTTGTGCCACTGGCTCGATGGCTTTTCATGGCGCATTCAAAGATATCCTGTCGGGCCAGTCGGACCTATCCCTTGCTTTGGGCGTGGAAAAGCTCTTTGATCCCCGTCCCGGTGCGGACATCTTTCAGTGGTTCGGCGGCGGTCACTCCCCATTCGATCGCGAAGAGCTACTTGAGGAATACCACCGCGTCGCACGCAACATCGGTGTAGCGTTCACGCCTGAGCCGAACAGGACGTTGCCCATGGACACCTACGCCGTTCAGGCCGCTTATCATATGAAGCGGTATGGAACGACCCGCGAGCAAATCGCCGCCTGTGCTGCTAAAAACCACTTTCACGGCTCTCTGAATCCAAAAGCCCAATATCGCTTCACGATGTCACCCGAGGAGGTGCTGGCTGATCGACTGGTCGTAGATCCGTTTACTCGCGCAATGTGTTCGCCGCTCGGCGACGGTGCCGCGGCGATTCTTGTCTGTTCGGAACGCTATCGGAACACCCTGCCGGAACCTATCCGGGCCCGGGCGATACGAATTAGGGCAAACGTATTCACGGGCGGAAAATACCGCAATGAAGACGAACCAAGTTTAAGCCGCGTCGCAGCAGACAAAGCTTACCGCGTGGCCGGCGTGACCCCGGCGCAAATCGATGTAGCGGAAGTGCATGATGCCACGTCCTTCTGTGAAGTCTACCAAATGGAGATGCTGCGGTTTTGCGAAATAGGTGAAGGAGGCCCCTTTGTCGCTTCCGGCGCGACGAGCCTCGGCGGCCAGCTACCCGTAAATACATCCGGCGGGCTGGTTTCAAAAGGGCACCCAATTGCCGCTACAGGGCTTTCGATGCTGACCGAATTAACAACCCAACTGCGGCACGAGGCGGGAGACCGCCAAGTGGAGGGGGCGGAATTCGCATTGCAGGAGAACGGCGGCGGCGTGATCGGCCTTGAGGAGGCAGCTTGCGCTATTACCATCCTTCAGAAAGTTTGAGTTGTGTAACATCGATAATCGTTTGTCTGCAGGGGGGCCAGTCATGAGCGGAAGACTGAAAGGAAAAGTTGCTGTCGTCATGGGCTGCGGTTCGTCTGGACCGGGGCTGGGGACCGGCAAAGCCATTGCTCTCATGTTCGCGAAGGAAGGCGCCAAGATCCTGGGCTTCGACAAGAATGCAGAGGCTGCCGAGGAAACGATGGAGATTATCCGAGCGTCTGGCGGCGAGTGCAGCTCATACATTGGCGACGTTACTGTCGCATCTGACATCGCCAACGCGGTCGAAAATTGCACAGAAACATTCGGACGAATTGATATCCTCGTGAACAACATCGGAATTGGGCCGATTGGCGGTGTTGTCGATCAATCAGAAGAGGTTTGGGACGCCGTATTCGATATAAATCTGAAAAGCGTATTTCTTGCCTGCAAATACTGCATTCCGGTGATGATCAAGGGCGGTGGTGGGGCCATCGTAAATATTTCATCGCTGGCGGCGTTGCGGTGGACGGGCGTGCCTCTAATTGCCTACGCGGGGTCGAAAGCCGCAATGAATCAGATGACGAAGCACATCGCCATGCAGTATGCCGCCAACAACATACGCGCAAATGCCATCCTACCCGGGCTGCTGTATACGCCCATGATGGTAGAGACGATGAAGCGGCATTACGGAGAAGATGTGCAACAAATCCTCGATATTCGAGCTAAGATTTGCCCGGGAGGCGCCGCTGGTGATGCCAACGACATTGCCTATGCCGCTGTTTATCTTGCGTCGGACGAGGCGAAGTTCGTTACTGGTGTCGACCTTCTCGTTGACGGTGGCGTGAGTTGTCAAATTGACGCGCCAAATAAGGCATAACTGAAAGCGCTTGGTAACTTGCCAATGGACCAGGTAGTCATCAAGATAGAAACTGATGTCGCCATTACGATGCGTGATGGCGTCACGCTACGCGCGGATATATTCCGACCAGAAGGTGATGGCCCGTTTCCTACCCTCGTGATGCGTACGCCGTACGACAAACGGCGTGCGTTTGCGTATTACTTCTATGACCCCATACGTATGGCTCGAAATGGGTACGCGGTTATCTTTCAGGATTGCCGGGGTTGCTTTGCATCGGAGGGAACATTTTATCCCTGGAGACACGAGTCAAGTGACGGCTACGACACGATTGAATGGGCTGCGGCGCAAAACTGGTCCAACAAGAAAGTCGGGATGTACGGATACTCCTATCCTGGGTCAGTCCAGTGGGCCGCTGCGGAAGAACGCCCCCCACATTTGAGCGCTATTGCGCCAGGGTCCTCACCGGAGACTGTGAAGGATCTGGTCTTCCGAGGCGGCGTGTTTCAGCTACAGCTTGCGCAACTGTGGACATTAACGATCGCTGCAATGCATGGCCGGCGCCAGTCCACGCTACAGAACAGCGCGGAGCACTTAAGGCAGGTTGCTGCATCACTATCGGACTTATCTCAAGAGGCTCGTTATCTTCCTCTTAATCAGTGGCCCATAGCTGAAAATGAGTCATTAGCGTTCTATCGCGACTGGTTGCGGCACCCGGAGTGCGGCGATTACTGGCAAAAGCTGGACTTGCCTTCGTTTAGCAACATCGATCTACCAACTTACATAATAGGCGGTTGGTACGATGTCGTAACCGCAGCCGGGGTCCTCTCGACATTCACGAAGCTTGCATCAAAAGGTGGTTCCCACCGCGTTAAATTGATTATGGGCCCGTGGGGTCACGAAATGCACCTCATGCGAAAGGTAGGCGACCATGACTTCGGTCTTTCCGCCGGTGGAGACGCGGTTGATCTGATCGGTCTTCATTTGCGATGGTTTGATTACTGGCTAAAGGACATCGACAACGGCGTCGTAGACGAACCGCCGGTCCGCATTTTCGTGATGGGGGACAACCGTTGGCGTAATGAAAACGAGTGGCCCCTCGCCAGGACGCATTACACAAAGTATTTCTTTCGGAGTGACGCCTCGCCTCATGGCGCCGACGGACTCTTAACACGCGAGCCACCACTTGAGGACGAACTGGAAAGCTATACTTATGATCCGCTAGACCCCGTGCCGACGGAAGGCGGCAGCATTCTGGATATGCAGCGAGGCTTTGGACCAGTGGATCAGCGCGCGGTAGAATCCCGAGCGGATGTTCTGGTCTACTCTACTGAACCTCTCGCAGATGAAATGGAGGTGACCGGCCCTGTAAGCGTAACTCTATACGCTCAGTCGTCTGCGGTGGACACGGATTTTACAGCCAAGTTGGTCGACGTGTGGCCAAACGGTGAGGCGTACGTCGTTCTCGACGGCATTGTGAGGGCCAGGTACCGATCTTCGGACGCGAGTCCTTCATTTCTGACGCCCGACGCTGTATATGAGTATTCGATTGATCTTGCTGCCACTAGCATCGTGTTTAAAGCCGGCCATCGAGTTCGGATTGAGATCTCTAGCAGTAGCTTCCCGAAATATGATCGGAATACCAACACCGGGGCGCCGATTGGGGCCGATAATTCAACGCGACCAGCGCGGCAAACAATATTCCACAGCGCAGCCAGATCGTCTCATGTCATTCTGCCCGTCATACCGAGATGACGGCAGCGCAACAAAAAGGGTGATGCATGTTAGACGGACTGATGCAGAGAACGCCCCTGCAGATCATCGGAATTTTGAATCATGCTGCCGTTGCGCATGGTGAGCGCGAAATTGTTTCCCGCTTGGTTGACGAGCCCATTTGGCGCTATACATATGCCGAGATGTCGCGGCGCGTCGCTCAAGCGGCACATATGCTGCGTGAATTGGGGGTTCGGCCGGGCTCTCGGGTATCCTCACTGGCCTGGAACACGCACAGGCATCTCGAACTCTTTTATGCTACGCCGGGAATCGGCAGTGTACTCCATACCGCCAATCCACGCCTTTCTGACGATCAAATCGTGTACACGATTACGCATGCGGGCAGTGAAGTTTTATTCTTTGATAAAACGTTCTCGTCGATGGTAGCACGCATTCGGCCACGTCTTAGCGGCGTACGAACATTCGTTGCGCTCTCTGAGAAATGGAATTTGGAAGCCAACCTCACAGTTGCTTCCTCTTATGAGGAGCTGCTTACGCGTCAGAAAAGCTCCTACGAGTGGCCAGTCTTTGATGAAAACGCCGCCGCCTTTTTATGCTACACCTCGGGGACTACGGGTCATCCGAAGGGCGTTCTCTACAGTCATAGATCCGTTGTTTTGCACTCGCTAGCTGCAGGACTAGCCGGAGCGCTGGGGTTTTCCGCATTCGATTGTATTATGCCGTGTCAATCACTCTATCATGCGACGGCGTGGGGTTTGCCTTTTGTCGCTCCCATCAATGGCTGCAAATTAGTTTTGCCCTGTGAAAAAATGGACGGCGCAAGTTTACATGAACTTATCACCACGGAGGGCGTCACTTTTTCTGGTGGCGTACCGACCATCTGGACGACCTATCTAGCTTACTTGGAGCAATGCGGCGGAAATACCGCTAGCCTCAAACAGTTGGTGATTGGTGGTTCGGCCGTTCCTCGTGCGATGGCCGAGACGTTTCTTAGAAAGTATGGTGTAGAGGTTCGGCAGATTTGGGGCATGACCGAGACGAGCCCGCTAGGCGTTATCGCTACGCCGACGCCCAAACTAGCGGCAAAGGGCGAAAACCTTACGGAAGAGACGATCTGGACAAAGCAAGGCCGGCTGCAATTCGGTATTGAGTTGCGCGTCGTCGACGAAGAACGAAGGGATGTTCCGCGCGACGGAAAAACGCCAGGCACCTTGTTGGTGCGAGGTCCTTGGACAATCGAGCGGTATTTCGGTGATGACAAGTCAGCCGTGGATGCCGCCGGATGGTTCGACACGGGCGACATAGCGACCTTGGACGATGACGGGTTTATGCGGATTACTGATCGGCAGAAGGATGTCATCAAGTCTGGCGGAGAATGGATCAGTTCCATTGATCTTGAGAATATAGCTGTGGCCTGTCCTGGGGTTCGGATTGCGGCCGTAATTGGCGCGTATCATCCAAAATGGGAGGAGCGACCGATTTTGGTTGTTGAGCCTCACCCGGAATGTGCCGTTACAGCCGATCAGGTGCGGGAATTCCTTGAGCCGAGGATAGTGAGATGGTGGAGCCCTGACGCCATCATCATCGCGACCATTCCACTCACGGCGACAGGCAAAATCGATAAAAAGTCCTTGCGAGACAAATATAAGGGCTACTTGATCAACACGCGAAAATACGGAGCCCACTCCGAACCAAAATAGGCTGCACAACGGTACTGCAGGAATCGGGACGATATTCCCGAGTTTATGAGCGCTGTTCAATACGCTGAGCTTTTGGCCTCGGTATCAAGCCGCTTCTACGCCTCGGCCCGGGTTACGGGTTCGGTCATCATGCCTCAACGTCCGGGGCTGGGACCTTCAAACGGCTTTTGCGTCTGTGCCGTAGGCTGCATCTGCGCGTCTTTGAAAGCTTCAACTCCTCGGCGAGCTTCAAGCAAGCGGCCCACGAGCTGTCTGGACGGCCCGTTGGGGTCATCTCCTTAATCCACCATTGGCAGAGGCTGCCTGGCCGGTAATCCCCCTCGTCGGTCCGAACTGCTATCCGAAGCTGGAACAGCATTTCGCGGAAGCTGTCATAGCCGACCATATGGATCAGCATGTCTAGCTCCCGCGCATAGGCATAATTCATGATGTCCGACAGACGGGTTTTGCCATCCCAGATAGCGACTGCTGCCCGATACGGGATCATCAAAAGCCGCTCAGGATTGCGTCTCATAGCGAGCCACACAGCTACTCGCATTTCCGGCTCAAGTTCTTCATTTGCCGGCGCATTTTCTATTCCCAGTGCGTCGTGTCCCCACTTGTCCGAGAACCGCTCGATCCGAGCCCGCGCCACCTCGGCTTGGTGTTTCGACATATAGGCCATGGCCCCCTGCAGAACGCTCACGTGCCGGCGGACAGATGGCAGGCGGTTCGTGTCCCGGCCTGCGATCTGGAGGATCAAATCGCACACCTTCTCAGCATCGTGTCAATCGGCGTCCAAAAAGGACCCCCTATCGGCGTGCAAAAGGGACCCCCTTCGTCGAGCAGCGTGACGGGTATGACGGGCGCTTTGTTCGCGCTGGTTGCGGCGTAGGGCGGGCGTAGCCCGACCGGAGGCGCAACCAGCGCGAAGCGTTCTCTGCCGGTGGTCCTGGGCGTCAACTGCGGTGCTTGAAGCGCCAGCTGTCATTGCCCGTTTCGACGATGTCGCAATGGTGGGTAATGCGGTCGAGCAGCGCGGTGGTCATCTTGGGGTCGCCAAAGACGGTCGGCCACTCGCCAAAGGCGAGGTTCGTCGTGACGATGACCGAGGTCTGCTCGTAGAGCTTGCTGACGAGGTGGAAGAGCAGTTGGCCGCCCGAGCGGGCGAACGGCAGGTAGCCAAGCTCGTCGAGCACCACCAGATCGAGCCGGGAGAGCTGGGCTGCCAGCGTGCCGGCCTTGCCAAGACGCGTTTCCTCCTCAAGCCGGTTCACCAGGTCCACCGTGTTGAAGTAGCGCCCCCGGGCGCCGGCCCGTACCACATTGGTGGTGATGGCGGTGGCGAGGTGCGTCTTGCCTGTGCCCGTCCCACCGACAAGCACGACGTTGCGCCGGCCCGGAAGAAACGAGCCGCTGTATAGCGAGCGCACCAGTCCCTCGTTGATGGGGGTGTCATCGAAGACGAAGGCGTCGAGGTCCTTCACCGCGGGCAACCTGGCGGCCGACATCCGGTAACGGACCGACGCTGCATGGCGGTGCGTCGCCTCGGCACGCAGCAGGTCGGTCAGGACCTCCATGGTCGTGCGCTTGCGCTGGAGACCGGTGGTGACCGCCTCGTCGAAGGCGCCAGCCATGCCCTTCAGCCCCAACTCGGTCATGGCCGTCATCATCTCATGCCGCTGCATGGAGACCTCGCAGGCTGTCATAGCGGTTGCAGTCGGCGCGGGGCGGATGGCGCAGCGCCAGGTCCTCGGGGGTGACAATGGTTAGCGGTCGTGGCGGTTCTCGCCTGCGGGCCAGGATGTTGACGATGACGTCGTCGCTGGCGGTGCCGGCCAGCAATGCTTCGCGCACGGCCGCTTCCACCGCCTCGAGCCCGTCATCGAGCACTGTCGCCAGCACCCGCACGAACCGCCGGTCGGCGTCGTCGCCGGCGCCGAGCTTGCGCCGCAGCCGTGACAGCGCAGGCGGCAACTCCCAGCCCTGGAACGGTGCGCCGTTGCGCAGGGCGCCCGGCTTGGTCGCCAACACCGGCAGATAATGCCACGGGTCGTAGATGGTCCGGTCCCGGCCAAAGAACCGGGGATGGTCGGCGACGACTTCACCGTCGCAGCGCACGAGGATGCGGTCGGCATAGGCACGGACCTGCACAACGCGCCGAACCGTCCGGGCAGAAACGGAGTAGCGGTTGCGGTCGAAGCTGATGAGGCAAGTGCCGCTTACCGCGTGCTCGCTCTCGTGGAAGCCGTCGAAGGGCGCGACAACAGGCTGGAGCACCGCCCGTTCGGCTGCCCATGCCTGGGCGACCGTCAGTTCCTTCCGCTCGGGATGCCGGTGCATGTCGGCCCAGCGCCGACACTCGGCCTCCAGCCAACCGTTCAGCTCCTCGAGGCTGGTAAATCGCAGGCGTGGCTGGAAGAAGCGGCCGCGCGCGGTCTGCACCTGGTTCTCGACCTGACCCTTCTCCCAGCCCGACGCCGGTGAGCAGGCGGTCGGCTCGACCATGTAATGGTTGGCCATGACCAGGAAGCGCCGGTTGAAGACCCGCTCCTTGCCCGTGAACACGCTCGTCACCGCCGTCTTCATGTTGTCGTAGATGCCGCGCGTCGGCACGCCTCCGAAGAAGGCGAATGCCCGCGCATGCGCGTCGAACAGCATCTCCTGTGTCTCGCGGGGATAGGCGCGCACATACATCACCCGTGATGCGCACAGCCGCACATGCGCGACCTTTACACGCATCGGCTTGCCCGAGATCTCGACGTCCTCATGGCTCCAGTCGAACTGATACGCCTCGCCCGGCCGGAACAGCAGCGGGATGAACGCCGGCGCATCCATCACATCGCGACGCCGCGCCTGCCGCCAGCGAGCCGCATAACGCCGCACCGCGTCGTACGAGCCGTCGAACCCCTCGCGTAGCAGCAGGTCGTGGATGCGCGTGAGGCGCAGCTTCTCGCGCCGCGGTCGTGCCTCGTCTTCCTCCAGCAACGCATCCAGTCGCGCCTGAAACGGCCCCAGCTTCGGCAGCGGCTGCACCTCCCGCCGGTAGCCCATGTCCGCCTCCGGCGCCCGGATCGCCTTGCGCACCACCTTGCGCGACAGGTGCAAGTCCCGCGCTATCGCCTTGATGGCCTTCCCCGACGCGTGCTCGCGCCGGATCCTCAACACCGTCTCCAATACCAGCATCCCGATCTCGCCGCCTGACACACGCCAAGCGAACAGCCTAGACCACCGGGATGAGGGGTCCCTTTTCGACGCCGATCACCCCGCTACCGGGGTCCCTTTTCCACGCCGATCCACACTCGTAATTGGCCAACGCCGCCATCAAGACGTCGGTGTCGAACCCGGTGAGGCCATGTACCGCCTTTGTGACGACGATCTTGCCCTTGCCCTGGCCCATGCGAAGTTGATCGTTGAGGCGCGCTATCTGTTCGGAACGTGGCAGCTCGGCGCACGTCACCTGCTCATGCTGAGGCATGATTTAAGCTCCTTCGATGTGGTGGGGTGCCGCGCCTCGCTCGGCGCTGGCGATTGTCCGGTGGCGGTTAACGCTTCTTAGCTTCGGCGCGGACGAGCTCGAGCATCGCATCGATCGGTGCCCGGACGCTGACGGCCAGCCCGACGACTTCCCGCACCGGCTCGAGCGCGGCGTGAAGGTCGTTCTCGATGCAACCCTTGGCCATGAGCCCGGCGTCGAGCTCAATCGGGATATATAGCCGCTTGGTCTCAGGGTGCCGTTTGAAGCCCGCCTTTACCACGTTGACGACGACCGGGTCCTTGTCGGTCAGCGCCTCGACCACCGGCACCAGTCCGGGCCGGAACTTGAGTTCCAGGATCAGCTGGGTGTTGCCCTTGCTGAGCAGGACGGCGACCCAACTGTGATCGCGCTCTTCGTCGGCGATTAGGTCCGAAAGCTCGAACCAGGCATCGCGCTGATTGACCCCGCGATTGGCCTTCCATTCGCTGGCAAATGCCATCAGGCCGTCGTCGGTGGCTTCGAACAGCCAGTTGTCTGGGACAGCGCTGCGCGCCGCCTGCCCGATCTCGGTCATGAGGCGCTGGCTGATCGGGCCGTAAGCTAGGTGGCTGTTTTCCTCGATCTGCTCGATGTCGCGGATGATGCGCGCGGCCAGTTCGGGGTCCTGGTGCTTGGACGCAATTTCCCTCTGTTCGGAATCCATGATTCACGCTCCGTTCTCTGCTGATGCTGTTGGGATCGGGCACAGCGGCAGCCGAAACGCGAAAATGGCCGAACGCCGCGCCGTGACTCAGCTTTTAGCGGATTTGCGCGAATTGATCTAGTTTCGCTTATTTTTCAGACGATTATGGTTTGATCACTACGGCCATTTGATAGCCGATCATGATCGGTTTAGAGAGCGGAATGCCCACTAAACAGCCAGACGCGTCGCAATCCGAATGGGAACCGGCGTTCTCCTCGTTAAAGCGGTTCGAGGCACTTTACCTTGATCGTGTAGCGGCGAAATCAACCTTGGCGGACTGCCTGCGGGATGGCGAACTACGAGCAAAGGCCATCGTCACTGAATCGCGGCGGCGCAAAATCCATGAAGCTTGGAACGAAGCTAAGGACGATGTGACTGGGGACGATCATTCGATTATTGTCGAGCCGCTGACGTGGAGGCGGAGCAAGGACTGGGCGGACGACCAACTGGAGTGGCGATGGCCCTTCAACAAATTTTCCGTCACGGTCTCAACGGGCCCATTCACCCGTGTGATGATGCAAAAGGTGGAATTTGCGACGACAGACATCGATCGGATCTTGCGCCAGCGGCAAGCCCATCTTGGCGGAAGCCCCAAACGTACGGAGGCATGGACTCTAGTATGGCATACGCTGATCGAGCTCGCGAGAAGCGATCGGCTAAACAAAGATTCGTTTGCAACTCAGAAGGATTTGCGAAACGAAATATTGGAAGAAATCGGCGATAGCTTAACGGACGAGACGCTCCGCAAGCCCATTTCGCAAGTCTGGAATAAGTTCGTTAAGCCTTAGGCTTTGTAAGTCCTAAGTTCGTACCCGGTTCATACCAACCTTAGACCTATCGATCCGCGATGATCACTCCTGTTCCCAGGCAATCCAGTCTGGCGACGATGGAGAATGGTCAGAATGGAAAGTGCTTTGTTGTCGATCCGCGAGGCGGGTCAGTTCCTCGGGTATCGGGGAAAGACGTTCGGGAAGTCGAGCGTTTTCAAATTTTTGAAGCAACACCGCCTGTCCCGGGTGCGTATCGGGGGGCGTTCGTTCGTTACCCGTGAGAGCCTCGAGGCTTTGATCGCCGACGGACAGAACATCGCCAACGTGCCGAGCTGAAACCCAAAGCAGCCAGCATGGGAAATTAAGCCCCCACTGGTGAGCGCTTATCGTAGTGTTCACTTCACCAACCACAATCCGCCACCAAGCGCTCTACCGGCAGCATGTTGCTAGTGGACAGGCAGCTTTGTGCGCAGAAAGCAAAAGGCAAAAATAAAAATGCGTAACAATCAACACCGTAAAAATCGCCGTAACGGTCTGCCAACTTCGACAAAGCCGGGTAAGCCGATCAACCTCAACAAGCCTTCTGGCAAGGCCATCACCAAGGCTGATGGCACGACGACGGTTCGTTATCTGCCCAAGGACGTGATTGCCGCCCGCCACAACTTGTCCAAGCAGATTGCGGCTCAGAAGCGGAAATCGGCCCGTGCACGGATTTTCGGTCGTAGGCTGCCCATGCTCATGCCCGTTGAGGAGCTGGGCGCACAACATGCGCCAGAAGCCGCCGATCGTGACTTGGGTAGCCTGTGGGCATGTAAGACCGCCAAGGCGATCAAGCGGCGGATGGCAAAGTCGGATAAGAGCTTTCGCTCCAAGGCCATGAGGGCGATCGAACGGCGTTCCATCAGTGAAGAAACGCGTCAGCTTATTGAAGCCATCTTGAAGGGAGACATGGTCACGTCCGCGCCCATCATGACCAGCAGCCAAGTCGTTCGCGAAGCCCGGTCATTCCTCGCCAAGAAGTTGATCGAAATCGCGGCTTCCGATCCCGAGATCGAAATGGGAATGGTGACGATCATCTCGGGTGATCACGCGACCTCGGTCAATCGGCCCTTCATCGACATCGCCAACGCGCAGGCGCAAATGGGACGGACGCTCAACGCCATGTCGAAGGACTACTTCGCGGTCGAGGAATGGTCGCTGTTCAACAGCCACACCCATTCGGACGGAGGACAGCTCATTCAAGGGCACTGCCATGCGCTCATCTTCGGTCGGGGCATCCTTGCAAAGGCGAGCCAGGTCGGTGCCAAGCACTCCGCGCTGCACTCGTCCAATGTCACCGATGCTGACCCTATCGTGATCCGCCGTGTCCGCACGGATCCGGTAAACATACGGCGGGCCGCGAGCTATCTGGTCAAATACCCGCACAAGGCAAAGACGTGGTGCCCGGAGCGCGAGGGCAAAAAGGGCCACATGCACGAAGGCGAGAAGGGCGACCGCTATACACGGTTCTTGCGCATGGCGGAAATCCTGTCGCTCGTGACGCTAGAGGATTTGGTGTTCGCAGGCGGCCGTGGCCAGAAGGAAATCAAGAGCCCGCTGGTCAAATTGATCCGAGCTTTGTGTGAAACTCATGCGCGCGGTTCGACCAGACTGATTCACCCCGATGGCATGGCAACGATCTGGGCTCGCTTGGCCAAGGAACTGGGGAAGACTGCATGGTCAGTGCCGATCATCGCCCGACGTAAATAGACAGAACCAAACCCCGTGGTTTCGGCGACGGTGGACCCGGTCAAGGTTCTTGTTGGCCACAATAATCCGCCCAGGCACTCATGAGGCCGCGCCTTTTCTCAAGGGCGCGGCCTCTTCGGTAAGCGGCTTCGGTCTTGGACGCGACCGTGTGCGCCAGGGCCATTTCAACTTCTTCGCGGCCGAAGTCGGTCTCATCGCCCGCCCAATCGCGGAACGTCGAGCGAAAGCCGTGCACGGTAATGTCCGGACGATCCATGCGCTTAAGCAACTGGGTCATCGACATATCGGACAGTGCGCCGCCCCTCGGGGCTTCGAACACAAAGTCTTCGGGCGTGTCGTTCTCACGCTTGACGGCCTTCAGAACCGCAAGGGCAGCGCCGCTTAAGGGCACCTCATGCTTTTCACTCGCCTTCATACGCTCCTTCGGAACGGTCCACAACTTGGCACCAAGATCGACCTCGGCCCACGTCATGCCACGAACTTCGCCAGACCTCGCCGCCGTCAAGATCGCAAACTCAAGGGCTCGGGCAGCGTTTGCAGTTCGCTTCCGGAGCTCAATCATGAACGCAGGCAGTTCGGCGTGAGGCAGTGCTGGGTGGTGCCGCACCTGCGTCTTGGATCTGCGTTTGGCCAGCAGCTTGTCGAGATGGCCACGCCACCGTGCGGGGTTCTCGCCGTCGCGATGCCCAATAGCTTTGGCGGCATCGAGAACGCGTTCGATCCGACCGCGGACCCGCGATGCCGTTTCCGGTTTGGTAAGCCAAATCGGCTGCAGGATGTCGACGATCTGGCTGGTAGCAACTTCCTCTATCGGCAATTTGAAGATTGGCGCGGCATAGGTCGTCAACGTGTTTCGCCATTGTTGTTGGTGCTTGATGTTGCGAAAGCCGCCCTCGATCCCATCGAGATACTGCATTGCGTAGTCGCCAAAGGTCACCTTCGGCCTGGCTTCCTCGACTGAGGCCTTACGCAAAACACGCGGGTCGATGCCTTCGAGCGTCAGCGCTCGGACCTTGTCGCGCTTCTCTCGGGCTTTCGAAAGATCGACGTCGAGGGCTGAGCCCAAGCCTAATTCGATGCGCTTGCCGTGCAGCGACCCGATGTAAAACCAAGACCGACCTGATTCACGAACCCGCAGATACAGCCCGCCACCATCCGAATGCAGGCCAAGCTTGGCGTTCTTTACCTGCAAGGCGGTGAGCTTGTTACGCGCGCGCGAGGACATCGAAATCGAATTTACCGACCAGCCAGCCCTCATCAAGCCATAAGTTTTGCCGTACTTAAAGTTATGGCTTGGGTCGGTCTGATATGATCCCTGGCGGTCAATTCAAAGCACGTCTGAGCGGCAAAACCCGCGCGTTTTCGGGTCTTTCAGTCGTTCGCTCTGGTCCGTGGTGGGTTGAGCTGGTTCATAGCTCTGGCGGAGACGGAGGGATTCGAACCCTCGGTACCGGATTTACCAGTACGACGGTTTAGCAAACCGTTGGTTTCAGCCACTCACCCACGTCTCCGGATCGCAGCGGCGAGCGGGCCCTATAGCGAGGGGGCAAGGGGGCGGCAAGGGGGCCGCGGGGGCCTCATCACGGTTTCATTCCGTCGCAGATCGGACTCGGCTCATCGCCGGTTCATTGCCCCACGGTGAGGGTTGGAGTCACCCTTGTGGTGGGAGGAATGGATCATGCGGCTACTAGCAGCCAGGATTGCCGGTTGGGCAGGCGCGCTTGCGATGGCGGCATCGGCCCCGCTGGCGGCGCAGGACCGGCCGATCGACGGCGACTTGGCGCAGCAGGCGCCCGCGCCAACGGCGTCTCAGTTGCCGCCGGTAGCGGCGCCGGTGGTGACCAGCAGCGACCCCGCGACCGCCGCTTCGCAGGCGGCCGCCGATCCGGCAGTCGCCTCGGCGCAAGGCTCCACCTACAAGCAGGACGACCTGATCGGCGCCGCTGAAGGCGTGTTCGGCAAGGGCGCCAAGGGCGTCGCCGACGTGATCCAGGGCATTCTCAAGAAGCAGGGCGAACCCAATGCCTACATCGTCGGGCGCGAGGGCGGCGGCGCATTCGGGATCGGCGTGCGGTACGGATCGGGCACGCTGTTCCACAAGGTCGAGGGCCAGCGACCCGCGTACTGGCGCGGCCCGTCGATCGGGTTCGACGTCGGCGCCAACGCCGCCAGCACATTCGTGCTCGTCTACAACCTCAACGATACGCAGAAGCTTTACGGCAAGGCTTTCGCCGCCGGCGAGGGCGCCGCTTATGCGATCGGGGGCTTCAATGTCGCTTACCTGCGCAAGGGCGACATCGTTCTGATTCCGGTGCGGGTCGGTGCCGGCCTGCGCCTGGGCGTCAATGCCGGCTACATGAAGTTCTCCGAAAAGCAGAAGTGGCTGCCGTTCTGATTGATGGATAATTGCGCGCTGGCCCGCGCGCAGTTTTCCAAGCTTGCATGGCAGGGCCCCGTTGCTATGGCCCGGGCCATGCTGTCAGACCTTGCACCTCAGCCCGCCGACGCGCTGCTCGCGCTTATCAAGCTTCACCGCGACGATCCGCGCGCCGACAAGATTGACCTGGGCGTCGGCGTCTATCGTACCGGGCAGGGCGATACGCCCGTGTTCAGCGCCATCAAGGCGGCCGAGGCGCGGCTGGTCGAAACGCAGGATTCCAAGGCCTATCTCGGGCCGGAAGGCGACATGGGCTTCGTGCGCGGGCTGATGCCCTACATCTTCGGCGCGGACGATCCGACGCGCGGTGGCCGGATCGACGGGATGCAGGCGCCCGGCGGGACCGGAGCGGTCCGCCTGGCGGTGGCGCTGGCGAAGAAAGCGGGTGTAGGGCGCGTGTGGATGGGCACGCCGTCGTGGCCGAACCACGCGCAGATCTACGCCGATCTCGACATCGAGATGAAGCCGTTCGCGCACGCGACGAAGAATGGCCGTGCCGACATGGACGCGCTGCGCGTCGCGGTCGGACTGGCTGAACGCGGCGACGCGATGCTGCTTCATGGCTGCTGCCACAACCCGACCGGCATCGATTATGCGCCTGCGGAATGGGACGAGATCGCGGCCCTTGTCGCCGACAAGGGCCTGCTTCCGCTGCTAGACCTCGCCTATCAGGGGCTCGGTGAGGGGATGGAGGCCGATGCCTTCGGCGTGCGGCGCGTTCTCGATGCCGTGCCAGAGGCAATCGTCGCCTACTCCTGCGACAAGAATTTCGGGCTCTATCGCGACCGTGTCGGCGCCGCCTATGTGATGGTCGACGATGCCGCCCTGTTGCCGGCGGTGATGTCGAACGGCTACGCGCTGGCGCGCGCCAACTGGTCGATGCCGCCCGATCACGGAGCTGCCGCCGTACGGATCGTGCTCGAGGATGCGGACCTGACCGCGCAGTGGCTGGATGAGCTTGGGACGATGCGCGCCCGCATGGCGAAGGTTCGTGCGCGGCTGGCCGAAGCCGGCCGGATCGGCGCGATCGACATGGCCGCTCTGGGCAGCCAGCACGGGCTATTCTCCATGCTCCCCCTATCGGGCGAGCAGATCGCCGCGCTGCGTGCCGATTACGGTATCTACATGGCAGGCTCCGGACGCATCAACATCGCCGGACTGACCACCGGGAACATCGACGCCTTCATCGCCGCCCTGCGCGCCGTCGCCGGGTGACGCTAGACCGTCAGCCTACGCTGACGGGGGAGCGGCTGGTCCTGCGGCCGCTGCGGGCAGACGATTGGGACGCGCTTTTCGCGGTTGCAGCCGACCCTCTGATCTGGGCTGGGCATCCGGCGCACGATCGCTGGCGCGAGGATGTGTTTCGCGTCTTTTTCGACGATGCGCTGGTACAGCGTGGTGCGCTGGCCGTGATCGACAAGGCGAGCGGCGCAGTGATCGGATCGTCGCGCTTCCAGGCCTATGACCCCGCCGACGGCGGCTCGGTCGAGATCGGCTGGACCTTCCTGGCGCGCAGCCACTGGGGCGGGACCTGCAACCGGGAGATGAAGCGGCTGATGCTGGCCCACGCGTTGCGAAGCGTTGCGCGCGTCGTCTTCCTGGTCGGCAAGGACAACATCCGCTCGCGCACGGCGATGACGCGTATCGGCGGGCGGCTCACCGATCGAACGACCCTGGCGACGATGGCGGGCGCCGACGTGACTCATGTCGTGTTCGAGATGACCCGCGCCGACTTCGCCGCCGGCCCGCTTGCCTCAGGCTGACTTGCGCAGCGCTTCCATGCGCTGGAGGTAGCGCGCCAGCACGTCGATCTCGAGGTTGACGGCGTCGCCCGGCCCCAGCGTACCCAGCGTCGTCACTTCGGCGGTGTGGGGAATGATGTTGAGCGCGAACGTGGTGCCGTCCGGCCCGTCGGTCACCTCGTTGACGGTCAACGAAACCCCGTCGACCGTGATCGAGCCCTTGGTCGCGACAAACGGGGCAAGTGCGTCTGGGCAGGCGATATCGAAGCGGATCGAGCCGCCGACCTCGCTGCGCGCAGCGACGGTGCCGACCGCGTCGACATGGCCGGTGACGATGTGGCCGCCGAGCTCGTCACCCAGGCGCAGCGCCTGCTCGAGGTTGAGCCTGCGCCCCGCGCGCCATTGCCCGGGCGCGGTGCGGCTGACCGTCTCGCCCGAGACGTCGACCGCGAACCAGGCATCGCCGGCGCTGCCGCCGCGCTCGACAACGGTCAGGCACACGCCCGAGCAAGCGATCGAGGCGCCGATGGCGATGCCGGCCGGATCGTAGGAACACGCGACCACCGCGCGCAGGTCGCCGCTCTCGCGGACCTCGCGGATGGTGCCGAGGGCGGTGATTATGCCTGTGAACATCGCACCCGGCTGTAGACTTCGAGTGTGTCGCTGCCAAGCTGGCGTCGCTCTGACAGGACCCACTTGCCATGCACCCCGTCCAGCGCGGTTAGGCCCAGGCTGCCGATCGCCGGGCGGCCCGATCCCAGCAGCACCGGCGCGCGGTAGATCACCAGGCGGTCGACCAGGTCCGCGGCGAGGAAGGCTGCCGCTGCGCCGCCGCCGCCTTCGATCAGCAGGTCGTGTGCCTGCAGCATCGCGGTGCCCAGCGCCGCCGGATCGGCCAGCGCGCTCCAGCCAGCCGGCGCGCCGCCGCGCGTCAGCACCCAGCGCCGCGGGACGTGATCGATGCCCGGCAGGCGCACATCAAGCCGGGGCGCATCGGCGCGCAGCGTTTCCCCGCCAACCAGCACCGCGTCCATGCGCGCGCGCAGCGCGTGGGCGTGGGCGCGGGCGGGCGCGCCGGTGATCCACTGGCTGGCGCCGTTCGCAAGCGCGATCATGCCATCGAGCGAGGTAGCAAGCTTGAGAGTCACGCGCGGGCGGGCCTGGCGGGCGCGCGTCAGATAGCCGGCGAGCGATTCGTCGGCGGCGGCGCAGGCGACGTGATCGGCGGTGATACCCGCGGCGCGGGCCGCGGCGAATCCTTTGCCATCGGTGCGCGGGTCGGGGTCGCGCACGGCGGCGACCAGGCGGGCGATGCCGCTCGCGGCAATCAGCGCGCTGCAGGCCGGGCCGCGCCCACCGGCATGGGCGCAGGGTTCAAGCGTTACGTAAAGGGTGCCGCCGCGCGCGGCCTCGCCGGCCATCGCCAGCGCCACTGCTTCGGCGTGCGGGCGCCCGCCCGGATGGGTCCAGCCACGGCCAAGGACGCGGCCTTGCGCAACCAGGATCGCGCCGACGGCAGGGTTGGGGTGGGCCGACGGGCTGCCGCGCGCGGCCAGGCGCGCTGCAGCCGCGAGCCAGCGCCGGTCTTCAGCGTTTGCCGGCAAGTTCGGCTTCGCGCACCTTGCGCAACGCTTCGGCCTGCTCGGCCTTGAGCTTGGCGGCGGCGGCGGCGCGTTCGGCCTCGCCCTGCTTCTTCGCCGCTTCCACGTCGATGCCCGAATACTCGCCGATCTTCGTGTAGAGGTCGCGCACTTCGGCCTCGCGCTTGGCTTGCTCGGCGGCCAGCGCGTCCTTGCGCTTCTGGTTGGCGATGTTGCCGGCCAGGATATCGGCCTCGCTGCGGTCGGGCGCGAAGGTGGTGATCCAGGTGATCTTGGGCTTGGGCCGCGGACCGATCCAGTTCTCCCCCGCCATGATCGAGAAGATCGCGGTCGTCGTCATCGCCGCCAGCACCGCCACCCACCAGCGGTGCTTGCCGGCCTGCTTGAACACGGTGATGAAATCGCCGATCGCGCCGGTGGGCGAGGCATTGCGCCACATGTCCTTGGCGCCGGTGAGCGGTCCCTGGGGGCCTGATTGCGAGGGGCGAAGCATGGACCCCAGATAGGCGTTCGCGCCGCGCCGCGCCAGTGCAGCTTATCCGAACGGGGCGTAAAGGGTGCGGCCGCGTGCTTTCAGCCAGCGGTCGGCGGCGCGCAGGTCATCGTCGTAGATCGCCGCCAGCGCCGCGTGAAAGGCCGGCGAATGGTCGAAATGAAGCCGGTGCGCGACCTCGTGGGCGACCACCGAGCGGCGCACCGCCTCGGGCGCCATGACCAGCCGCCAATTGAGCCGGATCGTCCCGTCGGGCGCGCAACTGCCCCAGCGCCGCCGCGCGCTCGACAGCAGCAGCCGCCCCGGCGGCAGCCCGGCGCGGGCGCTGTAATGGGCAAGGTCGCCCTCGATCAGGCGCCGCGCCTCGGTGCGCAGCCAGCGCTCCAGCCGTGGTGCCAGGCTCTCGCCCGCGCCGCCGACCACCAGGGCATCGCCTTCGATAGCGGGCAGGCGGCGGCGGGCCAGGTCATGCCGCAGCGTCAGCTCGCGGCCCAGGTAGGGTATGCGGGTGCCGTCGGCGATCGCGACGAACGCGGGTACCGCGGCCAGCTGCGCGGCGATCCAGCCGGTGCGCGATCGGGCGAAGGCCAGCGCTTCGCCGGCGCTGCCCCAGCGCGGCAGCGTCAACCGCAACGACGCGCCGTCAGGGCCAAGCCGCATGACGATCCGCCGCGCCCGCGCGTCGCGCTTCAGGATCACCGGCAGCGTTCGCCCGGCAACATCCAGCGTCGTCGGGGCAGGGTTGCGCGGCACTGGCCGCGACGGACGCAGCCAGTCGATCATTCGCGCCACACCTCGATCCCGTCAGGCAGGATCGCGTGATCTTCCAGCGGGCCGGCGAACACTTCGGAGATCGCCTTGCCGCGAACCGAGATGCCGGCGCGGTGGACATCTTCGCGGTCGCCCGACTCGAGGTAGTGCCACGGCTCAAGCGGTCTGCCCTCGGCGCGCAGCCGATAGGCGCAGGTTCCCGGCAGCCATTCCAGCGTCCCGGCGAGGTGTGCGTTAAGCGTCAGGCAGTCGGGGACGATCCGCTTGCGGCCCGGATAGTTCGAACATCGCGCGGTCGTAAGGTCGAGCAGCTTGCAGGCGACGTTGGTCGGGTAGATGGCGCCGGTATCTGCATCCTCCACCTTGTGGAGACAGCACTGGCCGCACCCGTCGCACAGCGCCTCCCACTCCGCCCGGTCCAGCGCAGCCAGCGGCTTGTCCCAGAAGCGCGCGGCGGCGCTCATCGCACCCACTGCTGAAGCGTCTTGAGCGATGCGTCGGCGCCCTTGTCGACCGGGACCATGTCGATCGGCTTGCCGTCGGGATCCATCAGGTAAACGAAGCGGCTGTGATCCATCAGATAGCCGCCGGGGCTGCTTTCGCCCTTGGCGGCAAAGACGCGGAACGCCTTGATGGCCTGGGCCACCTGTTCGCTCGTGCCGGTCAGCGCGAGCAGGCGCGGCCCGCTGCCCGCCTGGAAGGCGTCGGCAAACTCGCCCATGCGTGCCGGGGTGTCCCGCGCGGGATCGACCGTGACGAAAATCGGCTGCAGCCGGGCGGCGCGGGCGGGCTCGGCCTTTGCGAACGCATTCACCGCCCGCATCAGCACGCCGACATCGGTCGGGCAGGCATCGGGGCAGAAGGTGTAGCCGAAGTAGATCGCCACCCACCGGCCGCGCAGCGATTGCCACGTCACGGCTTTGCCGGCGCGATCGGTCAGCGTGAACGGTCCGCCGATTGCGGCACCTGCCAGCGGCGCCTCTGGCGTGGGCGCCGCCGGCGAACAGGCGGCGGGCGGCGCAAGAACGAAGGCGAGCAATGCAAGGGTCTGGAAGGGCTTGGGCATGGCGCCGCGGTTCATGCTCTGCTAAACTCACCGGTGCAAGGCGAACGCGGCGCGGCGACGGCGCTTTCGCCCCGTGCCGCAGCCAACAGGAGGCTTCCAAGTTGTTTTCCGCCCGTGTCTTCGCTTCGGCCGCGCTGGCCCTGTCGGTGCTGGCCGCGCCGCTTCCGGCCGCGGCGCAGTTTTCGCCCAGCCACAAGTTCCTCCAGGCGCTGCGAAGCGGAGACGACACCGCCGCCCTGCAAGCGCTTAGCGACAAGGTCGACGTCAACACCGCCGATTCGGTCAGCGGCGAGACCGGCCTGCACATCGCCATCGGCAAGCGCCGGCTTGACTGGGTGGGCCAGCTCGTACGTTCGGGCGCCAACATCAATGCGCGCGACGCCAAGGGGCAGACCCCGCTGCAAGTCGCGGTCAACACCAACTTTACCGCCGCGGCAACCTTGCTGGCGCAGCGCGGCGCCTTGCTCAACGAACGCGACAACATCGGTGAGACGCCGCTGATCACCGCGATCCACAACCGCAACGCCGAACTGGTGAAAGTGCTGGTCGCGGCCGGTGCGAACCTTGACCAGGCTGACAATTCGGGCCGCACTGCACGCGATTACGCGGCCGATGAAGATCGCCGCGGCGGCAACTTCGTCGCCTTGCTGAAGGCTCCGGTCAGCACCGCCGCCAAGCCGGGCGCCAAGTACGGCCCCTCGCTCTAACGTGGCCGGTCACGCCGACCTTACCCTGCCCGAACTGGCGCTGGAACTGGCGCCGGCCGTGGCGCGCGCCGCGGTGTTCGACGGCTGGAGCGACGAGGCGGTCACGAACGCGGCGGCCGAGGTCGGTCTCGATCCGGCGGCGGCGCGGCTGGCCTTTCCGCGCGGCGCCCTCGACATGGTGCTGGCGTGGATCGCTCGGATCGATGCCGACATGGCGCGCGCGCTACCGCCAGCGACGCTGGCGGCGCTGCCCATTCGTGAGCGGATCCGCCGCCTCGTCCAGTTCCGCCTCGACGCCGCGGGCGACCGCGAGGCGCTGCGCCGGGCGCTCGCCGTGCTGGCGATGCCGCAGAACGTTCCCCAGGCGCTCAGGGCCGGGTGGCATTCGGCCGACGCGATGTGGCGGCTCGCTGGCGATGCCGCGACCGATTACAACCACTATACCAAGCGTGCGATCCTGGCGGGCATCTATGCCGCGACGCTCGCGGTCCATGCCCACGACGAAAGCGACGGCGGCGCCGAAACGCGCGCGTTCCTCAATCGTCGCATCGACGGGGTGATGCAATTCGAAAAGGCCAAGGCGCGCCTGCTCGATCCCGAACGGCCCGGGTTCAGCGCGGCGCGCTTCCTGGGCCGTCTGCGCTACCCGGCCCGCTGACCGCTTATTGCGAACCAGTTGCAATTAGAACGGCCCTGTGGCAGCGCCCGGCCTGTCATGACGCTCGACTCCCTTGCCATCGGCCAGCGCGCCCGCATCCTCGCGGTCGACTGGTCGTGCCTCGCTCCCGACGAGGGTGAGCGGTTGCGCGCGCTTGGGCTCGACACCGGCGCACGGGTCGCGATCGCGCACCGGGGGGTGTTCGGCGGCGGCGATCCGATCGCGCTGCTGATCGGGCGGATGACGGTGGCCCTGCGGCGCGCGCACGCCGCGGCGATGACGGTCGAAACGCTGTGAGCATGGCCGCGTGACCCGCTTGCGCAGTGCCGCGCTGGTCGGCAATCCCAACGCCGGCAAGAGCGCGCTGTTCAACGCGCTGACCGGCGCCCGTCAGAAGATCGCCAACTATCCCGGCGTCACAGTGGAGCGGAAGGCCGGGCGGCTGATCCTGCCCTCGGGCGAACCGGTCGAACTGACCGACCTGCCCGGGTCCTACGGCCTCAACCCGACCAGCCCTGACGAGGAAGTGACCCGCAAGGTCATCTTGGGGGAGTTTCCGGGCGAGCCCGCGCCCGAAGTCCTGGTGATCGTTCTAGATGCCTCGAACCTCGAGCAGCACCTGGTTTTCGCGCAAGAAGTGATCGCGCTGGGGCGGCCGACCGTGGTCGCGCTCAACATGGTTGACCTTGCCGCGCGCGACGGGCTGGTGCTCGACGCCGCAGCTTTGGCCGAGGCGCTCGGCGTACCAGTCGTCGAGACCGTGGCGGTGCGGCGCAAGGGCCTCTCAGAACTCAGCGCCGCGATCGCCGCGGCTGAGGCGCGCAAGGCCGATCCTCCGCGCCCGCACCTCGACCAGACCGAGCGGCGGATGTCTGCGCACGCCATCGCCGACGCCGCGATCCTGTCCGAAACCGCGCGCCACCGGCTCCACACCCGCCTCGACCGCGTGCTCCTCCACCCTTGGGGCGGGCCGGCGATCCTGTTCGCGTTCCTGTTCGTGATGTTCCAGGCGGTGTTCGCCGGCGCGACCCCGTTCGCCGATGCGCTCGAGGCTGGTGTCGGCCTGCTCGACGGGGCGGTGCGCAGCGCCTTGCCGGCATCGATCGCCCGCGATTTCATCACCGACGGGGTGATTGCCGGGGTCGGCTCGGTGGTGGTCTTCCTGCCGCAGATCGTGATCCTGTTCGCTTTCATCCTGGCGATGGAAGCATCCGGCTACATGGCGCGGGCAGCGTTCCTGATGGACCGGCTGATGGCGCGCGTCGGCCTATCCGGGCGCAGCTTCATCCCGCTGCTGTCGAGCTTCGCCTGCGCGATCCCGGGGATCATGGCGACGCGCTCCATCGCAGATCCCAAGGACCGTCTGACCACCATCCTGGTCGCGCCGCTGATGACCTGTTCGGCGCGGCTACCCGTATACGCTGTGATCATCGGCGCCTTCATCCCGGCGCGCACGGTCGGTTTCGGGATCGGCTTGCAGGGGCTGGTGCTGTTCACCCTCTACCTTGCCGGCATCGTCGGCGCGATGGTGGTGGCGCTGCTGCTGCGCCGCTCGGTGACCCGGGGCACGGCCTCGGGCTTCATCATGGAACTGCCCAAGTACCAGCTGCCGCGCTTCTCGGACCTCGCCATCGGCTTGTGGCAGCGCGCGTGGATTTTCCTGCGCCGCGCCGGCACGATCATATTCACCGTCACGGTGGGACTGTGGCTGCTACTGAACGTGCCGCGCGCGGCGCCCGGGCAGGACCAGGTCGACGCCTCGATCGCGGGGCATCTCGCCAACGGCCTGGCGGTCGTCGTCCAGCCGATCGGCTTCAACCGCGACATCGCGCTGGCGCTGATCCCGGCGATGGCCGCGCGCGAAGTCGCGGTCGCTTCGCTGGCGACGACTTACGCGGTGAGCGCCGCGGGGGACGACGCGGCAACTGCGCAGGCGCTGGGCCCGCAGCTGGCGTCGCACTGGAGCCTGCCGACCGCGCTGGCGTTCCTCGCCTGGTTCGTCTTCGCGCCCCAGTGCATGAGCACGATCGCGGTAACCCGCCGCGAAACGAACGGGTGGAAATGGCCCGCGTTCATGTTGCTCTACCTGTTCGGATTAGCCTACCTGTTTGCCGGAATCACTTACTGGGGCGCAGTGGCGCTCGGGCTTTAGAGAGGCATTCATGGCAGGCAGCGTCAACAAGGTCATCCTCGTGGGCAATCTCGGGGCCGACCCGGAAATCCGCTCGTTCCAGAACGGCGGCAAGGTCGCCAACCTACGCGTCGCCACCTCCGAATCGTGGAAGGACCGCAACACCGGCGACCGCCAGGAGCGGACCGAGTGGCACACCGTGGCAATCTTTTCCGAAGGTCTGGTCGGGGTGGTCGAGCGCTTCCTCAAGAAGGGTTCGAAAATCTACGTCGAAGGCCAGCTGCGCACGCGCAAGTGGCAGGACCAGTCGGGCAATGACCGCTACTCGACCGAAGTGGTGCTGCAGGGCCCCGGCTCGGTGCTGACAATGCTCGACGGCCCGCAGGGCGGCGCCGGCGGTGGCGGCCAGCGCAGCGGCGGCGACTGGGGCGGCGGCGGCCAGCGTTCGGGCGGCAGCGACTGGGGATCGACCGGCGGCGCGTCGGGCGGTGGAGCGTCGGGCGGCGGCGCCAAGGGCGGTTTCGCCGACGATCTCGACGACGATATCCCGTTCTGAGCTGACAGTCAGTTCGGCTTTTTCAGGGCGGCGAGCGCGGCGAACGGCCCGCTCGCCGTTTCGTCGATCAGCCCGGCGGCACGGCGCGTCTCCTCGGCATGCTCACCGGTCGCGAAAGGATCGATCGCCAGCGCTAGTTCCTGCGCGATCGCTTCGCCCAGGTCGAAGCGGTCGTCCTCGATCTCGATCTCATCGAGCATCGCGACGTCAAGCTCCTCGTCCTCGCTGCCCGGCCCCGCATAAGGCGCCACGAAGCGGAGCGAGACCGGCTCGGCGATGTGCACCGCCAGGTCTTCGCCCGATACCGCGCACGGCTGCACCACATCCGCCACCAGCGTGCCCGTCGCGGTCACCGCCGTGCCGTCGTCGGCCAGGGTCACCAGCACCTCGAACCGCGCGATGGAAACAATGGCGAAGCGCCGCGCCAGCGCTTCGCGCTCGCCCGGATCGGCGACGATCGCCTGCGCGCCTTCGGGCAGACGCTTGCGGTCATACCAGCGCTCCATCTCGCTCATGGCACCTGTCCCGCCAGCAGTGCCGCGTCGTCCGCCGCCGCCAGGCGCGCTTCCAGCGCGGTGAGGTCGGCGACCACCAACGCCGGGTCGCCGCCGCCCTCGACGAAGGTGATATTGCGGCGCACGGCGGCTTCGCGCGCGGCGGCGTCGTCGCTGCTGCTGCGCAGCGCCGCGATGCGGCCGCCCAGCGCCTGCATCAGCTTGCCCACCCGCTTGCCGACGACGACGTCGCCGACGCCCTCCTCGCGCAGCTGGCCGTCCATCTCGTCGACGAACAGCTCGGTCAGCCGGGCGGTTCGCTCGGCCGCGTCGGGGCCGTGCTCGGCGCGCAGCATCACCAGGGCGAGGACGTGGACGACCATGTCGAAGCGGCCCGATACGCTGTCGGCCACGCCGCCGTCGCGGTACCAGCGCGGATCGCGCGCGGTCTGCACGCTCCACTGCCACAGCGGGACCAGCGCCTCGCGCGGGTCTGGCTTCGAACCGAACAGCCGGGCCAGCAGGGTCACGTCGGGTTCTCCTTCATTCACCGGCGATTAAAGCCCGCCGGGTCAAGCGCCATTGCGGGAATTGCCGGGCGCCTCTAAGGCTCGCGCCGATACCCGATCGCGGGGACGGCGCAAAGGCCGGCTACCCCGGGTCCACGGGCTGGAGCAGAGTTACGATGGTAAAGACGCGGATGCGCGCGATGGTTGCAGTTGCCGGGCTGGCGATCCTTGCCTCGGGCTGCGCCTCGATCAAGGACCACCGCGGTTACCTCGCCGACCAGGCGCTGGTCGATTCGGTCCAGCCGGGCATCGACAACAAGCTGTCGGTCGAGCGGACGCTGGGCCGTCCCACGTTCGTCAGCCAGTTCGGCCAGCAGGACTGGTACTACCTGTCGATCGATACCAAGCAGGCCGCCTTCAATCGTCCGCGCACGTACGACCAGACCGTGCTGCGCGTCCGCTTCGACCCCTCGGGAAATGTCGTCGGCGTCGACAAGAGCGGCGCGGAGAAGGTCGTTAACCTCAATCCCGACGGTCACGCCACGCCCACGCTGGGCCGCGACCGCAGCTTCCTTGAAGACCTGTTCGGCAATATCGGTTCGGTCAACGGCGCCGGTGGGTCCAACGCGCCGGCGCAGGGCCAGGGCCCGAACGGCAGCTAGTTCCGCAGCTCTCCCTTCGCCACTTTGTCGGCGTCGCTGCCCGCGGGCGGCTTGGGGATCTTGTCCAGATCGACGTAATAGACCGGCGGCGGCGCCCAGCCGCCGATCACGCATCCCGGCTGGCCGCGGCACGATCCGCGGTCCATCTGCGGGGGGCGCAGGGTGTCGCCATCGCGCACTTCGCGCGCGGCGCGTGAATTGGGATCGGTTTCGGATGTCGGCGGGACGCGCTGGTCCTCGCCGCGATCGGCGCAGACCACGATCTCGTCGCCGCTCGACGGGCGGCAGCGGCGCGACACGCTGTCCGCCCCGGTGCGACCCTGGGCGGCGGCCAGCGCTTCTTCGGCGGTCATCGACTGCGCGTTTCCCGGCCCTGCTGCGGGCAGCAACAGGGCGGCCATCGCGAGCGCCGTCAGCTTCCCCATTCCCGCCCTCCTTGCGCGCCGTCAGGCACGCTTTCGTCACTGAATTGCCGCTGAACGCGGCTAACCGCGATGCTCGACAAGCCGCGCGGCGGCCAGTAAGCGCGCGCCGACAGACAAGGGAAAACGCCAGACCATGACCAGCACCGCCAGCCCGAAGAGCAGCGACATCCTCGACCGCGTCCTGGTCATGGAAATGGTCCGGGTGACCGAGGCGGCCGCCGTCGGCGCCAGCAAGCTGATCGGACGCGGCGACGAAAAGGCCGCCGATGCCGCCGCTGTCGAGGCGATGCGCAAGGCCTTCGACGAGCTTCCCATCGACGGCACCGTGGTGATCGGAGAGGGTGAGCGCGACGAGGCGCCCATGCTCTACATCGGCGAAAAGGTCGGCGGCGCGATCGGCACCGGGCCCAAGATAGACATCGCGCTCGACCCGCTGGAAGGGACCACGATCACCGCCAAGGCCGGCCCCAACAGCCTGGCGGTGCTTGCCGCCGCCGAACATGGCTGCCTGCTCAACGCACCCGACGTCTACATGGACAAGCTGGCGGTCGGGCCCGGCTATCCCGACGGCGTGATCGACCTGGCCAAGACCCCGACCCAGAACGTCGAAGCGGTGGCCGCGGCGAAGGGCGTCCAGCCGGACGAGATCATCGTCTGCGTGCTTGACCGCCCGCGCCATGCCGACCTTATTGCCGAACTGCGCGGCATCGGCTGCGGCATCGTGCTGATCGGCGACGGCGACGTGGCCGGCGTGATCGCCACCACCGATCCCGACACCACGATCGACATGTACATGGGCAGTGGCGGCGCGCCCGAGGGCGTGCTCGCCGCCGCGGCGCTGCGCTGCGTCGGCGGCCAGTTCAACGGCCGGCTGCTGTTCCGCAACGATGATGAAAAGGCCCGCGCCCGCAAATGGGGCATCGAGGACCTGGGCAAGATCTACAAGCTGGAAGAACTTGCCAAGGGCGACTGCATCTTCGCCGCCACCGGCGTGACCGACGGGTCGCTGCTGGCCGGGGTCAAGCGCCGCAAGGACGGCTCGATCACCACCGAAAGCGTGGTCATGCGCGCCAGCACCGGCACCGTCCGCTGGGTCAAGGGCGAACACCGCAAGCCGCGGTGAAGCTTGCACTAAGCAGACTGATCAGAAGCCGGGCGTCAGGCTGAACGGTCCGCGCGCGTGGCGGCGTCGGTCGGCCCGGCCAGCAGGGCCGACAGCGCCTGCGCCGCATGGCTCATGTAGCGGTCCTTGTGCCTGAGGGCGAAGAACGGCCGGGCGGCAAACGTCATCGGTGCGGCGTGAAGCGTTCCCGCCGCCAGCGATGGCGCCACGACCAGGGCTGACAAGGCCGCGATGCCCGCACCCGATTCCACTGCCGTGCGCACGCTTTCATTGGCGGGAAGAACCAGTGCGATATCCAGCAGGGACGGATCAATCCCCAGGCCCCTCAGGCGCGCATCCAGCGCCGAACGGGTCCCTGACCCGGCTTCGCGGACAATCCAGCGGGCGCGGCGCAGCCAATCTGGGTCGATCGAAGCGACGCCGAACGGCGTGTGTCCAACCAGCACGAGCCGGTCCTCACCCACCGTCCACTGTTCCAGCGCGGGATTGTCGACCATCCCTTCGACGAAGCCGAGATCGGCTTCGCCGGCGTGCACGAGCGCTGCCGCAGCCTGGGTATTGTCGATCCCGACGTCGAGCGCGATGCCCGGATAGCGGCTGCGATACGCGGTCAGTAACGGCGGCAGCCAGTACGCGGCGATGGTCTGGCTGGCGACGACGCGGAGCGAACCGCGCGCCAGCCCGCTCAGGTCGTCCAGCGCGTGTTCCGCCGCCGCCGCCTGGGCCAGAACGGCCCGTGCCTCTGGCAGGAACGCGTGCCCCGCGGCGCTGAGGACGATCCCCCGACCGACCCGGTCGAACAGGCGCACCCCGTGCCGCTGTTCCAGCGCGGCAATCGCGGCCGAGACGGCTGACTGCGTCACGCCTAGCGTGCGTGCCGCCGCTGTCACGTGCTCGCGTTCCGCTACGGCAAGGAAGAGGCGCAATTGCTCCAGGGTCATGCAAAATTCATGAATCAACGTGATCGTTTTCACAATAATAATGCGTTGGATTGATTGAAGGCGACGGGCCATCTTCTTTTCGAAGGAATCGATCTATGCACGAACAACGCTATCCCGTGCCAACGAGTGGCCCGCTGAGGACGGCGGCCGGCCTCGTGCCGGGTATCGCCGTCTGCCTGCTGGTCACGGGCGCCGCCTATGCGATACAGGCTGCCGAAGGTCTGGTTTTCGGGCGCGCGTGGCTCGAAGCCCTGGTGCTGGCGATCCTGATCGGAACCGCGATCCGGTCTTCAACGCAGCTGAGCGCGCGCTTTCATCCCGGCATGCACGTGTGCGCGGCAATCGTTCTGGAGATCGCGGTCGTCCTGCTTGGCGCATCGGTCAGCGCCGCGACGATCGCCGCGGCGGGCGTGCCGATGCTGATCGGCATCGTGGCGGTCGTCACGTTTGCGATCGCGGCCAGTTTCACGATCGGGCGACTGTTCGGATTGCCAGCGCGCATGGCGCTGCTGGTGGCGTGCGGCAATTCGATCTGCGGCAACTCGGCGATCGCCGCGGTCGCGCCGGTGATCGGTGCCGATAGCGATGACGTGGCGGCCGCGATCGCTTTTACCGCCGTCCTGGGCGTTGCGGTGGTTCTGGGCCTGCCGGTGGCGGGGACGGCGATGGGCATGTCCGCGCATGCGTACGGCGCGTTCGCCGGGCTGACCGTCTATGCGGTGCCGCAGGTCATCGCCGCAACCGCGCCGCTGGGAAGCGCCGCAACCGCGATGGGAACGCTGGTCAAATTGGTGCGGGTGCTGATGCTGGGGCCGGTTTGCGTGATCCTTGCCGTAGTGGCCCGCCGCTTGCCGGCGCAGGCCGTTCCGGCCGGCGAGGAGGTGGCCGGTGGCGACGCCCGGCGCGCACCGGGACTGGCGCACGTGATGCCGTGGTTCATCGTCGGCTTCGTGGCGATGGTCGCGGCGCGTTCGGCAGGGCTCATACCTGCCGCCACGATCGCACCGATCGGTCAACTCGCGACGATGCTGACGGTCGTCTCGATGGCGGCGCTGGGTCTGGGGGTCGACATGCGGACCGTGGCCCGCGCGGGCGGACGGGTTACCGCAACGGTGGTCCTGTCGCTATTGGTGCTGGGCCTGATCGGGCTGGGTCTGCTGGCGGTGCTGCACATGCTGTGATCGTACGCACGGTTGCAATCGGTGCCTCCCGCGCTAAGCGGCTGCTCTGCCCCGGCGGCACGGCGAAAAGAGGACGGCACGCATGAAGATCATGACCGGCAACTCGAACCTGCCGCTCGTGCGCGCCATCGCGGGCTACCTGGAAATGCCGCTGACGAACTGCTCGGTCCGGCGCTTTGCCGACGAGGAGGTCTTCGTCGAGATCCACGAGAACGTTCGCGGCGAGGATGTGTTCGTGGTCCAGTCGACCAGCTACCCGGCCAACGACAACCTGATGGAGCTGCTGATCTGCATCGACGCGCTGCGGCGCGCGTCGGCGCGGCGGATCACGGCGGTGCTGCCCTATTTCGGGTACGCCCGGCAGGACCGCAAGCCGGGGCCGCGCACGCCGATTTCGGCCAAGCTGGTCGCCAACCTGATCACAAAGGCGGGGGCCGACCGGGTGCTGGCGGTCGACCTTCACGCCGGGCAGATCCAGGGTTTCTTCGATATCCCGACCGACAACCTCTATGCGGCGCCCGTGATGGCGGCGGACATCCAGGCGCGTTACGGCGGGCAGGACGTGATGGTGGTGTCGCCCGACGTCGGCGGCGTGGTGCGCGCCCGCGCGCTGGCCAAGCGGCTCGATAATGCGCCGCTGGCCATCGTCGACAAGCGCCGCGATGCGCCGGGCCAGTCGGAAGTGATGAACATCATCGGCGAGGTGAAGGGCCGCGCCTGCATCCTGATCGACGACATCATCGATTCGGGCGGCACGCTGTGCAACGCGGCGCAGGCGCTGATGGATGCGGGGGCGACCAGCGTTTCGGCCTATATCACGCACGGCGTGCTGTCGGGCGGGGCGGTGGCGCGGGTCGACAAGAGCGCGCTCAAGGAACTGGTCATCACCGATTCGATCCTGCCGACCGAGGCGGCCGAACAGTCCGGGCATATCCGCATCCTCACCATCGCGCCGCTGATCGGTGAGGCCATGCGCCGCATCGCCGACGAGAGCAGCGTTTCCAGCCTGTTCGATTGATGAAGCGGCCAGCATGAATTTGACCGCCGACATCGCGCTGGCGCATCGCCTGGCCGAGGCGGCGGGCGCGGCCATCCGGCCCCATTTCCGCACGCCGATGGCGGCCGAGCGCAAGGACGACGCCTCGCCCGTTACGCTGGCCGACCGCGCAGCCGAAGAGGCGATGCGCCGCATCCTCACCGCCGAAGTTCCCCAGGACGGCGTGCACGGCGAGGAATTCGGGATCACCGAAGGCCGCACGGGCCGGCAATGGGTGCTCGACCCGATCGACGGCACGGTGGGATTTCTGGCCGGCCGTCCGCTGTTCGGCACGCTGATCGCGCTGTTGGTGGACGGATTCCCGGTGCTGGGCGTGATCGACCAGCCGATCCTGGGCGAACGCTGGCTGGGGGTGACCGGGCAGCCGACCACGCTCAACGGGCTGCCGGTGCGCACGCGGCCCTGCCGCGACCTAAAGGACGCGGCGATCGCCACGACCGGTCCGCATTATTTCGGCGATCACGACGGCGAGCACTTCATGGCCCTGGCCGCGCGCACCGATCACAAGCGGATGGTGATGGGCGGTGACTGCTACAATTATGCGATGCTGGCCTCGGGCCACCTCGACCTCGTCTGCGAAGCGGGGCTCAAGCTGCATGATTTCGCCGCGCTGGTGCCGGTGGTCGAGGGTGCCGGCGGGACGATGGCGGACTGGAACGGAGAGCCGCTTCACGCCGGCAGCAGCGGGCACGTGATCGCGCTGGGCGATCAGGCGCGGCTGGAGGACGTGGTCGAGGCACTGACCTGCGCGCATTGAGGGCAAGGTTCTTGAACCAAATCGCCGTTCCGGCGTTGCTGGATCATGGGACGCGAACAACGAATCGACCGGGCCGCGCGGGTCGTTCCCGCCCCCCCCGATGCGGTGTGGCGGGCGCTGTCTACCGGTGACCAGCTTGAGCGGTGGCTGCCGCCCGAAGGCGCGATCGCCACGGTCGAGGCCTACGAAGCGCGCGCCGGCGGACCCTTTCGCATGACGCTGCGCTTCGCCGCGGGGACAGAGGGCAAATCCGGTGCCGGAATTGACCGGGTCGTGGGCCGCGTGGCCGCCGTCACGAAAGGGCGGCGGCTGACCTGGGAGGTCGAATTTCCGTCCGATCGGCCCGAGAACGCCGGAACGATGCGGATGCTGTGGACGCTGACCCCGGCCGGGTCCGGCACCCGCGTCACGGTCGAGGCGATCGACCCGCCGCGCGGGATCGACCGCGAGGCGCATGAACGCGCGCTCGTCCACGCGCTCGACAAGCTGGCCGAAACGGTGCGGACCGCCTGAGGCGATCCCTCGCGGCAGGCGCGCCACGGCGCTTGCCATTTGCCCCCGCAGCGGTTAGGGGCCCGCGCTTCAACGGCACGGAATTCAAGACCTGCCTGGCTATCTAGGGCTGCCAGGGCCGGTCTTACGTGTCCCTTTTGAAGGAGACGAAAATGCCCAAGCTCAAGACCAAGAGCGGCGTGAAGAAGCGCTTCAAGCTCACGGCCACCGGCAAGGTGAAGCACGGCGTGGTCGGCAAGCGCCACCGCCTGATCAGCCACAACGCCAAGTATATCCGCCAGAACCGCGGCACCGACGTCATTTCTGACGCCGATGCCAAGGTGATCAAGAAATGGGCCCCGTACGGGCTCGGCTGAGGGGATAGACAATGGCACGTATCAAACGCGGCGTTACCACCCGCGCCAAGCACAAGCGGATTCTCGACCAGGCCAAGGGCTATCGCGGTCGCCGCAAGAACACCATCCGCGTCGCGCGGCAGGCAGTCGAAAAGGCCGGCCAGTACGCGTACCGCGACCGCAAGGTTAAGAAGCGGACTTTCCGCGCCCTGTGGATCCAGCGCATCAACGCCGCGGTTCGCGCCGAAGGCTTGACCTATTCGCAGTTCATCCACGGCGCCAAGCTGGCCGGCATCACGCTGGACCGCAAGGTCATGGCCGATCTGGCGATGAACGAAGGCGGCGCCTTCACGGCGGTCATCGCGATGGCGAAAAAGGCCCTCCCGGCCTGATTCGCTTTGCCGGACTGAAAAAGGCGCGGAAGGAGCAATCCTTTCGCGCCTTTTTCGTCGTGTCCGGCGCGTGTGTGGGGGCGGCGCTTGTCTCGGCCCGGCCATTCGATCATGATAGCCTCTACCGCGCGGCAGACGGCGGACAGGGGGACTGGGTTGCAACGGGGCGGGCACAATGCCGATCATGACGGGCAAGGGGTGAAAGCCGCGGCCGATCCGGTCGTCTCGGCCGCCTTCCACTTGCCGCCGCCCGACCTGCAGCGCTATTTCACGACCTTCTATCGTGCCGAGATTACCGTCCCGGATGACGGCCGGGTCAGCGATACGCTCCACCCCGAATGGGCCAACCTGCGCTTCGTGCGCGGCGATGCGCCGATCGCCGTGATCGATGACGGAGCGCCCGTGCTGGGCACCGATTTCTACGTCACCGGACCCACGTCGCGCCCCGCGCGTTTCACGGTCGGCAGCACCGCGTTCTGGGGGATCGGGCTGATGCCGCTGGGGTGGGCGCGGTTCATCGCTCAGCCCGCCGCGGACTATGCCGACCGCGTCGTCGACGGACGGGTCGACCCTGCCTTCGCCGCCTTTGGCCCGCTGGCCGACAGTGTCGCGCGGTTTCACGGCGACGTTCCTGCTGCGCTCGAGGCCATAATTGCGTACTTTCGCGGCAGGCTGGGCGGTGCGCTGCCCGACCATGACCGGATCCTGGCCGTCCACGCCGCGATGGTCGATCCCGAGGTCCACAGCGTCGGCGATTTCGCCGCCCGCGCGGGCGTCCAGCCGCGCACGCTGGAGCGGCTGTGCTGCCGCCACTTCGGGTTTACGCCCAAGACGCTGCTGCGCCGCCAGCGCTTCATGCGCAGCGTGGCGCAGTTCATCCTCGATCCCTCGCGCAAGTGGATCGGCGCGCTCGACGGGCATTACCACGACCAGGCCCAGTTCGTCCGCGATTTCCACGCCTTCATGGGAATGAGCCCGCGCGAATACGCGTCGCGGCCGCGCCCGATCCTGGAGACGTTCGTGCGCGAACGGATGCGGATCGCGGGTTCCGCGGTGCAGACCACCGACCGCCCCGCCGGAGTCTAGCCGGAGCAGGCAAATAGGGTTTTGCCCCCTCGCGCCCGCGCCGCTAAAGGCCGGCGCGGCGCAATCGCGCGCCGCCCAGGAAAGACTAGCCGACCGTGGATCATGCAGCCCTCCAGGCCGAAGCCGTGCAGCGCATCGCCGCCGCCGAAACGCCCGACGCGGTAGAAGCGCTGCGGGTCGAGTTTCTCGGCAAGCAAGGCTCGATCTCAGGATTGCTCAAGACGCTCGGCGCGATGAGCGCGGACGAACGCCAGAGCGCCGGTCCGCGCATCCACGCCCTGCGCGAAGCGGTCACCGCCGCGCTGGCCGCGCGCAAGGGCGCGCTGCAAGGCGCGGCGATGGAAGCCCGCCTGGCGGCCGAGCGGATCGACCTGACGCTGCCCGCCCCGGCAGCGCCGCGCGGTTCGGTCCACCCGGTCAGCCAGGTGATGGACGAACTGGCCGAGATCTTCGCCGACCTGGGCTTCGCGGTCGCCACCGGACCCGAGATCGAGGACGACTGGCATAACTTCACTGCGCTCAACATGCCGGAAAGCCACCCGGCGCGCGCCATGCACGATACGTTCTATTTCCCCGACGCGGGTCCCGAGGGCCGCCGGATGCTGCTGCGCACGCACACCAGCCCGGTGCAGATCCGCACGATGCTGAAAGCCGCCAAGGCCAGCCCGGGCGGCGCGCCGCTGCGCATCATCGCGCCGGGCCGCGTCTATCGCAGCGACAGCGACGCCACGCACACGCCGATGTTCCACCAGGTCGAAGGGCTGGTGATCGACCGCGGCATCCACCTGGGCCATCTCAAGTGGACGCTCGAAACGTTCCTCAAGGCCTTTTTCGAGCGCGACGACATCGTCCTGCGCCTGCGGCCGAGCTATTTCCCCTTCACCGAGCCGAGCGTCGAGGTCGACGTCGGCTGGCAGGAGGTCAAAGGGCCCAACGGCTCCCGGCGCATGCTGGGCGGCGACGGCGACGCGCCGGGGCACGGCTGGATGGAACTGCTGGGCAGCGGCATGGTCAACGTCCGCGTGCTGGAAGCGGGCGGCTACGATCCGTCCGAATGGCAAGGCTTCGCCTTCGGGATCGGCGTCGATCGGCTGGCAATGCTGAAATACGGCATGGACGACCTGCGCGCCTTCTTCGACGGCGACGCGCGCTGGCTGGCCCACTACGGATTTTCCGCGTTCGACCAGCCGACGCTATCTGCCGGCGTGGGCGCTATTTCGACGGGAGCCGGGGCATGAAGTTCACACTGTCCTGGCTCAAGGATCACCTCGATTCCGAGGCGACGCTCGAACAGATCGTGGCCAAGCTGAGCGCCATCGGGCTCGAGGTCGAAGGGGTCGAGAATCCCGGCGCCGCGCTCGCCCCGTTCCGGATCGCGCGCGTCGTCAGCGCCGCGCCGCATCCGCAGGCCGACAAGTTGCAGGTCCTGATGGTCGATGCCGGGCCCGACTATAACGGTGGGCAGCCGGTCCAGGTCGTCTGCGGTGCGCCCAATGCCGAGGCGTACATGTACGGCGTTTTCGGCCCCCCGGGCGCTTACGTGCCGGGGGCCGGGATCACCTTGGGCGAAGCGAAGATCCGCGGCGTCGAAAGCTTCGGAATGATGTGTTCCGAGCGCGAGCTGGGCCTGGGCGAGGGGCACGAGGGCATCATCAGCCTGTCGGCCAGCAGCCCGGTGCCGGTGCAGGGCATGTCTTATGTCGATTACGCCGGGCTCGACGATCCGGTCATCGAGGCTGCGGTCACGCCCAACCGGCCCGACTGCATGGGCGTTTACGGTATCGCGCGCGACCTCGCCGCTGCGGGCCTGGGCCGCTTGCGCGAATGGAACGGTGTCAACCACCCGGCCCTGCTTCACGACCTGGCGACGACCGGACAGCCCTATGCCGGCGAGGACGACGGTGCCGCCGCCGCGCCCGAGGTGCGCAGCGATGATCCCGACTGCCCGATCTTCCTGGCCCAGCGGATCGAGGGCGTGCGCAACGGCGCCTCGCCCGAATGGATGCAGCGGCGCCTGCGCGCGATCGGGCAGCGGCCGATCTCGGCGCTGGTCGACGTCACCAACTACCTCATGTTCGACCTTGGCCGCCCGCTTCACGTCTATGACGAAGAGAAGCTGAACGGACCGCTGGTGGCGCGCAAGGCGCGCCCCGGCGAGACGGTCGAGGCGCTCAACGGCAAGGCCTACACGCTCGATGCCGGGATGACCGTGATCGCCGACGATGCGGCGGTCCACGACATCGGCGGGATAATGGGCGGCGCGCATTCCGGCGCCGGCGCCGCGACGACCAACGTGGTGGTCGAGTGCGCCTGGTTCGATCCGCTTTCGATCGCGCGCACCGGGCGGGCGCTGAACCTGACCAGCGATGCGCGCGCCCGGTTCGAGCGCGGCGTCGACCCCGGCATCATGTACGACGCCCTGCTGGCCGCGACGAAGCTGATGCAGCGCATCTGCGGCGGGCGCCGGAGCGAGCCGGCCGGCACCGACAGCTGGTGGGAGCGGTCCGGAACGCTTGGCGGCAAGCCGCCGATCGCCTTCGATCCCGGACTCGTCCTGCGGCTGGGCGGCGTCGACGTCGCGCGCACGCGCCAGGCGGCGATCCTCGACGCGCTCGGCTTCGCGGTGCTGGACGGCGAGGACCAGCCGATCGTGATCGACGAGGACGGGCTGGCGATCGTCGGCGAAACGCCGCGCCGCCCGCTCGATGACGTGGTCGGTCCGGTCTGGACCGTCGCGGCGCCGGGCTGGCGCCCCGACATCGAAGGCCCGGCCGACATCGTCGAGGAGGTGGTGCGCATCCACGGCCTCGATGCCGTCCCGTCGACGCCGCTGCCGCGCACCGCCGCCGTGGCGTTGCCGACCGCCACGCCCGAGCAGGCGCGCGAGCGCCGGCTGCGCCGCGCAGCCGCGGCGCGCGGGCTGGCCGAGGCGGTGACCTGGAGCTTCCTCCCGTCCGCCCAGGCCGCGGCCTTCGCCGCCGAGGGCACCGCGCCCTGGACGCTCGCCAACCCGATCAGCGAGGACATGAAGGCGATGCGGCCCTCGCTGCTGCCGGGGCTGCTGTCGGCCGCGCGGCGCAACCTCGATCGCGGCGCCGCGGGCAGCCGAGCGTTCGAAATCGGGCGCCGCTATTTGCGCGCAGGCGATGGCACCAGCGACGAGCGGGCTTCGCTGGCGGTCGTGCTGGCGGGCGAAAAGCTGCCGCGCGGCTGGGCAAGTGGCAAGGCGCAGGCGTTCGACGCCTACGACGCCAAGGCCGAGGCGCTGGCGCTGCTAGCCGAGGCCGGCGCGCCGGTCGACAATCTGCAGGTCATGGGCGAGGCGGGCGACCAGTTTCACCCCGGGCAGTCGGGCACGCTGCGGCTCGGCCCCAAGACCGTGCTGGCGCGCTTCGGCATGCTTCACCCGGCGCTGCTCAAGCAGTTCGATATCGCTGTCCCGGTGGCGGCGGCCGAGCTGTTCCTCGATGCCATCCCGCAGCGGCGCTCCGGCGGGTTCGCTCGCGCCGCCTACGCGCCGCCCGCCTTGCAGGCAGTGACGCGCGATTTCGCCTTCCTGGTCCCGGCCGACCTGCCGGCGGGCGACCTGCTGCGCGCGGTTCGCGGCGCCGACAAGGCGGCCATCGTCGGCGCCCGGGTGTTCGATGATTTCCGCGGTGCCGGCGTGCCCGAGGGGCACAAGTCGGTTGCCATCGAGGTGACGCTGCAGCCGGGCGACAAATCGTTCACCGATGCCGAGCTCAAGACGGCGGCCGACAAAGTTACCGCGGCGGCGGGCAAGCTCGGGGCACAACTGCGCGGGTGACGGGTTGCTGACGGCATGAGCGACCTGATCGTCATTGCCGCGGACGGCCTGACCGCCGCGGTCAACCCGCTGGGTGCCGAGCTGTGGTCGCTTAAGGACGCGCGCGCCGACGAGTGGATGACCGACGCGGATCCGGCGTTCTGGACGGGGCACGCCCCGATCCTGTTCCCGATCGTCGGCGCGCTGAATGACGGCCACTATCGGCTGGATGGGCGCGACTACGCGATGGGCAAGCACGGCTTCGCGCGGACCAGCCGGTTCGACGTGGTGCGGCGTGACGGTGCCAAGGCGGTGCTGCGTCTTGCCGACAATGCCGAGACGCGCGCGCAGTACCCGTTTGCCTTCACGCTCGAGGTCGCCTTCGCGCTGCGCGGCGGAACGCTGGAGCAGGTCGCCACGGTGACCAATGCCGGCGCTACCGCCATGCCGCTGTCTTTCGGCTTTCACCCCGCCTTCGCCTGGCCGCTGCCGCGTGGCGGCGCCAAGCACGGCCATGCCATCGTCTTCGACCGCGACGAGCCGCAGGACGTTGCCCGGATCGACGCCGCCGGCCTGCTGGCGCGGTACGAGGCGACCCCGGTCAGAGGCAATCGCCTGGCGCTGAACGAAGCCCTGTTCGCCAACGATGCGCTGATCTGGACCACGCTGGCCAGCCGGGGCTGCCGTTACGTCTCGCCCGGCGGCGCCGAGCTGCGGCTGGAATGGCCCGACAGCCCGATGCTGGGCGTGTGGCAAAAGCCGGGCGCGCGCTACGTCTGCATCGAGCCGTGGCAAGGCCATGCCGACCCGGCCGGATTCTCGCTCGATTTCACCGCCAAGCCGGGCTCGGTCGTCCTGGCGCCGGGGGCAAGCCGTTCGTGGCGGCTGTCGATCGCGGTTTGCTCGGCGCCATGAGCAAAAGGGGCCGGGCGGTTACCCGCCCGGCCCCCTTCCCATCACGTCGCGCCGGCTCAGAACTTGAGCGTGGCGGTCGCATAGATCTGGCGCGGGTTGCCGTAGAAGGTCGTCAGCACGCCTTCCTTGCCCAGCGTCGGCACCAGCGTTCCGTCGGCGCGCGGCAGGATCGTGCCGGTCGTCGGGTCGAAATTGACGTAGGCATAGCCCGACGTGCGGTACTTCTTGTCGGTCAGGTTCTTGCCGAACACGCCGATCGTCCAGCGATCGCCCGGCGCGTGGTAGACCAGGCTGGCGTCGAACAGCTGGTAGGCCTTCTGGTCGAGGTAGGGGTTGGCGATCTCGAAGTTGTAGGTCTTCGACTTGAACGACATGCCGCCGGTCGCATCAAGGCGGCCGTCACCCAGATTGGCCGAGTAGGTCAGCGAGGTGTTGCCCGTCCATGCCGGGGTGTTCTGGACATGGCGATAGGGGGCAACGTCGGTCGGCTTGCTGGCGATGTTGGTGATGTAGCTCAGGTACTTGGCGTCGATATAGCCGACCGAGCCGTTGAGGCTGAGCGAACCGGCCGCGCCGTCGAACAGCTTGGCGCGCCCTTCCAGCTCCGCGCCCTGCATCCGCGCCTTGCCCGCGTTGGAGACGTTGCCGCAGAAGCTGGGCAGGCCGCCGACCAGGCACGCTACCGAGCCGGGGATCTGGACGTCGGTGTAGTCCATCCGGAACAGCGCGGCGGCCAGGTACAGGCGGCGGTCGAACAGGCTGCCCTTGGCGCCGACCTCGTAGCTGTTCACCGATTCCGGCTTGAACGACAGGAATTCGGCCTGGCTGACGCCCGCCGGCGCGTTGGCGCCGACGCCGCGCGGATCGAAGCCGCCGCCCTTGAAGCCCTGCGAATAGGACGCGTAGAACTGCGTATCGGGTGTAGGCTTGAAGCTCAGCGACACGCGCGGGGTGAACTTGGTGTAGACCCTGGCGCCGGTGAAGTTGGTGCCCGGCGCGCCGAAGGCCACGCCCGATCCGCCGAACACCGGCGAACCGCCGCCCAGGTAGTTCTGGCGCAGGATGTAGGCGTTGCGCTTGTCCCAGGTGTAGCGGCCACCGACTTCAAGGCTGAGGCGGTCGCTGAAGTCGTAGGACACGTTGGCGAAGCCGGCCAGCGTATCGGTGCCGATGTTCGCGTTGGTGAAGGCGGTCAGGCCGTTCAGCGTCGTGAACAGGCGCACGTCGAACTGCGTCAGCGCCGTGGCGTTGAGGTAGTACATGCCGACCAGCGCGTGCAGCGGGCCGTTGTCGACCAGCATCTGCAGCTCCTGGCTGAGCTGGTTGTTGCGGTAGAAGCCGGGCACGTCGACGTCGACCGAAGGCAGCGCGTCGAAATCGATCGGCGACGCCGAATCGTCCCAGCGGTACGAGGTGATCGAGCGGAAGGTCAGCGTATCGCTCGGGTGCGCCTCGAGGAACAGCGAACCGCCATAGGCGGTCACGTCCTGCTTGGGCGAATTGAGCCCGCCCTGGGTGTCGAAAACGTTGGCCAGCACCGGGGTGTGGCTGAGCTGGCCCGGGATCATGCGGTGGCCGCCACGGGCGTTCGACTTGTCGTGCGTGGCGTCGAAGGTCACGCGCGCGAACACGTCCGTGCCGTGCACTTCGGCTGAGACGCGGCCGGCCCAGACGTTCTTGTCGTAGTTGTCGAGGCCCGTGGTCAGGTTCGTGCCGAAGCCGTCGCGGGTCAGACGCGCGACCGAGGCGCCGAAGCGCAGCGTGCCGTTGCCGACCGGGGTCGAGGCCGAGACCACGCCGTCCATCTGGTTGAAGCTGCCATAAGTGGCACGCAGCGACAGCTGCGGATCGTCCGAGATCCGGCGCGACACGTACTTGACCGCGCCGCCGACGGTGTTGCGGCCATAGAGCGTGCCCTGCGGACCGCGCAGCACTTCGACCCGCTCGACGTCATAGATGTCGAGCACGGCGGCCTGCGGACGGTTGAGGTAGACGTCGTCGAGATAGATGCCGACGCCCTGCTCGAAGCCCGAAACCGGGTCCTGCTGGCCGACGCCGCGGATGAAGGCGGTGAGCGTCGAGTTAGTGGCGCGCGACGGCTCGAGCGTGACGTTGGGTACCGAATCGGCCAGCGCGGTGATGTCCGAGGCGCCTTGAGCGGCCAGCTGGTCGCCCGAGAAGGCCGATACCGCGATCGGCACGTCGACCAGCGTTTCCTCGCGGCGGCGGGCGGTCACGACGATCGCGCCGTCTTCGGCCGCGGCGGTGATCCTGGCGTCAGCGGTCGTCGAGGCGGCGGTGTCCTGCGCATGCGCGGGCACGGCGGTGAGGGCGGCAACGGCACAGGCGAGCAGCGACGCGCGGCCGAACAGATCGGTGGAGTTCATGGACTTTGTCTCTCCCAGAGCCCGGCCTCCTCGCCGGGTCGCAAAGGCCTTTTATAAAAGTTGAACCGACTTTCAACTTTGTTTATCTGTAGTGCTCCTGGAGGGGATCGAAACGTGGCCCGAAGTGGCAAACAGGCAACAGTGAGCAGGGATGCCTCGAAGGCGCCGGCAACCTCTCTGCGCCCGCCGCGCACCGAGCGTGGGCGCCGCACCCAGCGCCTGTTGCTGGATGCCGCTGCCGCCGAGTTCGGTGAGCGCGGCTTTCACGACAGCTCGATCGTGTCGATCACCGTGCGCGCCGGCGTGGCGCTGGGCACGTTTTATACCTATTTCGAATCGAAAGAGGCGCTGTTTCGCGCGCTGGTCCAGGACATGAGCGCGGCGGTTCGCGATCACGTCGCCCCGGTGCTGCGCGGCCATGCCAGCGCGGTTGCCGGCGAACGCGCGGCGCTGGAGGCGTTCCTGGGGTTCGCGCGGCAGCACAAGGAAATCTACCGCATCATCGACGAGGCCGAGTTCGTCGCGCCCGAAGCCTGGCGGGCACATTACGAAACCACCGCCAGGCGCATCCAGGAGCGTCTCAACGCCGCGGCCGAGCGCGGCGAAGTGGCCCGGCCCGTGACCGAGGCGCAGGCTTGGGCCATCATGGGCATGAATGTGTTCCTGGGCCTGCGCTATGGCGTGCAGGATACCGGCGCCGACCTGGCCGCGGTCAGCGACGAGGCCAACGCGCTTCTGCGCGGCGGGCTGGGCCTGGGCTGACGGGCGGCACGCTGCTGGACGCGCCACGGCACGCCTTGTAGGGCGCGCGGAATGTCCGACCTCCTGCAATCGCGGCGCACCTTCGCCATCATTTCCCATCCTGACGCGGGCAAGACCACGCTGACCGAGAAGCTGCTGCTGACCGGCGGCGCGATCCACCTGGCCGGAGAGGTCAAGGCGCGCGGACAGGCGCGCCGTGCCCGCTCGGACTGGATGAAGATCGAACAGCAGCGCGGCATTTCCGTAACCAGTTCGGTCATGACGTTTGCCCGCAACGGCATCGTTTTCAACCTGCTGGACACGCCGGGCCACGAGGACTTTTCCGAAGACACGTACCGCACGCTCACCGCGGTCGATTCCGCGATCATGGTGATCGACGCCGCCAAGGGGATCGAACCGCAGACGCGCAAGCTGTTCGAGGTCTGCCGCCTGCGCAGCGTGCCGATCATCACGTTCGTCAACAAGGTCGACCGCGAAGGCCGCAGCCCGTTCGCGACGCTCGATGAAGTGGCCGACGCGCTGGCGCTCGACGTCTGTCCGATGAACTGGCCGGTCGGCATGGGCGGCACGTTCGAGGGCATCCGCAGCTTTGCCGACGGCACGACCGCGCGGCCGGAAGGCGACAGCCGCGAATTTTTGGGCACGCGCGACAGCGCCCTGCTGCCCGAGGCGGTGGCCGAGGAAGTAGAACTGGCGCAGATCGGCTATCCCGCGTTCGACCTCGAAGCCTATCGCAGCGGCGATCTGACGCCGGTCTACTTCGGCTCCGCGCTGAAGAGCTTCGGGGTCGAGGACCTGATCGAGGCGATCGCCGAATTCGCCCCGCCGCCGCGCCCGCAGCCCAGCGACCAAGGCACTATCGAGCCTGGCTTCGACGAAGTGACCGGCTTCGTTTTCAAGGTCCAGGCCAACATGGACCCCCAGCACCGCGACCGCATCGCATTCATGCGGATGGTCTCGGGCACCTTCAAGCGCGGCATGAAGCTGGTGCCGTCGGGCCTGGGCAAGCCGATCGCGGTCCACTCGCCGATCCTGTTCTTCGCCCAGGACCGCGAGATTGCCGACACCGCACAGGCCGGGGACATCATCGGTATCCCCAACCACGGCACGTTGCGCGTTGGCGACACCCTGTCCGAGCGCAACGACGTACGCTTCACCGGGCTGCCGAACTTCGCGCCGGAAATCCTGCGCCGTGTCCAGCTCAAGGATCCGACCAAGACCAAGCAGCTGCGCAAGGCGCTCGACGACCTTTCCGAGGAAGGCGTCATCCAGGTGTTCTATCCCGAGATCGGCGCGCAGTGGATCGTCGGCGTCGTCGGCCAGCTCCAGCTCGACGTGCTGATCAGCCGCCTGTCGGCCGAATACAAGGTCGAGGCCGCGCTCGAACCGGCGCCGTTCGACACCGCACGATGGCTCAAGGGCAGCGACGCGGCGCTACGCACGTTCGCCGAGTTCAACATGGCCAGCCTGGCCAAGGACCGCGACGGCGACCCGGTATTCATGGCCCGGTCGTCCTGGGACGTCGGCTACCAGCAGGAAAAGAACCCCGAGCTGGTATTCGGCGCGACCAAGGAGCGCTAGCATGCGGGAACAGCCGGAGCGGGCGGGGCATTAGACGGCGACGTGGAACTCAAGTTCGCCAGTTACAACATTCACAAGGCAGTCGGCCTCGACGGGCGGCGCGATCCCGATCGCATCCTGTCGGTGCTGCGCGAGATCGATGCCGACATCGTGGCCTTGCAGGAAGCGGACCGCCGTTTCGGCCGGCGAGAGAGCGTGCTGCCGCGCGATGTCATCGAACATTCGCATTACCGCGCGGTGCCGCTGGCGCTGCGGCCCGATTCGATCGGCTGGCACGGCAACGCCTTGCTGGTGAAGAAGGGCATCGAGGTGGCGACCGCCAGCGTGGTGCCGCTGCCCACGCTCGAGCCGCGCGGCGCGATCCGTGCCGATCTCGATGCCGGCGGCCGCCGGCTGCGCGTGGTCGGCATGCACCTCGACTTGTCGGGCCTGCGACGCCGCCAGCAGCTTCGCGCGATCCTGTCGCACGTCGACGGGTGCGCCAGGGACGGCGAGGGGGAGGCGCCCTGCGTGATGATGGGCGACATGAACGAGTGGGCGACGCGCGGCGGGTCGCTGCGCGAATTTCACCCCCACTGGACGGTGCTGGGCTGCGGGCGCAGCTTCCCCACGCGGCGGCCAGCGGCGCAGCTCGATCGCATCGTTGTCTCGGCCTGCTGGGAATGTGTTTCCGTAGGGGTGCACCACAGCGCGTTGTCGGCGGTGGCATCGGATCACTTGCCTATCTGGGCCAAGCTAAAGCTGCCTAAAATTTGAGCAATTGCGCAGTATTGGGGCGCCTAAGACCCGAACAGCGCAATCTTTCGCCCGTTGCGACGCTGAATTGGTTCGAAAGTTCCTGACTGGCACGATGCTTGCTGCACCTGCGAAGCCGGCAGCGGGCCGGCGTTATCGGGGGCTGGGCATGAAATTCATCATCGCCGTCATCAAGCCGTTCAAGCTGGACGAAGTGCGCGAAGCGCTGGCCGCCATCGGCGTGGCCGGTATGACCGTGACCGAGGTCAAGGGGTTCGGACGGCAAAAGGGTCATACCGAGATTTACCGCGGCGCAGAGTATTCGACGATGATGCTGCCCAAGGTGAAGCTCGAAATCGCGGCAGCAGACGATCTGGCGCCGCGGATCGTAGAGACGATCCAGCAGGTCGCCAGCACCGACGCCATCGGCGACGGCAAGGTCTTCGTGATCGACCTTGTATCCGCAACGCGCATTCGAACCGGCGAAACCGGGGATACCGCGCTGTGAGCGGGACCGCACGCCTTTCGGGCAAGACGAGGAACTTCACCATGATCCGCAAGATGCTTTGCGGCGCCGGCGCGCTGGGCGCGTCGATGTTCGCCGCCACGACTGCCTTCGCGCAGGCTTCCGCGGCCGCTGCCGCCCCCACGGTCGACAAGGGCGATACCGCCTGGATGATGACCTCCACCATCCTGGTGTTGCTGATGATCGTGCCGGGCCTTGGCCTGTTCTACGGCGGCCTGGTTCGCACCAAGAACATGCTGTCGGTCATGACCCAGGTCGGCGCGGTTGCCGCGCTGGCGATGCTGGTGTGGATCATGTGGGGCTATTCGATGGCCTTCGGCAACGATTTCGCCGGCGACGGGCTTAAGCCCTTCATCGCCAACTTCGACAAGGTGTTCCTGCGCGGGGTCGATGCGGCCAGCACCGCGGCTACCTTCACTCAGGGCGTCGCGATACCCGAGTACGTGTTCGTCTGCTTCCAGATGACCTTCGCGGCGATCACCGTCGCGCTGGTGCTGGGATCGGTCGTCGAACGGATGAAGTTTTCCGCGGTGATGATCTTCGCCGCGGTGTGGCTCACGATCGTCTATTTCCCGATCGCGCACATGGTCTGGGCGTCCAGCGGGTTCTTCTTCACCCGCGGCGCGCTGGATTTTGCCGGCGGGACCGTGGTCCACATCAACTCCGGCGTCTCGGCGCTGGTCGCGTGCCTGATCCTGGGCAAGCGGGTCGGCTACGGGAAGGACATCATGCCGCCGCACTCGCTGACGATGACCGGGATCGGCACCGGGCTGCTGTGGGTTGGCTGGTTCGGTTTCAATGCCGGCTCAGCGCTGGAAGCCAACGGTTCGGCCGGCCTGGCGATGATCAATACCTTCGTCGCGACGGCGGCCGGCGGCCTGTTCTGGATGCTGGCGGAGCGGCTGGCCGGCCACAAGGCTTCCGCCCTCGGCTTCTGCTCGGGCATCATCGCCGGCCTTGTCGCAGTTACCCCGGCGGCCGGCAACTCCGGGCCGTTCGGCGCCGTCATCCTGGGCATCGTCGCAGCCTTCGTCTGCTACTTTGCGGTCACCATCCTCAAGCCCAGGCTGGGCTACGACGATGCGCTCGACACCTTCGGGATCCACGGCATCGGCGGCATGATCGGCGCGCTTGGCACCGGCATCGTCTACGCCCCGGTGTTCGGCGGCCCTGGCGACGGCTCGAAGTCGATCGGCCAGCAGGTGGTGATCCAGTTCGAAACGGTCGCCACCACCATCGTCTGGGCCGCCATCGGTACCGCGATCGCGATCTATGTCGCCAAGGCGCTGACCGGCCTGCGTCCGACCGAGGACCAGGAGCGCGAAGGCCTCGACATCGTCGATCACGGCGAACGCGCCTACAACTACTGATGATCAGCTTGGCGGGACCGGGCGCTCTCCTCGGCCGGTCCCGCCTCCCGATGTTCCTCCTGCGAACACCACCTTCAAGAGCCGGAAGCCAGCCGCTTCCGGCTCCTTTTTCTATTCGAGGGGCCCGGCGATCCTCGCGCGCCACCTCTCGCGGATCGTGTCGCTGGTGTCGCGGCTGGCGTCGTGGCTCCAGCCCGGTTCGCGCCACAGGTAGGATAGCTTGTGCCGCCACGGCGCCGACCACAGATCGCGTGCAATGCCGATCCATTCGTGGAAGGCGACCCAGCCCAGGTTGAAGCTGCCGAGCTGGCGCACGATGCCGTAGCGGATTGGCCCTCCACCCTCCTGCGCACCGAGTTCGCGCTGGAACGTGCCGAAGGCCTTGTCCCAGACGATGAAGGTGCCGGCGTAATTGCGGTCGAGGTACAGCGGGTTGGTCGCGTGGTGGACGCGGTGGTGACTGGGCGTGTTCATCACTGCCTCGAACCAGCGGGGGAAACGGCCGATCGCCTCGGTGTGGATCCAGAATTGGTAGATCAGGTTGAAGCCGCCGATGGTCAGGATCATCAACGGATGGAAGCCAGCCAAGGCCAGCGGCAGGCGGAACAGGAACGACAGCGCGATGAACCCGGTCCACGTTTGCCGCAGCGCTGTCGACAGGTTGTAGTGCTGGCTGGAATGGTGGTTTACGTGGCTGGCCCAGAACCAGCGCACCCGGTGGCCAGTGCGGTGCGCCCAGTAATACGCCAGATCGTCGAGCACGAAACACAGCGCCCAGGCCCACCACGACCAGCCGATGGTCGCGACCCGGTGATCGTAAAGCCAGTACGCCAGCGACAGGACCAGCCCGCCGGTCAGAAGGCCGGCCACCGTACTGCCCAGCCCCATCGCCAGCGACGCAAGGGTGTCGCGCGGCTCATAGGCGTCGGGACGCTTGCGCCGTGCCCAGATCATTTCGGCCACGATCAGAAGCACGAAGACCGGGATCGCGTAAGTGACGGGGTCGAAGCGCGTCATGCCGCGCTCCGCCTGCCACCCAGGTGGCGCAGGCTGGCAGCCCACGCCGGCGCCTCGGCCCCCAGGTCGAGCGTGATCGCGCCGAAAGTGCGCTCGCCCGTGGCAATGGTCAGGAACTGGCGATCGAGGCGCGCGTGGCCGTGGCCGTCGAGCAGACGCGCGGCCCATTTCGCACCGTGGCGCCGCAGCAACATGACGCGGCCCGAAGCATCGCGCGCCAGTGCGGCGATGCCCGCGCGATCGAGCGCGATGGCGACCGGCTCGAACCCTTCGAGCGCTTCGCCGGCAAGACGGCGTGCGCGCTCCGCATCGCGCAGGCGTTCGTCGCCGCCCAGGCCAAGGCGGTGCGACAGCGCCGCCAGTCCGAGGATCGCCGCGAGCGAGCCGGCGAACTGCAGCATCGCCCCCATCAGCCGCCGGCGCGCGCCGCCAGCATCGATAGCATCGTCGCAATCGGGGTGACATCGTATCCGGCGCTTGCCGCGGCGGACGCGATCTCACCCGGCTCGCGGCCGCGGCTGGCCTCGGCCAGCGCCCACAGCAGCGTCGAGCGCGTACCGGAACGGCAATAGGCCAGGACCTTGCCATCGGCCGTGCTCAGCGCCTGGGCCATCGCATCGACCTGGGCTTGCGAGAAACCGGCATGAGTCACTGGGATCGCGACATAGGAGAGGCCCTGGGCTTGCGCCTCGGCAGCGATCGCCGCGCCCGGCACCTGGTCTGGACTTTCCCCTTCGGGGCGGTTGTTGACGATCAGCGTCACCCCCAGCGCTTTGGCCGCGGCAACGTCCGCGACAGCGATCTGCGGGCTGGCCAGAAACTTGTCGGTGACGGGGCGAAAGTCGGTCATCGCTGCGCCTTTCGGGCGCGCCGGCGCCGCTGGATCATGTTGAGAAACTCGACCCCGACCGAGAACCCCATGGCGGCATAGATATACCCCTTGGGGACGTGGAAGCCGAAGCCATCGGCAATCAGCACGAGGCCGATCATGACCAGGAAGGCCAGCGCCAGCATGATCAGCGTCGGGTTGTGTTCGATGAAGCGCGCCAGCGGATCCGCCGCCACCATCATGACGCCGACCGTGATGACAACGGCCGCGATCATGATCGGGACATCGTCGGTCATGCCCACGGCGGTTAGGATCGAATCGACCGAGAACACCATGTCGATGGCGATGATCTGCGCGATGACCGCGCCGAAGGCTGCAGGCGCGGAAGTCTTCGCAGGACTCTTGTCGAGGATGTCGTTGCTGTCGTCCCCCGGCTCCATCGCGTGGTGGATTTCCTTGGTCGCCTTCCACAGCAGGAACAGCCCGCCCGCCAGCAGGATCAGGTCCCGGCCCGAGAAAGCGGTTTCGAACGTTGGCTCGCCGTACGCGTTCGCCGCGCCCACCAGGCCAAGGTCGAACAGCGGCTGCGTCAGCGTGACCAGCCACCCGATGAGCAACAGCAGGCCGATCCGCATCACCAGCGCGAGCGCCAGCCCGATGCGCCGGGCGCGGGCCTGGCTTTCCGGCGGGAGCTTGTTCGACAAGATCGCGATGAAGATCAGGTTGTCGATGCCGAGTACGACTTCGAGCGCGATCAGCGTGAGCAGCGCCGCCCAGGTTGCAGGGTCGGTAAGCAAGGAGACGATGTCCATGCCCACTCAATGCCAAGCGCCACGGCGTGATACAAGCCGCCTGATTTGCGCACGATTGTAACCGGGCTCTCGGCAGAAATGTCACACCGCTGCGCATGGCCCGGCGGCCCGCAGGATTCCGTTCGCATTTCAGCCGCTTTGCCGCTATCGGGGGACGGTGCAGCACTGCGGGCTTCGATTCCGCGTGCCGTCCGGACTTGCCGTGTTTCGTCCACGCGGCAAGTCACGTTACAGCAGGGGCGAAGCGAAGGTACGTTCGGGTTTATGGGTTTCGATAGAGGACGTCGCGGCCGGGGCCGCGACAAGCGGGACGGTTTCGGCGAAGACAGCTTCGATCCGTTTGGCGGCGGCGGCGGCGGCGGCGGTGATCGCGGCGGCTTCGGCGGCGGCGGTCGCGGCTTCGGCGGCGGCGGCGGCGGTGGCGGCTATGGCGGCGGCGGTGGCGGCGGCTTCGGCGGCGGCGATCGCGGCGGCTTCGGCGGCGGTCAGCGCAGCGGCGGCGGCTTCGGCGGCCCGCGCGGCGGCGGTGGCGGCGGCGGCGGAATGCCGGCCCAGGTCGTTGGCGAGGGCAAGGGCGTCGTCAAGTTCTTCAACAGCCAGAAGGGCTTCGGCTTCATCCAGCGCGAAGACGGCGGCGAGGATGTGTTCGTTCACATCAGTGCGGTCGAGCGTGCCGGTCTCGAAGGCCTGGCCGAAGGGCAGCAGCTCTCGTTCACGCTGGTCGATCGCGGCGGCAAGATCTCTGCCACCGATCTGGTTCCCGAAGGCGACATCATTCCGGTTGCCGCCCGTCCCGAGCGCGACGCTGCCCCGCAGCGCGAGCTGACGGGCGAAAAGGCCACCGGCACGGTCAAGTTCTTCAATGCGATGAAGGGCTTCGGCTTCATCACCCGCGATGACGGGCAGCCTGACGCGTTCGTGCACATCAGCGCGGTCGAGCGTTCGGGCCTGCGCAGCCTCAATGAGGGTGACAGGCTCGAGTTCGACATCGAGGTCGACCGACGCGGCAAGTACTCGGCGGTCAACCTCGTTCCGCATCAGGGTTGATCGTTCGACAGGCCGAAGGGCCGAACGGCTGCGCGAGTTTGACCGCGGGCCGGTAAAAAACTAGATGCAACGGCAGTGGCGGTCCCCGGTGGGCCGCCATTTGTCGTTCAGCTGTTCCACCGGGAGCGTTACCGAGGATACCTGCCATGTCGATCACGCCGCTGATGCCCGTCTACCCGCGCTGCGCCTTTCGGCCGGTGCGCGGTGAGCACTGCCATCTGATCGGCGAGGACGGCCGGCGATATCTCGATTTCGCCGCCGGCATCGCGGTCAACATCCTGGGCCATTCGCACCCCGGACTGATCGGCGCCATCCAGAAGCAGGCCGAGACGCTGATGCACGTCTCCAACCTCTATGGCAGCCCCCAGGGCGAGAAGCTGGCACAGCGCCTTGTCGACCTGACCTTTGCTGACACGGTGTTCTTCACCAATTCGGGCGCCGAAGCCGTGGAGTGCGCCATCAAGACCGCGCGCGCCTATCACCAGCATGCCGGCGACACGCAGCGCTATGAACTGATCACGTTCAACAACGCCTTTCACGGGCGCACGATGGCCACGATCAGCGCCTCCTCGCAGGACAAGATGCACAAGGGCTTCATGCCGCTGCTCGAAGGCTTCAAGTACGTCGACTTTGACGATCTGGACGGTGCCCGCGCTGCGATCGGGCCCCATACCGCAGGCTTCCTGGTCGAGCCGGTTCAGGGCGAGGGCGGTATCCGCCCGGCCTCCGATGCTTTCATGAAGGGCCTGCGCGACCTTGCCGATGCCAACGACCTGATGCTGGTGCTGGACGAGGTGCAGACCGGCGTCGCGCGCACCGGGACGATGTACGCGTACGAACAGTACGGGATCGAGCCCGATATCCTCGCCACTGCCAAGGGTATCGGCGGCGGCTTCCCGCTTGGCGCTTGCCTGGCGACAGAGAAGGCCGCGCGCGGCATGCAGATCGGCAGCCACGGATCAACGTACGGGGGCAACCCGCTGGCGATGGCGGCGGGCGAGGCCGTGCTTGGCGCGGTCGCGAATGACGAATTCCTGGGCCACGTGCGTACTACCTCGGACCGGCTGCGCGCTCGGCTCGAACAGTTCATCGGCAACTATCCGGAACTGTTCGAACTCGTTCGCGGCAAGGGCCTGATGCTGGGCGTGAAGATGCGGCAGGAACCCCGCGCCTTCGTTGCCCACTTGCGCGACAATCACCAGCTCCTGACCGTTGCCGCCGGCGACAACACGTTGCGGCTAGTCCCGCCGCTGGTCATCGGCGACGCGGAAATCGAAGAGTTCATGGACAAGCTGTCGGCAGGGGCGGCCAGCTACGCGCCGGTCGCTGCGTGACCCGGCATTTCCTCGACTTGTCCGACGCCGGCGGCGATGCCGTCGCGGCGATGCTGGCCGACGCGCTCGACCGAAAGGGCGCACGAACCGGCTGGCCCAAGGGCAAGGTCGATGCCGATGCGCCGCTCGGCGGACGCATACTCGGCATGATCTTCGAGAAGGCTTCTACGCGCACGCGGGTCAGTTTCGACGTGGCGATGCGCCAACTGGGGGGCAGTGCCATCGTGATGGACGCCGGCACGACCCAGCTGGGCCGCGGCGAGACCATCGCGGACACCGCAAGGGTACTCAGCCGCATGGTCGATGCCATCATGATCCGCACCGGCGATCACGCCAAGATCGAGGAACTGGCGCATTACGCCACCGTACCGGTCATAAACGGGCTGACCGACGCCTCGCACCCCTGCCAGATCATGGCCGACCTGCTGACCCTGATCGAACGCGGACATGCGCTGCCAGGTCTCGAGGTCGCGTGGCTGGGCGACGGCAACAACGTGCTGCACTCGATCATCGAGGCCGCCGGGCTGATGAAATTCAACGTCCGGATCGCCGTGCCGCAGGGCTATGAACCCGATCCGCGCTGGGCGGAGGCGGCGAACGCATCCGGCGCGCGCGTGACGCTTACGCGCGACGCGGCCGAAGCGGCGAGCGGCGCGAACGTCGTGGTTACGGACACCTGGGTGTCGATGGGCCAGGACCACGCGGATGACAAACTGGCGGCGATGGCGCCTTACCAGGTCGACCCGGCGTTGATGGCCCGCGCCGCCGCCGGGGCGACGTTCCTGCACTGCCTGCCCGCGCACCGCGGCGAGGAAGTGACCGACGCGGTTATCGATGGGCCGCAATCGGCGGTCTGGGACGAAGCCGAGAACAGGATCCATGCGCAGAAGTCGGTGCTGCGCTGGTGCTTCGGCCAATTGTGAGCGACGATCAGCCCATCGCGGCGGGCGAGACCGGGTTCGACCGGCTGTTGCGCTTCTCGGTCCCCGACCGCCATGCCCGGGGGCGTGTCGTCCGGCTCGGTCCGACGCTCGACACGATCCTTGCCGCGCATGCCTACCCGCCGGCGATCAAGCATCTGCTTGCCGAAGCGCTGGTGCTGACTGCGCTGCTGGGCGGCTTGCTGAAGGACGATGAGGGGCAGATGACGCTCCAAGCCCAGACCGAAGGGGGCATCGTCGATCTGCTCGCGTGCGATTTTCGCAACGGCGAACTGCGCGGCTATGTACGCCACGATGCCGAGCGGCTGGGCAGCGCCGGGCCCAATCTTGGCCTCGAGGCGCTGTTCGGGCGCGGCTACCTGGCGATCACGTTCGATCTCGCCAGCACGGGTCAGCGCTACCAGGGCGTGGTGCCGCTTGAAGGTGCATCGCTGGCCGAAGCCTGCGAGCTCTATTTCGCCCAGTCCGAGCAGGTGCCGACGCTGATCCGCGTCGGCGTCCGCGGCGACGCCGGCGGCTGCGTGGCCGGGGGGCTGCTGGTCCAGCACCTGGCTGAGGGCGAGGAAGGCCGCGAGCGCCTGCACGTGCGCATGGATCATCCCGAGTGGCAGCACGTCGCGGCGATGGCGGGCAGCCTGCGACATGACGAACTGGTCGACCGTGAACTTTCGCTCGAAACGATCGTCTGGCGGCTGTTCCACGATGACGGCGAGATCACCGTATCGCAAGGCTGCCCGATCGTGCGAGGATGTCGTTGCAGCGTCGAGCATTACCGCGACCTTATCGAGCGTTTCCCGCCCGAGGAGCGTGCCGCGATGCGGGCCGATAGCGGGATGATCGAGGTCGATTGCGCATTCTGTTCGCGGATCTTCGAAATTCCGGCGTAAAACCCGGCCCGATGAGCAATCGATCTGGTCCTGCGGTTGCCAGCGGCAGGCGCCCGGACTAGCTGTTCTGGCGTGGCCCATCCGGAAGAGTACCCGCGCGGCGATGCCGTTATCCTGCTTTCGGGCGGCCTCGATTCGATGGTCGCAGCCGCGCTGGCGCGCGAACAGGGCTTCGCGATCAACGCGCTTACGATCGATTACAACCAGCGCCACCGGCGCGAGCTTGACGCAGCTCTGACGATTGCGGCCCGCCTTCACGCGCGGCGCCACGTGATCCTGCCGCTTGACCTCTCGCGCTTTGGCGGCTCGGCGCTGACCGATGAGGGCATCGCGGTGCCCAAGGACGGGGTGGGGCCGGATATCCCCGTCACGTACGTGCCGGGGCGGAACCTGCTGTTCCTCTCCCTGACGCTCGCCTGGGCCGAGGCAATCGGTTCGCGCGACATTTTCATCGGGGTCAATGCGCTCGACTATTCGGGCTATCCGGATTGCCGGCCCGAATTCATCGCCGCCTTTCAGGACATCGCCAACCTTGCCACGAAGGCCGGTGCCGAGGGATCGGAATTCCGTATCCGCGCCCCACTCCAGCACCTGGGCAAGGCCGACATCGCGCGCGAGGCGCAGCGGCTAGGGCTCGATCCGGGGATGAGTTGGTCATGTTATGACCCCGCACCCGGCGGGCTGGCCTGCGGGCTGTGCGACAGCTGCCGGTTGCGGCGCGCCGGCTTTGCCGATGCCGGCGTCCACGATCCGACCCGCTACGACACACAAGGATAAGAAGCATGGTGGAGGCTGAGAAGGCGAAGGTCGGCGGGTATAGCTGGTACGTTCTGTTCGTACTGGTGCTGGTCTACATCCTCAATTTCATCGACCGGCAGATCCTCAGCATCCTGGCGGTCGACATCAAGGCCGATCTCAAGCTGACCGATGGCGACCTTGGTTTTCTTGGCGGCGCTGCGTTCGCCGTGTTTTACGCCTTGTTCGGTATCCCGCTCGGGCGGCTGGCCGACAGCTGGCGGCGCGTCAGCCTGCTGACCATCGGCCTGGCGTTATGGTCGGCCATGACGGCCCTGTCGGGCTTTGCCCGCAACCACGTGATGCTGACGTTCGCCCGCATGGGCGTCGGCGTGGGCGAGGCGACCGCCAGCCCGACGGCCTATTCGCTGATTTCAGACTATTTCCCGGCCAGCCGCAAGGCGACCGCGCTGGCGATCTATTCGTCGGGCATTTACCTTGGCGGCGGCGTGTCGCTGTTGATCGGGGCATCGATCGGCAAGACGTGGAACGCGGCTTACCCGGGCGGTGGTCCGTTCGGCCTGGTGGGATGGCAGGCCGCGTTCCTGGCGGTCGGGGTCCCCGGCTTGCTGATGGCGCTGTGGGTGGCAAATCTGCGCGAACCGGCACGCAATGCCGATAGCGCCGACCAGACGCACCCATGGCGCGATTTCTTCACCGATCTGGCGCGGATCATACCGCCGTTCACGGCGATCTCTGCCCTGCGCCGCGGGCCGGCCGCGCTGGCCATCAACCTTCTGTTCGCGGCGGCAATGGTCCTGGTCGCGGCCGCGATGATCCGGCTGACCGGCAACGTCCCGCAGTGGTCAGCCGTTGCCTTCGGCTATTATGCCGTGTTCTCGTGGGCATCATCGCTGCGCCAGTCGGATCCGGCTACATATCGCCTGATCTGGGGAACCCCTGCGTTCGTCTGCACGACCCTGGGATACGGGCTGGTATCGCTGGTGGCATACGCGCTCTCGTTCTGGGCTGCGCCTTATGCCGAAACGGTGCTCAAGCTGCCCAAGTCGGAACTTGCCTTCATCCTGGGGGCCAACGGGGCGATCGCCGGGTTCCTTGGCGTGATCATCGGCGGACGCGTCGCCGACGCCTTGCGCGCCCGCAATCCGGCCGGACGGGTGCTTGTCATCCTCTTCGGTGTGCTGGCGCCGATCGTGCCGATCTGGGTTGGTTACACAACTGCCAACGCCGCGCTCTTCTACGCGATGAACTTTCTCGCCGGGATGTTCGGCGCGGCCGCGCTAGGTGCTGCTGCGGCGACGACGCAGGATCTGGTCCTGCCGCGCATGCGCGGAACGGCAACCGCGGCATTCTTCCTGGGAACGACGCTGATCGGCCTCTCGTTCGGACCATACCTGGTGGGGCAGATTTCCGATCTTGCCGGCGGCAGTGTCAATGGCAAGCCGGTGGGAGACTTGCGCGCGGGCGTCCTGTCGCTGATCGCCCTGGCGCCGATCGCGACCATTCTACTGATCTTCGCGTATCGCTCCGTGCCGCGTGCCGAGCGCACGCTGGCCGAGCGCGCTGCCGCGGCCTAGGTGCGCTTCAGGATCGCACAGGCGATGCGGCCGCCGCTGTTGCCGCTGGGATCGGTCTTGTAGTCGTCCGGTCCGGCGTGGATGACGATCGCAGAGCCATCGGCATCGAAGAGCGCGCTTTCGATCTCGCTGGCGGAGCCGCCCAGTTCGGCAGTAAGCGTGCCGACGCCCGCTGAATTGACCACGAGGTTCGGCAAGTCACCGAGGTGATGCCCGGCCGGGTTCATTGTTCCGTGCTGGTGCTGCCCGGGGTTGAGGTGGCCGCCGGCAGTCGTGAAATCCGGAGCATCGCAGCGGCCGGTCATGTGAAGGTGAATGCCGTGCTGACCCGCCGGCAGCCCCTGCGTGGCGATGGCCAGCGTGAGGCGGTCTCCGGTCCGGACCAGCGCCGCGGTGCCCCTGAGCGAACCGTCGGCGGCGTAAAACGTGCCCTGGCCATCGCGGGCGGCAAACGAGCTGCCGGTTGTCGTGCAAGCGGCGAGGGCAAGTGCGGGCAGGCTTAGTGCGGCAAGGGTACGGATCATCGGGCAATCCTCCATCGGTTCGATGGTGCAACGAAAAAGGGGCCGGATTGCTCCGACCCCCCATTCGTTTTCGGCAGAGCCGAGAGCTTACATGCCCGAACCCGGACCGTAAGTGATCTCGACGCGACGGTTCTGCAGTTCGCGCACACCGTCCGCAGTCGGGACGCGCGGGTTGCTTTCACCGAAGGCCTGGCTCGTGATCGAACCATCCGGGATACCGTGCGAGGTCAGGTACGCACGGACCGAGTCGTTACGGCGAGCCGACAGACCCAGGTTGTACTGCACCGTACCCGAACGGTCCGCATAGCCGGCGAGCATGATCGGCACGCTCTGGCAGTTGGCGTACGCGGTCACGGCGCTGTCGAGGATCGACGCGGCTTCCGGCGTGATGTCCGACTTATCCCAGTCGAAGAACACGATGTACGGGCCCTTGTTGCACTGGGCGACGACCGGCGGCGGCGGCGGCGGCGGCGGCGGCGGCGGCGGAGCCGGCGGCGGCGGCGGGGTCGGGATCACGTCCGGAGCACCACCGAAGTTGAAGGTGATGGTGCCGAGGAGGCTGTGCGAACGCCACTTGGTCGAAACCGCGCGGCCAGCCGAGTCGACCAGATCGATGTTGTTCTGGTTGAAGAAGCGATACTTCAGGCCAACGTCGATCATGTCGGTCAGCGGAGCGCGGACGCCCGCCAGGGCCTGCCAGGCAAAGCCGCTGTCCGAATCATCGATGAAGCCCGGGCCGCCGTTGCGGATCGAGTAACGATACTTCGCACGGCCGATACCGGCACCGGCACCGACGAAGCCCTGGATGCCGTCATCGGCACCGAAGTCGAGCATGCCGTTGAGCATGAACGCCAGGTTGTCGGCACGGCCGCCAACGTAGTCGTACATGCCGGCCGGCGACGAGGTCGTCAGCGTCGTGCCCGACGACGGAACCGTCACGATCGACGTGAGGGCCTGCGGGTTCGCCTTCTTGTAGCTGGCTTCGGCTTCGAGACGGAAACCGCCGAAGTCGTAACCGATCGAGGCACCGGCATCGCCACCAACGTGGTGATCGATGGTCACGCCATCGTTCGTGGTACCAACGTCGAACTTGGTGTCTTCGACGATCATCGGGCCGGCTTCGCCCTCGATATACCAAGCATCATTGCGAGCGAGCGCAGGCGTAGCGAGGGCCGTCGAGGCCAGCGCCATCCCTATGACAAGTTTCCGCATTATAGCATTCCCCTTTTGTAGATGAGCCACCGAGTGGTCATGTGTCTAACTGCTTCGAATCAAGCGCGCAAGCGCACAAAACCGTGAAGCTGTTGCAGTAAAGCCGCGAAAATGTTTCTGGCCCTTTTCCCGGCTCTCCCTGCAGGGAACGTTGGCAGTCAACGTTCAGTGCGCTCAATGCAGGCGGCAGCCAAGGGTTCCAGCTACTCGGGAGGAATCAATCCGAGTGTTGCAAGAATACCATACATCGCCGCGATGGCCGTGCGCGCGTCGGAGTCGGCCGTCGCCCCGCCTAGGGGCAGCGCGGGCCGCGCGGGACTGAGCCACGTCCCGCCGACATGGAACCAGGTGTTTCGGGCCGCCCGGTCATAGGCCCGGATGCCGTCGCGTGGTTCGACGAACAGCCAGCTCCCCCCGGCAAAGCTTGCCAGGCAACCATCGCGCCCTGCCCAGGCGTCGATACCGTCTGCCGCCACCAGCCAGCATTCGCCCTCGACCGGTGCCGCGGGCGGGTCCGAACGCGTCCCTTCCACGCAGGCGTGCAGCACGGCGTCGAGGCGCGCTGCGCTTTCGTTGACGGTCAGTTCCTTCTGGGCCTGTCCGGCAAAGAGCAGGGGCAGGGAAAAGCGGGCGGTGGCGCTGTCGAAAGCGATAGGATCGGCCATCGGAAGGGTCCTTGTTCGTGATCAGGGAAGGGCGATGAGCAGTGGTAGAGACAGGCCGAGATCGCCCTGCTGACGGATCTCGAACCAGCCGCCGCCGGGCAAGGCCGAGGCCGCCGCGGAATCCAGGGTCATGGCCGGTACCGCGACCTGCCAGTTCCGCTCGGTGCCGTCCGCGCCAACGAAGCGCACCAGATAGCTTTCCGACTGCTCGTTGAGCGGGGTCTCCACCCCGTCCAGCCATTGCCAGGCGCCGCGGGCACGCCGGGTCCAGGACAGCGCCAGGCCTCCGCCGGCCGGGCGAACGCACCGGCCGTGGACGGGTGACAGCGGCCGCCGCGTCGCGCCTGCCATCGCGATCGCACTGTGCGCCGGTTCGGCATCGTTGGCGCCGATGGCGGCAATGGTAACGCCCGGCCGCTCGCCGACGATCGCAGGATCGAGCGGAACCTCGGTCCCGTCGAGCAGGATGAACGCCTCGCCAGCCTGGTGTCCGCCGATCGCCGCTTCGGTCCCGCCCCGGCCCCTCAGCAGGCCGCGCAATTGCCATCTGCCGCCGCCCAGCGGCACCGCATCTGCGAACTGTAGCAGTTCTTCACCGACCAGTGCGCGGTTGGCGCCTTGCAGGCATTGCGCCAGCGAGGCTGGCGGCAAGTCCATCCCCGGATCCACGAGCGTGACCTCCAACGCGCTCGTCCGGTCAACCAGGTGCGGCGAGGCGGGTGCAAGCGCGGTGGTGACGGTTCCCATCACCGCGCGCGTCCGGCCGCTGGGGCCAAGCGGAACCAGCGTCCCATCACCGGGGTCGGCGAACAGCGCCGCTCCGCTCCAGGCCCCGCTGGCGGCCGAAACCGCCGCCCGCAGCGCCGGGCTCGTGCCGGCCCCGATCCCATCCCACGGCAGCTCGAACGCGGCGATGCGGGTCGGCCCTGCGATCACGTCCGCGGGCGGGACGACCTCGCCCGGCGCGGCGGCGACGGCATCAGGCAGCACGGGACCTGCGCGATTAAGCGTAAGCTCGACGCCGCCGTCGCGCAGTTCCCACTCGGCGATACGCCAGCGTCCGGGGTGACCGGGTACCGACGCCAGCACACCGGGGCCGGCTGCGGGGTCAAGCTGCGCGCACCGCCACGCCAGAGTCTGGCGCGCGATCCGGTCCTGCCGCGCCGCCCGGTCGATCATCCGCCGCGCGGCGGTTGCGGCCATCGCCGCGGGCAGCTCTATCGTGCGCGCCTGCAGCGCCGGGGTCGCACCGCCGGCGCGCTGGCTGCCGGGCTGATAATCGCGCGCGACGTCGTAATATCGCAGGATGCCGAACGGCCGCGCCGGCTGGGCGCGGCGTTCGCGGGCAGCGCCCGAGCGGCCGCCGAAGCCGTCACCGCTGGCCACCGCAGCTTCGGCAAGGCGCAGCGGCGCTGTGGCCGTCTCGTCGGCAATGGTCACCGATTCGCCGTCGACGACACAGCGCAGGGGCCGGACCGCGCAAATCGCGTCGAGCGCGTCGCCCAGCGCGCCTTCGAGCGCGAAGCCGGCCAGCCCATCGACGGCGGCAGTGACGGCGACGCCGGGCGCGGCTGCCGCGACGATTTCCGCCAGGCTGGGCATCGCATCGTCGGCGATCACCTCGAAGCTCAGCGCCGGGATGCGGTTGCCGAAGTCGGCGAGCTGGATGTCCTCGAACACCGCGTAGGCCATCCCGCGATAGGCCGGACAGCGGCCGGCGCCGACCGCTGCGGCGATCAGGGGATCGGCGGCTTGGTCGCCGTGGCCCTGGTGAACCCTGAGCGTGCCGGCCACCTTGAGGTCGCCCGCTGCACCGCGCAGCAGTTTGCCGTCGGCCCAGATCCGCCCGACCCCGGCAATCGGGCGGCTCGAGACCGCGACGGCGAACGACGCGGTATAGGAATAGGTCGTCGTGGCAGGTTTGCCCTTGCCGCTGCCTTGCTTGTCGCGATGTTCGGCCAGGTCGGTCGCCCAGATGATCGAGCCGGCCGTGCGCATTCGTCCGAACTGGGCGGGAACGGGCGCGCCGTAGTTCGACGTCGCGACCGACAGCTCGGCCAGGCGCGCGCCTTCGCGGGTGCCCGGCTTGAACGCCAGCGTATCGATCTGGCGCCCGGCGATCGCGCCGAGCGCGCCGCCAAGCGGACCGCCGACGACCGTGCCGACCGCCGACAGAAAGAGCGTGGCCATCAGTCGGTTTCCTTCTCGAGACGCCAATGGGCGATGATGACCTCGTCCGCGCCGCGCGGCGCCTTGACGACGCGGCGCAGGCCCGCGTGGGCGTGGATGGCCGCACCGTCGGCGGCGACGATGACGACATGCGCCTGGCCGGGCCCGGTGCGCAGCAGCAAGGCGTCCCCTGCCCGCGCCGCGCCGGACGCGGCGCCGAAGCCAAGGGGACCCGGCAGCGGCAGCCAGTCCGCGGGGTCCGCCAGGCGCAGCGTATAGCCGCGTGGAAGCACGGTAGCGTGCCCTGCCATCCGCAGTGCCGCCTCGAGCAGCCCGACACAGTCGAGCCCGCGCTGCGGATCGCGGCCGTGGAGGCGAAACGGCGTGCCCAGCAGGCTCTCCGCCGCTGCCGCCAGCGCCGCCCCGGTCATTGGCCGGGCGCCGGATAGCGGGCGACCAGGTCATTGCCGGGCAGGAACGGTTCGCCGCGAAAGTTGACCGCGTTGGCAAACCGGTCGGCGCAGGTTTCCAGGGTCCGGTCGCAGCCTTCGCGAACCAGCAGCCGCGCGCCGATGTCCAGCCCGCGGTCGAGCGGCGTGTCGAGTGCCAGCTGGTCCGTGCCGGCCAGCCCGGCGATGCCCATCGCGATGCCCGCATAAACGCCGTCGAGCCAGCGCACCGTCCCGCTGACAAGGCTTGCCAGCGGCACGGGGCACGCGATCGCGATTGCGCATTCCTCGCCGTCGCCACCGGTCAGCACCGCCTCGTGAGTGAAGCGCGCTGCCGAAAGCGTGCAGCCGGGACCGCAAAATTGCGCGCGGCAGCCGGGCGACGTGCGCGGGACCGGGTCGGCGTCGAGCTCGGCCTTGCGCGATTGCAGCGCGGCGCGGAACGATCCGTCCTCCTCGCTCACCCCGCCAAGCGTCCCGGCATAGAGCGGCGCGGCCTCGGCGGTTTCCCAGTCGACCATGCCGATCGTCACGCGGGCGCCATCGAAACGGCCGAGCGCGAGATCGTCCTCGGATATCGCCTCGTCCGTCAGCGCACCGGTCACCTCGGCGCTATCCTCCTCCAGGCGATCGCTGCGCCGGATCGCGGACGGCAGCATCCCCGGCGCGGCGTAGTGGCAGACGCCTGCGAACCAGAGGTCGCGGTCGTGCGTGGTCATCCCCAGGGTGACGCCGTCGCGCCGCTCGACCCGCCAGTACATCGCCGCGGTGTCGAGCGCGCCGGCGAACCAGACCCGGCTCATGCCGCCTCGCGTACTTCGATGACCGGAACCGACGGCGCCTCGCCCGCGGCAAAGGCCGCGCCGGAAACCTGCAGGCGATCCTCGGCGAAGCGGACCGGAACGTCGAACAGGAACCCGGCGGTGACTGCGGCGCCGGCGGGCGGGGCGGCGCTGAAGGTCACGATGCCGTGCTCGCCCAGGGTCCATCCGTCGGCCACGGCGCCGTTCACAGCAATCGCCACGCTGCCGACAACCGGACGCGTGATCCGCCGCGGCTGGGCCTCGTCGCCTTCGCCGTAGCGCTTGATCAGCGCGAAGCTGGCCGTCAGTCCGTCACCGGCGCCGATGACCTGGTCCACCGGTGCCGGGATGCCCGTCATGCCATTGGAGCTGAAATCGGAGGGATCGCGCAGGCGGAACCCGCGCGCCGCGCCGCGCCGCGCGCGGAAAAACGCGATCAGGGTGCCCAGTTCGGCGTCGGAGCGGATGCCGGGCCCGATGTCGAAATGCAGCCGCGCGTTCGACCACAGGGTATTGCGGTGCTCGAACCCCGAGGCGGTCGTCGCCACGCTGGTCGAGAATTCGGGCATCACGGTGGCATCGCGGCCGAGCGCGAGCGGATAGGACACGTCATCGAAAGCCTGCATGGCAACCTCGCTCATGGGAAGGAACACGAACCCGTCGCGGCACACTTGCGGCAGGGCCCAGACGAAGCGTTCGTGCGCGCCGCGCGTCGCCGCTTCGCCCAGGCCGCCGTCGATCGCGCGCCACTGTGCCAGGTCGCCGGGGCGCGTGACGAAGCCGGCCAGGTAGTCGGTCTCGGCCAATGGATACCCCAGCCGCGCCGCCACTTCGGCATAGCCCGCGCGGCGCAGGGCATCGGCGCCGGCGGTCAGCCAGTCGTAATCCTCGACCTGCAGCCGGTCGAAGGCGGGCGCTGCCCAGCCCGGCGGCAGGTTCATCCTTGTGGCGCCGGGCATCGCGGGATCGAGAATGGTGGGCAAAAAGGCCAGCAACAGGACTTCGGCCGGCGCGGGTGCGGCCGCGGCCCGAACGGCATCGCGCAAGGCGCCGGTCGACGCTGCCAGCAGCGCGCCGGCGTGGTCGAGCAGGTCGGTTTCGGCCGTGCCGAGCGGCGCCGCCAGGTCCGCGATCACCGGGGGATCGCCCCCCAGCGCGGCGCGTGCGGCATCGTCGTAAAGGCAGGGCCGCCGGTCGGGCATGACCCACCACCACGGTTCGCCGACCTGGACCCGCACGGCTGCGCCGCTGTCCTTCAGCATCCGCGCGATGGCCGCCGCCGCGGCTTGCAGCCAGCCCATCGCCGCCGCGCTTGCCGGCGACAGCAGCGCCGAGGGCGGCTCCCACCCGGTCCGCGCCGGGCTGCCGTCTGCGGCGCGCTGTTGCCACGCCTCGGGGCAGAGGGCAGCCAGCAGCTCGTAGGACAGCGACGCGATCGGTGCGAAGCCCATGCCGGCGGCAAGCGCGAAGAACTCCGCGTGCCAGGCCCGCGCCGGGGCGGCCAGCGGATCGCCGTCCGTCGCCACCAGCTGGTCGCCGCCCAGCCGCATGAAGTGGCTCATCCCGGCATAGTGCAGCAGGCTGCCGCGATAGCCGAGCTGGCGGGCACCGCGCAGCAGCCGTGCCGGGGCCTGGTTGCAGGCATCGTCATAAGCGGTCGCGATCGCCAGCCCGTGCGGCGGCACCACCACGTCGCCGATCTCGAGCAGCGCGCCCGCGCCGTCGCAGGCGATCCCGGTCAGCTCGGCCCAGCCCTCGGCCGGGGCGGCCCAGCGAAACGAACATCCGGTCGATCGCGGCGGGGTGCACCGCCTCGCCGTCGGCGGCCCAGCCTTCCGCCAGGGCCGAGAACGGCAGCACGATCGCCGCGTCCTCGCCGCTGCCGGCGGCGTAGTTCCACAGCCTGACGTACCAGGTGCGCGGGCTGCCGGCGGCGTCGCGCCCCTCGATCGTCAGCGTCGGGCCATCGACGGCGGACAGCGCGATCACGCCGCCGCTGCGCCAGCGAAAGCGCAACGTGGTGCGCGTGTAATCGCTGCTGGTTTCATAGGCGAGCAGCGGGTGGTCGAGCGTGTCCTCGCTGGTCCAGATCAGCCCGACCAGGTCGCCGGCGTTGTGAAAGGTCGCGTCGACGCGCAGCGCGTCGGGCGCCGGTGTGGTCAGCGCGGCCAGCGCCGGGCGCGGGAAATCCACGGTCCAGAAGCGCGGGTCGAAGCGCTGGATCCAGTCGCGATCCTGCTTCATGCGGCGTGTCGCCAACCAGAAGGCCATCGTTCGGCTTCCCTTATCAATAGTCGCTGAGCGCGCGGCGCACCGCGCTGGCGACCTGCCGCGACGATCGCTGCAGTGCTTGCGGCGCGGACGTGCCGCGCGGCGCTGCAATGGTGATGGCAACGCGCACGTCGCGCGGCGCCTGGGCCGCGCCGGGCACGATGCTGCCGGCGCTGGCGGGCATGAACAGCTCCGGTCCCCGTTCCCCCACCAGGTAAGGGCGGTCGGGCGCGACGGGGCCGCCGGTGGCGCGCCCGGGCAATCCCATGATGGAGCCGATCAGGCTGCCGAGGTTGAGGCCGCCGCCCTTGCCGCCACCAAGCCCGGCGAACAGGCTCGACACCGCTTGCGCGGCGATCTGGTCGATCACCCCCAGCGCGGCGCGTTTCAGGTCTTCGAAACCCAGGCTGCCCTTGCGGATCGCGCCCAGCAGCCCGCGTTCGAGGACGTCGCCGGCCTTGGCGAAGCCATCGACCAGGGTGGCGTCGAACGTGCCGCGCATTGCCTGGACGTCGGCGGCAAAGCCCTGGGTATTGGCGCGCACGTCAAGCAGCAGGGCATCAACCGGATCGGACATCGTCGGCCTCCATCATTCGGGCAAGTTCGCCGCGCGACAGCGGCGCGGCGGTTTCAGGTGGCGGTGCCAGCGCCGCGGCAAGGTCCGCCGGGGTGGCGCGCCAGGTCTCGTCGGGCCGCCAGCCGAGCAGGCGCGCGGCCAGCCCGACGAGCCGCGCCGCGCCGGCGCCGAAGCGGGCCTCGTCAGCCACGGCCCTGCAGGATCTGCGACAGCAGCGTGCGCAGCGGCGCGGTGGCGGCGGCAAGGCCCTGCGCGATCAGCGCCTCGCCCAGCGCCTTGCGGTCAATATCGCCGCGGTCGGCCAGGCAGTGCCAGAACAGCGCCGCGATCTCCGCCAGCCTGAGCTGCCCGGCGCCGGCCCGCTCGACCAGCGCGAACAGCGGGCCGAGTTCTTCCTCTGCCGCCACCAGGGCGGCGAACGTTGGCCGCAGGACCACGCGGCGGCCCGCCACCGCGAAAGCGGCCTCGCCCCGCCAGGGGTTGGGTGCTGCGTCGGCCTCGCTCATGCCGCCACGACCTCGCCCGAGCTTTCGAGCGTGAGCGTGTAGTTGCGCTCACCGTTGAAATCGCCCGAGTAGTCGAGCCGCGCGACCGCGAACCGGCCGCGCAGCTTGGCGCCGTCCTCGAACGACAATTCGCATTCGGCCAGCTGGCCCGTCATCGCCAGGTCGCGGAGCTGGTTCTCGGCGTCGCTGCCAAGGAAGATGCCCGCCGCGCTGACCGACACCTGGCGCGTCCCGGCGCCCGCCAGGATCTCGCGCCAGCCGCCCGAATCCTTGGACGTGATGACAACCGTTTCGCCGGTGATCGACATCTGCGTGGTGCGCAGCCCGGCAACGGTCCGATAGACCGGCGGCGTTTCGCCGTCGGCCAGCTTGAGGAGGAAGGAAGCGCCTTTCTGGGCAGGCATGATGATGTCCTTTCTTTGAAAATGCGTTGGTTCGCCCGCGCTGGCGTTGCGGCCGTCCGTGCCGGCGTCAGCCGGACAGGATGCGAAACCGGTATTCGAGCAGGATCGCGCGCGTGTTCGCGGCGCGCTGTTCGGCGCGCGAACGCAGGAACTGGCTGGTGACGACGGCGAAGCCGTCCTGGTCGGGCGGCAGCGCGGCGATGCGGTCTTCGATGGCGCGAACAAGGCCGGCCGCGGTTCCGGGCGCATCGCCGCGGCAATGCAGTTCCAGCGCGATGCGGACTTCGCGGCCGGCGGCGTCCTTGGTGCTCCAGTCGGCACTGGCGCTGGCGGCGATGGCAAGCCACGGCAGCTCGGAGCGGAGCGGGGCTTCCTCCACAACGGCGTTCAGCGCGGCAAGCGCGGGGTCCATCTCGAGCCAGTCGATCAGCGCGGCGCGCAGGGCGATTTCCATCATGGCTCCTTCCGGGCGAAGCGGGGCCAGACCAGCCGCGCGTCGCGCCAGCGCCGCTCGGGGCTGAGCGCGCGGGCAGCGCGGCGGGCGGCGGCGATGCGCAGCGCGGCCGCGACCAGCGCGGCGAAGGGATCGCCGCTCATGCCAGCCGCATCCGGCGCCACGGCTGCCACAGCGCGGCAACCGCGGCGGGCAGCGCCGGCGCGGCCTCGGCGCTCTGGCGTTCGCTCCAGGCGTTGGCGGCATAGCGGACCACGCCTTGGCGCAGCGCATCGGGCAGGACGAGCCAGTCGGCGGCGATCCCGGCGGTAAAGCGCACCGCCACGCGGCCAGCCTCGCCCGCATCCATCACCAGCACGCGGCCGACGCCGTCGGCATCGAGCTCGACCGCATAGGCCGTGGCCGCCAGCGCGGTGCGCTGGCCGCTTGCGGCGATGCCTTCCAGCGCCGTGATTGCCTGCACCGGGCGCGTCGCCAGCGCCTGCCAGGCGGCGGCGGCGGGAAGAACTTCCTCGCACTCGGCCTGGAGCGGCATCTGGCCAATGAAGCCTTCGCACAGCTCCAGGCCCGCGCGCAGCAGCGCTTCCAGGGCCGGATCGGTGGCCGGCGTGGTGATCCCGAGCCAGCCTTTGAGCTCGGATAGCGCGGCCGGCGACACATCGACCGGCGCGGCAAGAACCCGCTGCATCGCGGCCTCCGTTCTTCAAGAAATAAGGGGGGTGACGCCGCGGGTGAGGGGACCACCCGCGGCGCCGGTCTCGAGCCTGAAGGCGCGGTCCTTAGGCCGAGATTTTCAGCAGCTTGATCGCGTCGCTGTCGAGCACCTGCCCGCCGATCCGCTTGGTCGCGTAGAAGTTCACGAACGGCTTGTTGGTGAACGGGTCGCGCAGGATCGACGTGCTCCGGCGCTCGGCGATCAGGTAGCCGTTATGGAAGTTGCCGAACGCGATCGGAAAGGCGCCCGCGGCGACGTCCGGCATGTCCTCGGCCTCGACCACCGGGTAGCCCAGCAGCCGGTCGGGCTGGCCGGCCATGATGCCCGCCTGCCAGATGAAGCTGCCGTCGGCGGCCTTGAACTTGCGCACTTGCGCCAGCGTGGCGGAGTTCATGACGAAGCAGGCGCCCTGGCGGTGCCCGGCCTTCAGCGTGTGGACCAGGTCGATCAGCTTCAGCTCGGGCGCGGTATCGAAGCCGGTGGCATTGCCCGTGGCGGTCATCTGCAGCGTCCCGAACGGGCGGCTGGCATCGTTGGCGGCGCTGGTCGGCGCGGCCAGGAAGCCCTTGGGCTGGTTGATGCCGGTGCCGTTCACGAACGCGGCCCCTTCGGCGCGGGCGAACTCGCTGGCGATCTGGTCCGCCAGCCAGCTTTCGAGGTCGAACGCCGCATCGTCGAGCATGGCCTGGCTGGCCGAGGGGTTGGCATAAAGCTCACCCGAGGGGGGCACGATCTCGACGAACTTGGGCGTGCCGGTGTCGGGACGGGTGGCCGTCTCGCTGACCCAGCCCGACGCGGGGGCGCCGGTGGTGATCAGCTTGCGATAGCCGCTGGTGCCGGTCTGGACGACCTGTGCAATCGCTCGGATCGGGCTGATGGCGGCCAGCTGCCGGGCGATCATGGCGTCGATCTCGCGCGGGACGGCATAGCCGCCGTCGCCGCCGACGCCCTGGGTCAGCGATTTCAGCTCGGTCTCGCGGCCGCGGCGCAAGTAGCCGTCGACGAAGCCCTTGAGCTCGACCGACGGCGCGGCGCCGCCGTCCAGCGCGGGGCGCGTCGCGGCCCGGGCGACCTTGTCGAGCCGCGCCTTCACCTCGTCGACATCGCCGCGAAGCGCGCCGATCGCCGCGTCGGCGGCATCGGCCCGTGCGACCAGGTCGAACGAGGCGTCGAGCGGATCGGAAACGGTAACAACGGTATCCATGGGGGCAGTACCTTTCATCATGGCCGGATGGCCGGGGCGGGGTGGATTGGTGTCAGGGCCGGGTCAGCAGGTGGACGCGCGCGCCCGGCTGCATCGGGTGCGTGACGAGGCTGACCTCGAAGACGTCGACCTCGATCAGGTCGCGTCCGGCCTGGCTGCGGTCGAAGGCGCGGGCGCGGTAGCCGAAGCTCAGCCCGGTCACCGCGCCGCGCGTCAGCGCCGCGGCGGCGCCGCCCTGGGGATTGTCGATGGTAGCGACCACGCGCAGACCGCGCGCATCTTCGCGGGCGCTTTCGATCCAGCCGATGCGCTGCTCGGGCCGGTGCTGCCAGAACAGCGGCAGGGGCTCCTGGCGTTCGGCCAGGGTGCGCACGAAGGCGCCCGGACGAATGGTGTCGCGGCCCGCGTCGCGCTTGCCGAACAGCGCGGCATAGCCGGCAAACCGCAGCGTCACTTGAGCAGGCCCGTCACGCCGAGCCGGTAGGCCATGCCCGCCAGCAACAGCGCGAAGACGCCGCGCGCGATCCACGCGATCGCCGCGCGCCAGGCGCTGCGCTTGGCATCGCGCCACGCCGCCAGCAGTTCGCGCAGCTCGTTCTGGTCCGCTTCGGCGCCGGGGTCGGCCAGGCCCAGGCGGTGCAGCGCGCGTTCGGCGCCGATCTCGCTGGCTTCCTCGACGATCGCGCGCAGCGTCACGAAATCGCCGCCGCTGTCGGCCGCCTGGGCCAGCAGGCGCGCCAGGACGTCATCGGAGTTCATGATTTGTTCTCCACGCTAGGGGATGTCGGCTGGATGCCGAGGGCGGCGCGCTTTTCGGCCGGAGACAGGAAGTCGGCAGCGGCGACTTGCGCCCACAGCGCTTCCCGGTCCTCGGCCAGCGCCGGCACCTTGTCCTGGTCGATGGCCAGCGCGGCGCCGGGAAACCACGTCGCCAGCCCTTCGGCGATGGCGCCCAGGATCTTGCCCGCCAGCGGCAGCAGCGTCAGGCGCCACAGCGCGCGGTTGGCCTCGCGGTAATTGGCGTAAGTGGCGTCGCCCGGCAGGCCCAGCAGCATCGGCGGCACCCCGAAAGCCAGCGCGATGTCGCGCGCCGCCGCCGCCTTCAGGCTTGCGAAGTCCATGTCGGCGGGCGACAGGCTGAGCGGCTGCCATTTCAGCCCCCCTTCCAAAAGCAGCGGCCGCCCGGCGTTGAGCGCGCCGGCATAGGCGCTGGTCAGCTCCGCCTTCAGGCGGTCGAACTGGTCGGACGACAGCGCCGATCCGTCGGCGCCGTCGAATACCAGCGCGCCCGATGGCCGCGCCGCGTTCTCCAGCAGCGTGCGGTTCCAGGCCGCGGCGGCGTTGTGGGTCGCCACCGCCTCGTTGGCGGCGGCCAGGCAGCCGGCGCCGTAGTGATCGTCTGCCGGGTGGAAGAAGCGGACGTGGACCAGGTTGGGGCTGGCGTCCTGGTCGAAAACCGGGATGGTCAAAGCCTTGTCGCCGACGCGGTAGGCATAAGCCGCCGGCCAGCCGTCCGCGCCCGGCACCACCGTGACCCGCTCGGGCCGCAGCGCGAAAAGCTCCACCGGCTGGCCGGCGGCATCCTTCAGCACCTGGACGTAAGCATTGCCGTGCAGCAGCAACTGGCTCGCCAGCGTTTCCATCAGCGGTTGCCCGGCGCTGGTATCCTTCACCAGCGCCGCCAGCCGGGCATCGACCGGCTGCAGCGGCGCCCCGCCGATCCCTTCGGCCACCAGCCGCACCGCGCGCTGCGCCACCGGGTTGTCGAGGTAGGCGCGGCGCACCGCAGCGGTATATTCGAACGGGGCCCGCACATCGCCGCCATCGGCAAAATACCACGGACTGGAAAACCCGCGCGGTATCGGCCCGCTCAGGGGCACGCGCGCGGCCTCGCCCTTGAAGGCGGCGGCCAGCGATTGAAGGAACGACATAAGGGGCCTTTCTGATTGGGGCAGGCGCGAACGGCTAGGGCGGGTCACATCGCCAGCACGCGCGGCCGGGCGCGGCGTTGCAGGCACAATTCGGTCAGCGCCCAGACCAGCGCGTCGGCGCGGTCGGGACTGCGGCCCGGGCCTTCGTAGCGGCCGCCGGTCATCAGGCCGCACATCTCGTCTTCCAGCGCCGCGAACAGGCCGGCGTGGCGAACCTTGCCGCTCTGGTACAGCGCCGCCACCGGCTCCGCCCGGGCGACCTTGCCGGTAGAGGCGTGGACCAGCGTGATCGGCAAGGCGGCGTCGGCGGCGCGCAGCACCGCCTCCACCATCTTGCCGCCCTGGTTGGCCTCGGCGATGACCCGGTCGGCATCCCACGCGGCGGCGGCATCGGCCACCGCGCGGGCCCATTGTTCGGGCCCGGCCCGCTCGACGCTGGCGTCGGCAAGCACCGCGGCGCTGCCATCCGCCAGCAACGCGGCCACCACGATGCCGCAGGCATCGCCCCCGGAACCGGAAGCGCCGCCCGCGGGCGGATCGACGCCGATCACCGTGCGCACCCGTTCCTGGGGCAGGACCGCGGCGCGGCACCGCTCGATCAGCGCCCGGCTCCACAGCGCGCCGTCGACCTCGCCCAGCAGCTCGCCGTCCAGCTCCTGCCGCCCCAGCGACGATCCGCCGAACTGGTCCAGCATCGCCTCGTAATAGGTGGTCGGCAGCACCCCGGCGTTGTCGGCGGTGCGGCCGCGCGCCACCACTACCGCGCCGCCGCGCGCCTCGGCCATCAGCCGGGTCATCAGCGGCACCCGGCGCGGCGTGCTGGTGGCCAGCACGCGCGGGTGGTCGCCCAGCCGCATGCCCAGCTGCAGGTTGTCCCACGCGGCGATGGCGCGGCCGCCGGCGTTGTCCCACTTGGCGATCTCGTCGCACCAGGCATGGCTGTGCTGGGGCCCGCGCAGGCTTTCCGGCTCACCGGCAGAATAGAGGAACGCCTGCGCGCCGTTGGGCCATAGCAGCCGCTTCAGGGACGGTTCGAACTCTGGCGCCAGCGCGCCGGGCGATGCGGCCAGCACGCCGCTTTCCCCTTCGACCATGACGCTGCGCACTTCGCCCAGGCTGGCGCCGACCAGCGCGATGCGCGCCTCCGGGTCCTGGCGCGCGACATCGCGCACCCACTCGGCCCCGGCGCGGGTCTTGCCGAAACCGCGCCCGGCGCAGATCAGCCACACCCGCCACGGCCCGCCCGGCGGCAACTGTTCGTCGCGCGCCCAGATCTCCCAGTGCCAGTTGCCCAGCGCGGCGCGCTCGTGCGCGGCCAGCTGCTTGTCCAGCACCAGCCGGTCCTCAAGCCCGGCATCGTCGAAGCGGCGGAACCAGCTGCCGCGGCTGGTGCGCGGCCTATTCGTCATGGCTGCCCGCGGCCCTGGCGGCCCGGCGCGCGGCCAGCGCCTCGGCCTGTTGCTGGCGCTCGCGCAGGCGGTCGATCTTGGCGTTGATCGACTGGATCGTGGTCACCTCGTCGGCCAGCGATCGGCGGCTCTTCTCGCGCATCACCGTCTCGCGGTGCGCGGTGATGCACTTGAACGCGGTGCCGATGTCGAACTTGCGCCGGGTGCCGTCCTCCAGTTCGTCCTCCAGCCGCCCGGTCCGCAGCCGCTCCAGCAGTTCCATCTCCAGCGTGTCGTAACCCTCTGCCAGCGCCGCGTACCAGCGCTGGGCAAAGGCGGGGTCGTCGCGGCGCTTCTTGTAAACCAGCGACTGGCTGACGCTGGCGGCATCGGCCGATGCCTTGATGTTCGATGTTTCGGCCAGGTGATTGATGAAGATGTCGGGCCAGTTCTTGGGCGCGCCGTAAAGCCGCTTGCCCGTGCTGTCGGTTGCCATGGTGTCTCCCCGCCGTGAACGCGAAACACGCGAAAACGCCGCCGCGCCGGTGTGGGCCGGCGGCGGTGCGCTTCGAATCGGTCTGTCGCGATGTTCCGTTTATGTACCCAAACAGCGTGACGCTGTCAATATAAAATAACCCATATGGTTATCTCTTGTCGTTCCCGCGTGCCATCGCTAGGGCGGCGGCGCCGCTTTTCGCGCGGCGCTGGAGCCGTCCCGAATGCTGCGTCGCCTTTACGAATGGACCCTCGACAAGGCCGCGCATCGCCATGCCATGTGGTGGCTGGCGCTGTTCGCGTTCGTGGAAGCCAGCTTCTTTCCGATCCCGCCGCACCCGGTACTGGGTCTGATGTGCCTGGCGCAGCCGAAACACGCGCTGCGCTATGCGCTGGTGGCCACGCTGGCCTCGGTCGCGGGCGGACTGCTCGGCTACGGCATCGGTTATGCGCTGTACGAT